>JBHGBM010000026.1:0-63755 GCA_041946965.1 Bryobacteraceae bacterium
GTGTTGGTGCTCATGACCATGCCGACCGAACTGGACTGCGATTGCAGCAGTGGAGGCGTCGCCGTCACCGTCACCGTCTCGCTCACCGCGCCGGGATTCAATGTCATCACCACATTCAGTCTCTGCTGGATGTTCAATCGCAGATTCTCCTGGACGGTGGTCTGAAAACCCGGCGCCGCCGCGGAAGTCTTGTAACGTCCTATCTTCACGGGCGAAAAAATGAAAAGTCCGTTGGCGTTTGTCCTGGTCTGCAATACCAGGCCGGTATCGGTGTTGGTAAGGGTCACCTGGACATTCGGCATCAGCCCGCCGCTGGTGTCCTGGACTACGCCCGTGATGGTGCCTTGATCCATTTGGGCGGACAGGCCGGCTGCCAGCATCAGCGTAAGGACGAGCCCGCCAAGGCCACGCTGAGCGGCGGGCAGCCAGGCGGCTATCCTCGTCCGGGTTGGATTCAGTCTCCAATTCATAAAGAAGCGCTCCTCACTCTTGTGGCACGCGTAGCCCGCTGGGGTACGATGCCCAAGCAGGGATTGTACGGCCCGCCCAGGCCGCGGAACGCTAAAAATCGTTACGTTCTGCAGCCGGGGCTCCGTTAACAAGGCCGCCGCGCGTATCCGGTTGAGTTTCAATGAATTGGAGCAGCCGGATGCCACCGCGATTAACGCGCCGTTAACCCTTCTGTTGCGGTCTCGACCCGCGTTTTGATATTACGGTTCCTGATATCCGGTGCGAGGATGAGCAGTCCGGCAGAGCGACATTTCGAGGCAGACCGGTTTGCGTCCGAGAGGAATGAACTCGAGACGGTACTCGGCTCGGGTATTTTCGGGCCGTACTCGAACGCCGCTAGACTGCTGCGGTTCGTCTGCGAGAGGCATTTTCAGAACGCCTCCGAGGCCGTCACGGAGTACGAAGTCGGGGTCCACGCTCTTGGGCGCCGTTCAACCTTCGATCCCCAGCGGGATTCGATTGTCAGGGTTGAGGCCCACCGTGTCCGTAAGCGACTCCAGGAGTATTACGCCAAAGAGGGGGCTTCTCATCCCATCAAGATCGTGCTCGCCCGCGGGCAGTACGGGCCCCAGTTCCTGCGGTCCGAATCGGCGAAGGACGTCTCACCACCGCAGGTGCCAAGGAGGGACCCCCGGCAGCCCCGGCTCGATGTCCCTGGCCGGCTTCTCTCCTTTCCGGGTTTCCTCCGCGCCCATGGAGGGACCGTTTTGGTGGTCGCCGTGATTGTATGCGTTGGGCTTGTGGCCGGGGTCTCCCGCTTGGCGCCTGCCTCATCCAGCAAGGCGCCGGTCCCGCCTCCGCCCGTCGCCGCAACTCCTGGCGCGGATACCGTCCGAATCCTGGCGGGCTTGACTTCCGGGGAGTACGTAGACCGCTTTGGAAACCACTGGTCGGCCGACCGGTACTTCACCGGCGGAACCACTGCGAATGTGCGCTATATCTCGCTGGCGATGGCGGACGACCCCGGCGTTTATCAGCACCTCCGTGCAGGCGAGGAGTTCACTTACGATATACCGCTGCGCCCCGGGGTCTATGAGATGCGGCTGATGTTTGCCGAATCCGCGGGGACACCGATCCTCGGCTCCGTTGGCGATGGGGCGCGCGCGTTTCATGTTGACGCCAACGGCGTTCAAATCCTTCCCCCGCGCGATGGCCGTCACATGGAGCAAATGGATGTGGTGGCGGACGCAGGCGGCCTCGAGGTGGCCAATATAAAGGTCGTGAAGGACCTATCGCCCGCGCCGGACGGTAAACTTCATCTCCGCTTCTCCGCGCGGAACCAGCGTGCGTTCGTCAATGCGATCGAAATCGTTCCTGGACTCAAGGGAAAGATGCGGCCGTTGCGATGGCGCGCGAATGACACCCCCTACACGGATAGCAACGGAAGGCTCTGGCTCGCCGATCGCTACTATAGAGGCGGCAGGCTTTCGCGCTTTCGCGCCACCGTGTCGCGCACCAACGATCCGGCGCTGTACGAAGGGGAGCGATTCGGATCGTTCACGTATTCAATTCCCGTCGCGGCGGGCTCGACTTACACCGTCCAGATGCATTTCGCGGAAAACTACTTCGGTGGTTACGTGCCACGGCTTGCCCATCCGCGCATTTTCAATGTATTCGCCAATCACGTGCAGGTGTTGCGGGATTTCGATATCACACGGGAGGCCGGCGCTGCGGTCACGGCGGTGACGAAAACCTTTCGCGGCGTCAGGCCGAATGTGTTCGACAAGATTGTGCTCAACTTTGAGCCTTCCACTGAACTTGCCATTGTGAACGCGATCTCAGTGGAAGACGAGGCCAGGTAGCATTCAGATTCGATACGCCGCACCAGCCTGGAACTGAGCCGCCGGCGGCCCGTGAAGGCCAGCGGCGAGAGTGCCGCGCAGGGTGATCTGCTATGCGGGATCGGCACGATGTTGGTTCTTTGACTGAAGCCCTGCGGTTGATTGTCGCCGCGGCCCCACTTGAAATCTTGCCGGAAGTCGGATAATTTTGGCCATGCTCACCAGGCGCTCTCTGTTGCAAGCCTTGCTTGCTCCCCGGCGGGAGCGCTGCAACATCGTGCTGGTTACCGCCGATAATCTCGGATACGGCGATCTCGGCTGCTACGGCAACACCGAAATCGACACATCCAACTTCGACCGGTTCGCCGCCTCGGGAACGCGCTTCACCAACTTCTACACCGCTTCTCCCACCTGCACCGCGTCCCGCGCCGGATTGCTCACCGGGCGTCACCCGGTCCGCTACCGGCTGAACTACCAGCTAAGCGCACAGGAGAACAAGAGCGGCATCGGGCTCCCCCATTCCGAACAAATCATCCCGCAGTATCTCAAGCCGTGCGGTTATGCGACCGGGTGCTTCGGCAAGTGGAATCTCGGCTGGGCGCCGGGCAGTCGTCCCACCGAGCGGGGCTTCGACGAATTCTTCGGCCACCGCTCGGGCAACATTGACTATTACACCCACCTCTACAACGGCGACCTCGACCTGTACCGCGGCACGGAACCGGCGGACGTCGAAGGCTATTCCACCGATCTGTTCGCCGGCGAAGCGATCTCGTTCGTCCACAAGAACCGCGCTCGGCCGTTCTTCCTGTACTTGCCGTTCAACGCGCCGCATTATCCTAATCCAGCCAATGTCCGTCCGGGCGAAACCAACCAGTGGCAGGCCCCGGACCGCTGGTTTGCCCATTATGGCTACTCGCCTCGGGAGCCCGATCCGGTCAAGCGCTTCCGCGCGGTAGTGACCGCTCTCGACGATGCTTTCGGGCGAGTGCTCCAGGCGTTGCGGGAGGCCGGTCTGGAACCTAACACCCTGATCTTCTTCTACTCCGATAACGGCGCTTTCATGCTCCCCGGCCGCGGATTGGAAGTGCAGACGAACCGCCCCTTGCGCGGCGGCGGTGTCACGTTGTGGGAAGGCGGCATTCGAGTCGCCGGCATGGCGCGCTGGCCGGGTCGCATTCCGCGAGGCTCCACCTGCCCGGCCCTGCTCAGCGCCTTCGATGTGTTGCCCCTTGCCGCGCGCGCGGCGGGGGCGACGCTCCCCGGAGACCGGCCATTCGACGGCATGGATCCCAGCCGGGCCCTACGCACCGGCAAGGGAGGTCACGGCCGCCTCTTCTTCGAATGGCAAAAACAGCAGGCCATGCGCAGCGGAGAGTGGAAGTTGATCCGCACCTCGGTCACCGGTCCCTGGCAGCTCTACCAGCTTTCGCGCGACGCCGGCGAGGAGCAGGACGTCAGCGCACAGAATGGCGATGTCGTCTCGCGCCTGGCGAAGGACTTTCTATCCTGGCGTAATGCGCTCCCACCGTCCGGACGTTGATGCCGGCCGGGTACCGGGCGCCGCCATCACGGCTCTCTGGAAATGGCGGCAGTTTGGTGCGCCAGACTACCTCGCCGGTGAGGGAGAAGGCGGCGGCCGTACTTACGGCTACAGCCCGGCAAGCCCAGTTGCAACCGTGGCGGTAGAAGACCATCTCATGTCGGGGGAGATCACCTTATGTTGGATGTAATCAGCGCGTTTCTGTTGGGCGCGATCTGCGCCGCCGGCCTGATCGTGTTGATCGGCTTGGCGGCGATCCGGCCCGTTGCCAGGTTCGCCGCCTTCGTCATCGCGGCGGCCTGGACTGCTTTGATCTTCGGCATCGCCGCTCTGGGCGGATTCGCACCTGGAGTGACCGGACCGTTTCCCGGTCCCGTGGTTGCCTTCCTGGTCTTGATGATCGGCGGCCTGGTCGCGTGGATGGCGTGGCCGGCGTTCCGCAACGCGTTCCTCTCGCTGCCGCTTGCGGGACTGGCCGGCATCAACGCCTTCCGCATCGGGGGGATCTGCTTCCTGATCCTGCATGATCGAGGACGGCTGGCCGCGCCTTTTGCGTTTTCCGCCGGCTGGGGCGACATCATTACCGGGCTTGCCGCGATCCCGCTGGCGGGCATGGCAGCCTGGAAAGGGAAGCTGCCCCGCGGGCTACTGACGGTTTGGAACGTATTTGGCGCGCTCGATCTGATCGTGGCCATTCTCTTGGGAGCCCTGTCGGCGCCTGGAACACCGTTCCGGCTGTTTCCACAGGCTCCCGGCACCGTGGTGATGGGAACGCTTCCGTGGGTAGTGGTCCCCACATTGCTCGTGCCGCTCTACCTGATGAGCCATCTCGCCATCGCGGTGCGCCTGCGATCAGCGGGCCTGGGGCGCGCAACGGCGCCAGGGCAGGTCGACAACCGGCCGCAGGACACTCTGACCCGCATGGCAGCGTGAGAAGCATACAGTGAGCTTGCCGGCCGCCTCATGTCGGCCGGGCTTTGAGCGGTATTTGAGGCCGTCTTTACATCGCCGTGAACACCTTCAGAAGATGCGGGCCGCTCTCACGGCCCGCAGGTGAGAAGCAGCGCGGTCTTCAGCCGCTCCTGTACCTCCGGTGAAAGCTTTACGCCGCCGCGGGTCAGGTAGAAAACATCCACGGCTTTGTGCGCTTCGGTGTGGACGAGCACGACTTCGATGTTGCAGCCGGCTGCCGAGATTTCGCGCGCGAGGTCGTAGAGCAGGCCGGGCCGGTCTTGCGCCACGATTTCCACCAGCGTCGAGGCGGCCGAGGCTTCGCTGTCGAACGTGACCGAGGGCCGGACGCGCGGGCGGGCGAGGAACGCCGGTTTGGGCCGGCCATGCAACAGTCCCCTGACATCGGCGTTGCCGCGCGCCGCGCGTTCGAGCGCCAGGCGCAGGCGGTCCACCTCGGTGGGATTCAATTCCAGGTTGCGCGCGGGGTCGGTGAAGACGAAGCTGTCGAGAACATCGCCGGCGCGGTTGGCGAAGGCCTCGGCTTTTACGACGTTCAGGCCGAAGCCGGAGAGCGTGCCCGCGAGGGCGGCGAACAGGCCCGGCCGGTCCTTTGCCAGCAGGTCCATGGTGAAGACGCCGTTCAGCCTGCGGATCTCCACGGCGGCCCCGGTCTCGCGGCTGAGCTTCCACATCCGCAGGTGTGCCTCGCGCCGGTCCTCGGCATGGGTGCGGAGGTACCGGCTGGGGAGGCCTTCGAGGAAACGGGCGAGATCGGGCGAAGGCGCCTCGGGCGCCGCGATGCGGTCGGCATCGAGCCCGCGCGTCAGCTCGCGGTGCGCGCAAAGGTACGCGAGCCATAGCCGCTCCAGGCGCCAGGGACTCATGGCGGCGGGATTCACCGCGCTCATGTCGGCATAGGTGAGAAGCGTGAGATCCCGAAGCTGTTCTTCGGTGCCCGCGCGCTGCGCCAGATCGCGGGCCGTCGCGGGGTCGTCCAGATCGCGCGTGCTGGCTGCGGAGCCGAGCGCGAGGTGCTGCGCGATCAGCGCCCATACACGGGCGAACGCGCCGGGCGGCGCCTGAAGCCGGCTCATGGCGGCTTCCACCAGCGGGCGGGCGCGGTCCGTGTGGCGCCCGTCTCCACATCCTTTTCCGATGTCGTGGACGAGCAGCGCGAAGGCGAGCACGTCCGGGGCGTCCACCTCCTCGAGTAGATCCGCGAAGCGGTGGCGGGTGGCGCGCAGGCCGTGGAGCGCATCGAAGGCCGCCACGGTGTGCTCGTCCACGGTGTAGCGGTGATGGAAGTCCCGCACCACCAGGCACTCGATGCGCTTCCATTCCGGCAACACGGCGGGAAGCGCGCCGGTCTCCTCCATGGCGCGAAGCGCCAGGGCGGCGTGCGGCAGGGTGAGAATTTCGGTGAACGCGCGCCACACGGGGCGGCCTTCTGCGAAGTAGGTGTCGAGAGACGGACGAGCTTCGGACACGCGCCGTTCGGTTTCCGGCGCCAGCCTCAGTCCGTGGCGCGCCATGAAGCCGAACAGGCGCAGCGCCAGCTCCGGCTCGCGGTCAAGCTGCGCGGGCGACCGCAGGTACACGCGCTCACGCGAGACGGTGAACTCGGGAGTGGAGAGCCGCGAGCGCCAGTTGCGGAATTGCGCGAGCAGGTTGCCCTCCGGGCCCTCGGCGGCTTCGATGGCTCTGGATGCGGTGCGATGCACGGCGCGGGCATGCCGGAAGTAATGACGCATCCATTCCGCGGGGTCCGTTGCGGCGGCGGCCGCTGCTTCGTCCTGAAGCTCGAAGGTGAGAGTGTTCGCGTCCCGTCCCAGACGCGCGTGCAGGAAGCACCGCAGCGCGTAAAGAAACTCGCGGGCGGAGGCCAGGGCAACCCATTCCTCCGATGGGCGCGGGAGCCGCAGCCGTTCCAGCCACCAGATGGTGTGCAGATCGCGGATTCCGCCGGGCGCCTCCTTAATATCGGGCTCCATGTGATGGATGGTGTTCTGAAACCTGGCGTGGCGGGCGCGGGCGAGCTTGGACAGGCGCCGCGCGATCTCCGCGCCGCGGGCGCGCAGGAACCGGGGAAGCCGCTCCTGCAACTCCGCGTTGAGGCTCTCGTCTCCGGTGAGGAAGCGCTGGTCGAGCAGGCTGATATTCAGCTCCGGGTTGCCGTCGTGCAGCTCGCAGCAGTCGGCCACGGTGCGCACGGAGTGGCTCAGCCGGAGGCGGCGGTCCCAGAGCAGGCGCAGGAAATCCGCCAGGGCGGCTCTTGGTTGTTCGCCCGCGATGGCTTTGGGGCGCGCCAGGATGAGGAGATCCACGTCGGAGCCGGGGAAAAGCTCGCGGCGGCCGTAGCCGCCCACGGCCACCAGCGCCAGACCCGCGGGCACGGACGGCGCGAGAGCCTCGCGGTAGGCAGCCTGGACGATGGCGTCAGCCAGTTCCGCGCGCCTCCGCAGGCTGCCGGCCGTAAACATGGCTCAGAGCGCGGCGTCGCCGCGGTCGCCGTTGCGGATGCGGATCGCCTCGGCCACGTCGAAGACGAAGATCTTCCCGTCGCCGATGCGGCCGGTGCGCGCGGCGGCGGCGAGCGCGGTGATGACCTCGGCGCAGCGGTCGTCGGGGATCACCAGTTCGAGCTTGATCTTGGGCAGCAGGTCCACCTGGTACTCCTGGCCGCGGTAGACCTCTTTGTGCCCTTTCTGGCGGCCGTGGCCGCGGACCTCGGCCACGGTCATGCCGTCGATGCCGATGCGCTTCAGCTCTTCTTTTACGCCGTCAAGCCGGAAAGGCTGGATAATGGCTTCGATCTTCTTCATGATTACGCCTCGAAGTTGTAGCCTTCCTCGCCGTGCATGCTGAGGTCGAGCCCTTGTCTCTCGTGATCCTTGTCGACGCGGACGCCGATGAGGAGGTCGCAGAGTTTCAGGATGAACAGCGTGCCCAGGACGGCGAGCGCGGCGGCGATGGCCGCGCCCGCGGCCTGGTTCAGCACCTGCGAAGCGTTGCCGTCGACCAATCCCAGGGGCACAGGGCGGCCGGCCGGGTCCTTGAGCGCGTCATTCACGGTTCTGGTGGCGAAGACGCCGGTGAGGAGCGCGCCCAGAGTGCCTCCGGCGCCGTGCACGCCGAACGCGTCGAGCGAATCGTCGTACCCGAACCGCTTTTTCACCGAAGTCACCATGAAGAAGCAGAAGATCCCCGCCGCGAAGCCGATCACCATGGCCGGAAAGGGCCGCACAAAGCCCGATGCTGGAGTGATGGCGACCAGCCCCGCGACGGCCCCGGAAATTCCTCCAAGCACGCTCGGCTTGCCGTGCTTCAACCATTCGGCTGCGAGCCAGCCGAGCGTGGCGGCGGCGGCCGCGAAGTGCGTGGCCACGAAGGCGCTGGCGGCGAGCCCGGAGGCGGCCAGCGCGCTTCCCGCGTTGAAGCCGAACCAGCCGAACCAGAGCAGGCAGGCGCCGATGAAGCTGAGCACCAGGTTGTGCGGTTTCATCGATTCGTATGGGTATCCGTGGCGTTTTCCCAGGTACACCGCGCAGACCAGTGCGGAGACGCCGGAGGTGATGTGGACCACCGTCCCGCCGGCGAAATCGAGGCAGGGCACGCGGCCTCCCAGAAATGCGTTCAGGAGCCCTCCCTTGCCCCATACCATGTGCGCCATCGGAAAGTAGACGATGAGGGCCCAGAGGACGGTGAACAGCAGCATGGCGCTGAACCTCATGCGCTCGGCGAACGCTCCGGAGATCAGGGCCGGAGTGATGATGGCGAACATCAACTGGTAGACCATGAAGGTCTGCTGGGGTATGGTGGGCGCGTAGTCCGGATTGGCGGCGGCGTCCACGCCTTCGAGCAGAGCGTAACGAAGATCGCCGACCAGCGGACCGCCCTGGCCGAAGGCGAGGCTGTAGCCGGCCACGGCCCACAGGACGGAGATTACGGCCATCAGAACGAAGCTCTGCATCATGGTGCCGAGCACGTTCTTCCGGCGCACCAGGCCGCCGTAGAAAAGCGCCAGGCCGGGGCCGGTCATCAGCAGAACCAGGGCCGAGCTGATGAGCATCCAGGCGTTATCGCCCGCCGATTGCGCCGAACGAACCGCCCCGTCCATGGCGGTCAACCTGCCGTCGAGGTTTTGGGGCGCCTGGGCGAAGGCGGCAGTACACACCAATGCCGCGCACACTCCTGGAAGTATCTTCATAAGTGCCTCTGCGGGCGTGTTCTTTCTCTTATCATGCACGCGGGGGCGGCTGGCTGGAAGCGAAAGGTTTCTATCGGCCCGATTCAAATTTCTAATTGGCCTGCGGGAGAGTTTCCATCGTAGACTTGTGCCTCCGGAAGACTTCCATGAGGCAGATCTGCATCTTCGCGTTCGCGGCGGTATTAGCGCAGGCCCAGGCACCCTGGAAAGCCGGGCCGGTACAGGCTAAGGGCGTGGTGGACGTATATTACAGCACAGGCTTCCGGTCTCACGCGCGCAACATTAACCTGTTGCATAACTTCGACGACAGGATCAACCAGCCCGCACTGAACATGGCGGTGTTGTCTCTGGACTACAGCGCCGGATGGCTGGGCGCCCACGTGGATGCCGGAGCGGGGCGGGCGTTCGCGATCATGAGCGCCGGTGAGAGCGCGACGCCGCTCATGCAAGTCTTCACGCAGGCATACGCGACCTTCAAGCCGGCGTCCTGGAAGGGCGCGGCGATCGACGCAGGACGTTTTGTGACTTTCGCCGGTGCGGAGGTCATCGAATCCGCGGCGAATTTCAATTATTCGCGCTCTCTGCTGTTCACGTGGTGCGTGCCTTATCACTTGTTCGGCATCCAGGTGAAGGCGCCGCTCGGCTCGCAGTTCCGCGCAGGAGCGCAGTGGGCGGCTGGGTGGAACAACGTGGTGTCCGGCGCCACTTACAAGACCGCGGGCGTAACGGGCACATGGACGGGGCGGCGGGCGGCCTGGACCAACACGTGGTACGGCGGACCCGACGAAAACAAGGCCGGCCGCGCATACCGGATGCTGTATGATACCGTGCTTACCCTTGATACCGACGCACGAACATCCGCTGCCATTAACTTCGATTATCTTAACGATAAGTCAGAGAGCACTGTTGGTGTTGCCGGCGCCGTCAGGATGCGTCTGAGTAATAAGACATCTATCAGCTCGCGGTGCGAGATACTCAACGACGGCGCCGGCGCCACCGGGGCGGCGCAGGTCCTGAAGGAGTTCACGGTGACGGCCCGGTACGCCTTCGCCTCACGGCTTCTCGGGTTTCTGGAGTTCCGCCGCGACTGGTCTGATAGGCGGTTCTTCGACGGCCGGAAGAGCCAGCCGACGCTTCTGATGGGACTGGTGGCCGCGATCGGTCGAAAACGATAATGCGCGCTATCATGGAAGGGTTTCCCACACTATGGACCAACCCAAAGCTCTGTCCATGCCGGTACTGTTGCACATCAGCCGCGAGATCGCGGTCGGGTTGAAAAGCCTCGCCGCCACGGCCGAGTTGCTGGATGGCGGGGCCACGGTGCCTTTCATCGCGCGCTACCGCAAGGAGGTGACCGGCAACCTGGATGAGACCCAGATCCGCGCCGTCGAGGAGAAGCTGGCGTACTTCCGCGAACTGGAGGACCGCCGCGAGACGGTGCTGCGCTCGATCGAGGAGCAGGGCAAGCTCACGCCCGGGCTGAAGGCCCGCATCGAAGCGGCGCTCGAGAAGAACGAGCTCGAAGATCTTTACCTGCCGTACAAGCCGAAACGGCGCACCAAGGCCCAGGTGGCGCGCGAAAAGGGGCTGGAGCCGCTGGCGCAATTCCTCTGGGATCAGCAGGCGGGCGGGACGGCGCTGGAGGCGTTGGCCGCGTCCTTCGTCAACGCTGAAAAGGGCGTGACGAGCGGCAGAGAAGCGCTCGAGGGCGCGCGGCACATCGTCTCGGAGTGGGTGAGCGAGAACGCCGATTTCCGCAAGGGCATCCGCCAGATGATGGCGGAGCGCGGAGTGGTGGCGAGCCGCGCCATCGAGGGCGTGGCGGATCCCGAGAACAAGTTCCAGATGTACGCGGACTACCGCGAGCCGGCTGCGAAGATTCCGTCGCACCGCATGCTGGCCATACGCCGCGGAGCCAAGGAAGGCTTTCTCACCTTCGAGATCGAGTTGGAGCGCGCCGAGGCTCTCGCGTTTCTGAACCGAGGCGTGCTGCGCGGGGAAGGGGAGTGGACGCCGCATCTGGTGGAAGCGGTGGAGGACGCCTACGACCGGCTGCTGAATCCCTCGATTCAGACCGAAGTCCGGCTGGAGCTGAAGGACCGCTCCGATGAGGAAGCCATACGGGTATTCCGCGCGAACCTGGAGAACCTGCTACTGGCGCCGCCCGCCGGCATGCTGACGGTGCTGGGCATCGATCCGGGTATCCGCACGGGATGCAAGATCGCGGTGGTGGACGATACGGGCAAGTTCATCGAAGACACGGTGATTTATCCTTTTGCGCCGAAGAACGACACTTCGGGCGCGCTGCGCACGCTGGCGTCGCTGGTGGCGCGGCACAACGTGCGGGCCATCGCCATCGGCAACGGCACGGCGTCGCGCGAGACGGCGGCGCTGGTGAGCGAATTTCTGAAGCAGGCGCGGCTTGAGAAAGTTTTCAGCGCGACGGTGAACGAGTCCGGCGCCTCGGTGTATTCGGCATCGGAGATCGCGCGGCAGGAGTTTCCGGATCTGGATGTGACCGTGCGGGGGGCCATTTCCATCGCCCGGCGGTTGCAGGACCCGCTGTCGGAGCTGGTGAAGATCGATCCCAAATCGATCGGCGTGGGCCAGTACCAGCACGACGTGGATCAGAAGAAGCTCAAGCAGGCGCTGGAGGGCACGGTGGAGTCCTGCGTCAACCGCGTGGGCGTGGACCTGAACACGGCATCCTGGGCGCTGCTGCGTTACGTGGCGGGAATCAACGAGCGCACCGCGCTGAAGATCGTGGAGTACCGCAATGAGAAGGGGCGCTTCCGCTCGCGCATGGACCTGATGGGGGTTCCCGGCTTCGGGCCGAAGACCTTCGAGCAGGCGGCGGGCTTTCTGCGCATCCGCGGCGGCGAGAACCCGCTGGACATGACGGCGGTGCACCCGGAGTCGTACGCGGTGGTGGAGAAGATCGCGCAGTCGCTGGGCGTGAACGTCTCCGAGCTGATCGCGCGCCCGGAGCTGGTGGAGAAGATCGATCTCAAATCGTTTGAGACCGGGACGGTGGGGGTCTACACGCTCGGCGATATTCGCGAGGAGCTGCGCAAGCCGGGGCGCGACCCGCGCGACAAGTTCGTCGCGCCGCAGTTCCGCGACGACGTGAAGGAGATCGCCGACCTTCAGCCGGGCATGGTGCTGGAAGGCGCGGTCACCAACGTGACGAACTTCGGCGCATTCGTGGACGTGGGGGTGCACCAGGACGGGCTGGTGCACGTCAGCGAGCTTTCGGCGCGCTACGTCAAGGATCCGCGGGAGGCGGTGAAGGTGGGGCAGATCGTCAAGGTGCAGGTGCTCTCGGTGGACGCCAGGCTGAAGCGCATCGCGCTCTCCATCAAGGCGCTTCAGGCGCCCGGTTCCGCTCCCAAGCCCAAGCCGAAGCAGCAGAAACCGAGCTTGCAGGACCAGTTGGCGTCGCTGAACAGCCGCTTCCGCACACGCTGACCGTTTCGCGCACAATAGGAGCTATGGTTCGTGCTGTTGTTCTGGCGGTGGCGCCGCTGGCGGCGCTACAGGCAGCCGACTGGCCATACCGGCGGCTGTTCCTGGACGGACTGGTGATCGAACGGCAGGCCGGGCTGGAACGCGTGTTTCACTCTTGCGAAAAGCACCCGGCCAACCCCGTGCTGGTGGCGGACACTCCCTGGGAGACGCCCGGCTCCGGGCCGTACCTCTACGGCACGGTGATGCGGGAAGGCGGCAAGCTGCGCATGTGGTATCACTTCCTCGCGCCCGGCTACGCCAACGCCTATGCCGAGTCGGTGGACGGCATCCGGTGGACGAAGCCGAGCCTCGGCATCATCGGCTTCAGGGGGTCCAAGGCGAACAACATGTTCGTGACCGTGACGCAGGACCCCGATGAGAAGCCGCCGCGCAAGGAACGGGGGCAGTGCCACAATCCCAGCGTGCTGCCCGGACCGGGCGGCGAGGACCGCAAGTACGTGCTGTTCTGCTACGGCGCGGATTACGACCGCGTGCGCGCGGCGTTTTCGGCCGACGGGCTGCGCTGGACGTTCGTGCCGGAAACCGCGAAGCAGGGGCTGTTCGAATCGAGCGACGTGGTCAACTTCTTCTACGACCCGTACCAGCACCGGTACGTCTCGACGTGGAAGGGCAGCACGCGGCGGGGGCGTTCGGTAGGCGTTGCCACTTCGGAAGACGCGCTCCATTGGGAGAAGCCCGCTTCCGTTCCGATCTTCGCGGCCGACGATCTGGACCCGCCGGACACGCAGATCTACGGCATGCCGGTGTTCCCGTACGAGGGCATGTACATCGGGGTCCCGTGGATCTACCACGCGCGCGTCCATTATCCCGGCGAGATGTTGATGACGCGCGCGGAGGCCGAAGCGCGCAGCTCCTGCCTGGTGGATACGCAGCTTGCGTGGAGCTGGGACCTGGTGAACTGGACCCGTCCGCCGGAGCGCGCGCCTTTCATCGCCAGGGGAGCGAAGGGCCAGTGGGACTCGGACATGATCTACACCGCGCAGGCTCCGGTCCTGATGGGAGACAAGCTGTACTTCTACTACGGCGGTTTTGACACGCCGCACAACGCGCGCAAGTTCCACGCGGCCATCGGGGTGGCCACGCTGCGGCTGGACGGGTTCTGTTCCATGCGCGCGGGGCGTGAGCGGGGATGGCTCGTCACCCGCCGCGAGAACATGACCGAGCCGCGGCTCACCATCAACGCGGTGACGCGGGGCGCAGGCGCGCTCCGGGCGGAAATCCTGGACGATGACGGCAAGGTGATCCCGGGATTTTCCGCCGCCGAGTGCGAGCCGTTTCGGGGCGACTCCGTGCGCCACGCGCTCAAGTGGAAGGCGGCGGAGTTTCCCGCGGACCGGCGCGAGGCCGTCAAGAAGATACGGTTCGAGATGGTGGAGGCGGACCTGTACTCTTACGCGCCCCGGTAGGCTGAATGCCTGCCCCGCCTTGGTCCGCAAGCCGGCGATTTTCCGTGGCGGCGCAGGCCGTTTCGCCTGCGAAGGAGTTCGCAAAGAGGCAGCGGTAGGGCGCGATCGCGCGCTCTTACCAGCTCAGTTTGCCTCCCACGTTGATGCGCCGCTGCTCGGTGCCGACGATGGAGTTGATGGACCCGAACAAGGTGTTGGCCGGCGCGGTGTTCGGCGCGGCGAACATGGCGTGGTTCAGGGCGTCCTGCATCTCGCAGCGCAGTTGGAAGGTCACGCGCTCGAAGATTTTGAACCCTTTGAAGACCGAGATGTCCCAGTTGTTGTAGCCGTCCGCGCGCAGGCCGGTGTGCCGGAGCGGGAAGGTGCGGATGTTTGAGCCGAGCTGGTTGCGGGAGTCGCGCTCGAAGCCCGCCTCGGTGTTGAACCAGCGCTCCACTTTGCGCTCGGACCGCGGCAGCACCATGTCGGCCAGCTTGCCGTTGAAGATGATGTTTCCGAAGCCGATGGGCGGGCCGCTCTGTCCCTGGTAGATGGCCTGCGCGGACCAGCCTCCGGCGAACGCGTTCACCACGCGGCCGGTCAGCCACCTCTTGCCGCGTCCGAAGGGCAACTCGTAAATCCCGCTGATCACGATGTGATGCGGCCGGTCCTGCGGCGAGATCACGTGGTGCGGGTAAGTGTCGGTCGGGTTGAGTTTCTCCACCGCTTCCATGAACTTCGACCACGTATAGCTGGCCTGCAAGGTGTAGCCGTGCGAAAAACGCTTCTCCGCGCGCGCCGTCAGGGCGTGGTACCAGGCGAAGCCGATGTCGGTGGTGGAATTTACGCCGGTGAACTGCGGGTAGGGCCGCAGCAGCTGCTGGCGGCCCACGGTGCGGGCGGTCAGGTTGCTGCCGGCGAACTCCGGCAGTCCGTAGAAGGGGTTCTGCACGGTTTGGCTCAAATAGTTGATGGTGGCCTGGTCGCGAACCGGGCTGCGGCTGAGGTACTGGGCGGGGATCGGGTTATAGTCCTCGTTTACTCCCATCCCGGTGCCGCGATTGCCCAGGTACCCGACTTCGGCCAGCACCCGGTGGCCGAATTCCTGCTGGAAGCTGAGACTCCAGCGCTGCATGTACGCAGTTCGCAGCCCCGGATTCATGAATCCCGGCGCACGGCCGACGTAAGTGGCCAGCCCGGCGGCGGCGCCCTGAGGATCGAGCAGCGGCTCGGGGAAGGGATTCGCCAGCGTCGCCCGGAAGGTCATGCCATTGTCGATACTGGGGGTCAGCGCGGTGCGTTGACTGAATCCCTGCTGGTAGACATCGTTGCGGTCCGCGCCGAGGGATTCGAAGTAGATGCCGTAACCAGCCCGCACGACGCTTCGCGGCCGCATGGTCCAGGCCAGACCGATGCGCGGGGAGAAGTTGTTCTTGTCCGTGTTCCACAGGCCGCGCGGGTTGCCGCTCAACCCGGCGAACAGCAGGCCCCCGGGCGTCCGGAACTGGCTGGCCGGAACTTCCGGAATGGGGCTGCGCGCGTAGGCCGCCTGCGCCGCGGCCTGAATCGGGTTGACCGCGTTGAAGTCGAAGCCGCGGTTGGTCCGGTTATACCGCTCGGTGGTCGGGAGATCCACTTCCCAGCGCAGCCCGAGGTTCACCGTCAGAGACCGGCTCATTTTCCAATCGTCGTGAAAGAACACGCCGAAGTAGCGCGACTGCTCGGCGTAGGAGGGGTTGCGGTCCACGTAGCCCCCGGTGGGCTTGCCGAACAGAAACGCGGCCATGCCCTGGCCGATGGGTGCGGCCGTAGCGGTGTCGAGCGGGCCGCGCGTCCAGGTGGTGGAGAATTCGATGCGCGGCGAAACGTTGCCGTAGCTGTAAGCGTTCTCCTGGAGGATCCGGTACTCGCCTCCGAACCGCAGGCCGTGGTTGCCCCGGATATTCGACGCCGTTCCGGAGAAGGTGTGGTAGTTGGTGCCCTCCCACGATCCGCTCACGTGGCCCAGCGTCGAGTAGCCGTCGATGGCGATCTGCGGAAAGGCCGTGAGGCGGGGATCCAACTGGCGGGTGAGCGCGGCGGGAAACGCCAAGGAAGACAGATCGAAGCCCAGGCTTTGCGGCCGGTCCCACTGGATGAAACGGGTGATCCCGTAGCGCAGGTTTAACACCAGGCTCGGGCTCAGGGTGAGCACATCGTCGAGCGCAAACCCGCGGTGCAGGCGGTCGCGCTCCTGCCCCAACGCGTCGTTGTGGAACGCCTTGGCCCAGGTGCTGTTCAGAAAGGACCGCGAGAAGGTGCCATATAAACGGTGCCGCTCGCTGATCACCTGGTCCGCGCGGAACGTGTTGCTGTGGAAGTCAATGCGGCGCGCCTGCGGATCGGAGTAATTGCTCCGCCCGTCCGCGGTGCCCTGAGTGTTCGGCAAAGGGATGTAGGACATGATGCGCCTGGCCATGGGGTCGATGCGGCTGGCGGGGATGAGGTTGCCCGCAAGCGGCAGGCGGCTGAAGCGCCCGTTGGGCGCGGGAGCTATCGTGTCGGGATCGTAGATTTGATACTGGTTGCCGAGCGCCAGCAGTCCGGAGAAGTCGCCTTCCCGCTGCCGCGCGTCCGGCACGGTGAAGTAGGCCTGCTCCGGCCGGTTGCGGTCCAGCAGGTCGAACCCGTAGGTCCAGAAGGTGCGGTTGCGGCCGTCATAGATCTTGGGGAGCCACAACGGGCCGCTCACCGTGGCCCGATAACGGTTGGTCAGCACCGGCGGCCAGTTGCGATCGATTTTTTCCTTGGTCACCGGCCCCGTGGAGAGGTCGTAGATGGCGCGGTTGGTGAAGAAATCGCGCGCGCTGAGCGGCCGGCTCAGATGCGAGAACACCAGGTTGCCGTGCAGCGCGTTGGTGCCGGTTTTCAGCACCATGTTGACGTGCGCGCCGGTGAAGTGGCCCACGCTGGCGTCGAACGGAGCGGTCTGCACGCGAAATTCCTGAATCATTTCCGGAGGGGGCGAGAACGAGATCTGGCCGCCCTGCTGCATGTTCGGAATGCCGTCGAGGGTGAACTCGCTCTGGCGCGTGCGGGTGCCGGCGGCGGCCACGTTGGAAACCGAATCCACGGCCTGCGGCAGCCAGCCGTGCGTGGGCGGGTTGGTTGAAATCACCGCCGGGGCGAGCTGCGTCAGGTAGGCAGGACTCGCTCCGGGCAGCGGCAGGTCCACCAGCCGGCGGTTATCGACTACCTGCCCCATGCTGGCTGTGGCCGATTCGAGCAGGGGAGCCTCCGCCGTAACCGTGATGTTCTCCGAGACGGCGCCGATCTCGAGCGATACTTCCACCGTCAGCACGTCGCCTACGCGCACCTCGATAGGGCCGCGCTCGTATTTCTTGAAGCCGGCAACCTCCGCGGTGAGCCGGTACTGGCCCGGAGCCAGGTTCACCAGCTCGTAATTGCCCTCCGCGTTGGAGGCGGTGGCCGTCGCAATGTTCGTCTCTATGTTCACCGCTCGCAACGACACGCCCGGCACAACCGCTCCGGCGGAGTCGCTCACGCGCCCCGTGATGCGACCATAAGGGTTCTGCGCGTGTCCCAGGGACAGCAGGAACAAGCTCAGAGCCGCTGCGTACGTTCCGCGCATTTCAGACCTCCCACTCTCATACAGTATACGTCCGGCGGTTTGGCGCCATCCGTTGTATCCTTTCTCTGCACGCACTTTTGAACCGAAGGAGCCGAAGTATGAAACCGATTCTGATTGTTGCCGCCGTGCTTTCCGCCGCCTTCTTCGCGGCCGCGCAGGACAACCGCATCCGCGTGATCGCCTTCGGGGCTCACCCGGACGACGCCGATATCCGCTCCGGCGGAGTCGCCGCGAAATGGGCCGCCAAGGGGCACCTGGTCAAGTTCGTTTCCACCACCAACGGCGACGCGGGCCACTGCGAGATGGGCGGGGGCGCGCTTGCCAAGCGGCGGCGCGCGGAAGCGCAGGAGGCCGCCAAGAGGCTGGGCATCGCCGAGTACGAAGTGCTGGAATACCACGACGGAGAGTTGATGCCCACGCTCGAAGCCCGGCAGCAGATCATCCGCCTCATCCGCGAGTGGAAGGCGGACGTGGTGCTGGCGCCGCGCGTCTACGATTACCACCCCGACCACCGCTACACCGGAGTGCTGGTGCAGGATGCAGCGTTCATGGTGGTGATTCCCATGGTGGTCACCGACACACCGGCGCTGCGCCGCAACCCGGTGTTTCTGTACTACGAGGACGGATTCCAGAAGCCGCAGCCCTTCCATCCCGATATCGCCGTCGGGGTGGACGAGGTGTGGAGCAAGAAGCTGGACGCGTTCGAAGCCGAGGAGTCGCAGTTTTACGAAGCGCAGCCGAAGTGCTGGGGCGGCGGCGTGGCGGTGCCCGCCGGAAAGGCGGAGCGGCGGCAGTGGCTGGAGAAGCGCTTTGACCGGCCGGCCTCGGGCGCCATTCGCACCGCGCTCGAGAAATGGTACGGCCGCGACCGCGCGGCGAAGATCCGCCACGCCGAGGCCTTCGAACTATGCGAGTACGGGCGGCGGCCCACGGAAGCGGAACTGCGGGCGCTATTTCCTTTCTTCGAGTAAGAAACCCGCGGGCGGAATGGGGGTGCGCGGCCGGCAATCAATGTTAAGATTGCATCCGATGCGCACCGAAATCTGGCGGGTTTGGCCGGTCGCGGCCGCGCTCGCCCTCCTCTCCGCCTGCACGCAGGCCGATAAGTCCCAGACGCCGGCGCCTGCCGCGCCCGCAGCGCCCGGCAAACTCATTGCGCGGACCTACAATTCGGGGTTTCCCCGTTCGCACGACACGTACAACGCCATGGGCGCCGCCTCCAACGGCAAGATCTATTACGTGCTCTCGACCGAGGCGATCGACGTGGGCGCGCAGATGTATTCGTTCGATCCCGCCACCGGCAAGATCGAGCACCTGGCCGATCTGAATGAAGCCTGTGGAGAAGCCGGCAAGAAGATGATCTCCCAGGGCAAGTCGCACGTGAACTTCGTGGAGCACGCGGGCAAGCTGTATTTCGCAACCCACATCGGGTATTACTCCATCATCGACGGCATGGAGAAACCCGGCGTGCCCCCGCCCGGTTACACGGCTTACCCCGGCGGCCACTTTCTCTCCTACGATATGGCCAGCGGCAAGTTTGAAGACCTCGGTATGGCCCCCAAGCACGAGGGCATCATCACCATGAACATGGACGGGCCGCGCGGCCGCATCTACGCGATCACATGGCCCACCGGCCGTTTCCTTCGTTACGACCTGGCGAAGAAGGACCTGAAAGACCTGGGCCCGGTGGCGCTGGATGGCGAGAACGGGAAGGGCAACCGCTACCGCACGATCTGCCGGTCCATCGCCATCGATCCGCGCGATGGCTCGGCCTATTTCACCAACGGCGACGGCGACATCCTGCGCTGCCGTCCCGAAGCGGACCGGATCGAAACCGTGCAGGGCGACGATATGCGGAAGGACTATTTCGGCCTCTACGATCCCGCCTCGGCCGGACACATGGGCTACAACTGGCGGCAGACCGCGTGGTATCCGGCCGGCAGCGCCGTCTACGGCGTGCACGGAAATTCCGGATACCTGTTCCGCTTCGATCCCAAAGGACCGCGCGTGGAAGTGCTCGACCGGATCACTTCGCTGCCCTCGCAGCGGGCCGGCATGTTCGACCAGTTCAGTTACGGCTACCTGGGCTTCGCGCTCGCTCCGGACGGACGCAGCCTGCACTACCTGACGGGCGGACCGATTTACGTGGACGGTAAGCGCGTGCTCGGGAAAGCCTCCACCGCTAAGGGCGAATCTAAGGGCCAAGAAGACCTGCACCTGATCACGTACGACATTCCCACGAGCCGTTACACCGACCACGGGGCCATCTTCTACCCGGACGGCCAGCGCCCGGCGTACGTGAACTCGATTGCGGTGGGCAAGGACCGCACCACGTACTTCCTTGCAAGGATCACGGAAAACGGCGCCATGCGCGCGGACCTGGTCGCCGTCCCGCTACCGAAATGAACACTATCACACGCCGCCATGCCGCCCGCCTGATCGCGGGCGGCGCATTGGCCGGAGCCGCGGCCGCCGCGCCGCGACGTCCGAACTTCGTTTTCATCCTGCTGGACGACCAGCGCTGGGATGCGCTCGGCTGCATGGGGCATCCGTTTCTGAAGACGCCCAACATCGACCGCATCGCGCGCGAGGGCGTCATATTCCGCAATTTCTTCGTCACCACGCCGTTGTGCTCGCCGAGCCGCGCCAGCTACCTCACGGGGCAGTACGTGCACACCCACGGGGTGCGTGACAACACCGACCACGCCGAACTGAGCCATCGCCTGGTGACCTGGCCGCGCCTGCTGCACGACAACGGTTATGAAACCGCCTACGTCGGCAAGTGGCACATGGGCCGCGACGATTCGCCGCGCCCCGGCTTCGACCGCTGGGTCAGCTTCCAGGGGCAAGGCCAGTATGTGGATCCGCTGCTGAACATCGACGGGAGGCGCGTGGAAAGCCCGGGGTACGTGACCGACCTGCTGAGCGGGCACGCGGCGGAGTTTTTGCGGCGCAAGCGCAGCAAGCCGTTCGCGCTCTACCTGGCGCACAAGGCCGTGCACGGACCCTTTACTCCCGCCGAGCGCTACAAGGACCTGTATTCGACGGAGCCGCTGCCACGCCGCCCCAACGTTACAGGCAAGGTGAGCGAGCAACTCGTGCGCAACCAGCTTCGCTGCATTCAATCGGTGGACGACGGGGTGGGGCAGGTGCTCAAGGCACTGGAGGAGACGGGCCAACTGGATGACACCGTGATCGTCTACACCAGCGACAACGGCTACTTCTGGGGCGAGCATGGCCTCGGGGACAAGCGCTGGTCGTACGAGGAGTCCATCCGCGATCCGTTCCTGGTGCGCTATCCGAAGCTGATCAAGGCCCGCAGCACGGTGGAGGCCGATGCGCTCAACATCGACGTGGCTCCGACCATGCTGGAGCTGGCCGGAGTGCGGGCGCCCGCGGCTATGGAAGGGCGTTCGCTGGTTCCGCTGCTGGCGGGAAAGCAGGTGGCTTGGCGCAACGGGTTTCTGATTGAGTATTTCGCGGAGAAGCAGTTCCCGAAGACGCCTACATGGCGCGGAATCCGCGAGGCGCGGTGGAAGTACACCCACTATCCGGAAGTGCCGGAGAAGGATGAGCTTTACGACCTGCAATCGGACCCGTACGAGATGCACAACCTGGTTGTGGACCCCGCGGCGAAACCACAGCTCGAACGCCTGCGCGAGCGGCTGGCGCGAATGTGACGCGCAATCAGCTCGCCTTCGTGTAACGGAAGATGAAACTGCTCATCGAGCCCACAGCGTTGCCCGGCGTCCTGAGGCCGAAGTCATCGAGACCGTGTCCCTGTCCGGTGATCTCGTAGATCCCATCCGCGATCTTCAGCGTGCCGGAAGCGAAGGACCGGAACTCAGTCGGTGAGAACCCCTGTACGATCACCGTCCCATCCGGCGATACGACGCCTGTCAGCCTCCTTGGGTACACTCCTTGCACGTACAGGCCCGCGAACGCCCTTCCGTTTTGAGTCGTGACCTCAAACTGAGCTTCCGGCTGGGCGACGAACTGGGGTTGGCACGCAGCCTTGGCAATATCCGCGGGCGCCTTGCACTCAGGATCGGTGACGTTAGCGAAAACGCAGGCGTACGTCTCGCCCCTCCAGATCCCGACCATGTCCGGTATCTTGTCCCCGTCCGCCTGGCCGTAGAGAGGTTTCGTGCCGGGAATGAGTAGAATCGCGCCCAGGCAGGCAGCCAGGACGCACACAGCCGGAACGAGCACTTTCCGGTTCCCATAGGGAAGAACCTTCATAGTTCGATCGCCTCCTTTCAAGTCAAAAACGCCGTGTCACTCGATGCTTTCTTCCGGTTCGTCCTTGCCCTCGATGAGCCGGTAGAGAGTGGCGCGGTGTATGCCGAGGATTTTCGCGGCCTTGGCCTTGTTGCCCTCCACGCGCTCCAGCACCCGCATGGCGTGGCGGCGGTGGACTTCGGCCAGGGTCAGCATCTCATCGGTTTCCTCCGGTGCACAGGGCTCGGGCGGCGCCTCGCCGCGGAACTGCTCGGGCAGGTCGCGCGCGTCGATCAGGTCGCTTTCGGCCATCATGCAGGCGTGGCCGAGCGTGTTTTGCAGCTCGCGTACGTTGCCCGGCCAGGCGTGCCGCGACAGCAGCGCCTGCGCGCGCGGCGTCAGGCCGCGGATCGTTCGCCCGTACTGGGCCGAGAAACGCTCGAGGAAGTAGCGCACCAGCAGGGGCAGGTCCTCCTTGCGGTCCGCGAGGCGCGGCAACCGGATCTCGAGCATGGAGAGGCGGTAGTAAAGATCTTCGCGGAACTGGCCCTTGGCCATCAGCTCGCGCAGGTCGCGGTTGGTGGCGGCCACCACGCGGACGTCGGCTTTGCGGGTGACCGGAGAGCCCACCCGCTGGAACTCGCCGCTTTCGAGCACGCGCAGCAGCTTGCTCTGGGTCACCAGGGGCATATCGCCGATCTCGTCGAGGAAGACCGTGCCGCCCGCGGCGTACTCGAACAGGCCCATCTTGTCTTGTTGCGCTCCGGTGAACGCGCCCTTCACGTAGCCGAACAGCTCGCTCTCGAACAGGGTCTCGACGATCGCGGAACAGTTGCACACGGCGAGCTTCTTGTCTGAGACCGGGCTGAGGCGGTGCATGGCCCGCGCCACCAGTTCCTTGCCCGTGCCGCTGGGGCCGGTGATCAGAGCCGTGCGGAAGTGCGGCGCCGCGCGGCGGATGCGGGCGAACACATCGAGCATGGCCGGACTGCGGCCCACCATGCCTTCAAACTGCGAGGCGCGCAACATTTCGCGGTCCAGGTCGAGGGCGCGCCGGCGGGCCCTGCGTTCCGCGATCAGATCCGCCACCTTTTTCCTCAGCAGCGGAATGGGGACGGGCTTGTTCAGGTAGTCCGCCGCGCCCTTGCGGATGGCCTCCACCGCGGACTCGGTCGAGTAGTGCCCGGTTACCAGGATCACCTCGGTCTCCGGCGCGGTGTCCAGAATGCGTTCCAGCAGCTCCAGCCCGGTCATGCCCGGCATCATCAGGTCGAGCAGGACGATATCGGGCCTGCGGCGTTTCACAAGTTCGAGTCCCGCGCAGGGCTCGTCAACCGTCAGGATCTCGAGGTCTTCCTGGTCGAGCGCTTCCCGCACCAGTTCCAGGCTGGCGGGGTCGTCGTCCACGGCCAGCAGGGTTACGATGTAATCGCTCATTCCGTTCTGTTATCCAGTAGTTCCCGGATCTGGCGGCGCAGGGTGGCGCCGTCCACCGGCTTGGTAATGTAGCCGTCGAAACCGGATTGCAAAGCGCGCTGGCGGTCGCCGCGCATGGCGAACGCGGTAAGCGCCACCACCCGCAAGCCCGCGTAACGCGGCTCGGCGCGCAGCCGTGCGACCACTTCGTAGCCGTCGAGCACCGGCATGTTTATATCGAGCAGAACCAGGTCCGGGGGATCCGCCGCGATGCGCTGGAGCGCTTCCTGGCCGTCGGCGGCTTCCGCGATCTCGCGGCCGGGCGCGCCTAACAGCTCACACAGCAACTCGCGGCTGACGGGGTTGTCATCCACCACGAGGATCTTCTTCACTGTCCCACCCCCAGGGGGGCTTCGGCCGCCGCCGGGATCGTGAAGAAGAACCGGCTGCCCTTGCCGGGCTCGCTTTCCACTCCGATCTGTCCTCCGTGCAATTCCACCAGCCGGCGCGTGATGGCAAGCCCCAAACCGGTGCCTTCCTTGGCGCGCGCCCCGGAACCCGCCTGGTGGAACTCGTCGAAGATCGCCTTGTGTTCGGAGGGCGGGATGCCGACGCCGGTATCGGCGACGCTGAACCACAGCCGCTCGCCCGCGGGTTGGGCGAGGACGCGGACGCTGCCGCACTCCGGGGTGAACTTGACCGCGTTGCTCAGCAGGTTGTAGAGGATCTGCTTGAACCGCGTCCGGTCGGCATCCACAACCAGCTCGCCGGCCACGGCGCTCTCCAGTTGGATGCGCTTGATTTCCGCGAGCGGCCGGATCATCGCCAGCACCTCTTCGAGCGCTTCGGCCGGGCTGAAGGTTTCAAAGAGCAGCTCGATGCGGCCGGCGTCGATCTTCGAGAGATCCAGGATGTCGTTGATGACCTGCAAGAGGTGCCGGCCGCCGGATTGCACGTGTCCGACGAAGCGCTTCTGCCGGTCGGTGAGCGGGCCGCCCGACTGTTCGGCCAGCAGATCGGCGAACCCGATGATGGCGTTTAACGGGGTGCGCAACTCGTGGCTCATGCGCGCCAGGAACGCGCTCCGCATGCGGCTGGCCTCTTCCACTTCCCGGTTGCGCGCCGCCAGTTGCTGGTTGGCCGCGGCCAGTTCGTTGGTGCGCTCCTCGACGCGGCGTTCCAGCTCCTGGTTGAGCCGCAGGACTTGGGCCTCGGCGGTGCGGCGCTGCTCCTGCTCGTGAAGGTACTGCATGCCGAAGCTGAGCTCGGTGGCGATGGCTTCGAGCATCTTTACGTTCTCGGGGGAGTATTCGCCGGCCTCGGAGGCGTATACGGAGAAGGCGCCCACCAGCCGGCGCGCGACGATCAGCGGGAAGGCGGCCGAGGAGCGGTAGCCGCGCTGCAAGGCGGCTTCGCGCCAGGGCGCCATCAGGGGATCGGCGGCGATGTCGTGGCAGATGAAATAGCGCCCCTGCCGCAGGCACGTTCCCGTAGGCCCACGCCCACGGGGATCGTCGCCGAGCGAGATATGGATATTGGCGAGGTAACCCTCCTCGACGCCGTAGTGCGCGGCCGGCCGTACGGTCGCGCTGGCCTCGTCCACCAGCCCGACCCAGGCCATGCGGCACCCGCCGTCCTCCACGGCCACCCGGCACACCCTCTGGAGCATGTCCACCAGGTCGTTGCTGCGGACCACGGCCTGGCTGGCCTGTGTGAGGACCCAATGGAGGCGATTCAGGTGTATGAGCTTGGTCTCCGACCGGCGCCTGCGGGAAACCTCCCGAAGCAGGTGGGTGTACACCAGCCCCAGGATGATCAAACTAAGCACCGTGCCGGCCACCACGGCAACTTCGGAGACGCGGGCTTGCCGGCGCGCCTCCGCTACGCGGCGTTCGAGCAACGCCTTGGCATCTTCCTCCATGGCGGCGGCAATCTTGCGGATTTCGCCGGTGAGCCGCTCTCCCTCGCCGGTTTGCAGTAGGGCGACCGCCCCGCGAATGCCCTGACGGTCGCGCGCCTCTATGTTCATGGCGTGGAAGGCAATTTTTTTCTCGACGGGAAGATCCAGCGTCTTGAGCCATTTTCGCTGGCCGGGATCCATCGCCGCCAGGTTGCGGAGCTCCGTCAGGGTTCGCCTGGCCTGCGCGGAGGCGCCGGCGTGCAACTCGGCATAGCGGCGTTCCCCGGATAGCACGTAGGCGCGGGCACTGCTCTCGGCTTCGGTGATCTGGGCGTTAAGGTGGCCCAGGTTTTCGATGATCATGTGGCTCTGCGATACCCAACCGGCCGAGTCGATGAAGGAGCCAATGGCCCAGAAGGACGCGGCGCTGACGGCACAGAGGATAATCAGGGCCGCGCCCAAGCCGGTCCGTATCAAGCCGCCCAAGGCTCGCATCGTGTGCTTATCTTACTACTTCCGGGTTGCCGGGGAGCCGCAAAGTCCGCCCCACGGTACGACAGAAGCGTAAAGCACCCGTCGCAATTCGCGCCACATGACCGCCGGGAGCGCATTGTGTAACTTAAGCCACTACATGACATTGTGTCCGTTAATCAGTTGATCGGTTTTAGCTTAGATATCAGTATCCGCAGCTGCGTGGTGTTTGGCGGGGCGCGTGCCCTATAGGGCGGCGGGTATGGCCACTGAGAACACGCTGATTGCGTTGTTAGATACGCCCGGCGAGGCCGCCGAGGCCATTCAGGAACTCAGAGCAGCGTCGTTCGATCCACGGGGCGTTTCGGTGGCAGCCAAGGATCCTGCGGCCGAGGAACATGTGGCCTGCTACTACCGGTCCGGGCGGGATGTCCGCTACCTGGGGCAGCTTGGCGGCTTCTGGAATTCCCTGTGGGAAGAGTTGAGCGGGTGGGCTTTCGTTGCCGTATCTGGTGTGGGGCCCGTGCTGGTGGCCGGTCCGCTGGCGGAGTGGATCGCACGCGCCGTGGAGAACGCCGCAATTTTCGACGGGTTGTCCGGCCTGGGTGCCGGTCTGTACTGCATGGGCATTCCGAAAGCGGCCATCGCGCAATGCGAGTCCGCCATCGCGGAGGGGAAATATCTGGTTGTGGCCCACGGTCCGGCGGCGGAAATAGCCCGGGCCAGGAAGGCGCTTAGCGGGCAAATGGTTGGGGCGAAAAGGCAGCCGTAACGGGCAGACCACGAAGTGGTGTCCGATCCTGGGGGACGGTTGCCATACGGGGCGCTGGTGGGGAAACCGGCGCCCCGAGGGGTTCAGCCCGCTGCGCCGCCCGCCAGACTGTAGAGCAGGATCCCCAGCACCAGCGCCGTAATCGCCACGTAAGTGCGGTCACGTTCCACCGCGAAGGCCACCAGCGATACAGCCACCCGCGCGATGGGCGTCGCAATCAGGATCAGCAATCCGAGTTGAATGACGCTGGTAGAGTGCAGGTGGAGCACTCCCCGGAGGATTCCGCCCACGCTGCGCAAATGCTCCGGTTCGCCGTGGAAAACCCGGTAGGCGGCAGGCTCCCATCCGTGCGCGATCAGGTAGGCAATACCACCGGCTTGAACGACGGCGGCAGACAAGATCACGCCCCAACGCAACAGCTTACCGATGGTGAGCTCAAGTTTCACTTTAGTTTTCCCGCCAGGCCGCCGTAGATCATCTGCACGGCCAGGACCGCCACCACTGCCGCAAAAATTCTTCGTAGCCATTCAGTCCGGGCGCCGGTCAGGAAGCGGGCTCCGGCGGTGGCGCCCGCCAGAACCCCAAGCGTGACCGGCATGGCGAGGCCCGGGTCTACGTAGCCCCGATTCAGGTACACCCCCGCGCTGGCGGCGGCGGTGACGCCGATCATGAAATTGCTGGTGGTGGCCGAAACCTTGAACGGGATCCGCATGGCTTGGTCCATGGCGAGCACTTTCAGGGCTCCCGAGCCGATGCCTAGCAGGCCCGAAAGCATCCCGGCGCCGAACATCAGGCCGAAACCGGTCTTGACGCGGGCGACGGCGTAGCTCTGCCAGCCTTCGGAGGTGGGATATCGTCCGTTCAGGGCCAGGCGAGTGGCCAGGGGATCGGGTTTCCGCACGATATGGTCAGGGAGCCGCCGGCGACTGGCCCAGGCCGAATACAGCAGGACCACGCCGAAGATCACCGCCAAAGCGGAGGTGGGGGTTCGCGACGCCAGCAATGCACCGGCGATCGCACCGCCGGTGGTGGCGATCTCAAGGAACATCCCGATGCGGACATTCGAAAAGCCCTCGCGCACGTAGGCAGCCGCGGCTCCGGAAGAAGTGGCGATCACGGAAATGAGGGTGGCGCCGATGGCGTAGCGAATATCGACGCCCAGTACGAGGGTCAACACCGGCGTAATCACCACGCCGCCGCCTAGTCCCGTGAGGGCGCCCAGGAAACCGGCGCACGCGGCGATGGCGGAGACCACAAGCGTGAACTCGAGAACGTTCATAGCGCCCTGCTCCGATTCTGGTTCAGGTCCCTATTCGATCTTAAAACGGGCCTGCGCGGTGATGCCGTGCTTGATGGCGGGATCGGGACTGTTGAAGTCGGCGATGAAATCTCCCTGGCGGATCTCGCGGAGGACGGCGGGGACGCCCTCGCCGGACAGATCGGCGAAGAACAGCATCACGATCTGACCGGGGCGCAGGCGGGCGAGGGCGGCGGGATCGGCCTCCACCACGGCCTCGAGCGCAGCGGGGTT
Organism: Bryobacteraceae bacterium; assembly: GCA_041946965.1. Taxonomy (GTDB): domain Bacteria; phylum Acidobacteriota; class Terriglobia; order Bryobacterales; family Bryobacteraceae; genus JBHGBM01. The sequence continues at coordinate 27,848 of JBHGBM010000026.1, forward strand.
TACCACGATATCGAAAAGTTCGGAGGGGTTGTCGCCGCCGACTTCCTTGCCGGCTTCGGTTCTGCGCACGGCCACGGTGCCGTCCACCGGGGAGACGATTTCACCCGCTTTGAGATCCGCCTGCGCGCCGTCGAGCTGCTTGTTCTTGTCGTCGAGGATCTCCTTGGCCTTGTGCAATTCCGCGAGCAGTCCGTCCACACGCTCTTCGGCATGGCGTGCCAGGGTATCCAGGCTGTTGTGCTCGGCCTCGGCGTTGTGCATCTCTTTTTCGGATTTTTCGTACACCAGGCGCGGCGTGGCGCCTTCGCCGTAGAGGTACTTCTGGCGGCGGTAGAGCTTGTCGGCGCGCTGGAAGTCGTCCTGGGCGCGCTGTGCGTCGGCGCGGGCGCGCGAAGCCTCCATGCGCGCGGAGATGATGGCGCTCTCCACCTTAGTGACGCGGGCTTGGGCGGCTTCAACGGCGGATTTGGCGGCGTCGCGGGCGCTTTCGGCGCCCTGATTGGCGATCCGCGCCAGGACTTGGCCCTGGTAGACCTCCTGCCCGGCGTCCACCAGCAACTCGGTCACGGTGCCGCTGACCTCGCTTCTTACCGTGACCACCTGGCGTGCGCGTACGAGCGCCGGAAGGGTGATCTCACTGCCCGGAGCTGGAACCGCAGCCGCCTGCGGCGGGGCCGGCCGGGGAGCCCCGGCCCTCTGGCGGCGCAGCAGCGAAACAGCCCCCGCGGCGATGCCCAGCAGCAGCACCACGACCGGGATCAGCACCCATTTGCCGCGCATACTTCGATGATATCAACCAGAGCAGGAAAAGGCTTCCGAGAGCGGCCGGCAGGGTGGTGGAGGGCTCGGGAACCGTGGCCTCCGCGGCGACATTCGCTCCCGCAGTGGTGCCGAAGGAGAACACCACGTCGTGTACCAGCGTCTGGCTGCCCACGCCCGGCGCCGCCACCTGGAACTGAAGCGGGCCGAGCAGGAAGGGGTTGTGCGAGCCCGATCCGGCGATGGAGCCGTTGGCGGCGCCGAAGAGGCCGGCAGGGCGACCGATGAGGGTGCCGGTGGGCCATGCCGCCGCGCACGCCGCGCACAATTGCAGGCCGCCCGTGGCCGGAACCAGCAGCCATCCGGCGGGAGCTGCGCCGAGGCTTTCCCAGGTGCGATCCTTCGCCACGCGGATCCACGCGCCCTGGCTGCCCAGCAGCGAGGCGCCATCCGGGGAGCCGCCCGCCAGCATGAACATGAGGCCCGCCACGTTCTGGCTGACAGCCGAGGGGTTGGCGAGGAGGTTCTCGAGCGTCACGGAAATGGCGCCCGGGCTGGTGGAGAACAGCGCGCTGGCGGCTACCGGCTGGCTGTCGAACGGATTTACGCTGCCGGGCGGCGTGGTAAAGAGGATGGTCGAGGCGGCTGCCGGCCAGGCCAGCAGCAAGACACAGAAACAACGCATGCCGCTCTTATCGGCAGTTTCGATAAAGTAGCGGAGATGGCCAGGTTTTCACCCGCCCGCGTTTCGGCGGTTTACCTACGGATTGCGAATGCTACTTTCGGCGGCGGCGATCCCACCATGGCCGCGCTCCACAACGATCTGGTGCACGTGCGCGGCTGGCTGCGGCCGGAGGATTCCGCGGTGGTGTTCGGGCTGGCGCGGCTCACGCCGGGCACCAACATGCTGGCCTATTGCGCCGGCACCGCGTGGCGTATCGCGGGCTGGCCGGCGGCGGTGCCGGCGGTGCTCGGGACCACGCTGCCTTCCGCGGTGCTGGTTGCGCTGCTCACCGCGGGATATGAGGGCTGGAACCGGAACCCGCACGCTATGGCGGCCATAGGGGGTATGCTCACGGCGGCGGTGGGGATGATGGCCGCCGGGGCCTGGCAGTTGCTCCGGCCGAGCCTGGTCCGCGGGATGCGGCGGCGCGCGCTGCTGATCGCGGGCGGGGCGCTGGCGTTGTGCTGGGCGGGCCTCTCGCCGGTGCAGGTGCTGGCGCTGGCCGCGCTGGCGGGTTTCTTCTGGCGCCTATGAGCCTGCCGCTGCTTTACCTGTTGCTGCTGAAGGCCACCCTGACCTCGTTCAGCGGGATGAGCTCGCTGCCCATCATTCACCACGATTTCGTCGTGCGCTACCGCGTCTTGACCGAAAACCAATTGAGCGCCGCCGTGGCCGCCGGCCGCGCCACTCCCGGCCCGATCGGCTTGTACGTGACCAGCGTGGGCTACTTCGCCGCGGGCGTGCCCGGCGCGCTGGCGGGAACCGTGGCGCTGATGACGCCGGCGTTCCTCATCATTCCCATGCTGCGTTACCTGAGCGCACGGACGGAACAGCCTCGCGTGCGGAGCGCGATTCAGGCCGTGACGCTGGCCGCGGCGGGATTGCTTGCGTACGCCACCGTACCTATGGCGCGCGCCGCCATCACCGGGTGGGTGGGCGCCGCCATTGCGCTGGGCAGCTTCGCGTTCGCGGCGTTCACGCGCCGGCCCACGCTGTGGGCCATCGGCGCGGCGGCTCTGATCGGCCTGGCAACCCGTTAGCGCCCGAGCCGGTATAGAATATGGGTTCCGCATGTCTCAAAATTCGTCCGCATCCGCCCAGAAGCCGGGACAGAAATACGCCTGGTACAAAGAACTCAATGGCTATCATTGGTTCGTTCTCGTGGTAGCCAGTCTCGGCTGGCTCTTCGATACGATGGCCCAGCAGTTGTTCAACATCGCGCGGGTCCCCGCCATCCGGGACCTGATGGGCGCGAAACCCGGAGACGCAGCCATGGCGCGCGCGGTCTCCGAGCAGGCCGGCTACGCCACCATGATTTTCATGATCGGGTGGGCGCTCGGCGGTGTGCTGTTCGGGATCCTGGGCGACCGCATCGGCCGCGCCAAGACCATGATGATGACGATCCTGTTCTACTCCGTCTTCACGGGTCTGAGCGTGCTCTCGACCGGCATTTGGGATTTCAACGTCTACCGGTTCCTGTGCGGGCTGGGCGTGGGCGGCCAGTTCGCGGTGGGCGTGGCTCTGGTGGCGGAAACCATGCCGGCCCGCGCGCGGCCTTACGCGCTGGGTATGGTGCAGGCGCTTTCGGCCGTGGGCAACATGATGGCGGCCACCACCGGCATCGTGCTCGGCCAGATGGAAACTGCGGGCGCCATCACCGGCGCATGGCGTTACCTGTTTGTCGCCGGCGCTTTGCCGGCTCCTCTGGCGCTGGTGGTGTTCAAGAAGCTCAAGGAACCCGAGCAGTGGGTGAAGGCCCGCGCCGAAAAAAAGAAGATGGGTTCGTTCCACGACCTGTTCGCCGACCCGCGCTGGCGCCGCAATTCGATTGTCGGCATGCTGCTGGCCTTTGCCGGCGTGGTGGGGCTGTGGGGTATCGGCTTCTTCAGTTTCGACCTGCTGCGGCCGGTGCTGGAGCGGACCTTCAGGGCTCAGGGATTCACCGGGGCGGAACTGGCGGGCCGCACCACCATGTGGATCGGCATCACCTCTCTATTGCAGAACATCGGCGCCTTCTTCGGCGTGAATGCGTTCACCTGGTTGACGCAGCGCACCAACCGGCGCAAGGCCTTCGCGGTGAGCTTCGTGGCCGCGATGGGAATGACCGCGTTTACCTTCTGGAAACTGGAAACCTTCGTGGACATCTTCTGGATGATCCCCCTGATGGGCTTCAGCCAGTTGGCGCTGTTCGGCGGCTACGCGATCTACCTGCCGGAGCTGTTCCCCACGCGGCTGCGCAGCACGGGCACCAGCTTCTGCTATAACGTGGGCCGCGCGGTGGCGGCGCTCGGTCCGCTAACCCTCGGGCTGCTGACCAGCCGGGTTTACGCGGGCTACCAGGATCCTATGCGGTACGCGGGCATCACCATGTGCCTGGTGTTCCTGGTGGGGATGGCGGCGCTGCCGTTCGCTCCGGAGACCAAGGACCGGCCGCTGCCGGAGTAAGCCGCGGGTACGAACATCAATGTGTATGCGCGTGAGCCGCGGTAAGTGCGTTGACGCGCTCCACGTAGTGCATCAGCTCGACGTAGGATGCGACGTAATCGCGCCCGGCCTCGACGGTCGTGCCGGCCTTTTCGCGGGCTTGCCGCGCGCGGGTGTAGCGTTCGCGCAGGCCGTCTGCAACCTCGGCGATGAGGCCGCGCACAAGGCCGTCCACCGAGCCCGTTTCGAGCGCGGCGTCGGCGCGGGTGATGGCGGGCTCCACGTCTCCTGCGGGCTTCAGGCCGGTATACGGCGCCCCTTCGCCGGCGCGGTGCAGGCGCACCAGGGTTTCGAAGAACCAGGTGTCGGCAAGCTGCCTCGATTCGGCGCCGCCGCGGCGCACTTTCAGCGCCAGGGCGAAGGCGCCGCGCACCGGCGGCTCGTCCTGCTTCCGGACCCATTTCAGAACGGGGGTGATGTCTCCGGATTCGAGCGCCTGGCGCGCCGCCGCCACCACGGGGCCGTCCACGCTGTCGCAATGCGCCTGCACAAGCCCGGCCGTCAGAAGAGCCAGAGCTGGAACGAGAAATCTCATGTCCCAATCTTCCCGCCGATTCGTGTCCGGTCCAGTGACCGGAGTCACACGGCAATGCGGCGGGAGTAGAATATCAGACAAATTTATGCGTTACTTCCTGGTTGCCATTTTGTGCTGCGGCGCCGCCTGGGCGCAGTCGGACAACGCGCAGGTTTCGGGATTTGTCCGGGACCAGAGCGGGGCGGTCATCGTGAACGCCTCGGTCGCGGTGCGCAACGAAAGCACGGGCCTGGAGCGCCGCGCCGCGAGCGGCGAGTCCGGCTACTACGTGGTGCCGAGCCTGCCGCCGGGCTTCTACACCATCAGCGTGGAAGCCACCGGCTTCAAGCGCTACGTGAAGACCCAGAACAAGCTGGACCCGAACCTCGCCGCCACCATCGACGCGACGCTCGAGGTGGGCGCGGTCACCGACACGGTGGAGGTGGTGGCCGCCGCCGCCAGCGTCCAGTCCGAGACCGCCACGGTCGGGAAACTCATCGAGGCCAGCCAGATTCAGAACATGATGCTGAACGGGCGCAACGCCGTCTACCTGGCGCTGCTGAAGCCGGGCGTGCGGGGCGGTTCGCTGCAAACTTTCGAATTCGGCATGAGCCTGGCCGGGCTGAGCATCAACGGCTCGCGCCAACAGGACAACCTGTTCACCTACGATGGTGCGCCGGCCATACGCACCCGCGGCAACAATACCAGCGTCGGCGTGGCGGACATCGAGACGGTGCAGGAGATCCAGATCCTGACCGCCAATTACAACGCCGAATACGGGCGCGCGGCGGGCGGGCAGGTGCGCATCGTGACCCGGAGCGGTACCCAGCATTTCCACGGCAGCCTTTACGAGTACTTCCGCAACCAGGTGCTTGACGCCAACACGTGGACGCGCAACCGCGCCGGGGAACGCCGCCCCGCCAACAAGTTCAACCAGTTCGGATATTCCATCGGCGGACCGGTGTATGTGCCGGGGAAGTGGAACACGGACCGCTCCAAGCTGTTCTTCCTGTGGGCGCAGGAGTACGTGCGCTACCGGCAGGAGAACACGTCCGTGCAGACCGTGCCCTCGCTGGCGATGCGGGAAGGGGATTTTTCTGAGCTGCTGGATCCGGCGAACAGCTTTTTCCGCCGTGTGCGCGCGATCAACGATCCCAGCACCGGCAGGCCATTCCCGGGCAACATCATCCCGCGCAGCAGGACCAGCGCCAACGGCCTCGGTTTCCTGCGCGCCTACCCGGCGCCCGTGCCCGGATTCCTGCAAGGCACGAACAATTATCTGGCCACGCGCCCGCAGCCGCAGGACCAGCGCAAGGACACCGTTTCCATCGACTTCCTGCCCGCGCCGGCGCACAGCATACGCTTCCGGCACCAGAACTACGCGTACCGGCAGCTCCAGGCGTTCAACAACGGGTTCGACCTCGCGGTGACCGACAGCGACCGTCCCAACAAGACCGCCTCGGTGAACTACATCTGGACGGTGAGCCCGACGGTGGTGAACGAGTTTCTGGTGACGGCGAGCGTGGACCGCGTGCGCATCGGCGTGCAGCGGGAGGGCACGCGCTATGCGCGCAGCAAGTACGGCATCAACTATCCCTACCTGTTCCCGGAGCGGAAGGAGATCGAGGACAAGATCCCCACCATCAACATCGCCAACTTCGGCACGGTGGACGGCAGCCCGTACCCGTCTTCGTCGGCCGGGCCCATTTACGTGATCAGCGACAGCATCAGCAAGGCGAGCGGCGCGCACATGTTCAAAGCGGGCGTCTCCTTCGAGTACTCCGGGCAGAACGACTTCGACCAGATCAACGTGCAGGGCGTGCCCGGCGGCACCAACAATCAGAACGGGCGCTTCGTCTTCACCGACGCGCGCGCGGGCGGCGCCGGACTGGCCGTGGCCAACGCCGCGCTGGGTCTGTTCGACACCTACGCGGAAATCGGACGGCGTTCCTACACGCCGTACCGCGGCAAGATGTTCGAGTGGTTCGCGCAGGATTCGTGGAAGGCCACCTCGCGCCTGCGGCTGGAACTCGGGGTGCGTTACACCATAATGACGCCGTTCTGGTACAGCCTGTGGCGCAACATCGCGGTGTTCGATCCCAGGCGCTACGACCCGGCCAAGGCGGTGGTGCAGGATCCGAGGACCGGCTACATCCTGCGCGGCGAGCGCTACAACGGCATCGTGATCCCCGGCAACGGATGGCCCGAAGCGGCGCGCGGGCGCGTCTCCATCGCGGACACCAAGGAATTCGACTACCTGTTCAGCGGCGGCAGCAAAAGCTGGGGCGAGCAGCAGAAACTCGACTTTCAGCCGAGGATCGGCATCGCTTACTCCTTCGGAGCGCAGACCGCGCTGCGCGCCGGCTTCGGGCGGTTCATGGCGCGTCCCAGCATGAGCGCCAATATCCTGCTGGGCGGCAACCCGCCGTTTCAGCCGATGGCGTCCATCGCCACGGGACAGGCGGACAACCCCGGCGGCGGACAGGCCTCCAACTTCCCGTTCTACTTCATGACCACGGAGCCGGTGTTCAAGATCCCCAACGCGTACAACTGGAACGTGACCTTCGAGCGGCAGGTGGGCTTCGAGACCACCGTCTCCGCCGCCTACGTGGGGCGTGTGGGCCTGCACCTGGAGCGCGCGCGCGACCTCAACCAGTTGCCCGTGGGCACGCTGACCAACCAGGCGAACCGGAGCGTGAACGTGAACGTGCTGCGGCCCTACAAGGGTTTCTCTTCCATCGAGATGAGGGAAACGGCCACGCGCTCCCAGTACAACGGTCTTCAGATCGAGGTGAACCGCCGCTTTGCGAAGGGGCTGAGCTACGGTTTCGCCTACACGCTTTCGAAGAACATGGACAGCGGATCGGATTTCCGCGCGCGCCTCTATAACGCCTATGACGCCACCAACTTCTGGGGACCGGCGGACACCGACACGCGCCACGTTGCGGTGGCCAATTTCATCTATCAGGTTCCGTTCCTGCGGCGGTCGAAGGTGCTGGGCGGATGGCAGGTCACCGGCGTTATGCAGTTCCAGACCGGGACCCCCTTCACGGTGGGGACGGCGGACGATTTCGCCGGCATCGGCAGTGCGGACGCGCAACCGTGGGAAGCCGCCATGGATCCCAAGCTGCCGCGCGGCGAGCGCAGGTTTTCGCAATCGGCCGCCGATTCCAACTACTATTTCCGCGTGACCAAGCCCGACGGCACGCCGGTGTTTTCCACGCCGGCGCCCGCCACGTTCTCCAAGACCCAGACGCGCAACGCGCTGCTTACCAATCCGGGGTTCCAGAACTGGAATGCCGCGGTGTTCAAAAACTTCCGGCTGCGCGAGGGCCACACAGTCGAATTCCGGGCCGAGTTCTTCAACTGGCCGAACCATCCCAACTGGAACGCTCCGGTGGCCAATCCGCGCAGCGCCACGTTCGGCAAGGTGAACGGGAAGGGCAGCGAGCGCAACACGCAGCTCAGCTTGCGCTACTCCTTCTGAGGGGCCCGCACGCCGGGCGGAAGCCAGGGATGGCTGCCCCACACGGTATCCTGGAGGTCTGTTCTATGACCCGACGCGAATTGCTGCTTAGTTCGATGGCCTTGGCCGCCGCGCCGAAGCCCCCCCGCTATCTTCAATCCCAGGCCGCGCTGTACGCGCGCGATCCGCGTAAGGCGGCCATCGAATGGTTCCGCGAGGCGAAGTTCGGCCTGTTCCTCCACTACGGGCTTTATTCGCTGCACGGACGGCACGAATGGGTGCAACTGCGGGAGCTGATCCCCGTGGCCGAGTACGCCAGGCTGAAGGACCGGTTCACGGCGGAGAAGTTCGACGCCAATTTCATCGTCAACATGGCCGCCGGCGCCGGCATGAAGTACGTGAACATCACCACGCGGCACCACGATTCGTTCTGCCTGTTCCGCAGCAAGTACACCGATTTCACCAGCGTCAACAGCCCGGCGAAGCGCGACCTGGTGGCGGAGCTGGCCAAGGCCTGCGACCGGCGCGGCCTGGGATTGTGCCTGTACTATTCGCACGGGCGCGACTGGAAGCATCCCCACGCGCCGAACAACGACGAGTGGGGCGGCAGCGCGCGTCCCAAGTACAACCCGCCGGAACCCACCTATGCGACCGGCGCGGCGCACGACCTGAACCGGTATCTCGATTTTATGCACGGGCAGATCGAGGAGCTGCTCACCAACTACGGCCCCATCGGAGCCATCTGGCTGGACGGCATCGCGGTCCCGCTCTCCGGCGACAAGTCGAAGTTCCGCTGCCAGGAACTCTACGACTTCATCCACTCGAAACAGCCGCAGGTGCTGGTCTCCTACAAGCAGGGACTGCTCGGCACCGAGGACTTCTTCGCGCCCGAGCACAAGGCCGTGGGCAACCCGAGCGGCAAGCCCATGGAAATCTGCACCACCCTGCAAGTGGGGAGTTGGGGATACAAGAAGGACGCGCCGCACCTGACGGCGGATCAGGCCTGGGAGAAGCTGCGCGCCGCGCGCCGGGCGGGCGCCAACCTGCTGCTGAATACGGGCCCGCTGCCGGACGGCTCGATCGCGCCGGAGCACGTGGCCGTGCTGCGCGAGATGGGCCGGCGCATTCGCCAGCAGGGCTTCCCGTCATAGCGTTACACTCGGGGTGAGATGCGTTTGGGGCGCCGCGGTGCGGTCTTGTATTTGGTGTGCGCCGCGACGTGGGCGCAGCAGAAACCGGCCGGGGAGATGGAGCGCGCGGTCGAGGAGTTCAAAATCCAGACGCGGAACCTCGGTTTGCGGGCGGACAGCCCGGCGAAAGCGCGGCAGGCGCGCGGCGCGGGGCGGGCGTGGCACGGACGCCTCTACGAGAATTTCCGCAACGACGCGCTCGACGCGGTCCCCCACGAAATCTTGCAGCGCGGCGCCGATAAGTCAGTGCTGCGGCGCAACCAGTTCGGCTTCAACGTGGCGGGACCGGCGGCGGCGCCGCGCCTCCCATCCGGCAACAGCGCCTTCTTCTCGCTTTCTTACGAGGGCGTGCGGGAGCGCATCTCGCGCGCCTCGCTGCGCACCATCCCGACCGCTCAGGAGCGCACGGGAGACTACTCCGCCATCGTGGACCAGGCGGGCGGCATGCTGCCCATCTACGATCCGGCCGCCACGCGCGAGAACCCGGAGTTCGACCCCGCGCGGCCGGTCTCGACGGATAACCTGCAACATGCGCGCGAACCGTTCCCCGGCAACATCATCCCCGCCGCCCGGCTCGATCCGGAGGCGCGCAGGATCACCGGATTCTATCCGCTGCCGAACACTTCCGTGGGGCCGTTCTTCCGCAACAATTTCTTCGTGAATTCGCCCGAAACCAACACGGCCAACGGGATGATCGGGAAACTCGACCAGACCCTCCTCGAGCGCCACCGGGCGAGTCTCGAGCTGGCTTTCTCCAACGGCTCGCTGGGCGCGGCGCGGCTGTTCCCGAACGCGGCCAACCCGGGCGCGTCGGACCGGCATTTCTCGAGCCGGCGCGGGTCGCTCGAGCACGTCTTCACAGCCTCGCCTCGCACGGTGAACACCATCGGCTTCGACGTCTCCTCGGACTCCTCGCGCAACGGCGCCGAAGGCGAGGAGCCGTTCCCGGTGATCTCCTTTTCTCCCTACCTGGGGATGGGGCGCGCCTACCCGGTTTCGCGCACGGCGCGCAACAATTTCACCTGGACCGAATCGCTCTCCACGCGCCGCGGCAAGCACACCGTGCGGCTCACGGCGCAATATTCGCGGCAGCAGGTGAACACCTTCTGGCCGCAGTACCCGGCGGGCTCGCTGCGGTTCGGCGCGGGACTCACCAGCCTGCCGGGCATCGTGAACACCGGCCACGCGTTCGCGAGTTTTCTGCTGGGCATGGCCGAATACGCGGAAAGCAGTGTGGCGCCGGCGCCTTCGTATTTCCGCCGCACCCACGGCACGCTGGCGCTGAACGACCGGTGGGAGATGCGCCGCGGATTGACGATCTCGGTCGGCGCGAACCTGGAGCGCAGCACGCCGCGGGTGGAAAAGTACGACCGACAGTCCACGGTGGCACTGGATGCCGTCAACCCGGCCAATGGCCGCTTGGGCGCTCTGGTAGCGGCGGCGCGCGGAGGCCACGGCCGCAGCTTCCAGCCCGTGCGGGTGCGCCTGGAGCCGCACGCCAGCTTGGCCTGGAACCCGCGCGGCGACGCCAATACGGTGGTGCGGGCGGCGTTCGCGCGCAGCTATGCGGCCATCCCCATCTACTCCGCGCAGTGGGGCACGCAGGGCTTCGCCGCTTACCCCACGTTCATTTCGCCGAATGTGCAACTGGAGCCTGCGGTGCGGCTCTCCGGCGGCCTTCCGCCGCTTGGGTATACGTTGCCCAACCTGGCCGCCACGGCCGCCAACGATACGGTGGCCGACCTGATCGACGCCACCGACCGCCAGCCGACTTACCAATCCGCCTCTCTCACGCTCGAACGACAGTTGCCCGCCTCGGTGGTGCTGACCGCGGGTGTGGCCTATTCCGGAGGCAAGAACCTGCTGGTGGGCAACGGCGCGGCCAACCCCAACGCGATCCCGCTCGACGCGCTGCGCTTCCGCGACCTGCTCAACGACGAGAACTTCAACCGCTCGCTGCGACCCTATCCGCAGTACAAGGGCTTCGACGTGTACAGCAGCTATCCGCTCGGCCGCTACGAGCGCGACGCGGCCTTCCTGCGCATGGAGAAGCGCGCCAGCGGCGGACTTACCGTCAGCGCCTACTACGAATTCGCGCGGCAGATGGACGACTACTCCGGCCCCTACGGCAAGCAGGATTTCTTCAACCGGCGGAACGAGTGGTCGCGGACGGTAGGGCCCCGGCCGCATTACTTCCAGTTCAGCTACACCTACGATCTGCCGTTAAACCCGGGCCGGTTCAGAACGCTCGCACGGGGCTGGTCGGTCACGGGCAGTGCGTCGATGGCGTCCGGCGATCCGCTGTACCTGCGGCCGCAGTTCAACAACACGGGCGGGGTGGTGCAGGCGCTGCGGGTGAACGCCGTGGCGGGCGTGGACCCGCACGTCGCCGGGCGCGGGCCCGAGTTGTGGTTCAACCCCGCGGCCTTCGACCAGCCGCCCGATTTCACCCTCGGCGCGGTCTCGCGCACGCTGCCGGACGTGTTCAACCCCGGCTACCAGAACTATGATGTGAGCGTGAACAAGCGTTTCGCGCTGGCGCCGGACCGCGCGCTGGAATTCAGCGCGGCGGGTTTCAATTTCTTGAATCACGCCAACTGGAACGATCCAGATAACGTGATCGGGCCCGCCTCGGCGCCCAATGTGAACGCGGGCAAGATCATCGGTTCGAGCGGCGGGCGCGTGATCCAGTTGGGATTGAGGTTCAGCTTCTGATGCGCGCGGCGTGCCTGCTTCTGGCGTGTGCGGCGGCGCTCGCGGCGCCCGCCCCGCGCACCATCAAGGTGCCCGTGTGGGTCGACGGCAATCCGAAGCTCACGATGAAGGAGCTGAAGGCGAACTCCCGCATCCTGGACGTGCAGGGACCCCAGGACGGCCTGATCGTGCTGCTGGTGGTGGACCTGGCCGGAGACCTCGCTTTCATCGAGCCCGCCAAGAACGCGCTCGCCGCCGGGATCAACGGTTTGGCGCCCAAAACCTGGGTGGGGGTGCTGCGCGCGCAGGACGGGCTGAGGGTGCTGGCCGACCCCTCGCCGGATCGCGCCGCCTCGATCGCCGCCGTGCGGGAGACCGGCATTTCGGCCAAAGCGGGCCTGCTGGATACGGTGGAGACCGCGGAAAACATCGGAGACTCCATGCTCGCCAAGGCCGGCGTGCGCGTCGCGGTGCTCTACGTGACCGACAGCGACGTGCAGAACTACCGTGAGGATTTCACCAACCCGGTGATCAACTCGAGCGACCCGCACGACCTCAGCCGCCGGTTTCCCGAGGGGTTGGTGCGGGAAAAAATCGCCAAGCTTTCCGCCCGCCTGGCCCGACGCCAGGCGCCGCTGTTCATCGTACATCTGCGCTACCGCAGCGACCGGCTGAACGAGGCCTACCAGGCGGGACTGAAAGAATTGGCCGCGGTGACCGGCGGCAGCGCGCAGTTCTGCCGCTCCGACGCCGAAATCCCGGAGGCCGTGCGAAAGGCTTTCGAGACCATCGGCTCCTACTACAGCGTGACTCTCGCCCTGCCGGAACGCGCCGGCGCCGATGTTCAGGTTCAGTTGGAGGCGGAGGGCGGACGGAATCTGACTTATAGGACCCGGTTTGTCCTGAAGGAGAAAAGGTGACGAAACTCGTCGTACCGGCGCTTGTGGCGTCGCTCGCCGCGGCGCTCGCGTGGACAGGCTGGCTGGCGTGGCAGCGCAGCGCGCGCATCGCGGAGCTGGAGCGCGCTAACAGGGAGATGCAGGCCCGCGCGGTTCCGGCGGCGGCGCCCGCGCAGCCGTCCCCCTCGCCGCAACCCGCTCCCTCGCCCTCGCCCCCGCCGCGGCAGGCCCCCGCTCCCGCGCTTCCCGACCGCAGCGAGGCCGAGGCCCTCAAAGCGCGGCTGGGAGAAGCCCGAGCCGAGCTCGTGGAGCTCGAAAACCGCGTACACGACCTCCAGGCGCAGGCCGCCAGGCTGGCCGCGGACAACCAGCGCCTGTCGGCTTCGGAGGCCGATCTCAATGAGAACCTCTCGTCGGCGAACCGCGTCATCGCGGCCCAGCAGACGGAACTCAAGGGCAAAGGGGACCGTATCACACAGCTCGAAGTCGTGAATCAGCAGCTCAGGGAGCAAGCCAAAGCCGGCTCCGGGAGGCTGGCCGAGACTATGAAGCTGGCGGCAGACTTGCAGGATATACACCGGCGTCGGGAGGCGGTGCTCAACGCCGTGCTGCGGCGCTACAAGGACGTAAGCGCGCAGTACCGGGCGCTGGAAGCGCGCGGGCGTGACGACGCCCCGGCGGTCAACACCGCCGACCTGGAGCGTATCCAGAACTCCATCGCGATGGCCGAGGATGATCTGCGGCAGCTCAGTGCGCTGAATGCGCAGGCCCAACGCCTTCAGAAGCTGATGGCGCAGAAATAACGCCGAGCCGCGGGGCAGTCATCCCCGCCGCGGCGGGCGGAGCGGACCCCGCGGCTCGCATATTCCGATTTCGAATTATACGGTCAGAAAAGGGCCAAGTCTGTGCGGAATGGCACGGCAGCGGTAAACATTCATTCGGAAACGAAGCCGAAAGCGGCGATGGGGATGCCCATCGGGCGGCCTTCCCGGGAGCGTAAGGTGCATTCGAGCGGCACGCGGAACTCGACCGCTGCGGTTCCGGCAGCTCCGGGCGGCAGAGGCCAGCGCACGGTGTGCCGGCCCTCTCGATCGAAACGGGCATGTCCGGCGGGCGCTCCGTCCAGCAGAAGGTCAACGGCGACGCCGCGCGCCTGGTCAGGACCCACGTGCACCGTCAGCTCGAAGTGCCGCGCGGCGGCGGGACGGGTGAGGATGGCCGTGGCGCGTTCCGCGGTCCAGCGGTAGCTGTGGGTGAGCGGATACCAGCCTTCGGCGAGCCACCAGAGCGGCGTTTCGACGCTCATGGCGATCCAGGCAGGCGGCGCCGCGCCGGGGTCCCGCGAGATCACCGCGGCCTCGTGCTTCTCCTGGTTCCAGGCGAGATACACGGCGGGGCGCGGCCACGCGGATTGCCGGTCCGCCGCCGTCTGAAGCCGGCGCAGTTCCGGGGCGTGCGTGCGGTACAGGAATTGCAGCGCGCCGTTGAGTCCCCACTCGGGAAGCTCGGGTGGCAGGGTTTCGTACATGAAGCGGCGCGTTTCCGGCGCGGCTTGCGCGTGCCGCTCGATGACGGCGATGAACGCGCGGTTTTCGCGGGCTTCCGCAAGCGCGGCCGAGCGCCGCGGACGGAACTGCGCGTAGTTCCAGGGAACCCAGAGGAGGAGTAGCGCGGCGATCCAGGCGGTGCGGGAGCGCTGGGCCGCCGAGGCGATCACGATGGCGAAGCCCGAAAGCGCCTCGTAGCAGTACACGCTTTGCAGGCGTCCCGGCACCGGCAGCATGGGGACCAGCATCAGCCAGAACATGGCCGCGCCGAGCCAGGCGCGGCGGTCGCGCAGCACGAGCGCGATCAGCGGCAGCGCGAAGCCCGCCCACGGCAAGTGCAGCGGTTGCGCGGCGTAAAACGAGGAGGTCTTCCACAGCGCGGCGGGCGTGAAGCGGAAGGCGTAATCGCCATCCGCGTAAGGGTTGCCGAGCAGGCCCTGAATGCCGAACAGCAGCGAGATGGCCGCGAACGGCGCCACGCGCTTCCAGTTGCGCTCCCCGAGCAGGTACTCGTAAGCCGTGATCACCACCGGGGTCATCACGCCGATTTCTTTGGACTTATACGCCAGCCAGCAGCAGACGAAGCAGAGCACCCAGCGGCGCGAGGCGTAACTGAGCAGCGCGGCCAGCGAGAAGAGCAGGCACATCAGGTCGAACAGGTAGGCCGGGCGCCAGTAGATATCGAAGGCGGCGGCATGAAACACGAACACCAGCACGGCGGCGAAGGCCGCAAGCGGCTTGAAGCCCAGCCGGCGCAGCAGCAGCCAGAGCAGCGCGGTGGCCGCCAGGTGGGCCAGGTGGATCAGCGCCACGTACCAGCCGAACTCGATCCCCGCGGTGCGCCCAAGCGCGGAGTAGATCATGTGTACGGCGGGCCGGTAGTTGTGGAGATAGAAGCGCGGGGACGCCAGCGAGGGGACGAAGCCCCACGGCGTTCCCTTGGTGGTCCAGCCCAGGTGGTTGAAATCGTCGTGCTGAAAATAGCCGCGGTAGGCGGCGCGGTTCACCAACAGGAATGCCAGGGCGAGGGCGGCGGCGGCGAGTGCCGGAATCCTATTTCGACTGATCGGCATCCGGCGCGCCGAAGTGCGTCAGGCCGGCCGCCAGCGCCACCTGCGTAAGCCCCGCCACGTTGTTCACGCCGAGCTTTTTCATCATGGTCTTGCGGTAGCTGCGGACGGTTTGCAGGCCCAGGTCGAGCAGGACCGCGATATCCTTGCTGGTCTTGCCCTCGGCCACCAGGCGCAGCACCTGAAGCTCGCGGGGCGAAAGCCCGGAGATCATGGCGTGATGGCCTCTCAGTTCCAGGTCGCCGCGCTGTATGCGCGTGAGCAGGCGGTCGGAAACCTGCGAGCTGAGGTAGGACCCGCCGCGCGCCACGGTGCGCAGCGCGTCCAGCAGGTCCGTGGAAGAGGCTTTCTTGAGCACGAATCCGCGCGCCCCGGAACGGATGGCCGCCACCACGGAGTTCTCATCGTCGTACATGGAGAGCACGACGACGCGCGCGGTGGGACAGGCCCGCATGATTTCCGCGGTCGCGTCGATGCCGTTCATGCCCGGCAGCCCGATGTCCATCAGGACGAGGTCGGGCTTGGACCGCTTGCAGATCTGCACGGCTTCGGCGCCGTCCTCGGCTTCGGCCACGATACGGAACTCGCCGCTGCGCTCGAGCAGGCTCTTCACACCGTCGCGCACCAGCTTGTGGTCGTCGACGAGTACGACCTCGAACGCGCCTTCACTCATCACAACTATTGTAATGGGCTTTCACCACGGTGCCTTGGGGAGCGCTGCGGACGGAAAGCTTGAGCCCGGCCTGTCCGGCGTACTGCTCCATGGCGAGAATGCCGACCCCGCGCGCCGCGTTGACCGGGTCGCCGGGGTCGAAGCCCTTCCCGTTATCGCGTATCTCCAGGGCGGGACCCTTGGCGGTGGACTTGACGAGCACCTCGATCTGGGTGCAGCCGGAGTGTTGCACGGCGTTTTGCACGGCCTCCTGCGCGATGCGGTAGAAAGCCGTCGCGATCTCGGGCGGGAGGCGCAGCGGCGCATCGGCCATCAGGCGCAGGGCGCCGGGGAAAGTCTTGCGGACGCGGCCGGCCAGGCGGTCGAGGGCGGCGTGCAGGCCCGCGCGCTCGGCGACCTCCGGGTTGAGCTCGTAGCTGAAGTCGCGCACGCGCTGCATGACGCCCTCGAGCACCTGCTGGATTTCGGCGGTGCGGCCGCCGATGCCGGGGATGGAAGCCTCCAGGTCCATGCGCAGCAGGTCGAGTTGCAGGCCGGCCGCGCTGAGCGATTGGCCGACATCGTCGTGCAGGAAACGCGCCGCCCGCGCGCGCTCGGCATCCTGCGCGCGGAGCGCGTCCAGGGCGGCCATGCGCAGCCGCTGCTCGGCGGCGTTCCATAGCGTGACCTCGAACGCGAAGCCGCCCACGTGCGAGGGGGGCACGGGGAAGAGATCGATCTGATAGATGCGGCCCCCGCGGGTTTCTCGCCAGCGCGAGGGCTCACCCTCCATCGCGCGCCCGGTCCTCTCGCGCCAGGAGTCCGGAACGGCGCCGCCGGGGAACAACTCCTCGCAATGGCCGTACCGGCGGACAAAGTTCATCTCCGCATCGAGCAGCCAATGGCACGCGGGGCCGTTCTGTAGCAGCGCCTCGGTGAACTGCATGGTTTGCCACGAATCCGAGCGCATCCGTGGCCTGGGACTACTTACGCTTCAGCACCTTGCGCGCGGCCTCGGCCACGTTGACGCCGCGCATGCCGTACTTATCGAGCAACTGGTCCGGGGCGCCGGATTCGGCGTAACCGGTCAGCCCGAGGAACTCCATGGGGCACGGGTGCGTTTCGGCCACCACTTGCGCCACGCGCACACCCAGCCCGCCGTCCACCAGGTGTTCCTCGGCCACCACGATGGCTCCGGTTTCCTTCGCCGCGCGCGCGATGGCTTCGCGGTCGAGCGGCTTGATGGTGTGGATGTCGATGACGCGGGCGGAGACGCCCTCAGACGCGAGCGTTTCCTGCGCGCGCACCGCTTCGGCCACCAGCAGTCCGGTGGCGATGATGGCCACGTCGGCGCCGGGGATCACTTCCACCGCCTTGCCGATCTCGAATTTCTGATCGGGCTGGTAGACAATCGGAACCTTCGGCCGCCCCGCGCGGAAGAACACCGGGCCCACGTGCGCCGCCGCGGCGCGCACCAGCGCACGGGCGGCCACCTCGTCGGCGGGCGAGAGCACTACGAAACCGGGCAGGGAACAGGCCAGCGCGGTCTCTTCCACGCTCATCTGGGAGGGGCCGTCTTCGCCGATCGAGATGCCGCTGTGAGTGCCCACAACTTTCAGGTTTACGTGCGGGTAGGCCACGCAGACGCGCAACTGCTCGAAGGCCTTGTTCACCAGGAAGCAGGAGAAGCTGGAGACGAACGGGATCTTGCCGGCCATGGCGAGCCCGGCGCCGATCGCCACCATGTTGGCTTCCGCGATGCCGCATTCGAAGAAGCGCTCGGGGAACTCCTTGGCGAAGTAAGTGGTCATGGTGGACTTGGAGATGTCCGCGTCGCAGACCACGATGTCGGGATTCTCGCGGGCGAGTTCCACCAGGGTGCGGCCGAACGCCTCGCGCGTGGCCACGCCGGACTTGAGTTCGAACTTGGTGATCGGGGCCATTTACTTCAGTTCCTCCAGAGCCAGTTGCACCTCGGCGGGCGTGGGCGCCACGCCGTGCCATTTCGGATTGTTCTCCATGAAGGAGACGCCTTTGCCTTTCACCGTGTGGGCCACGATGCAGGTGGGAGCGCCCTTGGTGGCTTCGGCCTCGGCCAGGGCGGCCTGAATGGCCGGGATGTGGTGGCCGTCGATCTCCAGCGTGTGCCAGCCGAAGGCCTTCCACTTCTCCACCAGCGGCTCCAGGTCCATGATGTCCTTCACGAAGCCGTCGAGCTGGATGCCGTTGTAGTCCACGATGGCAACCACGTTATCCACCTTGTGGGCGGCGCCGAACATGGCGGCTTCCCAGATCTGGCCTTCCTGGATCTCCCCGTCGCCGAGCAGGACGTAAGTGCGCCACGGCTGCTTATCCAGCCGGGCGGCACAGCCCATGCCGAGGGCCAGCGACAGCCCGTTGCCGAGCGAGCCCGTGGAGGCTTCCAGCGCGGGGATGAAGCGCAGGTCGGGATGGCCCTGGTACATGGAGCCCACGCGGCGCAAGGTGTTGAGCTGGTCCTTGGGCGTGATGCCCAGCTCGCCGAACACCGAGTAGAGCACGGGAGCGGCGTGGCCCTTGGAGAGGATGAAGCGGTCGCGCCCCGGCGCCTTGGGGTTGGCCGGGTCGATATTCATGTGATCGAAGTACAGCGTGACGACGAGTTCGACGGCCGAGAGCGAACCGCCCGGATGTCCGGACTTGGCCGCTCCGGTCATCTCCACGATCTCCCGCCGCACACGCTTGCAGATGTCCTGCAATTCAGTAAGGGATCTTTTCTGGCGCATGGAAAAACAGATTTTAGCATGCGGGGCGCGAGGGAACCGGCTTCTGGCCCCGTGCCTTCCGCCGGCGGACTCACGCGCTCTTCAGACGCCGCTCCGCTTGCATCACATTCGTCAGATGTTGTTCGCGCAGCCGCGGCGTTCGGCGGCCCGGGGAAAATGAATCGGGCGCAGATGCACACCGATCTTAGGGGTTTGTCTTAATCTGTGTGAATCCGTGTGCATCCGTGGCTCAATCGACGTTCTTCAGCCACGGAACGCTCTGACCGCCGCAGCGATCTCCTTCAGGTTTTCCACCGGCGTCTGTAGCGGCACGGCGCATTCCGGGCCGATCAGTTGCACTCCGGCGCGGAGGCAGTTCCAGACTTCTTCGCGCACCTCGCGCGGGCCTTTGCGGAGCAACGTCACGGGGTTGTTCACGTTGCCCGCCAGCGCGATGCGGTTGCGCATGATCGCCATGGCCTTGGCGGCGTCGTTCTTGGAATCGAAGTGGAACGCGGCCATCCCGGTTTGGGCGATGTAGTCCATGCGGTCGAGTGTGCGGCCGCAGATGTGCAGGATGAGGGGCGCGGGCAATCGCCCGGCCAACTCGCGGTGCAGGTCGAGGAGGAAGCGCGCGTAGTATTCGCCGCTCACCAGGTCGCCGGTGGCGTGATCGGGGAGCGTGAGGGCGTCGGCGCCGGCTTCGATCTGCGCCAGGCCGAACTGCACGGTGATCTCCTTCAGCCGTTCGAGGCAGCTCCGGGTCTTCGCGGGGTCGTCCACTGTCATCAGCAGGAAGCGCTCCACGCCGAAGCAGTGGTAGGCGTGGGTCCACGGCCCCATGGTCTTGCCGATGATGGCGACGTCATCGCCGAGCTGCTTGCGCAGAATCCGTATGGCGCGCAGCACGCATTGGGTGTCGGGGTGAGCGAGAAAGCCGTGCGGGATGCGGATCTCTTCCGGCTCACGCCAGATGGGTTCGAGCATCCTCACCGTGGGCCAGGCGCCCTTCTCGCCCCAGTCGATGGGGCAGCCCAGCGCGGACGCTTCCTGCACGATGGAGAAGACCGGCATCACGGCGTCGAAGCCCAGCTCGGCGTGGGCGGTGGCGGCCAGGCGCGCCATGAGACCGGGGTCGCGGTTGGCGTCCGGAAAGGGCGCGCGGGCGAGGTCCATCAGGTCCACGGTGGCGGCGTTGGTGGGATTGCAGACGGGAGGGCGGTCCACCGGCTCGCGGCGAAGTGCGGCGAGAATCCGCTGGCGACAGGTCATGGGAGACGGGGCGGTTTCACGGGTCCCCTACGACCCGGCATAGAATAGCAGCGCCAGGCAGAGAAGAGTCAGCGCCAGCACTCCGGAAGCCAGCAGGCGGCGCGTGGGGACGCGTTTGCGCGGGCGGGCGGTTTCCGGACGCGCCGCGGCGGCCGTGCGGCCCCAGGAGGAGGGGAGCACGCCGACGGCGCGCGCCAGCTCCGCGCGGCCGCGCCGGTCCGCGATGACGATGCTTCCGCAGTTCGGTCCCCGGGTGCTCTTGAGGAGCCTGGAACGCAAGCCCTCCGGCATCTCGCGCAGGGAGCGGTACACGCGTTTCTCGCGCGCGGTGGAGATCAGAATCGTGCTCGTCTTAAACACGCATGTGGTGTCGCGGGGGCAATCTTCGCTCATTTGACCTTGGCCGTTTCCGGCGGCTGCTCCTTGATCCCGGTTTCTTCCAGCACCATCTGAATGAATCCCAACGCCGCCTTGGAGAGCGGCTTGTCCTTGCGGTAGATGAGCGCCAGGCGGCGCATCATCGGTTCGGGGCCGAGCGGAACAGCGCGCAGCCGGCCGGCCTCGATCTCCTCGCGGCAATGCGATACGGCCATGAACCCGATCCCCAGCCCGGCCATGATGAACCGCTTGGTCATCTCGGTGGAGTCCATTTCCATGGAGACTTGCAGCTTGTCCTCGTAGGGCTCCAGCCAGGCGTTCAGGCGGCGGCGCGTGTTGCCGCTCTTGGGCAGAAGCAGGGGATGTCCGGGCAGGTCCTCGGGCAGGACCTTCGGCCGGCCGGCGAGCGCGTGAGAGGGGGGCGTCGCCAGCCGGATCTCGTCCGTGTAGACCGGCACGACCTGAAGCTTGCGTTCCTCGAGCGGCAGTTGCGTCAGTCCGAAATCGGCGAGGTTCTCCATCACCGCCTGCGCGACGCGCGCGCCGTAGGAACGGTTCACCTGAAGCTGCACGGCCGGGAACACGCGGCGGTATTCGGCGAAAACGCGCGGCAGCACGTAGATGCAGGTGGCTTCGTTGGCGGCGATCACCAGCTCGCCGCGCGGGTTGCGCTCCAGCTCGGCGATGGCATCCTGGGCGCGGCGCCGCAGCTCCAGCATCTGCCCGGCGTATTCGGCGAAAAGCTTGCCCGCGGTGGTGAGGGAAATGCGGCTGCCGAAGCGCTCAAAGAGTTCCGCGCGCAGCTCCTGTTCGAGTTGCCGCACCTGGGCGCTGATGGCGGGTTGTGTGCGGAAGCACGTCTGCGCGGCCTTGGAGAAGCTTTTGAGCCTGACGATTTCGAGGAATGTGTGTAATTGATCGAAATCCATGTGCCGCGCCGCCCAAAGCAAAAGTGATCGAATGGATAGAAATTATGAATTTCCCTTCGGCCGCCGGTGCTTGGTAAGTATTGTAACAAAGGGCCGGGTGGTGCGGCGAATCACAGTGGGATTGCCGTTCAGCAGACGCCCCGACGGGGCGCGGCATGGCCGCACCTCCAACCCGGACTCCTGCCCGCCTGCGGTAGCATCAAAGGGAATGTTGCTGTCCGCTCGCAAATGAGACGAGGCATCCTGCTGGCGCTGTGTGCGTGGCCCCTGGCGGCGCAGAACGCCGGCGGCGTGCTGGTCGTCGTCAACCAGTCCGACAGCCTCTCCCGCCGCATCGGCGATTACTACGTACACCGGCGGCACGTACCGCTGAAGAATGTGTGCCGCATCGCCGCGCCCGCCGCGGAAACCATCGGGTGGCAGGAGTATGTGAAGATCGAAAGGGCGGTCGGCGCGTACCTGAGGCGCAGCGGGCTGGTGGAGGCGGTCACCGCGATCGTGACCACGCAAGGCGTGCCGCTGCGGGTGCGGGGCCCGGGCGATGGCCCGCAGTCGGAGGC
This sequence comes from Bryobacteraceae bacterium, assembly GCA_041946965.1. Lineage (GTDB taxonomy): Bacteria > Acidobacteriota > Terriglobia > Bryobacterales > Bryobacteraceae > JBHGBM01. The sequence goes on from JBHGBM010000026.1 coordinate 49,730, forward strand.
GTGCGCGGTGGATTCCGAGCTGGCCCTGCTCTACGCGAAGCTGCACGGCGCCGGATTCACTCGCGCCGGGGCCGTGCCGAACCCGTTTTTCACGCACCGGGCCGAGCGTTTCGGCCACCCCCGATTCGGAATGTACATGGTGACGCGGCTGGCCGGGTACGATTTCGCCGACGTGCAGGGAATTATCGATCGCGCCCTGATGGCGCGCAATCGCGGCAAGGTGGTGATCGACCTGAAGGAGAACGGGGGCGGCCGCTCCGGGGACGAATGGCTGCGCACGGCGGCCACGCTGCTGCCCGCCGGCAGGGTCGTGTTCGACGAATCGACGACGGTGGTCTACGGCGCCAAGGATGTGATCGGATACGCTTCCTGGGGATCCAACGATCCCAACCGGAAGCGGCGCTTCGTGGGTTTCCAGTGGCTGCCCGGGGCCATCGTGACGGAGTTCGTCTCCAGCAACGGCCGCACCTTCCAGCGGCCGCCGGAGAACTGGAATATCAGCACGTGGAAGGCGGCGGACCGGGACAAGTGGTTCTTCGGCTCGCCGCAGACTCTTGCGGCGGACTATATACATGAAGGGGCCACGGGGTGCTCGGGGCACGTCTTCGAGCCGTATCTGAGCCAGACGCCGCGGCCCGAGTATCTTTTTCCCGCATACCTGGCGGGGAGGACGCTGGCCGAGAGCTACTACCTGGCGATCCCCAGCCTGAGCTGGCAGAATATCGTGATCGGCGATCCGCTGTGCCGGCTCCAGTGAGTAAAGCCACCGCTTTTTCAGGCGGAGATCAAAACGGAAAGCTGCCACACGCCTCGGGCTATTGTGCCACGAATCTACTCCTGATCCGGATCGGGAATCATAAAATCACGGATGATTCCTTCCAAATCGTGGCACGCACCGATGAATTGCCGCAAAGTGCGCCGGGTGGCGCCGAACCCGTCGAACTCCTCCGGGGCAAGGCCATCCTCGCGGTAAGCCCGCCCGAAATCCGGGAATTTGCGAAGCAACTCCTCCACCACCATCGGCCGCACCGGCCTATCGATCCTGGAAACCACCTCCACGTCGCTCCCGTTGTACCGCAACTGCCAGGCGTAGGGCGGTGAAATCACCACGTCGCCGCCGATGAATTCGCTCCAGTGCATGTGGTTGCGGAAGGCGGCCGAGAGCACACCGGCCCCATGGCGGCGATCTCCAGGCCTTTCTTCTCGCGCCGCTTGAGCCCCCGCTCCACCGCTTCCGCCACCGCGAGGCACTGAGGCAGCGTGAAACACACCGTGGCGTTGATGCTGATCCCGCGGTAGGTGGCCTCCTCGATGGCGGGGATTCCGGCCCGCGTCACCGGGATCTTCACGATCATGTTCGGCGCGAGGCGGCTGAAGCGCTCCGCCTGCGCGACGATGGCGGCGCTGTCGCGGTACAGGCGCGGGTCGGTCTGAATGGAAAGCCGCCCGTTCCGGCCGTTGTGCCGCTCAAAAACCGGCATCAGGACCGCCGCTCCGTTGGCGGACATCTCTTCCACCAGCTTCCACGCCACCTGCGACTCGCCGGCCTCGGGCATCTCCGCGATCAGCGCGCGGATGCGGTCCTTCCACAGGTGCATCTCCTTCTTCAGCACCTCGACCACGATGACCGGGTTGCAGGTGGCCCCGACGGCGCCGTCCTCCATCGAAGACCTCAGTTCCTTGACCGAGGGGGAGTCGTTCCACAGGCACGTCGGCGTGGTCTGGGTCATCTGGTGCAACCGGCTTCGGTACAATGCGGCCTCCTGTGAAATTTCACGATGTGAAATTTAACTGGCACAAATATAAAATTCGCCTTGACACTGCCAGTGTCGGAACCTACACTACCTTTGGGAATTTTGCCATGAACCACGCGAGCAAACCACTGTCGGCCGGAATGGTGGGTTTGTGCCACCTGCACCCGCGCAGCTATGTGCCGATCCTCAACGCCGCCGGCTTCAAACTGGCGGCGGCCGCCGACGCCAACCAGCCGGTGCGGGAGGCATTCGGCAAAGAGTTCGCGGTGCGCACCTATCCGGACTGGCGCGAGATGATCGCGGAAGAGAAACTCGACCTCGCGCTGCTGTTCCTGCCGCACGCTCAGTGCCCGGAGGCCGCCGCGGCCTGCGCGGAGCGCGGCATCCACCTGCTGGTGGAGAAGCCCATGGCCGCCGATGCGCAGGGGTGCCGCCGCATCCTGGAGGCCGCCCACAAAGCCGGGGTGGTGCTCACCAGCCCGTACGTTTGGCGCTATCATCCCGTGGCGCGCCAGATGAAGCAGTTCGTGGCTTCCGGGGTTCTCGGGAGGGTCGTCGGCTGCGAGGGGCGCTGCGCGGCCGGCCGGCTCCAGCGCTACATCGACGGCAACGCCGGCTGGATGCTGGTGAAGGCCTTGAGCGGCGGCGGCCCGATGTACAACCTGGGGGTTCACTGGATCGATCTTTACCGCTGGATGCTCGAGGACGAGGTGGTGGAAGTTACCGGCAAGAACGTCAAGGTGAACACCGAGTACGACATCGAGGACAATTCCTTCGCCCTGCTCACCTTCTCGCGCGGCGCGGTGGTGGCGCTGGACATCAGCTACACGGTTCCGGACGCCTATCCCTACGGCCGCGACCTCAGTCTGAGCCTGCGCGGGACCTCCGGCGCGCTGGCGTGGCGGCCTTCCTTCGAAGGCGTGAAGGAAACGCTGTTCGTGTGCAGCGACGCGGGCGATTTCGGCATGTCGCCGCGGCGACACCTGGAGTTCGAGCTTCAGCCGCACCCCGGCTACACCGGCATCCTGGGCGTGCGTTTTTTGGAAGACCTGGCGCAATCCATCCGCGCCGGCACGCCGCCCGCGATCACCGGCGAAGACGGGCTGCGCGCTCTCGAAGTGGTCGAAGCCATCTACGAATCCGCCGGATCTGGAAAGGCCGTAAACCTGTGCCAAAAATCAAAGTCGTAGTCACTGACTTCATCGAGCCGGACCTGGAGTGGGAATCGGCCGAGATGGCCCGCCGCGGCGTCGAGTTTGTGACCCATCAGTTGAAGTTCGCCCCTGTGGCGGATGTGATCGCCGCCGGGCGCGATGCCGACGTGGTGCTGGTCAACATGGTCCCGGTCACGGCGGAGGTGATCGCCGGCTGGGAGAAATGCCGGCTGGTGATCCGCCACGGCGTGGGGTACGACAACGTGGACGTGGCGGCGCTGGAGAAGGCCGGGGTCGCCTTCTGCTACATCCCGGACTACTGCGCCGAGGAAGTCGCGGAGCAGGCGATTGCCATGCTGCTGGCCTGCGGGCGCCGCGTGGTAAGCAGCCGGAGCGTGCTGGAGGAATCCTCCGCCAACGCCCGCTGGGATTTCACGGGCGTCATCCCGATCTACCGCATGGCGGGCAAGACGCTGGGGATCGTGGGCTGCGGGCGCATCGGCTCGCTGGTCTACCAGAAGCTGAAGAGTTTCGGCTTCCGCTTCCTGATCTGCGACCCGTATCTCACCGGGGAGCGCAAGCGCGAGCTGGGGATCGAAACCGTGCCCTTTGAAACCGTACTGCGGGAGTCGGATTACATCACCCTGCACACGCCGCTGACTCCGGAGACCCGCCGCATGATCAACGCGCGCACCCTGGCGATGATGAAGCCCACTGCGTACCTGGTGAACACGGCGCGCGGGCCCATGGTGGACGCCGCGGCGCTGGCGGAGGCCATCGAAAAGGGCGTGATCGCCGGCGCGGGCATCGATGTCTTCGACGTGGAGCCGCCGCCGCCTTCTTATCCGCTGTTCCCGTTGCGCAACGCCGTCCTCACCCCGCACCTGGCGTGGTATTCGGAAGACGCCGCGTGGCGCATCCGGGAGCTGATCGTGCTCGAAATCGACCGCTTCCTGGCGGGACAGCCGCCGCGGTTCACGGCGAAGGCGAACTGACATGGCGAAGGCAACCTGCGTGAAACAACCCTTCCCGGGGCCGCGTTCCCGGGAGCTGTTCGACCGCTGGGCGCGCGTGGAGGCGCAGTGCACCGGTTACCAGGCGCGCGTGGCGTGGGACCGCGCCCGCGGCGTGGTGGTGACCGACGTGGACGGCAACACGTTCATCGACTGGACCTCCGGCGTGCTGGTCACCAACGTGGGGCACTGCCACCCGGACCTGGTGGCCGCCGTACAGGAGGCCTCGGCGAAGCTGCTGAACAATTACGAGTGCCTGCACGAGCCGCGCGTGCTGGCGGCCGAAAAACTCATCTCGGTGCTGCCGCCGCATCTCGATAAGTGCTTCTTCCTCAGCACCGGCAGCGAGGCCGTGGAAGCCGCCATCCGCATCATGAAGCGGAAATCCGGCAAGTTCGAAATCGTCAGCTTCCACGGCGGTTTTCACGGCCGCACCTACGCGGCGCTGACGGCGGGCGGGCTGGCGGGCCCCAAGAAGGGCTACGGGCCCACGCTGCCCGGCGCCATTCGCGTGCCGTTCCCGTACTGCTACCGCTGCCCGTTCAAGGCGCGCCCGGAAACCTGCGGCACGCTCTGCCTGGAGTTTCTGGACGACGCGGTGCGCGCCAACAGCACCGGCAGCCTGGCGGGCGTGATCGTGGAAGCTTATCTCGGCGCCGCGGGGTTCGTGTTTCCGCCCGACGGTTGGCTCAAGAGCCTGGAGCGGTGGGCGCGCGACCGCGGACTGCTCTTTACGCTCGATGAAGTGCAGTCCTCCTACGGCCGCACGGGCAAGTTCTTCGCCATGGAGTGGGACCACCTGGAGCCCGACCTGGTCACCATCGGGAAGGGCATCGGCAGCGGCGTTCCGGCTTCCGCGGTGGCCGCGCGCGGGGAAGTGATCGGGGCGCTCGGACCGGGCGAAATGAGCAGCACCATGGGCGGCAATCCGGTGGCCTGCGCGGCGGTGATCGCGGTGGTCGATATCATGCGGCGCGAGCGGTTGGAGGAGAACGCCGCGCGCATCGGACCCATCATGAAGGCGCGCCTTGTCGAAATTATGGAGCGCAGCCCCTACATCGGCGACGTGCGCGGCGTGGGCCTGGTGATGGGGGTGGAACTGGTACGGGACAAGGCCACCAAGGAGCCCGCTCCGGACCTTACGCGCAAGCTCATCGACCTGGCGGCGGAGAACGGGCTGCTGATCGGCTCGGTGGGGGTTTTCGGCAACGTGATCCGGGTGGCCCCGCCGCTGGTGATTACGGAAGAGGAAGCGCAGGAGAGCCTGGATCTCTTCGAAAGGGCGGTCTCGCAGCTATGAGCCACGGTGCCGGCCTTCGCGCCGCGATCGACGCCGCGTGCGCGGAAACGCGGGAGTTTCTCTGCGACCTGATCCGCTTCCCCTCGCTGCCCGGCCGCGAACAGGAGGCGGTGGCCTACGCCGCGCGGCGCTTCGGCGAGCTGGGCGAAATCGAGCGCGTCCCGCTGAGCAACGCGCTGCGCCAGGATCCGGACTACTCCAGTCCGGTTCCGGATCTCGAGTACGAGGGCCGCTGCAACCTGCGCTTCCGTCTTCCGGGCTCGGGCGGCGGGCGGAGCCTGCTCTTCAACACGCACCTGGACGTGGTCCCGCCCTCGCGCGGGCAGGAGCGCCCGTTCGAGCCGGTGGTGGAGGGCGGCCTGGTGCGCGGCCGCGGAGCCTGCGACGCCAAGGGGCAGGCGGCCACGCTGTTCACCGCGCTCGCGGCGCTCAAGCGCTGCGGCATCCGGCTGGGCGGCGACGTGCTGGCGCACCTGGTAGTGGAGGAGGAAGTGGGCGGCAACGGCACGCTCGCGATGGTGCGCCGCGGCGAGCGCGCCGATGGCTGCATCGTGATGGAACCGACCAATATGCAGGTGCTCACTTCGGTGCGCGGCGCGGTCTGGTTCCGCGTGGTGTGCACGGGGCGGCCGGGACACAGCGGGCACGCCATCGGCCCCGTCAGCGCGCTGAAGATGGCGGTGCGGGTGATGGAGATCCTGGAGCGTTACCATGCCCGGCTGCTGGCGGCCTCGAAGGGCATCCCGCTGTTCGACGCCTTCGCCAACCCCATGCCGGTCACCTTCGGGAAGCTCGCCGCCGGAGACTGGCCCGCCACGGCTCCCGCGCAGGCCGCCTTGGAAGGCGTGCTCGGGCTGCTGCCGAACAAGACCCGCTTCCAGGTGATGGAAGAAATGCGCAACGCCATTGTGGAGGAGGGCGATGAGTGGCTGAGGGAGCACTTCACCATCGAATTCATGTACCGCCACGACGCGCACGTGCTCGACCCCTCGCATCCGCTGGCGGGCGAGTTGCTCTCGGCGTGCGAGGAGGCCTCCGCCGCGACGCGTATCGCGGCCATGACGGCCTCCTGCGATTCCTGGTTCTACAACAACCAGTTGGGCATTCCCACGGTGGTGTTCGGGCCGGGCAGCCTGGGCTTCGCGCACAGCAACGACGAGCAGATCCACCTGGACGAGATCACCGCCGGAGCGCACGTGCTGGCGCGGGTCATCGAGCGGTGGTGCGGGTGAGGCGGCCATGCTGGCGCTGGTGAAGACGCGGAAAGGCCCCGGCTTCTTAGAGCTGCGGGAGGTCCCCGTGCCCGTGCCCGGCGCGGGGGAGGTGCTGATCGAGGTGAACGCCAGCGGCATCTGCGGCACCGACGTGCACGTGTTCCACGACCGCTTCCCCTACTGGCCGCCGGTGATTTTGGGCCACGAGTTCGCCGGGCGCGTGGTGGAACTGGGGCCGGGGGTGCAGTATTACAAGGCGGGCGACCGCGTGGTGGGGGAGCCGCACACGCAGGCGTGCGGGCAGTGTTACCTGTGCCGCACGGGCAATATACAGATCTGCCCCATGAAGCGCTCGCCGGGGTGGGGCATCGACGGCGCGTTCACGCGATATTTGAAGATGCCGGAGCGGCTGCTGCACCGCATCCCGGATGAGATGAGTTACGACGCGGCGGCGGTGGTGGAGCCCACCGCCAACGCCGTGCACGACGTGATCGAGCGCGGCGGGGTGCAGGCGGGCGATTTCGCCGTGGTTCTTGGACCGGGACCTATAGGGTTGCTGGCCGCGCTGGCCGCGCGCGCCGCCGGAGCGCGGCAGGTGGTGATCGTGGGCACGCCGGCGGATGAGCCGATCCGGCTGCCCAAGGCCCGCGCGCTGGGCTTCGACGCGGTGTTGAGCACCGGGCGGGACAACCCCACCGATGCGGTGCGGGACCTGACCGGCGGCATCGGCGCGGATATCGTGATCGAGGCGAGCGGCGCGCCCGCGGCCATCGCCGGCACCGTGGACCTGGTGCGCAAGAAGGGCCGCATCTGCGCCATCGGGCTGACCGGCCGCGACGGCATCGATTTTCCCTGGGACAAAGCCGCGTTCAAGGTTTGCGACGTGGTCTTCAACCTCTCGACCGGTTATACGAGCTGGGACCGCACCATCCACCTGATCGCGCGCGGCCTGATCCCGGCGGGCGAGATCATTTCGCACCGCATGCCGCTGGCGGAATGGCGGCGCGGCTTCGACGAGATCGAGGCGCAGCGCGCTTTGAAGGTTTTGCTGATTCCCGAATGAAGGAGCCGTCATGAAGGTTGGTTTTGGATTGCTGGGGACGGGGCTGATCGCGCCGTTTCACGCGCGGGCGATTCAGAGTTCGGAAAAGTGCCGGCTGGTGGCCGCGGCCGACTCGAATCCGGCGCGGCTGGCCGAGTTCACCGCGCGTTACGGCTGCCGGGGTTACGCCACGGCGGAGGAGTTGATCGCGGACCCGGAAGTGCAGGTGGTGAACGTGCTGACGCCCAATCACCTGCACGTGGAGGCGGTGACGGCGGCGGCCGCCGCGGGCCGGCACGTGCTGGTGGAGAAACCGCCGGCCATGAGCATGGCCGAGGTGCGCGCCATGATGGCGGCGGGGGAGGCGGGCGGCGTCAAGATCGGGGTGGTGCTGCAATGCCGCACGCGCAAGGCGGTGCAAGCCATCCGCCAGGCGGTTGCGAGCGGCCGGTTCGGCAGGCTCTATCACGCCGACGCGTACATGAAATGGTTCCGCTCGGCCGATTACTACCGCATGGACGCGTGGCGCGCCTCGCGGCGGTCCGGCGCGGGCGTGACGGTGCAGCAGGCCTTCCACTATATCGACCTGCTGCAATACCTGGCGGGGCCGGTGCGGCGCGTCCAGGCGCGAATGAACAACCTGGCGCATCCCGGGGTGGAGTTGGAAGATACGCTGCTGGCGTTTGTGGATTACGCCGGCGGCGCGCAGGGCGTGGTCCAGGCTTCGACGGCGCTGTGGCCGGGCACCGATATCCGCATCGAGATCAACGGCGAGAATGGAACCGCGATCATGTGCGGCGAGCGCATGGACACGTGGAAATTCCGCGACGAGCGGCCGGAGGATGCGGAGATCCGGCAGTACGGCAGCGCGGCGGCGGCGACGGGCGCGACAGGCGCGGCGGACCTGGGGCATCAAGATCACCAGGCGGTGATTGAGGATATGGTGCGGGCGATGGAGAGCGGCGGGGAACCTATGATTCCGCTGGGGAGTACGCTGCCGGCGTTGGAGTGGGCGCTGGCGATGTACCAGTCGGCGAAGGAGGGGCGGGCGGTGGAACTGCCGGTGGTGGATGAGGGGGCGGTGTGGTGAGGAGGCTTGCCCGGAGGCGGCGTCCGACTTCAGTTGCTCGCGGATGATGCGCCGCAGCGCGGCTATTCGTAGCGGAGCACTTCGGCGGGGGCGATGCGCGTGGCGCTGCGGGCGGGATGGAGCGTGGCGAGAAAACTGACCAGAATGGCCGCGGCAGCCACCCAAAGCCCGTCGATCCAGCGCGCCTCGAACGGCACGAAGCTGAGCGCGTACACCTGCTCGTCGAGGCGGATCCAGCGGTACTTGTCCGCGAAGTAGGAGAGCGTGTAGCCCGCGGCCAGTCCGATGATCGTTCCCACGATCCCGATCAGCACGCCTTGCAGGATGAAAATCCGGCGGATCTGCTCCCGGCGCGCGCCCATCGACATCAGGATGGCGATGTCGCGGTACTTCTCCATCACCATCATGACCAGCGTGATCAGAATATTCAGTGCCGCCACCATCTCGATGAGCCCGATGGTGATGATGGTGACCGCGCGTTCCATCCTGAGCGCGTTGAGCAACTGCCGGTTGCGCTGCATCCAGGTCATGGTGACGTAGCGCGGCCCGATCACTTTTTCGACGTCGCGGGCGATTTCACCCGCCCGGTGCAGATCATCCACTTTGATCTCGATGGAATTGATTGCGTTGCCCACCGAAGAGGCCCGCTGCGCCGCCTGAAGGGTGGTGAAAGCCCAGAGGTCGTCGATATCGTAAAAGCCCGTTTCGAAGATGCCGGCCACACGATACCGTTGCACCGAGGCGCGCGGGCCGAAGGGCGTCAACTCGCCCTGGGGGTTCAGCACGTTGACGTTGCTGTTGAGCAGCATGCCGACGTCTTCGGCCAGGCGCGAGCCGAGCAGGATGCCCGGCAGCCCTTCGGCCGGCGGCTTGAGAAGGCGCGCCAGCGAACCGTCCTTCAGGTTCCGAAGGGCGTCGCTGAGGTTTCGTTCGTCCCTCACCTCGATGCCCTTGAGCACCGCGCCTTTGGATTGCAGCGGCCCCTGAATGAACACGGGGATGTAGAGCACCGGCGAGACGGCCGTCACGTGGGGGATCTTTCGCAGGCGGCCGAGCATTTCGGGCCAGTTCTCGATGCCCGCGCCAGGCTCTTTTTCGACCACGTCGATGTGCGCCATGGCGCCGACGAGATTGCGCTGGAGCGTGGCGCGAAAGCCGTTGTTCACGGCCAGCGCGATGATCAGGGCCATCACCCCTGCTGCCACGCCCGCAATGGAGATCACGGTGATCACCGAGATCACCGCTTCCTTGCGGCGGGCGCGCAGATAGCGCCGTGCGACGAACAGCTCGAAGGCGGTCAACGTACGTCCAGCTCGCGAAGTTGCTCCACCAGCCCTATGGGGCCTTCCGGCCGCAGCAGCGGGAAGAGAATGACATCGCGGATGGAGCGCGAGCCGGTCAGGATCATGGCGAGACGGTCGATGCCGATGCCCTCGCCGCCGGTGGGAGGCATGCCGTAGGAGAGGGCGCGCACGTAGTCTTCATCCATCTGGTGCGCTTCCTCGTCGCCGCGTTCCCGCATGGCGCGCTGCATCTCGAAGCGGCGGCGCTGCTCCTGGGGATCGTTCAGCTCGGTGTAGGCGTTGCCGATCTCCATGCCGGCGGCGTAGATCTCGAACCGCTCCACGAACCCGGGATCCTCGGGCTTGTTCTTGGAAAGCGGGGAAGTCTCCACCGGGTAGTCGTAGACGATGGAGGGCTGAATGAGCTTGGATTCGGCCACGCGCTCGAAGATTTCCGTGAGCGCCTCGCCGGGTGTGGTCTTCCCGGAATGGTGCAGCAGCCATTGGGGGTCGCGCACCTGCTCGGGCGCGGGTTTGTCCTCTCCTTCCCAGAACTCCACCACGGCCTCCCGCATGCTGAAGCGGCGCAGGCGGGAGAAGTCGAGCTTCCGGCCTTCGTATTCCACCTCGGCGGAGCCGGTGGCCTCGATGGCCACCTCCCGCAGCAGCTCCTCGGAGAGATCCATCAGGCCGCGGTAATCCGTGTACGCCTGGTAGAACTCGAGCATGGTGAATTCGGGGTTGTGATGGGTGGAGATGCCTTCGTTGCGGAAGTTGCGGTTGATCTCGTAGACCCGTTCCAGGCCGCCCACCACCAGCCGCTTCAAGTACAGCTCAGGGGCGATGCGCAGGTAGAGGTCCATGTCGAGCGTGTTGTGGTGGGTGACGAAGGGACGCGCCGCGGCGCCGCCGTAGAGCGGCTGCATCATGGGCGTCTCCACTTCGATAAAGCCGCGCGCTTCCAGTTGGCGGCGCAGCGTGGCGATGATCTTCGCGCGCGTGACGAAGGTCTTCCGCACCTCGGGGTTGGAGATCAGGTCCAGGTAGCGCTGCCGGTAGCGCGTCTCCACGTCCTCGAGTCCGTGCCACTTCTCGGGCATGGAAAGCAGCGTCTTGGCGAGGTGCTCCAGGCGCCCGGCATGCACGCTCAGCTCGCCCGTCCGGGTGCGGAACAGGTAGCCTTCCACGCCCACCAGGTCGCCGATATCGAGAAGCTGCCAGAGATGGTAATCGCGCTCGCCCACGGCGTCCTTGCGCACGTAGATCTGGAGGCGTTCCCCGTTTTGCATCAGGTGCGCGAAGCCGGCCTTGCCCATGCGGCGCATGGTCTGGATGCGCCCGGCGATGCGGACGTTGACGCGCGCTTCAAGCTCTTCCGCGGTCTTGGAGCCGTGCTCCGCGAGGATTTGGGGAATGCCGTGGCTGAAGTCGAAGCGGCGCCCGTAGGCCCGGAAACCCAGCGCCTCGATCTCGCGGATGCGGTCGAGGCGCTGCTTGATCAGTTCCGTTTCCAAAGACAAGAGAGGTTCTCCTGAAAGGGAAAGCCCCATTATAGCGGGCGGCGGCCCGCAGCCCCGTCACCGCCGGACCAGGATTTCGCGGAGGCGCTCGCGGGTCAGGAAAAACTTCACCGAGTCGAAGCGCGCAAAGAGCTTCTCCAGCGAACGGTTGTTGAAAAGCTGCACGGGCCGGCGCTCGCCGCGCGAGGTGACTTGCAGCGTGCTCAGGTCCTGGATGCGGAAGTTGTAGAAGGGCACGGAGGGGAGCCGTTCCTCCACGTGGAAGAAGGCCAGCAGGTATCCGCCCGGCCGCGTGACGCGGTGCAAACGTTCCACGGTGGCGGCGAGCAGGGCCGGCGCCATGTACTCCAGCACGTCCCAGACCAGCACGCCGTCGAAGCAGTCGTCCGCGTAGTCGAGATTCTGACGCAGGAAATAGTCGATCCGGCCCGGGTTGGACTGGTCGGTGACGTCGTCGAACCCGAAAGTCTCTTCGATGCTTCGCAGAAAATCGACCGAGTAGAGCCGATGCCCCAAGCCGGTGATCATGCTGACATTGGCCTGGGAAGCGCCGCCCAAATCCAGGACGGTCAGGCCGCTCTGGCCGCGGATGGCGGCAAAAAACTGCTCCAAACCGCGGCTCTGGCGGCAGATCCGGGTTTCCTTATCGCCGGACTTGCCCGGCAGCCACGACGCGGAAGGCGGCTTAGCCTGCGCGGTCCCGGGGGCGGGAGAACGCGCGCCGCGGAAGAGGCTGCGAAGTTTTTCGGGCAGCAACGCCCGGCCCTCGCCCTCTAACGCTTCGCCTCGGCGGGATTAGCCGCCGGGACGGGGGCCGCAGCCGCGGCAGGCGCAGCCTGGGGTTGTTTGGGAGCCTGGCGTACGGGCTCGGGTTTCACGATGTCGATGCTGCCCTTCAGGTATGCGCCGTCTTCGATGGAGATACGGGCAGTCTTCACATCACCGACCAGCCTGGCATCCTTGCGGATCTCGAGGCGATCGGCGGCCTCCACATTGCCCTGAATGGCGCCGAGCGCGACCACCTCGCGCGCCCTCACCGCCGCCTGGACCTTTCCGTTAGGGCCGACCGTCAACTTGTGCTCCATCAACTCGATGGTGCCCTCGACGTCGCCGTCCACGTACAGATCTTCCTTGCTGAAAATCTGGCCGACGATCTTCACCGCCTTCCCTATGGTGGCGGCGCTGCCGCGCACGGGCTCGGGTTCCATCCTTGGGGGTACGTTGGTGCTCAACGGGGGTGCCTCCTTCTTCGGTTCGGTGGGACTCGGCGCCACTGGGGCCGGTTTGGGCGCGGTCACGGGTTTGGGCGGCGGCGCAGGCTCATCCTGTCTTCGACCCCACATGCTCATGACTTGCCTCCAGTTTTAGTTTTAAGTGCTTTCATGGCGCTGACTCTAGTCTATAGGCCGCACGCCGTGAAAGGCAACCGGATCAAAGGCTCTTGTCCTTGGCGTAGCATACCGAATCCAGCAGGCATTCGGCACATTTCGGCTTACGCGCCTGGCAGCGCTCGCGGCCGTGGAGAATCAACTGGTGGGAAAACAGAATCCAGCGGCCCTCCGGAATCACCTTCATCAGGTCCTGTTCGATCTTTACCGGGTCATCCTGCCTGGTAAGGTCCAGGCGGCGGGAAACGCGATGGACGTGCGTGTCCACCACGACTCCGGAGGCGATGCCGTACGCCGTCCCCAGCACCACGTTGGCGGTCTTGCGGGCTACGCCGGGGAGTGTCAGAAGCTCGTCCATGGTCTTAGGCACCCTGCCGCGGAACTCCGCGACGACCTTTCTCGCGGCGCCGGTGATTGACTTCGCCTTGTTGTTGAAGAAACCCGTGCTAACGATATCGCGCGCGAGCACTTCCGGTTTCACGGCCGCGAAATCCCGGGGCGTGGGATACTTCGCGAAGAGGCCGGGCGTGACCTCGTTGACGCGCTTATCCGTACACTGGGCGGAGAGGATGGTAGCCACCAGCAGCTCCCAGGGATTCCGGTGGTGCAAAGCGCAGGTGGCGCTGGGGTACATCCGGTCCAGCCGCTCCAGAATCTCCTCCGCGCGCGCGCGGCGCTCCGCGGCGGTGCGGGGCTTCTTCACGCGTGACGGCGGGGTGGCAGCCGGCATGGGCATGCCGTAGCATACCACGGCCCTACGGGGCCGTGAGTTGGAGGCCGGCGGTGATGTTCTGCCAGTCGGGCAATTCGTAGACACGCAGCTTGGTGGCAACCAGGGCCGTGGCTTCGCGGGATTCCCATGCCCCGAGCGCGGGCAGCGTGAAGCTGAATGTCCCCACGGGCTCCTCGTCGGACTTCTGTGTACGGCCCCAAAGAGTGACGTTGCCGGCCACGCCGGTAATGTCGTCCGGGGAATGGTTCACCACCAGAAAACGCGCCTCGGTCCTCTTTTGGCGGTCCTGGATAAAGCGGATGCCGGTGACCTCGATATACTTCTGCAAAGCGTGCGGCTTGCCCTTGGCGCCGGGGGTTTCGAGCGGCGGAGCGGCCGCCGCGGGGGCATGTTTGCGGCCGCGAAGGTAGTTCACGCCCCAGAAAGCACCCACCCCGATGGCGATGAACAGCAGCGCGAACAGGATGCTCATGAGCCAGGTGGGCAGTCCCCGGCGGGGTGCGGCGGGGGGAGGAGCCGGCTTCGCCGCGGCGGG
>JBHGBM010000027.1:0-63661 GCA_041946965.1 Bryobacteraceae bacterium
ATGTGGACCACGTCGATCCAGTGCGTGAACAGGTCGGTCACCTGGCCGCCGCCGAAATCGAGATAGGCGCGGAAGTTGAAGTACTGGGGCGGGTCCCACTCGCGCCAGCGCACCGGCCCCAGGTAGCGGCCCCAGTCGAGATTCGACGGCCGCTCCTTCACCGGCGACTTCATCAGGTGCGCGCCGTTGCCGTGCCACCACGTGCGCGCCAGCGTGATCTTTCCCAGCTTGCCCTTCTTGATGTACTCGTCGCGCGCCAGCATGTAGTGCGTGCCGGAGCGCTGCTGCATGCCCACCTGGCAAATGCGCTCGTTCATGCGAGCGGCCTTGACGATCTCGGGCCCTTCCTCGATCTTCAGCGTGAGGGGCTTTTCGCAGTACACGTCCTTGCCGGCGTTTAGCGCGTCGATGGCGATGCGCGCGTGCCAGTGATCGGGCGTGGCCACCAGCACCGCGTCCACCGTCTTGCCTTCCAGCACCTTGCGGTGGTCGGCGAAGGACTTGGCGCTCGCGGCGGCCTGAAGCGCGCGGTCGATACGCTCGCCGTACACGTCGCACACCGCGGTGACGTTCACCTGCTTGGTGGCGAGGAACGTGCTCATCACGCTCCGTCCGCGCCCGCCGCAGCCGATCAGGCCGAGGTTGATCTTGTCGTTCGCACCGAGGATGCGCGAATAGGAAGCGGCGGCCATGCCCGCCGCGGAACCGCGCAGCAAGCTGCGCCGCGTAATGCCCGTCATAACCGGTGATTATATCTTCTCTGGCACCACGTAAGGCGGCCGGTAGGGGCGCGTGAACATGCGAGTGGCCTCGGCGTCGCCCTTGCAGCTCCAGGTCTCCGCGTCGAAGTACAGCGTACGGCCGAGCCGGTAGGAGATGTTGGCCAGGTGAATCAGCGCGGCCGACGGCACGGCTTCTTCGAGCGGCGCGTTCAGGTCCGAGGTCTTGCGGCTGCGCACGGCGGCGATGAAGTTCGCCCAGTTATTGCCCTTATCGGGCGCGCCGTTCCAGGCGGGGCCGGGCTGCTGGTCTTTGCCCATCCACGTCTTGTAGCCGTTGGCGCTGCTAAGGTAACCCTTCGAGCCGTAGACGATGTTCCCGGTGCTGATGCGCGAGCCGGCGGCGGGCCCGGACATGGGGTCCGCGATGCTCTGGATCTCGGCTTCGGCGTTGGAGATCCAGTGGCGCACCTCGAAGACCATTATCTTCTTGGAGTCGAACTCGAAGCAGGCGGTCAGGGTGTTGGGCGTCTCCTGGTCGTCGTCGAACATGTAATGGCCGCCGATGGCGCTGATCTTCGCCGGATAGCGCACACCCAGCAGCCAGCGGGCGACATCGAGCTGGTGGATGCCCTGGTTCCCGAGGTCTCCGTTGCCGTAATCCCAGAACCAGTGGAAGTTGTAGTGGAAGCGGTTGCGGGTGAAGGGACGCTTGGGCGCGGGGCCGAGCCACATGTCGTAGTTCACACCGGCCGGCGGGTTTTCCTCGGGCGCACGGCCGATGGTGTCGCGCCACTTGAAACAGAGGCCGCGCGAAAGGTAGACCTCGCCCAGCAAACCCTCGCGAACGTGGGCAGCGGCCTGCCGCATGGCGTCTGAGGAGCGCAGGTTGCTGCCGTGCTGCACGATGCGGCTGTACTTGCGCGCGGCCGCCAGCATCTGGCGCGCCTCGAACATGTTGTGCGCGCACGGCTTTTCCACGTACACATCCTTGCCGGCCTGGCACGCCCAAATGGTCTGAAGCGCGTGCCAGTGGTTCGGCGTGGCGATGGAGACGGCGTCGATGGACTTGTCTTCGAGCAACTTGCGGAAGTCCGTGAAGGCCGCGGGACGATAGCCGGCCTGCCGCTCGGCGTCCGCGATGCGCGTCTTCAACACCGTGGGGTCGAGATCGCAGATCGCGGCGATGCGCACGTTGGGCATCTTGGCGTAGGCCGCGATGTGCGCCTGTCCCTGCCCGCGCACCCCGACGCAAGCCACCCGCACGGTGTCGTTCGGGCTCGCCGCAAGCGCCGTCCCAGCGGTGAAAAAGAATTGCCGTCTGTCCATGACGGCAATTATCGCACCGCGCTCAGCCGCAGAGGCAGACGCGCTCGTCCGTGGTGGGAAGCGTGCCGGCCAGATAGAGCGCGACGGCGTCTTCCATGGTGTGCCTGCCCGCCGCGACCACGGGCAGAATGCCGGCCGCCGAGAGCGACTTCGCGGCGCCCCCGCCGATGCCGCCGCACAACGCGATTTCACAACCTTCGAGCATCTCGACAAACGTGGAGTGCCGCCCGCATTCGCCGGGATCGCGCCGCCGCACGCTGCGCGAGACGACACGCCCGTTCTCGATCTCGAAGATGACGAATTCCGTGCTGCGCGCCAGGTGCTCGCAAAGCGACACACCGTCCGTAGTGCCAACGCCGATTCTGAGTGTCATGTGTGGGTTAATACCAGTCTACACCAGAGCCAACTGCTCCGCGGTCGGCTCCGCTCAACAGTACCAGGGCTCGGTCATGTAGGGGATGGCCGCGCGGTCCCTCAGCGGCGGGGTTTCGGCGTAGAGCCGCGACCACAGGCGGCCGAAGAACGCCGTGCGGGAAGCCCCGTTCGACTCGCGAATGGTCTGCTGCGCCTCGCGGCACAGGCCGTCGAGCGCATGGCTCCAGGGATACGCCAGCGTTTCCCGGTCGAAGGGGCCGATGATCGCCCGAATCTCGGGCAACTCCAGCAGCGGCGAGCCGTTGGTGATCAGCAGCCGCATGGCGAGTTGCACGGGCGCCACGTTCTCCACCAGCTCAAGTTCCGCGATGGTCTCGAGAAGGTCTCGGTAACCCGCTTCCGTTGTCCATGGAGTGAAGGGGATGAACGTCGGCGCGAGCGGGAGGTCCGCTTCCCGCGTCAGCCGCACGGCCTCCAGGAAATCCGCGCGCGTGTGGCCCTTGTTCAGCCGCGCGAGCACGGCGTCGTCGAGCGACTCCACCGCGCTGGTCACGAACAGGCAGCCGGTGCGCTTCAACACCGGCAAGAGGTCGCGATGCCGCAGCAGGTGTTCGATCTTGATGGTGGCGTCGTAGGTGAGTTTCGGGAACTCCGTGTGCAGCGCCTCCACGATTCGTACCGCGTGCCCCGGACCGTTGAAGAAATCGGGATCGCCGAAGGTGATGTGGCGCGCGCCCAGGGCCGCCTGATTGCGGACATCCGCGAGCACCACCTCGCGCGGCACGACGCGGAATGCGCCGCCGTAGACCGGCACGATGGGGCAGTGGCGGCACAGATGCTTGCAGCCGCGGGTGGCCTCGGTGTAACCGGCCAGCCGCATCTCGCCGTTCACGATCAGCCGCGCGTAGCCGCCGGCGGGCGGCAGTCCGGCACGGTCAGGAACCAGAAACCGCTGGCGCGGCAGCGGCGTCTCCGGGCGTTCGCCGCGGGCCAGCGCCGTCAACCCGCTTTCAAATTCCCCTTCCAGAATGGCGTCCACCCCAAGCCCGCGCAGCAGTTCGGCGTTGAGCGGCGCATACAGGCCGTAGCAGCAGATCGTAGCCGGCGGGTTGACCGCCCGCACCCGGCGAATCACCTTGACCGCCAGACGGGTGGCGGTGTGCATGGGGAGATAGAAGGCCACCAGGTCCGCCGCGCGGGCTTCGCCCTCGTCCAACTCGCGGCAGGAGAGGTCGGCGCAACACACCCGGTGCCCCGCCGCGCGCAGCCAAGCCGCGGGCGAGGCCAGCCCGAACGGCTGGTGGCCGAGGTCGTAGGTCGAAACCAGCAGGATCCGCAAACGGCTACGCGGCGACCCGTTCGGGGCGGTACAGCGCGCGGCTCAGCCAGGCGTGCATGCCGAACAGGGCGCCGCTGTAAAGCAGGTCCGCCGCCAGCGTGCGGCCGAAGAAGGGCAGCGCGTTCACGTAGCAGAGCGCCAGGCCCGCCGCGGTGTGGGGATACATGGCCGTCATCAGCCACATGCCGAAGTTGGTCAGCAGGAAGAACTGCACGCTCGAAACCGCGCAGACCGTGCCGATACGCCACGGGCTTTCGGAGGCGCGCAGCATGCGCCCCAGCCAGACCGTGATCAGGAAGCTGGCGTAAACGAACGGCGTGGCTGCGTTGTAGCCGCCGACCAGCGGGTCGGTGACCGCCATCAGCGCCAGCGGCAGCGCATAGGCCTGCCAGCCGCGCAGGCGGGCGCCTCCAAACAGGCTCACACTGCCCACAGGAGCAAAATTCGGCGGGTGCGGGAGCAAGCGCGCAACAGCGCCCAGTACGGTCAATCCGACGGCCAGCGGCCTTTTCGTATTCTCCATTTCGGTCTCCTCGTTTACTCTTGATTATGCACCAACCCCGAAGCCGAAAGATCAGGGTCCCACAAAATCTCCGGGGCGCCTGTCAAATGGTTGGCCCAGCGCGCCCATACAAACAAGGCGTCGCCCAGGCGATTGAGATACTTCACGCACTCCGGCGGCACGGTCTCACTCGCGGCAAGCGCCACGCATGCGCGCTCGGCGCGGCGGCAGACCGTGCGGCAAAGGTGCAGCTCGGCATCCAGGCGGTTCGCGCCCGGCAGCACAAAAGAACCGAGCGGCGCGAGTACGGTGTTGGCGCGGTCGATCTCCTGCTCCAGCCGTGCAACCTCGGTTTCGGCCACGCGCGCCTGCTGCGGCCGCACATCCTCCGGCAAGGTAGCCAGGATCGATCCCAGGTTGAAAAGCTCGTGCTGCACGCGGAGCAACGCGGCGGCCAGTTCGGCGAGAGCCGGTTCCGAGGCGGCGGTGACCCGCGCCAGGCCCACGCAGGCGTTCAACTCGTCCACGGCGCCGCAGGCCGTGATCCGCGGGGCGTCCTTGCGCACGCGCTGTCCGCCCGCCAGATAGGTCTGGCCCGCGTCTCCCCTGCGGGTGTATACGCGGTTGATGGCCAGCCGCGGCTTGCGAAAGGTTTCGTCCGGCATCATCGGCCTCGCTCGAAGGTGAATTTCAGTCCGGTGACGAAATTCAGCAGCGGGGAAGGATACCCGAGCACCTCCTCGTACCGCTGGTTGAGCGCGTTGCGCAGGCTGCCGTAGGCGGTGAGCCCGCGCGCCACACGGACATTCAGATTGAACCCGAGATTGAAGTATCCCGGGTTGGGGAACAGCCCCGAGGACGCGCCGAAGTTGGGCTCTGTGTCGAGCGTTTCGCCGCGCCAGTAGCCCGTCAGGTTGGCGCCGGCGCGCCCGCGCTGCCACGCCGCCACCAGGGTGCCCGAGTGCGCCGGGCGCCGCAGCAACGGCTGGCCCACGCGGAAGTACGCGGGAGCGAGGCCCGCCGATCCGTCGAGCGAAAGGATCGCCGAATCCAGGTACGTGTAGGCCGCCTGGAAAGAAAGCCGCCGCGCCGCCTGCACCCGCGCCGCCAGTTCCACGCCTTGAGCGCGCGAGTTCGCCAGGTTGGCGGAGCGGTAGGAACTCAGCCGCGCCAGCGACCCGCCGAGGGAGACGATCAGGTCGGAGAAACGGTTGTGGAAGTACGTGGCGTCGAGCGACAGACGATTCGTAAGAAGCCGCTGCTCCACGCCGAAATCGAAACTCGCCGTGCGCTCCGGGCGCAGCTCCGGGTTATTGGTAAAGGCCAGGTCGAATCCCGCGGGCGGGCGAATGCCCGTGCCGAAGGAACCGTGCAGCCGCGTACCGCCCAACACGTAGGCCGCCGCAAGTTTCGGGTTCAGTTTCGTCACGGTGTGCTCGGGGATGAACGGACGGGCGAAATCCGCGTTGGCGGCGAGCGCGCCGGTGGTGATCACCTCGGCGCGCGCGCCGGCGTTGACGAACAGACGCCGCCCAAGTTGCAGCCGGTTCTCCCAATAAAGACCTTCCTGGTCGCGGCGTAGCGGAAACCAGCGCGAGCCGGAGTCTGTGATCCAACTGTTCTTCTCGCGCTCGCGCGTCCAAGCGAACCCGAACGAGGTGGTGTACCACCCCGTCACGCTGACCAGCGTGCGCGCTTCAGCCTGCCCGCGCATGTCCTGGTTGAAGCTGTCGCCGTAAGGGTAGCTGAAGTAGTTATTGTTCAAAAAGAACGCGCCGGTAAGTTCCTGGCGCACGCGCGGCGTCAGGTCGGCGTGATAGCGAGCCAGATAATTTGAGGAGTTATTACGGTTGCGGCTGTAAGTGTCGATGCCGGTGAACAGGCGGGCCGGGTCGCTGCCCCACGGCCCCGGCGCGCCGGCGTCGTTGGAAGTGAACCGCGCATGCAGGTTGAACGCCTGTCGTGCGAAGACACGGTCCAGGCTCGCGGCCACGTTCTCGTTCCGGTATCCGCTGTTCGCCACCGGCCCGTCCGAATCCATGCGCGAGGCGAAGGCGGAGATGCCGAAACCCTTCAGGACTCCCGCGGTGCCCGCGGCGAAGCGCCGCTCCTGATAGGTTCCGCCCTCGGCCAGCAGGTCGAGCGCCGGCGTCTCCGATGCCGGACGCGTCACCAGGTTCACCGCGCCGCTGTTGGCGTAGGATCCGTACACCGCCGACTGCGGCCCGCGGATCAGCTCCACGCGGTCCAGCCAGTCCGTGGGGATGTGGGCGAAGTCGAACGCGCCGCCGAAGGCATTCACCGGCACACCGTCGATTTGCACCAGGTTGAAATTGTAATCGCCCCCTCGAATAAACAGGCTCGTCGCGGCGCCGCGCGCACCCGCCTGCGTGAGCGCCACGCCGGGCAGATAGCGCAGCAGGTCGGCGGCCAGGGGTTCGTTGCGCGAGGCGATCTCCTCGCGCGGAATCACGGCGGCGCTGCCGCCCTGTTCGCTCAACGGCACGTCCATGGTGGAGCCCACCACGCGCACCGAATCCACCTGCGCCGCGATGCGCAGCACGATCTCGGTTTCGCTCGCTTCCACGGTGCGGGTTTCGAAGCCCGGCGCGGTCACGATGATTTTCGCGGGAGCGGCCACGCGCAACTCGAACGCGCCCGCCTGGTCCGTGTAGGCGCGCGCCACGATCCCGGTGCGGCCCACCGCCGACACCTCCGCCCCGGCGATGGCGGCGCGGGACGGATCGAGAACAATGCCGCGGATTCCGGCGCCCGAGGCGCAGAAAGCGGCGCTTACGGCAAGAAAGGAAATGCGTCGAAGGTTCATGAAGGCTCCTCCCTCGAGAGCCGATTCAGCCTGTCCTCCGGGCCGGTCTCCTGACTTGCGCCTCGCTGGCCCGGCCGGCCTTCCCATCCTTGCGGACAGTGGCGTGCGTGGCCGGGCCTCCGCGCTTACAGTGGCGGGGCCGTGCTGGACTTGCACCAGCTTCCCAATTTCCCGAAAGAACGATATGAGAGTAGCGCCCCGCGGACGGTGCTGTCAACGGCGCGGGAACGGCTTGGCGTAGCCTTTCACAGAATGCCAGATCGCCAGGTTGAGCGTTTCCTCGTCGGCGGCGTCCGGTTCGGAAAAATCCATTGCCAGGGAAGCCGCCGCCAGCCGCCGTGGAAGGCCTCTGAGGCCGGCAAGGGGCGGGTTCATCTCGTCGAGCGGGACGCGGTTGGGCAGCGCCGCGTACGGCGAGAAGTCCGGTTCCCCGGTGAATACCGAGAACATCGGATCGGCCGCGAGGTCGAACTGGTTGGTGGGAGGCAGGCCGAGGATCTGCTCGATGGTCCGGTACATGTTGATGGTCGTGTAAAAGGTGCTGTCCACGGCCTTGCGCCGCACCCAGGGGCCGATCGCCATCCCCACCGTGCGGTGGCCTTCCACGTGGTCCGTGCCGTTCTGCGCGTCGTCTTCGGTGACGAAGATCACGGACTGGCTCCAGTAGCGGCTGCGCGAAATCGCCTCCACCACGCGGCCGAGCGCGAGGTCGTTGTCGGCCACGCAGGCGCGCGGCGTGGGGTAGCCCGGCGCCGTGCCGCTGGTGTGGTTCTGCGGCAGCAGCAGCACCACCAGCCGCGGCAGGTTGCCGTTCCTTTCAAATTCGCGGAACTCTTTGAGGAACTCGTCCACCCGCAGTTGGTCAGTCACCTTCATGTCGAAGGCCGGGTAATTGGCCGGATAGATGTCGCGCAAACCCAACACCACGGGCTCGGAGCGAATGGCGATCTTCCTCGCGCCGCTCTTCCAGTCTTTGTAGATGTCCAGCCACCCGGCGTTCGCCGGCGAAATGGCGGTCTTGCCCCGCTCGCCGTAAGACCGCACGCTCAAGCCGTGCGCCCTGGCGTTGTCCCAAAGAAAATCGGTGGGGGCGAACAGCATGGGGTTGGCGTCGTTGCGACCGTTGCCGTACTTGTGCAACCAGTCGCTGGCGTAGCCCTGGGTGCACCAGCGGTGTCCCAAAGCCGACTGGTCCCCGGGCGCGTAGTAGTTATCGAGCAGCACGTAGCGCTCGGCCAGCGCATGATGGTTGGGCGTCACCTCGCGGCCGAATTGCACCAGCGACGCGTCGCCGTTGCCCTGCGGCAGGTCGCCGAAAACCTGGTCGTAGGTGCGGTTCTCCTTGATGATGTAGAAGACGTGCCGCACTGGCGAGAGGCGCCCCGCGGCGCTCTGCCCGACGCGGTTGTTGCGCATCACCTGCCGCGTGAAGCCCTCCAGTTGCGCCCGCGGCGGCATGTCCAGCGCGGAAACCACCCCCACCCGGTCGCGGTAGCTCCGCCCCTTCTCCCTGGGCGGTGCGATGGAGCCGAACCCGTAACCGTTCGCCACGTAAAGCCGCTTGCCGTCCGCCACGACCGCGGTGGGATACCAGCCGGTGGGGATGAAGCCGCGCAGCGCCTTGGGCCCGCCCTCCGGGTCCACCACGGCCACGGCGTTGTTGGCGGCGTTGGCCACGTAGAGCGTCTTGCCGTCGCCGCTGAAAGCCAGCGCGTTGGGCGAGCTGCCCAGCGGCGCCGCGCGAAACAGCCGTACATCGATGGTCTTCACCACGCGGTTCGTCTTTGTGTCGATGACCGAAAGCGAGTCGCTGTTGGCATTGGCCACGTAGAGCCGCGCGCCCGAAGGGCTCAGGGCCATGCCGCTCGGGTGCAGGCCGGTGTCGATGTGCCGCAACACAACTCCCGCGGCGGTGTCCACCACCGAGACCGTGCCGCTCGCCGGAATGCCCGTGCGCGGGTCGAGCACCACCGGGAAACCGCCGTAGGTCACGTCATGGGGACCTGGCCGCCGTCCGCCCCAGTTGCTCACATACAGCCTGGTTCCGGCCAGGACCGCGGTATATGGGTAGCTGCCTACGGCGATCTCCCGCGCCACGCGCCGCGTTTCCAGATCGATCTCCGCCACGGCATGCTTCAGGTTGAGGGCCACGAAAAGCCGGCGGCCATCGGCGCTCAACGTGAGGCCGCTTGGCGCCGCGCCGGGAATCTCCACCGCCCCGGCCGGCTCAAAACCTCGAGTGCCGCGGGCGAGGACCTTGACGTCGCCGTCGCGCCCGCCGCCCACGTACAGCCTGTCGCCGGAGGCGCTGAACGCCACGCCCGCGAAGCTGTCCCCCACCGGGATGGCCTGGACGGCCTTCCAGTTACGTGTATCGATGAGGTGCACGTGGCGCGGGTTGAAATTGCTCCCCGTCACCACCGCCAGCACGTTGCCGTCCGGGCTGCGCGCCATGCCGAGCGGGCGGTCGCTGACCTCCACGTGCTCCCCCGCCGGCGTCAGGGTCTGCCCGGTAGGTATGAGAAAACTGCCGTCCGGCTGCCGCCCCGCATGGCGGGTCTCGAACAGGCCGAACGCCGCCAGCGCCAGGGCGGCCAGGAATGGAAACTTCCGCATGGAACTGTAGTGTAGCGAGAGGTGCGCTACAGTGGGCTGGATGCCTTCCGAAAGCCGTATGACCCGCCGCGGGTTCGCCGCCGCGCTGGGCTCCGGCGCGCTGGCCGCCGCCCCGTCCGCACCGCGCCCCAACATTCTGTGGATCACCTGCGAGGATACCGGGCCGCACCTGCATGCGTGCGGAGACGCGTATTCCGTCACGCCCAACCTTGACAAACTCGCCGCGCGGGGCCTGTTGTACCACAACGCGTGGTCCAAC
Source organism: Bryobacteraceae bacterium (assembly GCA_041946965.1). Taxonomy (GTDB): domain Bacteria; phylum Acidobacteriota; class Terriglobia; order Bryobacterales; family Bryobacteraceae; genus JBHGBM01. Next base: position 9,967 of record JBHGBM010000027.1, read on the forward strand.
GCGCCGGTTTGCGCGCCCGCCCGCACCACCATCATCAGCGGCGTGTATCCGACCTCGACCGGCGGCGAGCACATGCGCTCCATGACGCAGCTCGCGCCGGAGATGAAGATGTACCCGCAATACCTCCGCGAAGCGGGCTACTACTGCACGAACAACTCCAAGGAAGATTACAACCTTGCCAAGCCCGGCGAGGTCTGGGACGAATCCAGCCCGCGTGCGCACTACAACAAGCGCGCCGCCGGCCAGCCGTTCTTCGCCATCTTCAACCTGACCATCACGCACGAAAGCCAGGTCCGCCGCCGTCCGCACACCCTGGTGCACGACCCGGCCGGAGTGCGCGTCCCCGCCTATCACCCCGATACGCCGGAAGTGCGCCACGACTGGGCGCAGTACTACGACAACATCACCACCATGGACGGGCAGGCGGGCAAGCTGCTGGAAGAACTCCAGGGCGCGGGACTCGCCGAGGAGACCATCGTGTTCTTTTACGGCGACCACGGCCCGGGCATGCCGCGATCGAAGCGCTGGCCCTACAACTCCGGGCTGAACGTCTCCATCGTGGCTTCCATCCCGAAGAAGTTCGCCCACCTCGCGCCGCCCGAGTATCGGGCAGGCGCGAAGACGGACCGGCTGGTGGGCTTTGTCGATCTGGCCCCCACGCTGCTGAGCCTGGCCGGCATACGCCCGCCCGACTACTACCAGGGGCAGGCCTTCATGGGCCGCTACCAGCAGCCCGAGCGCCCGTACAACTACGGTTTCCGCGGCCGCATGGACGAGCGCTACGACCTGGTGCGCTCCGTGCGCGATAAGCGCTACGTTTACATCCGCAACTACATGCCGCACAAGATCTACGGCCAGCACATCGCCTACATGTTCGAAACCCCCACCACCCAGGTTTGGAAGCGGCTCTACGACGAAGGCAAGCTGAAGCCCGAGCAACGCACCTTCTGGGAGACGAAAGCGCCGGAGGAGTTGTACGACCTCCGGAGCGATCCCGACGAAGTTCACAACCTGGCCGCTGATCCGAAGCACCGCGCCACGCTCGAACGGCTGCGCGCCGCCGAGCGCGAACAGGCACTGAAGATCCGCGACGTGGGCCTGCTGCCCGAGGACGAAATCCACAGCCGCGCGCGCGGCGGCGCGCCGTACACCATGGGGCACGACCCCAAGCGCTACCCCATTGAGAAAGTCTTGCAGGCGGCCGAAGCGGCATCATCGCTGAAGCCCGACGCGCCGCTCGCGAAACTGCTCTCCGATCCCGACAGCGCGGTGCGCTATTGGGGTGCTATGGGGCTGCTGATGCGCGGCGCCGGAACGGTCAAGGCCAACGAGAAGTTGTTACTCACCGCGCTGGAGGACTCCGCACCCGCCGTCTGCATCGCCGCCGCCGAAGCGCTGGGCCGCTACGGAAGCGACGCCGCGGCGCGGAAGGCGCAATCCACCCTGATCGCGCTCGCCCCCGCCGATAAGAACGGCGCTTACGTCTCCATGGAAGCGCTCAACGCCATCGACGCGCTCGGCAAGAAAGCCGCGCCGCTCAAGTCCGCCATCGAGGCGCTGCCGCGCGAAGACCCCAAGGCCGACAAGCGCGTCAGCCGCGAGTACATTAACAACCTGATCCGGCACATCCTGGCAACGCTGGCGTAATATGCAGGATGCCCGTATCGAGTTGCTTTCCGCCCCCGCGCGGTGGGAACTGAAGACCCTGCGCGCGCTGTTCACGCCCGAGGCGAAAGCGCTCGGCTACAGCGTTCGCAAGGGCGAGTACGCGTTTCTGACGGTCGCGGAGGGCGAGGTACGGCGCTCCCTCGTGCTGCTCGACATGCAGCCGCGCGCGCTGGTGGCCTTCGACCTGGGCGCGAAGGGGAAACTCGAGGTGCTCGGCGCGAAAGCCGACGAGCCGCTCGAAAGCCTTGATCTCGCCGGCGTGCGCATCGCGAACCGCGCGGTCCTGTTCCGCACTGAAGCCACCATGGCGCGCGACGCGGTCTCCTACGTCGTCGAGGGCGGCGGGAAGCTGAAACACCTGATCACCGGCCTCGCCCCGGGCGACTGGTCCATCTGGTGGAACGGCTGGCTCGAAGACCCCGGCGTGTTCGTAGAGCCGAGCGCCGGCTGCCTGTACTTCGAAGGCAACGCGGGCAGCTACTTCCTGCGCCGCGTCAGCCGGTAATAAATGCCCGCGCCAGTGAGCGCTCGCAGGCTTTCCCCGTCTCCCCGCATCGACGGCAACAGCAGCGCCAGAGCGTGCAGCATGGCCCGTCCGGAAACGCCCAGTGCGTCCTTAGGGAGCCGTGGCAGACGGGTGGAACTTCGGACTAGCGCTGCACGCGGCCGGAGCCGCCGCCCTTCAGCAATGCCTGCACCTCGGCGACGGTGAAGCGGTTGAAGTCGCCCGGGATGGAGTGTTTCAGGCAGCTTGCGGCCACGGCGAATTCGAGCGATTCGGCGTCACTGGCGAAATTCTGCATGCCGTAGATCAGGCCGGCCGCGAAGGAATCGCCGCCGCCCACGCGGTCCACGATGTGGGTGATGTCGTAATGCCGGCTCACCAGGAACTCGCGGCGGTTGTTCAGGCACGCCGACCAGCCGTTGTGGGAAGCGCTGAAGGATTCACGCAGCGTAATGGCAATGGCTTTCAAGTTGGGATAGGCGGAGAGTACTTTTTCCGTGAGCTGGCGGTACTTGTCGCGGTCCAGCTTGCCGGATTCCACGTCCACTTCGGCCTGGATGCCCAGCGCCTTCTGGCAGTCCTCCTCGTTGGCGATAGCCACATCGGCGAACTTCACCAGTTCGCTCATGACCTCGGCGGCGGGCTTTCCCCACTTCCACAGGTTCTTGCGGTAGTTGAGGTCGCAGGAAACGGTGAGTCCCCCGGCGCGCGCTTTCTCGACGGACTGGAGCGCGAGCGCGGCGGCGGTGGCGCTGATGGCCGGGGTGATGCCGGTGATGTGGAACCAGCCCGCGCCTTCGAAGGTGCGGTCCCAGTCGATATCGCCCGGTTTGGCGACGGCGATAGCGCTATTCTCGCGGTCGTAGACCACCTTGGAGGGGCGCTGGTTGGCGCCCGGCTCGACGAAGTAGATGCCCATACGGCCTTTGCCGCGCACGATCTTCGAGGTGTCCACGCCGAAGCGGCGCAGTTCGCCCACAATGCCGTCGGCGATGGGGTTGTCCGGCAGCACGGTTACATATGCCGCGGGGGCGCCGAACACCGCCAGCGCCACCGCCACATTCGCCTCGCCCCCGCCGGGCGTGGCCACAAACTGGGGGCTTTGCAGGAAGCGCTCGAAGCCGGGAGGCGCGAGCCGGAGCATGATCTCACCGAAGGTGACAGTGGGTTTCATAGGAAAACTGATTTTATTCTTTTACCGCAACGGCGTCCACTGCGAAGCCGGCGTCCATGGCGGGCAGTCCTTCGAAGGGCAGCATGGTGCCGGCGGGCGGGCGCGCGGCGTCGAAGAAATCCGCGCGGACTCTAAGTACCTGCGCGGCCAGAGACGGGGAGAGCGGGTACAGGCCCACGAACACGGCGCGCTTGAGCGACGTGCCGGCCTGCTCCAGCGATTTTTCCAGGCGCTCGAAGGCGAGCCGGGCGTCGCTATCCTGAAAACCGAAGCTGGCCTGCGTCCCGGTGAACACCAGGCGCGGGGCGGCAACCAGCGAGGCTTGGGAAAGGCCGTTTTTCTGCACCGCGCGGAACTCGACCGGGGAGGCGGGCGCGCGAACGAGCCGCGCCACGGCTTCGCAATTGCAGACCGCGCGCCCGGGAGCGCGCTGCACCTGGACGAAGTTCTGGACGGCGCGGGGATATTCCGTGGCCGCCTTGACGCGCACGTCGATCCAGCGATCGAGCGAGCTGAGGAAGCAGGTGAGGCGCAGCACGCCCTCGGGCGCGGCGCCGGCGGCGGCCAGCGCCGTCCGCAATCCCGCCAAAGATTTTTCGGCCAGCGGCGCGACCGGATCGAGCGGGCCATCCGATTCCGCCGCCTGTCCCGAGAGGAAAACCACGCCCTGCGGATTCACTTCCTTGCGCGCCACGGCGGCGGCTTCCAGGACCACCTGCGCGCCCTCGAGCGGCAGTGCGCCCACCTGTACCAGGCTGAGCGCGGGCAGCGGCTGGCGGCGCTCGGTGAAGGTTTCGCTCACGACGTCGCGCACGCGCCGCATGTCGCCGGTGCCGGCCACGAACGCCCGCAGTTTCACAATGGCGCTGCCGCCCGCGGCCCGTGTGACGGCGCGCAGCGCATCGCGCACCTGCTGGGAGAGCAAACCCTTGCCGGAGAGCGGGGAGACGTAGAAGGCCAGGCGCCGCGTTTCCGCCGTGACGGTAGCGGGCAGTTCCCTGGGAAGCTCCAGGACCTGGGTCTCTTCTTCCTTCTTCTGTTTCTTCTTTCCGAGTGGATACGCGGCGGCCGCAAGCAGCACGGCGAGCACTAGAAACCCGCAGCGACGCATAGACTTACCCGATTGTACCGCTCCGGACCGCGGCGCGCGGGATGTTACCCTCGTGTATATATGGCGCGTTTTTCCGGCCTGATTGTTGTGGTGTGCGCGGCGCTGGCGGCGCGTGCGGACGACCTCTCCGCGCAGCGCATCCGCGCGCACGTGAAGTTTCTTTCCAGCGACCTGATGGAGGGCCGCGGGGTGGGGGCGCGGGGCGGCGATCTCGCCACGGGGTACCTGGCCGCGCAGTTCGAGCTCGCCGGGCTTCAGCCCGCGGGCGACCAGGGAGCCTACTTCCAGCGGGTGCCGCTGGTGGGCGTGGAAACCAAAAGCAGCGCACGGCTCTCCGCAGCCGGCCGCGGCCGCACGGCGGATTTCCGCTGGATCGACGACTGGGTGGGCGCCAGCAACACCCAGGCGTCCGAAACCCGCCTGGATGCCGAAGCCGTGTTCGTGGGTCACGGCATCGTGGCGCCGGAGTACAAGTGGAACGATTACGAGGGCGCCGACGTGCGCGGCAAGATCGTGGTGCTGTTCACCAATGAGCCGCCCTCCACCGATCCCGCCTTTTTCAACGGCCGGGCGCTCACCTATTACGGCCGCTGGACGTACAAGTTCGAAGAGGCGCTGCGGCAGGGCGCCCTCGGAGCCATAATCATCCACACCACGCCGACGGCGGGATACGGATGGCCGGTGGTGCGCAACTCCTGGGGCCGCGAGCAACCCTTCGTGCGGCTGGCGAAGGGCGAGCGCGGGCTGTCGCTGGCGGCATGGGTCACCGGGGAAGCGGGGGCGAGAATGCTGGCTCTGGCCGGGCGCACCCCCGAGGAACTACTCAAGCTCGCCGGCAGCAGCGGCTTCCGCGCCATTCCGCTTGGCATCCGCATCTCCGGCGCACTGCCCACCAGGATCCGCGAAATCCAGACGCGCAACGTCGTGGCGATGGTTCCCGGCAGCGATCCGAAGCTGAAATCCGAGGCGGTGGTGTTCACCGCGCACTGGGACCACCTGGGGGTGGGAACGCCGGTGAACGGGGACGCAATCTACAACGGCGCGGTGGACAACGCCACCGGATGCGGCATTCTGCTGGAACTGGCGCGCGCCTGGGCGGCGCTGCCGCAGAAACCGCGCCGCTCCGCGGTATTCGCCGCGGTGACCGCCGAGGAGGGCGGACTGCGGGGCTCGGAGTTCTACGCGCAGCACCCGGCGATCCCCGCGGGCAAGACCGCCGTGGCGTTCAACTTCGATGCGATCTTTCCGTTCGGTATCACCCGCGACGTGGTGGTGACCGGCGCCGAGCGCACCACCTTCTGGCCGGTGGTGGAGCAGACGGCCCGCCGCATGCGATTGACGATCAAGCCGGATCCGCGTCCCGAGCAGGGCAGTTATTACCGCTCCGACCACTTCTCGATGGCGCGCGCGGGCATCCCCGCATTTACGATCGGCGGCGGATCGGAGTTCGAGGGAAAATCCAACGGCTTTGCGGAGCAGCTTTTCCGCGAATTCAATGCCAGGCATTATCACGAGCCGAGCGACGAGTTTCAGGAGGACTGGGATTTCTCGGGACTCGAGCAGAAAGCGCGCTTCGCCCTGCTGATGGGGCTGGACGCGGCGAACCAGGGCGCCCTGCCTACGTGGAACGAGGGCGACGAATTTCGCGCGGCGCGAGAGAAAAGCCTTCAACAATAGGCCTTGCGGAGAGCTTTGTCAAGAACTCGATCTCACGCGCTTGCAACCTGATGCGAGGCGATTGACACGCGACTTAGGCAGATGTTACTCTCGCTCCGTTCCGCACATGCCTACACCTGCTCCGGGTTGTGAACAGCGCCCCCACATCCTTCTGGTCGATGACAATCATTACGGTCTGGCCGCGCGCAAAGCCGTCCTTCAGCAGAGCGGGTACTGGGTGGATACGGCGACGTGCGGCGAAGAGGCGCTCCAGCTTGTCCACGCCGCGAAGTTCGACCTCATCGTTACCGATTACAGAATGCCGAACATGGACGGTAGCGAGCTGATCCGGCAGGTCCGCGAGGCGCACCCCTCGATTCGCGCGATCCTGTTGACGGGATTCGTCGATATGCTCGGGTTGACGGAAGAGAACACCGGTGCGGACATAGTGATCCAGAAGAGCGCCGGCGAAGTGGCGCACCTGGTGCGTTCCGCGCATCGTTTGGCGCCCGTGCGGGTTTCGCGCAGGCCCGTCCAATCGCAAGGTTCTCTGTTGCACAGGTCGCACCGGACCGGCTGAAGGGCCGGGGCTACACTGAAGGGGTGCGTTCCCTCCCGATACCGCTCGTGCTGTTGGCCGGAGTGCTCGCGGCGGCGCCGCGTCCCGCGGCCCGCAAACCCGCGCCCGTGAAAACGCCTGCGGCGGCGCGGCGGTGGATGCGATCCATGACGCCGGCGCAGAGGGCCGCGCAGCTCATCTTCATCCCGTTCAACGGCGCCGCGCCCAACGCGCGCTCGCGCGAATACCGGCGCTTCGTGCAGTTGGTGCGCGAGACCGGCGCCGGCGGGCTGGTCCTGGTGAACTGGAGCAACGGCCGCGTAGTGGAGCGGGCGGAGCCACACGAGCTGGCGGCCTTCGTCAATCGCATGCAGAGGCTGGCGAAGGTGCCGCTGGCGGTCACGGCCGATTTCGAGCGTGGAGCGTCCATGCGGGTGGTGGATACCACGGTGTTCCCGCACGCCATGGCGTTCGGCGCGGCGGGAGATCCCGCGCTCACGCGCTACCAGGGCGAAGTGACGGCGCGCGAAGCCCGCGCTTTGGGCGTGCACTGGGTCTTTTATCCGGTGGCGGACGTGAACAACAACCCGGACAACCCGATCATCAACATCCGGTCGTTCGGTGAAGACCCGGAGGCGGTTTCGCGCCACGTGCGCGCGTTCATCGAGGGCGTGCACGCGAATCCGAAGAATTACGTGCTGGCCACGGCCAAACATTTTCCAGGGCACGGCGACACCGCGGTGGACACCCACCTGAACCTGGCGGTGGTCAACGCGGACCGGGGGCGCCTGGAGCGTGTGGAACTGGCGCCCTTCCGCACGGCCATCGCGGCCGGCGTGGATTCCATCATGACGGCGCATCTGGCCGTGCCCGCGCTCGCGCCGGCGGACCTTCCCGCCACGCTCTCGTCCGGGATTCTGACCGGATTGTTGCGCAACGAAATGGGATTCACCGGACTGGTGGTGACGGACGCGCTCGAAATGGGCGGCATCGCCAAAGGGTTCAGCGTGGGCGAGGCGGCGGTGCGGGCGCTCGAGGCCGGGGCCGACGCGCTGCTCATGCCGCCCGACCCGGAAGCCGCTTTGCACGCCGTGTTGCAGGCGGTGCGCGCGGGCCGCCTCAGCCAGAAGCGCATCGACGCGAGCGTGGAGAAGATCCTGGCGGCGAAGGCTCGCGTGGGGCTCGACCGCCGGCGCCTGGTGGACCTGGAAGCCATCAGCGATGTGGTCGATTCGCCGGAAGCCAACGGCCGGGCGCAGGAAGTGGCGGAGCGCGCCATCACGCTGGTGAAGAACGAGGGAGGCGTGGCGCCGCCGGCCGCCCCCGGGCGCGCCTGCTGGCTGGTGCTGGCCGAGGGCCGTTACAGCGCGGGCGGCCAGGAATTTGTGCGGCAGGTCCGCAAACGCGCGCCGGACGCCGCGATCACCGCGCTCGACCCGGCCCAGCCGGTGGACGATGCCTTGCAGAAAGCGGCCGCCTGCGGGACGGTGGTGGTGGCGGCGTACGCATCGGTCGCCGCTTACCGCGGAAGCACGGCGCTGCCCGGAGAGTATACGCGGCTCATCGAGAGCCTCATCGCGGCGGGCAAGCCGCTGATCTTTGTGGCACTCGGGAATCCGTACCTGCTGCGCAGCTTTCCGAAGGTGGCGGCGTATCTGGCTACGTTCAGTACAGTGCCGCCCTCGGAGGTTGCCGCGGTGCGGGCGCTGTTCGGCGAGATCGCCATCCGCGGCCGGCTGCCGGTGAGCATTCCGGGAATCGCGCCGCTGGGCGGAGGGATCACGGTCCCGGCGCGCGCGTCCGTGCCATAATCGGGGCATGCAAATCACCTGGCTTGGACACGGAACGTTCCAGTTCGAACTGCCGTCCGGCGAAGTGATCCTGATGGATCCGTGGACGGACGGGAATCCCGCCTATCCGGCGTCGCACCGCATTGAGAAGGTCACGGCCATGTGCATCACGCACGGCCATTTCGATCACATTCACGACGCCGTTCCGCTGGCGAAGAAGTTCTCACCCGAGGTGGTGGCCATCTTCGAAAGCTGCCAATGGCTGGGATCGAAGGGCGTGCAGAATACCCGCCCGATGAACAAGGGCGGCTCGCAGAAGATTGGGTCTTTCACCGTCACCATGACCCACGCCGTGCACAGTTGCGGCATCGCCGACGGCGATCAGATTCTCTACGGCGGCGAGGCGTGCGGCTACGTGCTGCGTTTTGAGGACGGCCGCGCTCTGTACTTCGCGGGCGACACCAACGTGTTCAGCGATATGCAGCTCATCGAGCAGCTTTACCATCCCGAACTCGCGTTTCTGCCAATCGGCGACCTGTTCACCATGAGCCCGCGGGAAGCCGCGCTGGCCTGCTGCATGTTGAAGGCGAAGAAGATCGTTCCCATGCACTTCGGGACCTTTCCTCCGCTCACCGGAACGCCGGCCCAGCTCGCTGCGCTGATCCACGACCAGAAGGGCATGGAGGTGTGGGCGCTGGAGCCGGGAAAAACGGTCACGTGGTGAAGGACCGTGATACGCCGTACGTTCGGGGTAGTAAAATGGAAGCATGGCGAGAGGTTGGGAAAGTAAGTCGGCCGCCGAACAGGCCGACTTGGCCCAGGTTCGCAACCGCACAGTTCAGCAGCAGAAAGGGCCGAATCCGGAACAGCTTGAGCTGATCAGAAAGCAGGAAACCCTCATACTCTCCCGCAAGCGCATTTTGCGGGACATGGAGAACAGTCAGAATCCGAGGTACCGGGACATGCTGTCACACGCCCTGGCGGATTTGAACCAGCAACTGTCGGAAGTTGCCAAGGCCTGCGCGGCGTATCGGTAAGCGCGCCAGGCCGTGCCGGTAGAAGCCGCGGAAAAATAGGGCTCGCTGAGCCTATTTCTTGACGCCGAACACGATGTGCACGGCGTTGGCGTCGTCTTCCTTGCCGATGGTGACCATGGCGGAGCGGCCGGTAGTCTTATCCTCGGCCATGATCATGCCGCCCTCGTCGCTCTTGGTAGTGGACACCTTGAGCCCGGCGCCCTTCAGGCCCGCTTCGTAAAAAGCGAAGATCTTCTCGACGGAGTCGCCGGTCTTGAAGGCGAAAGATCCGCCCTCGCTGTCGCCGCCCTGCGCCGAGAGCGTCCCCTCGATCTTCGCGCCCGGATAGGCGGGCAGCCAGGACGGAACTTTCACGTCCGCGCCCAATTTGACCGTCTGGTTCCCGGAGCGCATCTCGAAGACGCCGCTCTCGCCGGAGCCCTTGGTTTCGAGCGTGACCTCGTCCTTGCCTTCCTCCTTGAAGCTGATCTTGCCGCGCTTGATGTCCTCGAAGTTGAGCGTGACCACCTTGCCGGTCTTCTTGTCCCTGACGGTAATGGTGCCGGCGCCTTCGTCGGTGGAGACCACCTCGGCATCCGGGTTGGCGGCCACGATCAGGCGCGTGAACGCCAGCGCCGGGTTCTGTTTCACCTTGTGGGCGAAGTAGGCGCCCGCGCCCACCAGTCCGACCACGACCAGGATGACAAACCCGAGCAACCCGGCCAGGATCCACACGATGGGGCTGATCTTCTTCTTAGCCGCGGGCGGGGCTGCCGCGGGTTGAGCGGGCGTTGGAGCGGGCGGAGCTGCCGCCGCTCCCGCGGGCGCGCCGCATTTTACGCAAAAGCGTCCTTCAACGGGCGCTCCGCAGGTTGTGCAAAAAGCCATGTGCGTGTCTGCCTCCCAATTGCACAATCGTACACTACTCAGCCGGCCAGCCGCTTCAATCCGGCCTGGCGGGCCCATTCCAAGGCGGTGCGGAATTCCGCGCCGGTGATGCGCCGCGCCAGTTCCGGATAGCGCCGCGCCTGGTGCTCCGGGCGGTATTGCGCCATGATGTTGACGTAGGTTTCCGGCCCGAGTTTGCGCGCCACCCATGCGACGAACCGGTCGGTTCCGGCCAGGTTGCCGGGGAGCACGAGGTGGCGAATCATGAGCCCGCGCAGCGCGATGCCGTTCTCGTCGGTGACGAGGTTGCCAGTCTGCCGGTGCATCTCTTCGATGGCCGCGGCGGCGATCTCGGGGTAGTCGCTGGCGCCGGGCGAATACTTGTCCGCGACTGCGCCCGACGCGTACTTGTAGTCAGGCAGGTAGATGTCCACGATGCCGTCCAGCAGCTTGATCACTTCCACGGGTTCGTAGCCCCCGCAGTTGTAGACCAGCGGCACGTTGAGCCCGAGCTGAATGGCCGTGGGCAGCGCGCCCACGATGTTGGGCGCCAGGTGCGTAGGCGTGACCACGTTGATGTTGTGGCAGCCCTGGCCTTGCACGCGCGCCATGAGGCGGCCGAGCGCGTCGTCGCTCAGCAGGCTGCCGTCGCCGCGGTGGCTGATCTCCCAGTTCTGGCAATAGACGCAGCGCAGGTTGCAGTCGCTGAAGAAAATGGCGCCGGAACCGCCGCGGCCCACCAGCGGAGGCTCTTCGCCGAAGTGCGGGTGTGCGGAGTAGACCTTGGCCCGCGCGCCGCCGCGGCAGACGCCCTTCTCGCCCTTGAGGCGATTCACTCCGCAGCGCCGGGGGCAGAGGCGGCACTCGCGGTAGATTTCGCGCAGCGCGGCGCCGCGGCGCGCCAGCTCCGCGGGGTCCATGCGCAGGTAGGCCGCCCGCCATTCCCGGCGGCGAACCTGCGCCGCCGCGCCGAGCAACATTTCGCGGCGGGTGGACATACGCCCCTCAGGCCTTTTCGCGCGAGAAACGGCGGTCGCGCTTGCGGTCCTTTTTCTCCTTTCCCATCGGCGCCGGCTCGAACTCGGGTTTCTTGAGCGAGGCGAGGAAGCGGTCCACGGCCTGCTTGTGTTCGGCGACGACGGACTTGTTGCGGGGGACGGCGGCCACGTTGGTCATCTCGTCCGGGTCCGCCTCCATGTCGTAAAGCACGTAGCGCTCGCGCTCCTGCTCGGCGCGCGGATACCAGATGAATTTCCACTTGCGCGAGCGGGCCATGATTTCGTGCGGCGGCTGGTTCCAGGCGCGCACGCCGTGAACGCTGAAGGTGATCTCGCGGCCCTTGCCGCGCCCGCGGGCCAGTTCCGCGAAGTTGCGGCCGGTCTGGTTGGCCGGGAGCCCCGAGGCCGCGCCGGCCAGCCCGGCGATGGTGGGAAAGAGATCCACGTGGTTGATCAGCTCGCCGCACTGCGCGCCGGCGGGCACCACACCGGGCATGCGAACCAGCAACGGCACGCGGGCCGACGCGTCAAACATCACGCTCTTGAGCCAGGTTCCCTTTTCGCCCGCCATATCGCCGTGATCGGTGGTGTAGACCACCAGGGTGCGATCCGCCAGCTTCAACTCATCGAGCGTGTCGAGGAGCTTGCCCACGTTGCTGTCCATCCAGGAAAGGCTGCCGTAGTAGCGCGCGCGGTAGGTGCGGTGCATCCGTTCGGTGATCTGCTTCCAGTTCCAGTTGTCGTAGATCTGGCGCGGGCCCCAGTCGTCGTCGAGATCGCCGGGGACGAGGCGGGGGAAGTCGATCTTGGCCGGGTCGTACATGTAGTAGAAATCGCGCGGCGCGTCCCACGGCCAGTGGGGCTTCACCATGGAGGCGTGCAGGAAGAAGCGGCGGCCGCGGTTCTCGCGCAGCCAGCGGACGGAGTCCGCGGCGACGGCGCCATCGTGGTCGAGCTCGGGGTTCTCGAGAATCTGCCCGCTGAACCGCGTATCGGGCGAGGCGTCGTACAGTTTCTTGTCGTTGGGGTCCCAGGTTTTGCGGGACCCTCGTTTCGCGGCAGGGTTGCGGTAGTCGAAGCCGAAGCGCGCCTGTTCGTTGTTGGTGTGCATTTTGCCGATGCAGGCGGTGGCGTAGCCGTGCTGTTTGAAGTGATCGCCCCAGGTGCGCACGCCGGCGTGGAACACGTGCGCGTTGGAGAACTGCCCGTGCTCCTGCGGGTAATTGCCGGTCATGATGCTTTGCCGGGTGGGGGCGCAGATCGGGTCGGCGGCGTAGGCGCGGGTGAACATGATTCCCTCCCGCGCCAGGCGGTCGAGGGCGGGAGTGCGGATCACCGGGTGCCCGGCGCATCCCAGCATCTTGGGGTTGTGCTCGTCGGAGGTAATGACGAGGATGTTCCACTCCCGCTCGGCGCCGAGGAGCGGAAACCCGGCGGCGCCCAGGCCCGCGCGGCGCAGGAATTCGCGTCTGTTCACGCTACCAGTGGTAGCGCAAATAGGCGCCGGACGCCAGTGCCCTCCGGCTATCATGGGATTTGCGCAAGAGAACCGTAGTCCTCGATTTTCTGCTGGTGATGATCGTGGCCTGGGTACTGGTGCGGCCGCTGTTCAAGGCCAAGTACCTGGACAAATTCGACTCCATCGAGAGCACCTTCGCCGCCGACGGGCGGTTTCTGGCGGCACATGCGCCGCACCCGCGATGGCAGCCGCTGTGGTATTGCGGAACGCGCTTCGACTACATCTACCCGCCGGCGCTGCGCTACGGCACGGCGCTGCTCTCGAAAATCTGGATCCCGGTGAAGGCCTACCACGTGTACACGGCCTTTCTGTACTGCCTGGGGATTGCGGGGGTGTACCTGTTTGCACGTGTGGCCTCCCGGTCGCGCGGCGCCGCCTGGCTGAGCGCGCTGGCGGTGGCTACGGTTTCGCCCTCGTTTCCGCTGCTGCCGGCCATGTGGCGCGACGCCGAGTTCTTAACCCCGCAGCGGCTGGGGGTGCTGGTGCGCTACGGCGAGGGGCCGCACACCTCGGCGCTGGCGTTGATCCCCTTCGCGCTGGCGTGCGCGTGGTATGGGCTTCGTGAACGCCGTCCACTGGCGCTGGCGGGCGCCGCGATTTTCAGCGCCGCCGTGGTCTCGAACAATTTTTATGGAGCCAGCGCGCTGGCGCTCTTCTTCCCCGTGGCGGTGTGGAGCGTGTGGCTGGAAACGCGGGACCGGCGGGTGTGGCTGCGCGCGGCGGCCGTTACGCTGCTCGCCTACGGGCTCACGGCCTTCTGGCTGACGCCCTCCTACCTGCGCATCACCGCGCGCAACATGCGGTACGTTTCCGAGCCCGGCAACCTCGGGTCGGTGGCGGCGGCTGCGGCGATCATCGCGGTGTACGGGTGGTTGACTTACCGGTGGGCGCGGCGCCGGCCCGATCCTGCCTACACGGTCTTTCTGGCGGGCGCGCTGGCGGCGTTCGGCGTCAGCGTGCTGGGCAACAACTACCTTAATTTCCGCGTGGCCGGCGAGCCGTTGCGGCTGGTGCCGGAACTCGACATGGTGATCATCTTCTGCTCGGCCGAGGCCCTGCGGCGGATGTGGGGACGCGGGGCCGCGTGGAAGGCCGCGGCGGCCGCCGTGGTGCTGGCAACGGCGTGGAGCGCGACCACCTACCTCCGGCACGCGCACTCCATCTACCCGCTGCACAACGACTACACGCGCCGCATCGAGTATCGCATCACGGAATGGATGAGCCGCAACATGCCGGATGCGCGCGCTTCGGTACACGGATCGGTGCGCTTCTGGTATAACGCTTGGTTCGACCTGGCGCAGCTCGGCGGCGGCTCCGAACAGGGGATGCTCAACACCGTGGTGGATCTCGCCCAGTGGGAGATCACGCAAGGCGAGAAGCCCGAGCCCGCCATTCGCTGGATGCAGGCCATGGGGGTGGATGCGGTGGTGGTGAACGATAAGACGTCCGAGGAGATCTACCATGATGTCGCGCATCCGGCAAAGTTCGCGGGAGTCCTGCCGGCGGTGTGGGACAGCGGCGCAGGCGACACGATCTACCGCGTGCCGCGCCGTTACGCCGGTCTGGCGCGCGTGGTGGAGGCGCGGCGCATGGCCGCCATCGCGGACCCGCGGCGCGAGCCCGGCCTGAGCGCCTACGTGGATGCCGTGGAGAATGGCCCCGAAGCTCCCACGGCGTCGCGGTGGCGGGGCACGGACGCGCTCGACGTGCATGCCCGCACACGCGCGGGCGAAGCCGTGCTGGTGCAGGTCAGCTACGATCCCGCGTGGCGCGCGTATGCCGGTTCCGCGCGCCTGCCGGTGCGGAAGGATCCCATGGGTTTCATGCTGATCGACGCTCCACCGGGCGAGCACGATATCCGGATGGTGTTCGAACTGCCGCTCGAAAATCTGCTGGGGCGCATCTTCACGGGTTTGTCCGTGGCCGCGGTGGCGATCCTGGCGGTGCGGCGGTGAGGCGCGCGCGCCGGCTCCCCGATGCCGCCATTGCGCTCGGCATTTTTCTGCTGAACTTCGCGCTGAACTCGCCGATGTTCATGCGCGGCGATTCCCCTTACCGCGATTCCATCGAGGGCGGCTACGCGGCCATGGCGCGCTTCATCGCCGCGCATCCCAACCCGTGGGGATGGAACCCGACGCAGTATTGCGGTCTTCCCACACAGTTCCTGTACCTGCCCGGAATGCCGTACGCCAGCGCGGCGGTGGTCTGGTTGACCGGGTTGCCGCCCGAGTACGCGTACCGTCTGATCGCCGTCACGCTCGCCTGTCTGGGGCCGGCCACGCTGTTCCTCTTCGCGCGCTTTTTCACCGGGAGCCGCTCGTGGGCGCTGGCGGCGGCGCTGGGCTACACGTTTTTTTCCCCTCTTTACGGCCTGGTGCGGCAGATTGACAAGGACCGCGGCGGCATTGCACAGCTTCCCTGGCGCATGCAGGTGCTGGCGAAGTACGGCGAAGGGCCGCACAACGCGGGCCTGACCCTCATGCCGCTGGCGCTGATGGCGGCGTGGGCGGCGGGCGTGTACCGGCGCTACGCAAACCTGCTGCTTGCGGCGGCCCTGCTGGCCGCCGTCGCGCTGATCAACTGGGTGGCGGCGCTGGCCCTGGCGCTGTGCTGCCTGCTGCTGCTGGCCTGCGCCCCGGCGGGGGAGCGGCCGCTTTCCGCGGGTTGGGTGCTGGCCTCGGCTGGACTGGCGTACCTGCTGGCGTGCTTCTGGCTGACTCCGAGTTTCATCGGCACCATCGCTTTCAACTGGCCGAAGGATGCGTTCGGCTACCGCCTCAGTCTCACGAAGTATTTCTCGGCCGCGGCGCTGGCCGCGGTGTTGTGCGCCGCGCGCGCGGTGCTGCCGCGCCTGTGCCGCGGGTTCTACTTCACGTTCGTGAACATGGCGGCGCTGCTGTTCGGCTGGATCGCGTTCGGTCATTACTGGTTCGGCACGGACGTGATCCCGGAATCGCGCCGCTATGCGGTGGAGTTCGAGTTTTTCCTGATGCTGGCGCTCGCGGGGTGGCTAAGCGTGCTGTGGAAGCATCGCCCGAAGCTTGCCGCCGCGGCGGCGGCCGTGCTGATCCTGCCCGGGCTGCCCCAGGCGTGGACCTACCTCACGCAGGACCGCGCCATCCGCGCGCCGTGGCCGCTGGCGGCCACGCCCGAGTATCCCATGGCGGAGTTCCTCGCCAGACAGAATCCCAGCGGGCGCGTATTCGCCACCGGCGGCCTGCGCTTCCGGCTGAACTCGTGGTTCGACGTGCCGCAACTGAGCGGCGGTTTTGAATCCGGCCTGGACAATCGCCGCCCGGTGGACGTGTACTACCAGGTGCGCACGGGAAGCGCGAGCTTCGGCCGCGGCTTGAAAGACACCCTCACGCAACTGCGGGCCATGGGGGTTCAATACATCGCGGTCCACGGGCCGGGTTCCCGCGAGCACTACAAGGATTTCGCCAACCCCCGTCAATTCGAAGGTGTGCTGCCGAAGGTGTACGACCGCGATGACAACGTGATTTACGCGCTGCCGCCGGTTAGCCTGGCGCACCTGGTGCGCCGCGAGGAACTCGCCAGGTGGCACAAGCCGCCGCACCTGGACGCCTATGCGGCCGCGGTGGACGATGCCTCGCGCCCGGCGCTTCAGGCGGAGTGGCACGGCCCCAGCGCCCTGACGGTGGCGGGGCCCGTGCCCGCCGGCATGCTGATCTCGGTCCAGGTGAGCGGCGATCCCGGCTGGACGGCATACCAGGACGGCAGCCGGCTGCGGATCGAGGAAGACTTGCTGGGCTTCATGGTGCTGGAGGCGCGGCCCGCTGCACTCGCGCGGATCGAGCTTCGCTACGAAGGCACCACGGAGCAGCGCCTGATGGCCGGTCTGAGCGCGCTGGCGTGGGCGGCGGCGCTGGCGGGCGTTTTCCTGCGCCGCCGCATCGGCCCGCCGGCGCACGATCCCGTGCGGATCGTGCAGTCTACTTGACGGCGATGGTGGTCCGTACCTGCGGTGCCTGGCCGCTGTAAACGCTGCGATAGTAGAGCAGCACCACCGTGTTGTTATCCGGCGCCGTGGCCTTGGGAATGCGGACGTTGATCTGCCAGACCCCCACCAGTCCGGGCGCCAGGCCGGAATAGATCAATTGGTTGCCTTCGCCATCCATACACTGCGGCTCATCCACGTAGCAGCTTCCGATGAACACGCGCGGGTTATCGGACGTGGAGACCGGTCCGGGGGCGGGTTCCCCGTCGGGGGGGCCTCCCGCCACGGGGCCCTGGCCGGTTCCGAACAGGGCTATGACGCTGCCGCGCGCGGCCGGGTTGGTGGGCGAATTCACCGAGCCATCTTCGTTGAGCGCCGCCACCTGGCCCGAGCCCGTGCTGTTCATGGTGAACAAGGCGGGGGAGGCGATGTTCATGGCCACCGGGGCGCTGCCGAGGATCTGGCCGGTCGACTTGCGAAGCACCTGGAACTCGGCCGTCCCGGAGGTGGGCGAGGAACTGGGCACCAGCAGGTTGATCTGGCCCGGTGAAACGAAGAACAGCGGCGCGGGTTGATCGTTCACCAGCACCTGGATATCGGCCAGCTCCGTGGGCATCGGCAGAGGGTTGGCCAGTTCGCTGAAGCTCTTGGTCTCCTGGCCGAACTGATTGCCGAGCGGGTAAATGGAGGCCACCATGCCTGGCGCCAGCGCGCGGTTCACCATGAAATTGGCTCCGTTCAGAGCCACTAATCCGGGATAGTGGATGGCGACGCGGTTGCTGGCATCGGCCACATACAGGTTTCCGTAGGAGTCCTGCGTCAGCGCGACGATGGCGGCCGCCGCGGGAATGGAAGCGTTGGCTTTGAAATCGGCCGGGGCCAGTTGATCGAACCGTGGGAAGCGCAGCGCGCGCCGGTTGCTTGTATCGGAGACCCAGATCTCGCCGGTGCGCGGGCTGACGTAAACGGCCCGGGGCGCCGGCGCGGAGAGGATCACGGCGGCATGCGCATCGGAAGCGGGGGTGTTCACCAGGGTATCGAAGATGAGCACGCGGTTGTTGCCGGTGTCGGCCACGTAGGTGCGCCCGTCCGAATCCACCGCAAGGTGATGGGGCGCGTTCATGCGGTAATCTTCAGGACTCCCGGAGGAGGATGTGAGCGACGAGGTGAAATCCGGCTGGCCGAAGACCTTGGCAGCCGCCATGCCGGTGGTAAAGGTTCCGTTCTGGCGCGGGAAGAAAAGCACGCGGTTATGGGTCGCGTCGGACACCAGCAGGCCGTTCTCGGCGGCGAAGGTGATTCCGTAAGGCGCCGCCATGGTGCTGGAAGTCGGGTCGGTCAGTTTGGCGGTGAAGGTTTTCTGCCCGATCACCAGGTCCGCCGCGGGCAGCGTCGCCTGGTGCGCGAAAGGCGCGGGGAAGCGCAGCACACGGCCGTTGCCGCTGTCCGCCACCCAGAGGTTACCCTCCGCATCGACGGCGATGCCCGTGGGCCGGCACAGGCTCTTCTGGTTGGGCTTGTCGGCGTCGTTATCCGGGTAGTTGCACAAGGCGCGAGCCATGTCCGGCTGGCCGATGACGATGTCGGCCTTGTCGCCGGGCCGCACCTTGCGCGCGTCCTTGAAGCCCAGGACGCGGTTGTTATAGGTATCGGCCACGTACAGGCGGGGCACGTCGGTGGTGGAGTCCACGGCGAAGCCGGCATCGGAAGCGACGCCGCGCGAAGAGATCACGCTGAACTGAAACTCGCGGCCCTCGATCAGGTTCGGACTGTTCAACGCCAGGCCGTCCTGGCCGGCCACGCGCACTGCGGGCCGGAACACTCCGCCGGAGTCGGCCGGCATCACGAGCACACGATGATTGCCGGAATCGACGACATAGAGCTCGCCGCCCGCGAGCGCGGCGGCCACAGGGCCGGAGAGGGTCGCGCCGGTGGGCTCCGGCAGCCCGTTATTCACTTTACGGCTGGTGAAATCGCTGTTCTGGCCGATGACGGACCTGGCCAGCGGAGAATACGTGGTGGCCTCGTCCGGCCATTGCTCGAAGGGATCGAATACCAGGATGCGGCTGCTGAGGGAATCGATGACGGCGGGAAAATTGCCGTCGGCGAAGAAAATGCCTTCGGGGTCCGCCATCAGGGTGCGGTCGTAGGTGATCTGCGGGATGGGCCGCTCGCCTTGCTTGGGCGGAATGACCACCCCCATTACACGCCGGGCCAGCATGCCGCTGAAGAACGGAGGCGCGAACACCAGCACGCGATTCAACGAATCGGACACCCACAGCCTTCCGGCGCCGTCGAAGGCCACCCCGGCGGGCACCTGAAGCCGGTCTTTCACCTGCTGGGAGTTTACGGTGGCCTGCATGGCCTGGGCGACGGAAACGAAATCGGCCTGCCCGATCACGAGGTCCGCCGAGGGGAAATTTTCAGACAACCCGGGCTTAAACCGAAGCACGCGGTTGTTGCCGGGATCCACAGCCCAGAGGTAGCCGGAACTGTCGAACGCCAGCGTGGCGCGGAAAACGCCGGCGGCGCCGGCCAGGTAGAGCGTCTTTTCCGTGGGCAGCGTGCCGCCCTGGTTCGCCAGGCGGGAGGTGAAATTCGGCTGTCCGATCACCAGATCGGGGAACTGATCCGTCTGGGCGAACGGAGAAGGAAAGCGGAGGATGCGGTTGTTCCCGCTGTCGACGACGTACAGGTTGCCGTCACGCACCGCCAGGCCGGTGGGACTATTCAGGCCCACGGAAAACGTGGTTCCGGGACCGAGCGCGAAGGTGCTGTACTTGTCTCTTTGGCCGATGATCAGGTCGGCGGGCGCGCCGTTCGAAAACTGCGCCGCGTTTCGCCATGCGAGCACCCGGTTGTTGCCCGTGTCGGAGACGTACAGGATTGGGGGACTGGCCGACGTATCGAGAGCCACACCCTGCGGCGCGTACAACTCGCGCCCTTCCACCAGGTTGGGATTGGAAGTGCTCAGGGTCAGCTTGGCGTGGCCGACTACACGCGACGGGTTCGGATTCAGCGTGATTTGGCTCCAGAGGGAACCGGCGCTGATCACGGCGGCGACGAACAGCGCAACAACATGCTTATAGTTCATGGGCTTACCGGGCGCGACGCGGTGCGCTCTCCCTGAGCATATCACTGAATGGCGGGAGCGGTCCCGCAGGGTCCCTCTGTTACACTGGCGATTGCCTGCTATGGAACGCATCCGCGTGTGCGCCGTCAGTTACTTGAACACCGTTCCGCTGGTCTGGGGCTTGCTGCATGGCCGGCAAAAGGGGCTCTTTGACATCTCCTTCCGGATTCCGGCCGAGTGCGCCGACGAGGTTGCCTCCGGCGCCGCCGATATCGGCATCATCCCGATCTTCGAATTGCTGCGGCAGCAGTTAGGAGTGGTTCCCGGCGTGGGGATCGCGTGCCGCGGCGAAGTGCGCAGCATCCTGCTGGTGACCAAGTGCGCGCCGGAGGAGATCCGCACGCTGGCCGCCGACTCCAGTTCCCGCACCTCGGTGGCGCTGGCGCGGATTGTTCTGGCGCGGCGCTATGGCGCGCGCCCGCGGTTCGTCTCCCACGCCCCGGATGTGCCCGGCATGCTGAGGGTGGCGGATGCCGCCCTGATCATCGGCGATCCGGCGCTGCGCGTGGATCCCGCCGCCCTGCCGTGGCGTACGTACGATTTGGGGGTGGAGTGGCTGAAGCTGACCGGCCTGCCGATGGTGTTCGCGGTTTGGGCGGGCGCGCCCGCCCGTATCACCCCGGACGTAGTGCGGGCGTTTCAGGACTCGTGCGAGTTCGGCATGAAGCATCTGGAGGAGATTGTACGGCAGGAATCGGCCGCGCGCGGTTTTTCGCCGGAGATGGTGCGCCATTACCTGACGTCCAACCTGGTGTTGCGGTTCGGCGACGCGGAACGCGAAGGTATGCGGGCGTTTCTGGAGATGGCGCGCCCGGAGGTTACTTCTTCTCCGTCACGCTAACGGGGGCACTCAGGCGAAAGTTCAGCCGGGTCTCGGTGGGGAGCGTCGCGGGTTTGCCGCGGGTGGCCAACGCCCCGCCCGCACCTGCGGCGGCGCCCACGCCGGCGCCGATCGCCGCGCCCTTACCGCCTCCGGCGATGGCCCCGATCGCCGCGCCGATGGCGGTTGCGGCGGCGCCCTTCGCCACGTCCTCTTTCACGCTGGCCGGACCGGTCTTGGTGAAGGTCTCGGTCTGAATGCCGATGGATTGTCCGTCGGAGGTGCGCAGCCTGGTGAGCGCAATGCCGAGTTGCGAGAGTCCGCGCACGCGGCCGGCCTTCTCTGATTCGATCACCTTGCCTTCCAGCCGTGCGCCGCGTTCGGCGATCACCAGGCCGTCGACGATCAGCGGCTGGTCGAGCGTGGCGGTGAACGTATCGCCGGGCTGATTACGGTCCGTCGAGAGCCCTTCCACCAGGCGCACGGGCAGCAAGGTGCCCGCGGCGATGGTCACGTGGCGGGGCGGAGCCGGAGGCGGCGGAGGAGCGGGCGCGGGTTCCACGACGGGCGCGGGGGCCGGGGCGGGCGCGGGAGCCGGGGCGGGCGCGGCTTGCACCGGCGCGGGCTCGGCCGGGGCGGGCGCGGGCGCGGGTTCGCGCCGCGCGGCTAGAGTCTTTCTCGGCTTCACCGTCTGCCGCGGCGCTTCACGCTTCTCTCCGGGGGGAAACGCGGAAGGCGCCGGAACCTGGGCCACGGCCGCGGGCGGCTCGGCCGGCGGCTGCGCCTGAGGCTCGGCGGGCGCCTCCTGCTGCGCAACCGCGGGCGCGGGGGCGGGCGCCGAATCGGTGTGCGCGAGCTTCATCACCAACGCGCCCCCCAGCGCGCCGGCGGCGATCAACAGTCCTATATGGATCGGTTTCATGAGCGCAAGCTCCTCAAGCTCTGGGACGGCGCAAAGCCCGTTTCCGTTTCCAAGGATAGCCGTATGGGCGAGGCGGTGTCCACGCTAAAATACTGTTAGAACGTCACATGATCCGCTTTCCGCCCAGCTTCGCCATCGGCTCCGTGCGGGTGGCTCCGGCCACCGTGCTGGCTCCCATGGCGGGAGTTACAGACACCGTGTTTCGCCGTTTCATCCGCAACCTGGGGGGATGCGGGTTGATCATGACGGAGTTCACCAGCTCGCACGGCATCCGCGCCTCGCTGCACTCGCGGAAGCCGCCGCGCAGCATGAGGTACCTGGATTTTTCGCCGGAAGAGCATCCCATCGCCGCGCAACTGTTCGGCGCCGACCCTGAGGTCATGGCCGACGCGGCCCGCGTGTGCCAGGACCTGGGCTTCGACACCGTGGACATCAACCTGGGGTGCCCGGTGAACAAAGTGGTGCGGTGCAACGGCGGATCCGGGCTGCTGCGCGATCTGCCGCTAGTGGAGCGGATCTTCCGCGCGGTGCGCGCCGCCATCTCGATCCCGCTCACCGTGAAGTACCGGGCGGGGTGGAACGACCGGGAGCTGGTCGCGCTGGAACTGGCGCGCATGGCCGGGGACTGCGGGCTGGATGCCATCGCGCTGCACCCGCGCACGCGTGAGCAGGGCTACAGCGGGCGCGCCGAATGGTCTCGCATCGCCGAGGTGAAGGCGGCGGTGCGGCTGCCGGTGATCGGCAACGGGGATATCGTGACGCCCGAGGACGCCATCCGCATGGTCGCGGAGACCGGCTGCGACGGCATCATGATCGGACGCGCGGCAGCCTCGAACCCCTGGATCTTCCGCCAGATCCAGCAGTACCTGGAGACCGGAAGCTACACCCGCGCCACCGAGCGCGACCGCTACGAGATGATGCGCGGCTACTACGAGATGCTGGTCTTGCGCGAACGCGGGGACACCGTCGGGAAGATGAAACAGTTCGCCACTTACTTTACGCACGGAATTGCGGGAGGGGCCCGTTTGCGCGCCGGAATCTACCGCCTCCACGACGCCGCCGGGATTCTGGGCCTGGTGGACGAGTTCTTCAGCGAGCCCTGCCTCCAGTGAAAAAAGTCAAACTGATCACCGACGGCTCCTGCAAGGGCAACCCGGGTCCGGGAGGTTGGGCCTGCATCCTCCGTTACAACCAGCACAAGAGGGAGATGTGGGGGTGTTCGCCCCACACCACCAACAATCGCATGGAGCTGACGGCGGCCATCGAGGGGCTACGGGCGCTCAAGGAGCGGTGCGAGGTTGAGATTGTCACCGATTCCGAATACGTGAAGAACGGCATCACCGGCTGGATCAAGGGCTGGAAGCGGCGCAACTGGATGACGGTGCAGAAGAAACCCGTGATCAATCAGGACCTGTGGCAGGAGTTGGACGCGCTGGCGCAGAAACACGCCACGCACTGGTCCTGGACCAAGGGACACGCCGGGCACCGGGACAACAGCCGCTGCGACGAGCTGGCGCAGCGCGCGGCCGAACAGCAATGCTCCAGCGCGTAAGCGGTACAATCCTTGCATGCCCATTTATGCGCAGTTCGAGACCACCGAGGGGAATTTCAGGGTGCGGCTGTTCAACGACAAGGCTCCGAAAACGGTGGAGAATTTCGTGGCCCTGGCCGAGGGGACTAAGACCGGCAAGCCGTTTTACAACGGAACCATCTTCCACCGCGTCATTCCGAATTTCATGATCCAGGGCGGCGACCCCACCGGCACGGGGCGCGGCGGCCCGGGTTACACTTTCGCCGACGAATTCCATCCCGGGCTGAAGCACTCGAAGGCGGGCGTTCTATCCATGGCCAACGCCGGCCCGAATACCAACGGCTCGCAATTTTTCGTCACCGTGGCGGCCACCCCGTGGCTGGACAACCACCACAGCGTGTTCGGCGAAGTGGTGGAAGGCTACGACGTGGTCAAGAAGATTTCCGAAGTGCCGCGCGGCCCGCAGGACCGCCCCAAGCAGGACGTGCGCATCAACTCCGTTACCATTGAAAAAACACAATGAAGCGTCTCCTGGTACTTCTGCTCGCGGCCTCGGCGGCGTTCGCCGCCGAAGGCTTCAAGCCGCTGTTCAACGGCAAGAACCTCGACGGTTGGGACGGCGATCCGCGCCTGTGGTCGGTGCGCGACGGCATCCTGGTGGGCTCCACCGAGGGCGTCACGCTGGAAGCCAACACCTTCCTGATCACGCGCAAGTCCTACGGTAACTTCGTGCTGCGCGCACAGATGAAGCTGCGCAACCACAACAGCGGAATCCAGTTCCGCAGCGAGGCGCTGCCCAACTGGGTGGTGCGCGGGTTGCAGATGGACGCCGCAGAGGATAACCACTGGGGCAACATCTACGACGAGAAGGGCAAGCGTGGCATCATCGTCAACACTTACAAGGAGATCGGCTCGAAAGCCGTGCGCCTGAAGGACTGGAACGATGTGGAAATAAGCTGCCAGGGCGACCTCATTCGGATTTCGCTCAACGGCGTGCAAACCGCCGAACTGCGCGACACCACGCGCATGAGCGGTGTGATCGCTCTGCAACTGCATCGCGGGCCGGCGATGGAGGTCTACTTCCGCCGCATCGAAATCAAGGAACTGAAGTAGCGCGGTGGGAATCGGCCTCTACGGCGGCACCTTCGACCCGGTGCACGACGCGCACCTCGCCATCGCGAGGGAGGCGCTCGCGCGCTGCGGACTCGAGCGCGTGCTGCTGATTCCCGCCTCGCGGCCCCCGCACAAGCGCGGGCTCGCCCATGCCTCCTATGAGCACCGCTACCAGATGGTGGAGCTCGCCTGCGCGGGAGACCCGCGGCTGGAGGCTTCGCGCCTGGAAGCCGGAGCGCGGCAGAGCTATTCGATCGATACCATAGAGCGCGTTCGGACAGCGCTCGGCCCGACGGCTAAACTTTTCTGGATCATCGGCGCGGACGCCTTCGCCGAGATCCGCACCTGGCGGCGGTGGCGCGACGTGGCGGCGCAGGTGGAGTTCATTGTGGTAAGCCGTCCGGGACACGCCTACGATCTTCCCGCCGGGGCGCGCGTGCATCGCCTGGACACGCTGGCGCTGCCGGTCTCTTCCTCGGAGGTGCGGCGGCGGCTGGCGCGAGGCTGCTTCGACGTGCCGGTCCCCGCCGCGGTCCTGGCCTACATCCGCGAGCACGCGTTGTACCGGTAATCCACACCCCTGTGTCGCGGCGCTCCAGGACCGGGACCGCGCATCGGGAATCCCCCTGCCGTAAGTCGTTCAAAGCGCTTGAAAATAAAACATAAACGATACATCATGTTTTATGGAAACGCTCGTGCACAACAATGGCAGTTTGGAGACGATAAAGTGAAGAGATCCCTGTTCGCCCTTCTGGCCGCGGCCCTGATCTTCAGCGGCGCGGCGTATGCGCAGAACACCCTGACGGTGAGCGCGGCCTCGCTGTCGTTCACCGCAACCGCGGGAGGAGCGGTCCCCGCGCCGGTCACTCTCCAGGTCGCCAGCACGACCCCCGGCGTGCCGTTCACCACCTCTGTGAACCAATCGTGGCTTTCCGTTTTCCCCACCTCCGGCACGACGCCGACGCAGCTTTCGGTGGGCGTGAACCAGACTCTGCTGCAAGCCGGAAATACTTATACGGGCGCCATCCTGATCAGCGCCAACGGAGTGACCAATCCGCAGGTGCAGGTGCAGGTGACCCTAAACGTGCTCAGCCCCTACCAACTGGTTGCCAGCCCCTCGTCGCTGACCTTCGATATCGCCCAGGGCAGCACCCAACCTGTCACCAAGCAGTTGACGGTCTCGGCGGGCATGGCGACCCCGTTCACGGTGGCGGTCTCGAGTAGCGGGAACTGGCTCTCGGCGAGCCCGGCCACGGCTACCACCAACACGTCGGTCAACGTCAGCGTGGATCCCACCAAGCTGGCCGCGGGAAGCAGCAGCGGCAACATCACGCTCACGCCGCTGACGGGCGGCACGGCGCCGGTGCAGGTGCAGGTGACGGCGAACGTGACGGCGCCACCGAGCCTCTTGGCCAATCCCGCCTCGCTCACCTTCAACTGGCTGGTGAACAGCACGGCGCCGGCCCCGCAGCAGTTGGAGATCAAGGCGAGCAACAACGCGGCCGTGCCGGTCACGATCGAAGTGCCCGCGGGCGTGTTCTGGATCGTCCCCTCGCTCAGCAACACGGTGACGCCCGCCACGATTACGGTGGGCGTGAACCCCGTCTCGGCGCAGCTCGGGGCGAACAAGTCGAAACTCGTGATTCGCTCGGCCAATGCTTCCAACGTCCTCGAGGTGCCGGTGACGTTGAATTCGAGCACTTCGCCGCTGCTGACCTCCAGCCCCAGCTCGCTTTCGTTCAGCTATCAGCCGGGCACGCCTCTGCCCGCGACGCAGAAGGTCACGATCGGCAGCACGGGCGCGGCGCTGACGTTCACGGCGGTCTCCGATGTGCCATGGCTTTCGGTGCCGGCCAGCGGTTCCAGCGGCGCGGACCTCACCATCGGGCTGAATCAGACCGGCCTGGCGGGCCTGGGCCCCGGCACCTACAATGCCAAGATCACGCTGACTTCCACCGGCTCGCCGCTCCCGCTGGAGATCCCAGTGCAGCTCACGGTAACGAACTTGCCCGCGCTGGTTTCCAGCCGCTCCGCGCTGATGTTCAACCAGCAGGTGGGCGGCGCGGCCCCGGCGCCGCAACAGGTGACCATCACGAGCACCGGCGGCCCGCTGAATTACACCGTAGGGGTGAGCACGGAGACGGGCGGCGCGTGGCTTACGGCCGATGTCGCCGGGGGCTCCACTACGGGCATCATCACGCTGCGTGCGGCCGGCGCCGCTGAGGGCGTGCACAGGGGGTCGGTCACGCTGACCGCGGCCGGCGCCGCGAACACGCTCACCATCCCCGTCACCTTCTATGTGAGTTCCAGGCCGCTGTTGAACGCGGATCCTTACGCGCTCACCTTCACGGCGCAGCGCGGCTCGGCCGCGCAGTCGCTGGAGATCCTGTTGAGCAGCACCAGCGCGACCGAACCGGTCTCCTTCACCACTACCAAGGCCGCCGGCGCGGACTGGCTGGGCATCTTGGGCACCACCACGGGACAGACCCCCGCGCGCATGACCGTATTCGTGAGCCCGGCGCTGGTGCCGGATGTGGGTACCTACACGGGCACGCTGATCATCAATGCGACCACGGGCAGTCCCGCCGTGGCCACGGCCAACAGCCCGTTCAGCGTGCAGGTGACGCTCAACGTCACCTCGGGCTCCCTGACGGTGACTCCCTCCACCTTGCAGCCGTTCACGCAGGTAGTGGGCGGGACCGCTCCGGCGGCGCAGACGCTGGCGGTGGCGAACACCATCGGGGCCTCGAACTTCACGGCCTCGTCCTCGGCCGCATGGCTGACGGTGACGCCGGCCTCCGGCACGACTCCGGCCAACGTCAGCGTCTCGGTGAACGGGACGGGCCTGTCGGCCGGCACCTATAACGGCACCGTGACCATTTCCGTTCCGGGCGCGGCCAACAGCCCGCAAAACATCCCGGTGACCTTCACGGTTTCGGCGGCCAGCATCGCCGTGACTCCGCTCTCGCTGAACTTCGCGCAGAACGTGGGCGGGGCGCCGCCGGCAGCGCAGAAGCTCTCCGTGAGCAGCTCGGGGGTGCCGGTGAACTTCACCGCGGTGGTCACCGCGGGCGCGAACTGGCTGACGGTTTCGCCGGTGGGCGGCGTCACGCCGTTCGATCTTAACGTTACCGTGAACGCCTCCGGCCTGACCCCCGGCACTTACACCGGCGCCATCACCATCAGCGGCACGGGAGCCAACCAGATCACCGTGCCGGTGAACCTGACGGTCTCGCCGGCGCTCACCCTGGTGGTCACTCCTTCCACGCTGAACTTCACCGCCCAGGTGGGCGGCGCGGCCCCGTCTCCGCAGAACTTCCAGGTGGCCTCGAGCGGAGGCGTGCTGACGTTCAGCGTGACCGGCACCACTTCGTCCGGCGGAAACTGGATGACCATGACGCCAAGCAGCGGCAACACGCCGGGTCCGGTGACGGTGGGCATCAATCCGGCGACCCTGGCGGCGGGCAATTACATCGGCACCATCCTGGTCTCCGCGGCGGGCGCCAGCAACAGCCCGCAAACGGTGACCGTGAACCTGACGGTGCAGCCGCCGCCGGCTCCGGTGCCTTCCGCAATCGTAAGTGCGGCCACGAATGCGCCGGGCGCGGTCGCACCGGGTGAGTTCGTGACCATCTACGGGACGGGCGTGGGGCCGTCCACTCCGGCGTACCTCACGGTGGTCAACGGTTTCGTCACCACCACCCTGAGCGACACCCGCGTGCTGTTCGACGACATCCCGGCGCCATTGACCTATGTAGGCAGCTCGCAGATCAACGCTGTGGTGCCCTATGAGATCGCCGGGCGGCCCACGGTGCGGTTCCAGGTGGAGTACAAGGGCACGCGATCCAACGCGATCACGCTGACGGTGACCGATACCGTGCCGGGCATCTTCACCCAGAACGCCTCCGGCAGCGGGCCGGGCGCCATCCTGAACCAGGACTACTCGGTGAACACCAGCTCGCGTCCGGCGGCGAAAGGCTCCGTGGTGATGGTCTTCGCGACCGGCGAGGGCGCCACTACGCCGCGCGGCGAGACCGGCCGCGTGATCCTGGACGCCAGCCAGTTGAAGAAGCCGGTGCAGGATGTGACCGCGACCGTCGGCGGCAGGCCCGCACAGGTGCAGTACGCGGGCTCCGCGCCGGGCTTCATCTCCGGCGTGATGCAGGTGAACGTGGTGATTCCGGAAGACGCGGCATCCGGCGCCCAGTCCATCGTGATCAAGGCCGGCAATAACAGCAGCCCGGCTACCGTGACGGTGGCGGTGCAGTAAGCTCCGGCGGGGCGCCCCGCAGCTCGAAAGGCCGCGGGACCGCCTCACAATCCGGCAGCGGAACTATCGAGTAGTAATTGAGGCCGTAGCGCCAGGCGCGGTGGATTTCTCCCACGCAAACCTGGGCGCCGCGGCCTTCGATTTTTCTCCACAGCGGGCGGGCGGAAACGGCCGCGTCGATGGCGGGCAGCGCGGTGGCCTTCAGATAGATCGCTCCGGCCGCGGCGGAAAGGGTGAGCGCGATCGCCGCGGCATGCGTGCGCAGCCGCCACACCGCATACGCGAGCGGCACGGGCAGGAGCCAAATCCAGGAGAACCGCGGGACGGGGGCGCGGGAGAGGCCGTCCGCCAGCGCCGCGGGGAGCAGTTGCCCCGCGGGCGGGATCAGCGCGAGCAGCAGCGCGCCGGCGGCGAACAGCAGCGGCGCGCGCCTGCGTTCCGCCAGCGCCACGCCCGCCAGCACGCACAGCGGCGGCAGCAGCGGCAGAATGTAGCCCGGCAGCTTGTTGGTGGAGGCCGAGAGGAAAACGAAGCCGAAAGCGGCCGAGGCCAGCAGGAATTGGCGGCGCGGGTCCCGGCTGCGGCGGAGCGCCAGCGCGGCAAGCGGCGTCCACGGCACGAGCGCGCCGGCGATCACCGGCAGGTAGAACCAGAACGGCTGCTCGTGTTGAAGCGCGTCCGAGGTGAAACGGCCGAGCTGGTGTACCAGGAAAAAGTCTTCGAGGAACGGCCAGCCGTTGCGCCACCAGCAGAGCGCGTACCAGGGCGCCGCGACCAGCAGGAACACGCCGGCTACCTGCGGCCGCAGCAGATCGAAGAGGCGCTTCCGGCCGAACCACACGAGCGGCAGCGAGAGCACCAGCGGCACGAGTCCCTTGGCCAGCACGGCCACCCCGAGCAGCGCGGCCATGGCGGGCAGCGTGCGGCGCTCGCCGGACTTGATCCACGGCAGCGCCAGCAGCATGGCGGCGCTCCATGCCGCGGCCAGCGGCAAATCGGTCACGGCCACGTGACTGTAGCCGAGCCACATGGCGCTGGTGGCCAGCATGGCGGTGGCGTAGAACGCCGCCGTCTCATCGAATTCGCGCCGCAGCCGGATAAACAGGAACGCGAGAAACGCCACCGACACGATGGCGACGGGCACGCGCGGCGCGAGGTCCTCGTTCAGCCCCGCCTTGAAGCCGGCCGCGGTCATCCAGTAAAGCAGCGCGGGCTTTTCGAACCACGGCTCGCCCCACAGGCGCGGCGTGATCCAATCGCCCGAGCGCGCCATTTCGCGCGCTACCGCCGCGTAGCGCGGTTCGTCCGGGCCGAGCATCCCCGTGCCGGCCAGGCGGAAGAAGAACAGGAAATAAAGAAGCGGGGCGGCGAGCCAGAGCGCGCGCGCCGTACGCGGCGGCATCACACTCCATTGTAGGGGAAGGCTATTCGACGATTGCCAGCGCTTCGCCCGCGGCCACCGTGGCGCCTTCGGCGGCGGCGATGGAGACCACCCGCCCGGCCTTGGGAGAGCGCATCTCGTTCTGCATCTTCATGGCCTCCACCACGAGCAGGCCCTGTCCCGCTTCCACGGCATCTCCGGCGCGAACCAGCACGCGCACCACCCTGCCCGGCATCGGCGCCGCGACGGTCTGGCGCCCGGCAAGGCCCGCCGCGCCCGTGCGCCGGTCCCAGCGCCGCGGGTCACGGACTTCAAGCTCGAAGCGGTGGCCGTCGATGAAGACGACCGCGCCCGAGTGCGTACGTTCCACGCGCGCCTCGTAGCTGCGGCCCTCCAGAATGGCGGTGTACACGCCGGGCTCGGCCGCGCGCACGTCGGCAATGCGCTCGCGGCCGTTGTCCAGGCGGAAGCGGCACTCGCCGCCGTTGCGAACCAGTTCGATCTCGCCGCTGCCTACCAGGAGCTTCATCGCAGCATTTCCCCCCGGCCGGATTCGAGCCAGCCGCTCGCGCGCGCCGCGGGCGTCTCCGGCGCGGGCCGGTTTTCGAGCGCGTCCACGGCGGCCACCAGGCGCGCCACCGCGGCGAGTTCGGCCGGCGGTTCCAGCGGGCCGCGGTAAGACGTACACGCCTCGATAAAACCGGTGTGCAGCTTGCCCGCGCGGAACTCCGGGTGTTCCAGGATCTGGGGGAATAAGGGGAGGTTGGTTTTGATGCCCGCCACGTCGTGCTCGCGCAGGGCGCGGATGGTGCGGGCGATGGCCTCCTCGCGGGTGGCGCCCCACACGGCGAGTTTGGCGAGCAGCGGGTCGTAGTCGATGGGCACCGTCCAGCCTTCGTACACGCAGCCGTCCAGCCGCACCCCGGGTCCCAGCGGCCGGGTAAGCCGCGTGATGGTTCCCGGCGACGGGTAGAAGTTGTTGTACGGGTCTTCGGCGTAGATCCGGCACTCGATCGCCGCGCCGCGCCAGCGCACGTCTTCCTGCGTCAGCGGCAGCTTTTCACCGGCGGCGGCCAGAAGCTGGAGCTTCACCAGGTCAAGGCCGGTGACCCATTCCGTGACGGGGTGTTCCACTTGCAGGCGCGTGTTCATCTCGAGGAAGTAGAAATTCGCATCCGCGTCCACCAGGAACTCCACGGTGCCCGCGTTGCGGTAGCCCGCGGCGCGCGCGGTGCGCAGCGCGGCTTCTCCCATGCGCTCGCGCATGCCGGGGCAGGCGGCCACCAGCGGCGAAGGGCATTCCTCCATCACCTTCTGATGGCGGCGTTGAATGGAGCATTCGCGCTCGCCGAGGTGGATCATGTTGCCGTGGCGGTCGCCGATCAACTGGATCTCGATGTGACGCGGTCTGAGGATGGCCTTCTCGAGGTAGACCCGCTGGTCTTTGAAGGCGCGCGCCGCCTCGGAGGACGCGTCGCGGAAGGCGGCCTCCATCTCGCCCGGGTCCCCGATGAGCCGCATACCTTTGCCGCCGCCGCCGGCCACCGCCTTGAGCATCACCGGATATCCGCACTCGGCCGCGAAGCGCAGGGCCTCGCCGGCGTTTGCCAGCGGCGCGCTTCCGGGCACCACGGGCACGCCGGAGGATAGGGCGATCTGGCGCGCCGCGGTCTTCGAGCCCATGCGCCGGATGGCTTCGGCGGGCGGGCCGACGAACACCACGCCCGCCGCTTCGCACGCCGCGGCAAACTCCGCGTTCTCGCTCAGGAAGCCGTAGCCGGGATGAATGGCCTCGGCGCCGTGCCGCCGCGCCGCGTCCAGGATGCGGTCGATGCGGAGGTAGCTTTCGGCCGAGGGAGGCGGGCCGATGTGCTCGGCCTCGTCGGCCATGCGCACATGCAGGGAGGTACGGTCGGCGTCCGAATACACCGCCACACTGGCGATCCCCATGTCGCGCAGCGTGCGAATCACGCGTACGGCGATTTCCCCCCGGTTGGCGATCAGCACCTTGCGGAACACTGACCGGAATTGTAGCGCGCCGCCGGGGAGCGGTGGCTGCGGGGGCTACTTTGCGCTCAGCAGGTTGGCGAAAAGGCGGTAGGCGCCGGGCACGCCCGCGGGCAACTGGCGGAACCAGGAATACGCGGTGAAAATGTAAACGCCCTTTCCGTAGCGGGTCCAGAGTTCGCCGCCGGCCAGCGGCTCTTCACCGGGATCGTGCGACGCCATCACGGTGTGGTAGCGTGGGTCCCATCGGGACGCGAAGTAGAGGCCGCGCTCCTGCACCCAGCCTTCGAAATCGCGTGCGGTGATTTCGTTGGGCGTGTGAAGCAGGGCCGAGGCCGGGTCCGGGAAAGTGACCGGCGCGTCCTCCACGCTGACCCGCTCGCGGCCGAGGGAGACAGAATACGGGCCAATGTTCCCCAGCGCACCTTCGGCCACGTTGTACTGCACAATGTAGGTGCCGCCGCCGGAAACGTACTGCATGAGACGGGCGTGGTTGGCCCGGAGATCGGCGCGTGTATTGTAGGCGCGCACTCCCGCGACGATGGCGTCGAATTCGCCGAGGGGGCGTTCGGCGAGGTCCGAAGGGGCCAGCAGCGTCACCTCGCAGCCGAGCTGGCGCAGCGCGTCAGGCACCTCGTCGCCCGCGCCCATGACGTAGCCGACCTTGCGCGCGGTGACCCGCACATCGGCGCGCACC
Source organism: Bryobacteraceae bacterium (assembly GCA_041946965.1). Lineage (GTDB taxonomy): Bacteria > Acidobacteriota > Terriglobia > Bryobacterales > Bryobacteraceae > JBHGBM01. The sequence goes on from JBHGBM010000027.1 coordinate 42,683, forward strand.
AGGCGCACCTCCGCCCGGGGAAGCAGCACCTGTGGGGGGATGTGGGGGTAGGAGATGACGGTGAGTCCACGGGCCGGCGCGCCGCCCGCCAGGACGCGCGCCATGGCGGCGCCTCCGTCCGGCGCGACCTGAAATTGCAGCGCGTGCTGCTCGCCGGCGGCGCCGGCGGGAAACGGGCGAGAGGCCGGAGTGGACGTCCACCTAGCGGGCGCTTCGAGCCGCGCCTCGCCTCCGCTTTGTCTCACGATGGCGAGCGCCTCGATGTCCACGCGCTTGGGCGCGGGAGAAGGGAAGAGGACGGACTGCTGGGGAAAGTTGAACGCTACGGGCGGCGTCACGGCGAGCGGGCGTGTCCGCTCGCCGCCCACGCGATCGACGTAGCGGTATTCCACCGGCCGGTCGAGCGCGACCTCCGTCCCCGCAACGCGCAGTGTAAACCGCACCTTCATCGCGGGCGGGTTCTCGGCGACGCCGATCAGTTCCTGATTGGAGATCTCGTAGTAGTCGGGGCCGTGCGGCGTCTCCAGCCAGAAGGGCTGCGAGTAGGCGTTGCCCGCGGCGCCTTCGAGGCTGCTGGTAAACGGCTGGTTATACGCAAGGGACTTGCCCACGCTAACGCCGGCGCCGTTGAGTTCCATCTTCTCCAGCGTGACGGGCGCGGGAGAGCGGTTCAGCGCGGTTACGCGGACGCTCACGCGCGAACCGGGCACGGCGGCCCAGCCGTCCGCGTCGGCGGAAAGCCAGAGGCCGGCGCACAGCGCCATGGCCTCATCCACCTCCTTCAGCTTGACCGCGGCCCAGGGGTCGCGCAGGGCGGCGATCAGCGGCCGGGCCTTGGCGAGCGCGGGAAGCGCGGCTTCGGGCCGTTCCGGGCGGAACGCGGCGAGCGCGGCGCCGGTCAGTTTGCCGATTTCCGCGCCTCCGGGCACGCGGTTCCAGGTGGTGTCCACGCCGTCGAACAGGTCCTGCCGCGCGGGCTCCCCGGCCACATGCACGAAATAATTACGCGAACTGCCGCGGCGTTCGGGGGAACCCATGCCCTGCGAGCGGTGCAGGCTGCGGCTCATCCCCGCGATTTCGTTATAGGAACGGCCCAGCACGGGGTTGAATTCGCCGGTGTCCACCTCCACGCGCGAAGGCAGGGCCGCGGCCTGCCGCTCCTGCTCCGCGGTGAAGCTGAAGGTATTCCACACCAACCGCTTGGGCCGCCAGACGGAGACAAGCCGCAGTTGCTCCGGGAAGCGCGCCGGGTCGCCCGCGGCGTTGTAAGCCTCGCGGCCGAGAATTGACGACGCATAGTGCTGCCCGTGGCCGTCGCGCGAAGTGCCGGAGAAGCGCACCATGACGACATCCGGCCGGTACCGCCGGATGACCCAGGTCATGTCCGCTACAATCCGCTCGCGGCCCCACTTGGCGATGGTTTCGTCGGCGGACTTGGTGAAGCCGAAGTCGATGGCGCGGGTGAAGAACTGTTCCGCGCCGTCAATGCGCCGGGCGGCCAGCAGTTCCTGGGTGCGGATCACGCCAAGCGCGTCGCCCTGCTCGGGGCCGATCAGGTTCTGGCCGCCCTCGCCGCGCGTCGCGGACAGGTAAGCGGTGCGGATGCCGCGGCCGCGCGCGAAGTACGCCAGCACGGCGGTGTTCTCGTCGTCGGGGTGCGCGGCGATCATGAGAACGCTGCCCAGCACGTTGACGCGGCGCAACGCCTGCTCGATTTCCGGCGTCCCGCTCCAGGGCTTTTGCGCGAGGGCGGGCCACACAAGTACGAATCCGAACAATGCGGCCGTCGATTTGGAGGCGAACATGCACCTTTAATGTTAGACCACGACCTGCCGGGTTCGCTGGCAAACCGGTCGAGGAGGGGCCCTTCTCCGTGCACCTGCCTCAGCAAAACCGCGCGGCGCTAATCCCGAAGTGAGCGGCGTGGAATGGGACGGCGTCGGCAGCGCGGAGCGGTTGATTGCCGCCGGAGCGCGCGCCGCGCTCGGCCTGGTCCGCATGCTCGCGGCTATTCCAGGTTCAGAACCTGCTTCACGGTCCCCGCTTCCGCCTGAATCTTCTTCTGCAACTGCATCAACGCGAACAGCAGTTGTTCCGGGCGGGGAGGACAGCCTGGCACGTATACGTCTACGGGGATGACCTGATTCACCGGGATCAGCGCGTAGTTGTGGAACACGCCCGTGGAGGTGGCGCAGGCGCCCATGGAAATCACCCATTTCGGCTCCGGCATCTGCTGGTATAGCTGCCGGATCACGGGGGCCATCTTGTTGGAGACGCGGCCGGCAATGATCATCAGGTCGGATTGCCGCGGCGATCCCCGGTAGACTTCGGCGCCGAAACGCGCGCTATCGAAGCGGGAGGCCGACATGGACATCATCTCGATGGCGCAGCAGGCCAGGCCGAACGACATCGGCCAGAGCGAGTTCTTGCGCGCCCAGTTCAGCGCGTCATCGAGTTTCGCCAGCAAAATGCCCTGCGAGGCGGCCGCGCGCGCCTGGTGCAGCGACGCGTTGTCGATGCGGTCGAATAACTCGGCCGGACCGCTGGCGAAGGGTGAATTCATACCAACATAATCTCACGAAAGCCGATAGAATCGAACCAGACGCCCGCATGCATTCCGAACGGTACGAACTCTTGCTCGACCGCGCAGCCGAGCTGTGGGGGATTGACTCCGAGTACTGGGATATCTGGGGCAACAAGCATATCACGCCTCCGGAAACCAAGCGCGCCATTCTCGGCGCTCTGGGGGTGGCGGCCGGGGACGCGGAACAACTGGCGGACGCGCTCGGCCGCCGGGCGCGCAAGGAATGGACGCGGCTGCTGCCTCCCGTGCTGGTGGTGAGCGGATCGCAGCCGCTGGAGTTCACGCTCAATGCGCCCGCCGATGCCGTGGGATCCGCGGCGCGCTGCCAGATACGCCGCGAGGACGGCGGCTCGGAAGCTTGCGAACTGATTGTGGCCGGGTTGCCGGAAGCCGACGGCGCCGAAATCGACGGGCGGCGCTATACGCGCAGGACGGTGCGCCTCCCGTTGCGGTTGCCGCTAGGCTATCACGAGCTCGAGGCATCCCTTGCGGGGCAGGTGGACCGTACCCGGCTGATCGTGACGCCGGACCACGCTTGGCAGCACCCCGCACTCGACCGGAACGGGCGCCGCGCCGGGGTGGCGGTGGCGCTCTACGGGCTGCGCTCGGGCCGGAACTGGGGCTGCGGAGATTTTACAGATCTGAAATCTCTGGCGGATTGGGCCGCGGCGGATGTGCGCGGTTCGTTCATCGCGCTGAATCCGCTGCACGCCATCCACAATCGCAGACCCTTCAACGCCAGCCCCTATCTGCCGAATTGCGTCTTCTACCAGAATTTCCTTTATCTGGACGTGGAAGCCGTTCCGGATTTTGCGCGCTCCCGGCGCGCGCTCCGTGCGTTCCAGCGGCGGGACACGCAGGAAGAGCTCGCCGCGCTGCGCGCTTCCGAGTTCATCGAGTACGAGCGCGTGGCCGCGCTGAAGCTGCGCTTCCTGAAACTGGCGTTTGCCCAGTTCCTGCGGGAGCGGCGGGCCGGCACGCCGCGCGCCGCCGAATTCCGCGCCTTCGTCGAGCGCGAAGGCGAGCTGCTCGACCGCTTCGCGGTTTACAGCGCGCTCGATGAGTACCTGCACCGCCGCGATCCGGACGTGTGGATGTGGGTCGAGTGGCCCCGGCCCTATCAGGATCCCGAATCCGGGGAAACCCGCGCGTTCGCGGAGAAACACTGGCGCTCCGTCCTGTTCTACAAGTACGTGCAGTGGCAGATCGACTTGCAGCTTGCCGCGGCGCAGGCGCACGCGGTGGAACGCGGGCTGGAGATCGGGCTGTATCACGACCTGGCGCTCGCCACCGACCGCTTCGGCAGCGATCTCTGGGCCCACCGGCGCTATTATGCCGCGGGCTGCCGCGTGGGCGCGCCTCCCGATGATTTTTCACCCAAGGGCCAGGACTGGGCCTTTCCTCCGCCCTGCTCGCAACATCATCGTGAGACCGGCTACCGGCTGTTCGCCGAATCCATTCGCAAGAACTGCCGTCACGGCGGCGCGCTGCGCATCGACCACGTGATGCGCTTCTTCCGCCTGTACTGGATCCCGGAGGGCATGGACGCCACGCGCGGGACCTATGTCCGCGACCGGCACGAGGAGCTGCTGCGCATCCTGGCGCTGGAGAGCGTGCGCAACCGCGTGGTGCTGATCGGCGAGGACCTGGGCACGGTGGAGCCGTTCATGCGCGAGGCGCTGGCCCGTTTCGGCGTGCTCAGCTACCGGCTGTTCTATTTCGAAAAGGACGGCCGCGGCCATTTCCGCAAGTACCAGGAGTACCCGGTGCAGGCGTTGGTTTCCTCAACCACCCACGACCTGCCGACCATCGCGGGCTTTTGGACGGGGGCGGACATCGAGGCGCGCCGCCGCGCGGGGGTGTTCGCTTCCGAGGAGCAGTACCGCGCCCAATGGCGCGACCGGGCGGAGGAAAAGCAGAAGGTGCTGGACCTGTTGCTGGAGCTGCGGCTGCTGCCGGAGTGGCACCCCCGGGATGCCTCCGTCATACCGGCGCTCACCGGGGAGCTGCACAACGCGGTCACGGGTTTCCTGGCTCTGACGCCCTCGCAATTACTGGCCATCAACAGCGAAGACCTCACCAAGGAAGAGGCCCAGCAGAATCTGCCGGGAACCACCTGGCAGTATCCGAACTGGTGCCGCAAGATGCGTTTCACCGTGGAGCAGCTCCACTCCGATCCGCAGGCGTGCGATTTCACCTCCATGTTCCGCAACTGGCTGGTTCGGACCGGCCGGACAAATCAGGGGTAGAATCATCGTTGTGACACGAGCGCTGATCAAGGAATTTCTCGCGGGCAAGCGCGTGGCCGTGATCGGGGTGTCGCGCTCGGAGCGCGACTTCTCCCGCATCCTTTTCCGCGAGATGGTGCGGCGCGGCTACGATGCCGTGCCGGTCAACCCCGCGGCCGTGGAAATCGAAGGGCGCCGCGCCTTCGCGAACGTGGCCGAAGTGACGCCGGCGGTGGATTGGGCGCTGGTGATGACCGCCGCGGGCCTGCGGGAGAACATCGTGCGCGAGTGCGCGTCCGCGGGCATCCCCCGCGTGTGGCTGTTTGGAACCACCCCGCGCACGTGTCACGACGCCGGCGTACAGGCGGTTTCGGGGTGTCCCTTCATGTTCTTCCCGCGCCCGGGCTTCCCGCATAATTTTCACGGTTTTCTGCTCCGCCTCGCCGGCCTCTATCCGAAGTAACCACTGCCTCAGCGGAACGAGAAGCCGATGCGAAACATGCCCAGCGCCTCGCCGGCGGCGAAGCCCGTCGCGCGGAATTCCATGCGCAGCCCGGCGCGGCGCGAGAACCAGTAGTTCGCGCCGCCGCCGATCGAAGCCGCGGCCGAGATGCCTTCCGAGAATCCTGCGCCTAGCAGCCCTGCACTGACGAAGGGGTCGAACTTGCCGGGCCTGCTCCGGTTCACGAAGTGGTAGCCGACACCCACCGTGCCGACACCGAAGCCTTGGCTGCCCCTTTCCACAAACCGGTAATAGCCGATATCGCCGGTAGCCGCCAGGCCGCGCCACAGAAAGCCATCTCCGCCGCCGCCGAAGCTCACCGTGCCCACCCGGTGGGCGCAGGAGCCCACGCCGAAGTCCGCGTAACCCGAACCGTTGTACCGGAACGGCTTCTCCTGCGCCCAGAGCGCGCCGCCGGCCAGAAACATCAACACCAACAGGATGCGGGACCTTCGTTCCATAACGTCACCTCATGGGCGATTGTGGAACGGGGGCCCCGGGTCATGTGTCGCCGCGGCGCAATCTTCGTGTCATGTTCTTGTCAGGTCACCACAGCAGCTTCACGCCCAACTGGATATAGCGCATGGTGCTGATGCCGCCCACCTGTCCGAACGTGCTGCTGCCGAGCGTGGTGTTCAGGTCGGTCCAGTAGGGGTGGTTGAAGGCGTTGAAGGCCTCCACGCGGGCCTGGAGCTTGAAGCGCTCCCAGACGCGCACGTCCTTCAGGGCGAAGGCGCTGAAATCGAAGGCGCCGGGTCCGCGCAGCACCCACTTGCCCGCGTTGCCGTAGGTCCAATCCGCCGGGCGCGCGAAGGCCTCCTTGCGGAACCAGCGGAAGGGTGTGCGCTCGGAGCTGTCCAGCCGCCACTCGCCGACCACGTCCGGGCGCGTGGCCACCTGGCGCGGCGCCGCGGTCAGCCCCGGCGCATACAGCCGGCCGGTATTCCAGGTCCAGATGCCGGACATGCTCCAGCCGCCTGCGATGCGTCCCAGAAGGCCGCGCTGCGGCTTGTACCACGGCACCTCCCAGGTGTGCATGACGACGATGTTGTGGCGCCGGCTCTCCTCGAGTTCCGACTTTTCCGCCCGCCGGTTGAGCGGATTCTGAATGCCGCCCGCCACGCCTTCGTTGCCGTAGCCGACGATCTTGCCGAGCGTGTACGCCAGGCTATAAGTGAACTGTCCGGAGCGGCGGTTCACCGCGACTTGCAGGGAGTTGTAGTTGGAGGTGGCCGAGGGTTCCACCAGGTTGATGCCGCCCAGCCCGCGGTAGGGCAGGAACGGGCGCGTATCCACGCCCTGGTGCGCCGCCGCTTCCTGCGGGGTGAGGTAATTGAGCGGCCGCGAGAAGGAAAGCTGCCGCCCGGTGTTGCCAACGTAGCTCACGTCCAGCGCCGTGTGGAAGGGCAACTGCTGCTGGATGCCCAGGCTGTAGATGTACACGGTGGGAATCTTGTAGTCCACCGGCAGCGACCCCGCGTCAATGGGGAAGCGCGTGGTGTTCGGGATGCCGCCGCTGGGATTATCGGCCGAACCGTTGGTCACCGTGGAACTGAGCACCAGCGGCTGGCGGCTGCCTCCGAGGTACCAGCCGGAGTAGGCGATGCCGGTTACTCCGTGAAACACGCCCGCGCCGCCGCGCATGGCCAGCTTTCCGTTGCCGAACACGTCCCAGGCGAAGCTCAGGCGCGGCTGGAAATTGGTCTTGCGGAGCGGATTGATGCCTTCCGGTATGCCGCGGAACAGCTTGGCGATCTCAGGATCGTTGGCCACCGGCACGCGGCCCTTGGCCGAATCCGGCCAGCCGCTCCCCGGCAGGACCAGGCCGTTGTAAATGTCGCCCGTGCCGGGCACGATGGAGCCGTTGGCGGCCACCTGCGGCGCTTTGGCGGGGTCCCAGAATTTCTGCATGAACACCACCAGGTTGTTCCACTTGGCCCGCCACGGGGAGATGAAGGAATAGCGCATGCCGTACTCCAGAGTGAAGCGGCGGCTCAGGCGCCAACTGTCCTGAACGTAGAGTTCGCGCGCGTAGGCCTTGTAGACGGTCTGCGCGGGCGGCCCGCTTTCGCTATAGGAGTCGAAGTTGCCGAGCAGCGCGTTGGCCCACGGGTTGCCGGAGTTGCGCGGGTTGCCCGAGGTGCTCGCGAAGCTGAAGGCGCCGTTGTCGGTCGCCTGGTTCAACTCGTTCATGTTCATCGATTCCCAGTAGAGGCCGGCCTTCACGCTGTGGCTTCCGATGATCCTGGTGAAGTTGTCGCGGAGGGTGAACGTGGGGGTGCGGGTGTAGCTTGGCTGGCCGGAGCCGCTGATGCCCTGGTAGGCCGATATGCTCACGTTGGGGATGCGGTCGCCGCGGTTGCCGGGGTAGATTTCCGGGAAGGTGAAGCCCCACGTGGAGCGCTTCACGCCGTCGCCGATGATGCGGAAGTCCTCGCGGAAATCCGAGTAGCCGAAGGTGAATTCGTTCACCGTGGCGGCATTGAAGGTGGTGTTCAGCGCCAGGCTGTAGTTGTTGCCGCGGCGGTCGCGGTAGACCTCGAACAGCGGGATATTGTTGCCGGTGTTGTCGAAGGGCGAAGTGAAATCCTGCTTGCCCTTCAGCACGCGGGCGCTGAGCTGCCAACTCGGCTTGATGTTGTAATCCACGCGGACCAGCGGGTCGCGGTTCTCCGTCGGCTGGTTGCGCGTGGCCAGATAATTGCCGCCGGGGCCGGGCCAGTTCGGGTCGGGGTAGATCTTTTGCAGCGCTTTGCCGAAGGCGCCGATGCGGCTGGCCGGGATCAGGTTGTTGGGGAACGGGGCCTTCGTGTCCGGATCCACCGGCTTCACCAGGCTGGCGCTGAAGTCGCCGCCGCGCTCGAGCGTGGTGGGAAGCACTCCGCCCTTCTGGTTGAAGCCGGCGGTCCAACGCGCCTCCACTCCCACGAAGAAGAACAGCTTGCTCTTGTCCGTATTCCACTTGCCCGGAATGTAGATGGGCCCGCCGAGGGTGCCGCCGTAATTGTGGGCGCGCGTGCGCGGCTTGGAACTGAGCAGGAAGGGCGTGGCGGCGAACTGGTCGCTGACGAAGAACTCGTACAGCGCGCCGTGAAAATCGCTGGTGCCGCGGCGCGTGATGAACATCAGGTGCGCGCCGGTGGTGCGGCCGTATTCCGGCGCGTAGTGGCTGGTCTGGATCTTGACCTCTTCAATGAAGTCCACGCCCAGGATGTTGTTGACCTGCACGCCGTCGCGGTTGCGCGTGTTGCTCACGCCGTCCAGCGTCATGAAGTTGGTGTCCTTGCGCTGGCCGTTGATCTGCAAGCCGCCCATGGAATAGCTGCCGCCGCGCGAGTCGGTGGCGAAGTTCCCGTAGCGGGAGACCACCCCGGGCAGGATGCCGAGCATGTAGTACGGATTGCGTCCGGGCAGGGCGTAGTTCTGCATCTGGGTGGAAGTGAGCAAGCGCGAGACCTCGCCGTTGGAGGTCTCCACCGGAGGCGCCTCCGAAACCACCTCGATGCGGTCGCTCACCTGCCCGATCTCCAGCGCGAGCCGGAGCGTGAGAACGGCGTCGCTGTCCAGGCGCACGTCGGAGCGCACCAGCGTCTTGAAACCGGCGGCCTCCGCGGAGACCTCGTAGAGGGCGGCGGGCAGGTTGGGGACGGTAAAGAACCCCGAGGCGTTGGCGCCGGTCTCGCGTTCCAGGCCGATGACCACGCCTCTCACTTTCACCTTGGCGTTGGGGATGACGGCGCCGGTCGCGTCGGTGACCTCGCCGTTAATCGTTCCACGATACTGCGCCAGCAGGGACGCAGTTAGAAGGCAGAACAGCGGGAATCGCAGCAGCATACTAGCCTCCAGTTAGGGGCAGTATACTACCGCGGGCGTCGGGTTACCAGCCGCCGCCGAGAGCTTTGCCGGTGGCGCTGATGGTCTTGATGACATCGCCGCGCTCCACCGTAACGTAGCTGTAAACCGGTTTCTCCTCGCGCGCCAACAATCGCCAGCCGGCCAGGCCAAGCACGGCCGTCGCGAGGCCGGCGAGCTGCATGGTTCGGTTGCGCCGGAGCACCCTCCGCGCCGTAGTCCGGCTTTCTTCCAGTTCAGGCATCGACATGGCCACCTGAACGGATAGACGAAATTACGGGTTGCCGGGCTGTAAACGTTGGTAAAGCTGGAAATCGAACAGTAAAGCCGCGGCCGCCAGGCGGGTTCAGAACTGTATTTTCAAAGCCACCTGGATGAGCCTGGGCGCGCGCGCGGCGCTGATCACTCCGCCCGCCGGAGCATTCACGTTCTGGTTGGGCAGATTGAAATTGGCGTGATTCAGCGCGTTGAACGCTTCGCACCGGAGCTGCGCGTTGTAGCGCTCCCGCAGGCGCAGCCGTTTCATGAGGGAAAGATTCATGTCCAGCAGGCCCGGACCGTCCAGGATGTTCCGCCCGGAGGTTCCGAAGTGATACGCGCCGTTCGGTACCAGCGGGAAGGCGGCGCGGTCGTACCACATCTCCGGTCCGGGATTCGGCAACGTGCCCTTGGCGATACGGTCGGGGCGGTTGGCCTCGCCCTGGTCCAGTTGCACGTTGGAGCTCTTGACGGTCAACGGAGGTCCGGTTTGCAGCCGCGCGGTCCCGGAGACCTGCCAGTCGCCGAAGAGCCAGTGGCGGCGCCAGGGCAGAGTATACATGAACAGCGAGGTGACGCCGTGCCCGCGGTCCCAATCGGAGCGCCCGCGCTCGAGCGCGAGATTGCGCGCGTCCTGCGCTCCGCCGTAGCCGCCGTCGGAGGCGTCGGCGATCTGGGAAGCGTCGTCGATGGATTTACTGAACACGTAGTTCAGGCGGTAGAAGAATCCCCCCGCGAAGCGCTTGCGCAGGCTCACGATGCCGGCGTTGTATACCGAGTTGGAGCCGAACGAGTAATAGTCGATGTCGTTGAACCCCGCAATGGGCCGCGGAAAGCCGCCTCCGGAGAGCCGCATTTCCGGACGGCGGAAGGGCATGTTGACGTTGTACTTCCTGCCCAGGTGCGTGCCCTTGGATCCCACGTAGGCGATCTCGACCGCCATGGCCTTTCCGATCTCGCGCTCCACGGTCATGTTCCAGCTTTGCAGATACTGCGGGGTGGGATACGCCTGAAAGCCGTTGGGTGTGAGTACTCCTGCGAGATTTCCCTTGGTCCCGTACGGGCTTTGCATGGTGAGCAACTCGGGCTTGCCGCTGTTCTTGTTGTAAGTCTGCGAGATGGAGAACGGATAGACGTTGCCCAGGTCGTTGCGCACAGGATTCCAAAGATTGTTGCCGTAGAAGATGCCGTACCCGCCGCGCACCACCGAGCGCACGCCGCCGCGCGGCCGCCACGCGAACCCGACCCGGGGCGCCAGGCACTTGTACGCGGTGAAGACCAGCGAGTCCGGATAACCGTACTGGCTGCCGAGAGCCACCTTTCCGGTGAGGCCGGCATCGGCGACCAACTCCGGCAGGTTGGGAATGGTCCTGTCGCTGGCGATCAACAGCATCCCCAACTCGGGCACCAGGTTGGTGAGCCGGCCGTATTTCTCGACCGGCGGCTTGGGCAGCTCGTACCGCAGTCCCAGGTTGAGGGTGAGCGACTTGCCCAGGCGAAGATCGTCCTGTGCGAAGAAGCCGTAGCTGGTGAAGAACAGGTAGTTCGGATTCACTCCGACGGTGCGGCTCACGCTGTTGAGCACGCCCAGCTCGAAATCCGCGATCGGCACCGTGGTCCAGAATCCGTTGAAGGCGAAGGTGCCGCGGTTGTTGTTGTAATACGGCTGGAAAAACTGCGTGCGCATGATTTCGAAGCCGAATTTCATCAGGTGCCGGGACTTGACCCAGGTGAGCGTATCGGACCACTGGTAGTTGCTCACGTGGTACACGATGGGCACGTTGGCGGCGTTGCCCAGCGCCATCATGTCCGTCACGGTGAAGCGGGGGAAACCCACCAGGCCGGGCTCCTTGGTGGAACCCACCAGGCCCCAGTCGGCCGCGTAATCGTGGCCCATGCGCTTTCCCGTTTCACGGTGGGCGGTGCGGGAAAGGCCCATGCGCGCCTCGTTGATGAGCGTGCTGCTGAACAGACGCGTGTAGCTCACGCCGGCCAGCATCTGCCTTTCGCGCGTGTCGTTGCCGAAGGTGCCGGTGGCGCTGCCGGCGTAGGGGTCCGTGTTGCGGTTGAAGCGCTTCAGGAAGCGGACGGACAGGTTATCCGAATTGCGGATTCTCTGGTCGCCCTTGGCGAGAAAGCTGTCCCACTTGTCGGGGTCGCCCGAAACCGCGTAGTAATTGTTCACCCCGGTGCGGTTGGGCAGCGGGTAGTAGGCCATCACCTGCTTCATGATGGGGTCGAAGCGGCTGGCCGGGATCACGTTGCCCGGGAAGCAGTAGCCGATCTTGCCCGCCGCGCAGGACCCCGAAGGCCCGCCGCTCATCGGATCCGCCAGCTTCGCGGGCTGGCCGTCCACATCCAGCGATTGCGTGAAGTCTCCCTGGCGCTCCGCCAAGGTGGGCACGCGCCCGATGCGCGAATTGCCGGTCACCTGGCGGTAGCCTTCCCAATCGAAGAGAAAAAAGGTCCGGTTTCTCCCGTCGTACAGGCGCGGAAGGTACACGGGGCCGTCGAGCACCGCGCCGAACTGGTTGCGCCGCAGCTTGGTGCGCTGCGGGTCGAAGAAATTGCGCGCGTCGAATACGTCGTTGCGCAGGAATTCGAATACGGTCCCGTGTAAACGGTTGGTGCCGGTTTTGAGCACCATGTTGATGGTGCCGCCGGCCAGACGCCCGTACTCGGCGGAGTAGCCGGTGGTCTGGGTTTTGAACTCCATCATGGAGTCGATGGGCGGCCGCGCCTGCGCGCTGCCTCCGCGCGGATTCTGGTTATTGAAACCGTCCACGATGAAGTTGGTGTTGTCCGTGCGCGCGCCGTTGACGGCGAAGTTACTGCCATTGCCGCCCTGCGCCTTCTGCCCCACGCCGGGCACCAGGTACGCCATGTCGGCGAAGTCGCGCCCGTCGAGCGGAATATCGAGCATCTCGCGGCTGACGATCACGTCGCCCTTGGTGGCGCTGTCGGTGTTGAGCAGCGGGACGGTGGCCTGCACCTCCACGGTTTCCGTGACGGAGCCGACCTGCAAGACGAACTCGAGCCGCACGGTCTGGTCGATTTGCAGCGTGACGCCGCGCTCATCGAGCTTCCGGAAACCCTCCTTCTCGACGGTGACGCGATAGTTCCCCGGATCGAGATTGGCGGCCATGAATTCGCCGTCATCGTTCGTGGTGAGTTCGCGCAGGTCGCGGTTGGCGGCCTGGTGTATCTTGACAGTGGCTCCGGGAATCACGGCGCCGGTGACATCCTGGACACGTCCGGCGAGGTTGCCCGTGGGGCTTTGGGCGAACAGGGCTACCGCGCAAGCGAGGAACGCAGCGGGCCGGAATCGCATACGGCCTCCTTCACTGGGTTAAGTATACCCTTACGCGAAAGCTTCGCGCAGCAGCGCCAGGCTCTTGGGTACCGCCGTGGAAGCGGGCTCGCGGCCTTCCATTTCGAGCGAGACGTAGCCGCGAAAACCGGCGCGGCGCAGGATTGCCGCAATGCGCTTGTAGTCCAGTTCCAGCGTGTACCACTCGCCCCCGCCGGGATACGTCTTGGCCTGCACGATGGCCGCGTGCGGCGCCAGTTTCTCAATGCCCGCGTAAGGGTCGCCGGGGAAATTGCCGGTATCCAGGTTGACGCCCAGCCAGGGCGAATTCACCCCGCGCCAGATGCGCAGCAGCATGTCCGGGTCGGTGGTGAGCCCCCAGTGGTTTTCGAGCGCCAGCATGACGCCGGCCTTTTCGGCGTGCGGCAGGCATTCCCGGATGGAATCCACGCACCAGCGGAAGGCGTCCTCGTTGGTGTAACCGGCCAGCGGCGGCTCGTTGCCTTTCACCTTCATGAGGTCGTCGAAGCTGCGGACAGTCTTCCACCGGCCCGAGTTCAACCGTACGGCGGGGATGCCCATCTGCGCGGCGAGATCGATCGAGCGCTTGGTGTGCGCGATGTGCGCGGCGCGCTCGTCGGCTTCCGGCGAAACGAAATCCTGGTGGATGGAGAGCATCACCAGGTCGAGCCCGGCGCGGAAGGCCGCCTGCTTCAGGGAGTTCATGTAGGCGGGCGTTTCGTCGCGCATCTGCCGGTGCAACACCTCGACACCGTGGAAGCCCAGCCGCGCCGCGTCCTCGATCACTCTTTCGACTGGGTATCTTTCGCCTCGGAAGTGCCAATAGGAGTACGTCGAGACCGCCAGGCGGACGGAGTGCGCGGCGGCGGTGACGGGTGCGCTGCCGGCCAAAGCGGCGGGCGCGGCCTGAAGCAGTTGTCTTCGGGTGGGCATGAGGCGGATTGTACCCCACCCCGGACGGCGGCGATGCAAGCATGCGCTTTCCGGGGTCCGGGCTGTTAAGATGGTCGGCGTATGCCCGTTCGGCCGGTGCGGTGGTTCCGGGACTTGAGGCGCGTGGAAAAGGCCTTTGCCCTGGCGCTGGTAATCTCGATCGCGCTCCGGCTGGCCGCGCCCGGCACGGGAACCGCCGCGCTGTTCACGCTGCTGGCATACCTGCTTGGCATCATGGTGGCGCTGCGCCTGGCGCGCACCGGCGTGCACAGGATGATCTGGCGGCTGCGGAACCGCCTGATCGTCGCCTACCTGTTCATTGCCGTGGTGCCCATCGGCCTGATTCTGAGTCTGTTTGGCATCAGCGGGTACTGGCTCACCGGACAGATCGCCGGCTACCTGATCCACTCGGAACTGTCGCGGCGGACCAACGTACTGCGCCGTCCAGCCGAGATGCTGGCGCGCATGCCGGCGGCGAACCGTGCCGACTACGCGCGGCGCATCGCTCCGTTTCTGGGGGGCACCTTCCCCGAGCTCGCCGTGGTGGTGGGCGGTCCGGAGCCGTTCAAGCTGCCGCCGGAAACGGAAATCGAGCCTCCGCCCGCCGGGTGGGGAGACGTGCACGGGGTGGTGGTGCGCGAAGGGCGCATGTATGGGTGGGCGCACGCCACCGCGAAGGACGGGGCCGATATCACCATCCTCGCGCCGCTGACGCGCGATTTTATGGCGAATCTGATGCCCGGCCTGGGAGTGGTGGACCTGGTGCGGGGCTCGCTCGAGCCGCCCCGCCGCGGCGGCGTGAACCTCCGCATCGGCGAGAAGTATTATCAGGGCGAGCCGGCGCGGGGGGCGCGGCGCGACCGCATTCCGGAGCCCTACATTGCCGGCGACATCGGCATCAGCGGCTACTACCCCGTGGCGTGCGCCATATGGAGCCGCCCGGGCGCAACCGAGAACGGCGCGCTCTTCATCCAGACGCGCATTTCGGCGGTGCTGGGACAGGTGTTCGGCCACAGCCAGGTGGGCGGCAACGTCGAGTGGGGCGAGTTGATCTGGTGGGCGTTTCTCGCCATGTCGTGCCTGTTCCTGGTGGTGGAGCTGATCTCGCTGGTGATCGGCGTTTCGCTGACCCGCACCATCACCTCGGCGGTACACCAGTTGTACGAAGGCACCGAGCGCGTGAAGGAGGGCGATTTTTCCCATCGCATCCCCGTCCGCGGCAAGGATCAGCTTGCCGAGCTGGGCCATTCCTTCAACACCATGACCGCGAACCTGGAGCAGCTCATCGCGGTGGCGAAAGAGAAGGAACGGCTGCAATCGGAAATCGAGATCGCCCGCGAAGTGCAGTCGCAGTTGTTTCCAAAATCCGTGCCGGACCTGAAGAGCCTGGAAATGGCGGGCGTGTGCAAGCCCGCGCGCATGGTTTCCGGAGACTACTACGATTTCATGCTGCTGCCGGACGCGAGCCTGGCGTTCGCCATCGGGGACGTGGCGGGCAAAGGAATCTCGGCCGCGCTGCTGATGGCGGCGATCCAATCCACGATCCGCACCCAGCTTGCCACCGCCGCCCAGTCGGCCGGGAACGGCGGCGCGCCGGCCCAGGTCTCCACCGCGCGGCTGGTGACGCTGCTCAACAGCCAGCTTTACGCTAACACGTCGCCGGAAAAGTACGCCACCTTCTATTTCGCGCTGTATGAAGAAGGCACCCATACCCTGAGCTACACCAATGCCGGGCACGTTCCGCCGTTTTTGGTTCGCGGCGGCCATCCCATGCCGCTGGAGGTGACCGGCACGGTGGTGGGCGCGTTTCCTTTCGCGCAATACCGCGAACAGCGCGTTCAGCTTGCGCCGGGCGACCTGGTGGTCACCTACACCGACGGCATCATCGAGCCCGAGAACGAATACGGCGAGATGTTCGGCGAGGAACGCCTGAAAGACATCCTGCTGAGGCACAGCGCCGCGGGCTGCGACGAGATCATCGCCCGCACCATGGAAGCGGTGAATGACTGGACCGGCGCGGGCGAATTGCAGGACGACATGACTATGCTGGTGGCGCGCAGAATATGAAGATCCTCACCGCCGCCCGAATGCGCGAGGTGGACCGCCGCACCACGGAACTCGGCATTCCGGGCATCGTGCTCATGGAGAACGCCGGACACCGCGTGGTGGAGGCGCTGGCGGAGAATTTCGCGCCGCTCAGCGAGCAGCGCGTGGTGGTGCTGTGCGGGAAGGGCAACAACGGCGGCGACGGCATGGTGGTGGCGCGCCAGCTTTTCACCCGCTTCCGCCCGCGCTCGCTCGAGGTGGTCCTGTTCGCCGCCCCGGAAGAACTGAAAGGCGAGGCCGCCGCGAACTACGCCATGCTCTCGGCCTGCGGCTGCCCGGTGCGGCGGGAGATCACGCCGGAGATGCGCGCCGCCACCGTGGTGGTGGATGCGCTGCTGGGCACCGGCATCAGCGGCCCGGCGGGCGGCGCCATGC
The DNA here is from genome assembly GCA_041946965.1 of Bryobacteraceae bacterium. Lineage (GTDB taxonomy): Bacteria > Acidobacteriota > Terriglobia > Bryobacterales > Bryobacteraceae > JBHGBM01. Next base: position 58,852 of record JBHGBM010000027.1, read on the forward strand.
TCGCCGCCATCCGGGAGATCAACACGGGATTTCCGCTCGCCAAGGTGGTGGCGGTGGACATTCCCTCCGGCATGCCGAGCGATTCGGCCGGCCCGCTGGGCGAACATGCGCGCGCCGATTACTGCGTGACCTTCACCGCGCCCAAGCCCGCGCATGTGCTGGCGCCGAACTGCGATGCGTGCGGCGAACTGACCGTGGGCGCCATCGGCAGCCCGGCCGGGCTTTGGGAGAACGATCCGGCGGTATACCTCTCGCTCATCGAGCCGCAACAGTTCCGGCGCCTGCTGGCGCCGCGGCCGCGCATGGGTCACAAGGGCGATTACGGGCACGTGCTGGTGATCGCGGGCTCGCGCGGCAAGACCGGCGCGGCGGCCATGACGGGGATCTCCGCCCTGCGCGCCGGCGCGGGCCTGGTGACGGTCGCCTCGGCGGAGAGCGCCCTGCCCGTCATCGCCGGCCATGCGCCCGAACTGATGACCGAGCCGCTGCCGGAGACCGCCACCGGGGGCATCGGTCTCGCGGCTTTCGATTACGGGCGCTTCGCGGCCGTCGCGGAGCGCAAGGACGTCTTCGCGCTCGGGCCGGGACTCGGCACGCACCCGGATACCGCGGCATTCGTACACCGCGTGCTCGCGGAGTTCCCGCAACCCGCCGTGATCGACGCCGATGCGCTCAATGCGCTGGCCGGGGTGGAGTGGTCCGCCGGCGGCAAGCTGCGCGTGCTCACGCCGCACCCCGGGGAGATGGCGCGGCTGACCGGACGCAAAGTTTCCGAAATAGAGGCGGACCGCGTGGAGGCGGCGAGGTCCTTCGCGGCCCGCCGCGAGGCGGTTCTGGTGCTCAAGGGCCACCGCACCCTGATCGCGTTGCCGGACGGCGAGGTGTGGGTCAATCCGACGGGCACGCCGGCCATGGCGACCGCCGGCAGCGGCGATATCCTGACGGGGCTGATCGCGGGTTTCCTGGCGCAGTTCCCCGATGACGCCGCGGACGCCATCGCCGCCGCGGTGTACCTGCACGGACTCGCCGGAACCCTGGGCGCGGCGGAGCTGGGTGAGAAATCGCTGATCGCCACGGATCTGCTCGCGTGGCTGCCGGACGCCGTGGAGGCGTGTGGGTAGCTACCGCACCGGCTCCGAGGAGGAGACCATCGCGCTCGGCGAGCGCCTGGCGCGCGCGCTGCCGCGTCCCTCCGTGGTGCTGCTGACCGGCGATCTGGGAGCGGGCAAGACCACGCTGGCCAAGGGCATCGTGAAAGGGCTCGGCGCGGCCGAGCCGGATGAAGTCTCGAGCCCCACATTCACGCTGGTGCACGAGTACGGCAGCGTGTACCACATCGACCTGTACCGCCTGGACGAGGCTCGCGAAGCCGAGGGCCTGGGCCTCGACGAGATTTTCGACCGCGCCGGAGCCGTCGTGCTCATCGAATGGGGAGAGCGTTTTCCCGAGATTATGCCCCGGGAGCGCATCGAGATCCGTATCGAATCGCGCGGCGGAGACGAACGCGAGATCACCGTAACGGAAGTGCAAGAATGACATCGAACTGGGCACTGATTCTGGGGGCCTCCAGCGGATTCGGCCAAGCCGCCGCCCTGGAACTGGCGCGCGGCGGCATGAACATCGCCGGCGTCCATATGGATCGCAGGGAGACCATGGCGCGCGTGGAGGAACTGCGCGCGCGCCTCCGTTCCCTGGGCCGCGAGGAGCGTTTCTTCAACAGCAATGCCGCCGACGACGAGCGCCGGTCCGAGATTGTGAAGGCGCTCGCCGGAAGCATCGCTCCCGGCGGCCTCCGGGTGCTGATGCATTCGCTCGCGTTCGGCGTGCTGAAACCGATGGCGGAGGTGGCGCGGCGGCAGCTCGAGAACACTTGCGACGCTATGGGCCACTCGCTGGTTTACTGGGTGCGGGACCTGGTGGCCGCGGGGCTGCTCGGCGAGGGCGGGCGCGTCTTCGCCATGACCAGCGCGGGCGGCCGGCGCGCCCTCCCCATGTACGGCCCTGTAAGCGCGGCCAAGGCGGTGCTCGAGGCGCACGTGCGGCAGCTCGCCGTGGAGTTCGCCCCGCGCGGGATTACGGTGAATGCCATCGAGGCCGGCGTCACCGAGACACCCGCGCTGCGCGCCATCCCGGGGCACGAAAAGCTCGCGGAGTTCGCGCGCGCGCGCAACCCGAACGGGCGCCTCACCTGTCCGGAGGACGTGGCGCGCTCGATTGCGGCGCTGGCGCAGCCCGGCACCTACTGGATGACGGGCAATGTGATTCGCGTAGACGGCGGCGAAGGCACCGTGTAAGAGAACCGCTACGCCGCGTTCCTCCGGCGCCGGGCGGCCAGGCCGAGCATCCCGAGGACGGCGCCCAGCACCGCCGCCCCGGACGGTTCGGGCACCGGCAGCGGCGTCAGGAACTCCTGAACCGCCACATTGTTGTGGCTGTTCCGGACCCAGTTCGCGTTACCCGTGACGAGCGTCCAATTCTCCGCGTCCCAGTTGTGGTTCAAGACGGCGTCCTGCGCCTCGATCAGCGCGAAGTCCACCGCACCCCGGAAAGTGCCGGTGTAGGCCGTGTTGTCGAGGTAATTCTTGAACGTCCGCGTGCCGGTGGTGGCGTTGACCTTGTTCGTCAGCGTGCTGTAATTCGCGCCTGCCTGCACGAACAACTCCCAAACCGCAACCTGCGAAATCACCATGGATGCCGTGTCCGCCGGATTGCGCGCCTGGGCCTTGAGGATATTTTCGAAAAGCCACGCCGCTTCGAGATAGCGCACATAAGACACGGTCATGCCGTTGATGACACCGGCGCCCGCCTGGGTGAAAATATTGCCGCCGGCGGAATCGGATGTAAATGGAAAAGATGGCGGGTTGACGATGTCGCCCGCGGAATAGTTGCCGCCGAACTGCGCGTACGCGGTCACATTGCTTTGGTTGAGAGGATGCAGGTCGGCCTGCCAGTCATACGGGGGCGCGATTTCATGGTTGAAGTCGAGGCAGAACAGGGTCAGCAGGAGATCCGGATCCCTGGTGGTATCCCAGGCGTAATAGGGACTGGTGTAGTAGCCGACCCAGCTTGTATGTTGCGCGTTGACGCCCTGCCAGTGCAAGGAGTCCGCGGACAGGCCGCCCGCCGCCGCGAGCATGAGGGAGAAGACTAGCAGACCCGTGTAGTGCGATCGCACATCGGCCTCCGGGTGCGGCAATTGCACGCCAGACTCCAATACGCCGCGGCTTCCGGCGCCAGTGCTCGGGCGGCGTGGCGTTTGGCGTCCAAGCGCCTGGAGGCGTAGGATATGCGGCCCTGGTTGGATTGGTACCGGTACCCAGGTTTCCAGGAGCCGGGCGGCTGGCTTGCCGAGGCGCGGTGGCCAACAATCGGCGTTTTCTCCAAATCCGTTGGCTGGACGCCAGCTATAATCGTCTCTCTGCCAAGGAGAAACCGATGAACCGTCGCGACGCACTCAAGAATCTGCCGGCGCTGGCCGGCGCCGTCCAGCTTGCCCCGGCCGCGCGCGCCGCCGCCGTGAAGGGCCGGCTGCGCTCCGCCATCTGCTGCTATTCCTACCGGCAGGAGCTGGCGAAAGGGAAGCTGACTTACGAGGATGTGATCCGCATCGCCGTCGAGAACGACATTGACGGACTGGACATGACCGTCTACTGGTTCCCGAAGGAGGTGACCGACGACTTTCTCTTCAAGCTGAAGCGGCTGGCCTACAAGAACGCCGTGGAGATTTACTCGATCGCGGTCCGGACCGAGATGACGCAGCGCACGCCCGAGCTTCAGCAGAAGGAGTTGGCCGGGCTGCGCCGGTGGGTGGACATCGCGGAGAAACTCGGCGCCGGGCACATCCGCGTCTTCGGCGGCAGGATCCCCAAGGACGCCACCGAAGACCAGGCCGCCGGCTGGGTCATTGAAGTGCTCAAGCGCGGCGCCGAGTACGCCGGAAAGAAAGGCATCATTCTGGGCATCGAGAACCACGGCGGGGTTACGGAAAAGGCGGAGACCATCGTAAAGATCATCAAAGCCGTGGATTCGCCCTGGGTGGGCATGAATCTGGATACGGGCAACTTCGTCCACTCGCCGTACGAATCCATGCAGATGTGCATGCCGTATGCCTCCAGCGTGCAGGTGAAGGTCATGTTGCGGGAGCAGGGCAAGGAACGCGTCCCCTCCGATTGGGACCGGATCGGCGGCATGCTGGTGAAGAGCGGCTACAGCGGCTACCTGGCCCTGGAGTATGAAGAGAAGGAAGATACCGCCACCGCCATGCCGCGATTGCTGAAGAAACTGAACGAGGTCGTACACAAGCACTCCGCCTGATGCCCGCGCCCCCCTCGGGCGCCGGCCTATGATGAAGCCGGAGGGGGGCGCGTTGTCCGGTTCGATCCCGCCCGAAAACTTGCAGGCCGGGCTTGACGAGCAACAGCGTAAGTCCGCCCGCCTGCTGTGCGACTTCGCTTTCGCTCTGCATGCCGGCCCGGTACTTCGACCCGCCGCCGTTGGCCGCGCCGCCGGTACACAACACCTGCGGCAGCCTGGGCCGGAACGCGCTGTGGGGACCGGGCAACTGGAGGGCCGGTTTCGCCATGCTCAAGTCACCATCGCGGAAGGCAAACCGGTGCATTTCCGCGCCGAGGCGTACAACCTGTTCAACCACCCGAATATCTACAATCCGAACGGCAACATGAACAAGTCCGGGAACCGGACCATGCAGATGGCCCTGCGTTTTGTTTTCTGAGGGCGATGGGGTTGTGGGTTCTGGTGGGCCCTGCTGGATTTGAACCAGCGACCAACGGATTATGAGTCCGCTGCTCTA
>JBHGBM010000028.1:0-58681 GCA_041946965.1 Bryobacteraceae bacterium
AACCTACGCAAATGATTGTCAACAAACGATCTCACATGCGATTGGGGGTGGAACTTCGGACTACTGTTCGAGGAGATCGAGGTAGTGGACCTGTGGAAGCTCACCATCGAGGCCTGGATCTGGCTGGCGATAGGGTGTTCCAGCGCTTCGGGGGGAACAATTACCGAAGCCTCATTCGGACCTGCTATCGGTGCGGTGACAGACCCGGTAGAGGCAACCTCCTGGAGGGCCGATGCGGCGGTTCCGAAGGCTGGGGACACCTCCGCGACGCTGTTTTCGAGCCTGAACCGGGGCCCAGGCACGCACTACCTGGTCCTGATGCCCAGGGGCAGCGCCGCGCCGGGCGGATGGCAGGTGCAGTCGCCCGCCCTCTGGCTGGTAGGCCCCCTGCCTTCCGCACCGTTTGCGAATCTGAGTTCGTACCCGGAGTTAGGCTTTGACAACGGGGACGTATTCTGGAACACCGAAGAACCGGTAAGCGAGGTTCCGGAGCCCGTCACTTTTTTCCTGTTCGGACCGGCGCTGATCCTGATTGCAGCGGCGCGCAAGTGCGGTTGACAAGGAACCGCAGTCAGGCGGTTGGCGGGGCGATGCCGGAGCGCCTAAGGAAGTAGAATAGGATCAGCGTGCCCGGGTGGCGAAACTGGTAGACGCAAAGGACTTAAAATCCTTTGTCCTTCACGGGACGTGCGGGTTCGAGTCCCGCCCCGGGCACCACGGGAGCGCCGCTGAGACTGACTCGCAGCTCGCAAAAAGCTCCGGTCTTCCCATCCCGCTGCCTATCGCGAAAACTGAAAAATGCGAATCACGGACACGCCCTCGTCTTCGGCTGTTGTCTCCTGCTGTTGCCCTTGGGGGTTCCGTCTCCAGCGGCCCAGCGGCTGCCGCCTGGACTTCTCGGCGGCGCCGCTGGCGACGAAGAAGACTCGTGCGACCAGTTGGCGTCCGTCGGGGCTCCAGCCCATTTCGCTCACCATCACCCGCCGCCCGTCGTACTCGGGATGGCCAGGCACGTTGTAAAACGTCACCTGCCGCGCCTCGCTGCCGTCCGCATTGGCGATCCACAAGTCGCTCTTGAGCCAGAGGAGGAAGTTACTGTTGAAATCGACCCCGTGCGGCTTGCTGGACATGTACGCCAGACGGTCCGCGGACGAGATCGCGGCGTGCTCCTCGAACTCCGCCGGCTCACCGTTGAGCCCGGAGGTCTCAGTCAGCCGCGTGATACGGCCGGTCGAAAGATCGAGCCGGCACACGTCTGAGGTGTAGCCGTCCTGCCCGGGAAGGGGGGCGCCGGCGAAGATCAGACCGGAGTCGTCGTTGGTCCAGGCCTGCATTTCGCAAAATGAGAGACCCTGCTCCGCCGAATTGTAGTACTGGATCTTGCCGAGCTGAGGTTGTGGCGAAGCGAGGAACGGCGCCACGGCGATGCGCCATTGGCCGAAGCGGTTCCGAGCCTCGCCCTTGCCCTGCAAGTCGCACCAGGCAATGCGGCTTCCGTCGTGCGAGAACTTGGGATACAGACTGCCGCCCGCGCGGATTCCGGAGGCGACGTTCGTCAGCCGGTAAATGGCGCGGGTCTGCGACTCCATGACGAATACGTCGTTGAAGGTGCCGGCGCCAGGTCCAACGATCTGCTTCCCGAGAACGGGAAAGTGCTTGGACTTCTCCGCCGAAAAGAGAAGAAACCGGCCTGAGCGGTCGAAGTTCGCCGCGCCGGCGTTGCGGGGCGTCTCCTTGCGGTCACAAGTAAGGCATTCCTTCCCCGTGCCGTCCGGCCGAATTCGATAGATCCGAAAATCGTTGGAAGAATCCTTGTCGTCGTAGACGATCCACTGCCCGTCCGGAGACCACTTCGGCCGCGCAGCCCAGCGCGAGCGCACCACGTCTTTCACGACGGGCTGGTCGTTACCTCTCTGCGCCGCGGCGAAATGGCCGGGCAGCACGGTGGCCGCCGCTACGGCTGCCAACAGAATCCCTGGTCTTCGCGTTTTCATGGGGGGCTCCTGTCACGTAATTTGAAAGGACAGTACGCAGGACGCCGCATACAAGTCGACCCGCAGCTCCTGTATTGTTTCACTCCCTGTGGCTGCGCGGGGCCTCCGGTTTGCGTCCCGCTCCGGGCGGCGCCCGGTTCCTGTCTTTCTCTCCGCCGGGCCCGGCCGAGGTGTCCCGCAAGTACACATAGGCGGTCATACCCGGCTGAATCCGGTGGTCCGGGTTGGGGATGCGCACCTTGACTCCGAAAGTGCGGATGTCGCGCCGTATCCGGCTGACATCGCGCTGCGTGGCGAATTCCCCCTCGGGGAAAATGTTGATCACCTCGCCCACGACCTCCTGGCCGGAGACGAGGACAACGCGCACCTTCTGGCCCCGGGTCACGTTGGCGAGGTAGCTTTCCTCGAAATTGACCTTCACCCAGATGTCGTCCAGATCCACGATGTTCACGATCGGGTCGCCCGCCTTCACCACTTCTCCCTGGGCGGCCACCCGGAGGGAAACCACCCCGCTCAGCGGCGCCTGAATGCTGGTATAACCCAGCCGGGTATCGGCCTGCCGCAACTGCGCCCGCGCCTGGTCCAGTTGCGCCTTGGTCTGCTCCACCTCCTGCGCCGCCACCGTCAACTGGCGCTTGTTGGAACGGCACACCTCGAGATCCGCACGGGCGGACTCCACCTGGTCGGCGAGCGCCCGCAGCCGTGCTTCAGCCACCCGCACGTTCGTGTCGGAACGTTCCAGCTCGGACTTGGCCAGCAGGCCGGCCCCCGCCAGATCATGCGCCCGAGCAGCCTCCGCGCGGTAGTGATCCAGTTCGGCGCCGGCGCGGTGGTGCTCGCTCTCGGCGGCCTGAAGCTGCGCGGTGGCGCGCGCGAGTTGGTTCCCGTAGCGATCCACTTCGAGCCGGTGCTGCTCCTGTACCTGGCTGAGGCGGGCCATCAATTGCGCGACCTTGGCCCGCTCGTTGGCGTTCTCCGCCTCGGTTTCCTCCCGCTCCAGGGCAACGATCGGCTCGCCCGTCTTCACCAGGTCGCCTTCGTCCACCTTGAGCTTCGAGATGCGGCCTGCGACGGTTGCCGCCACCACCGCCTCACGCGCCACCACGATGCCTTGCAAGCGCGCACCCTCGCCCGCCAGCGCATTCCGGCCGGAGACGATGGCCCGCAGCAGCCCGGCCGCTTCCGGAATCCGCCTTCCGTCAAGCCAGCCGAACAGCGCGAAGCCCAGACCGGCGATGACGGCGGCCAGCACCAATGCGATCATCAGTCGTTTCATGGCGTACACCAGCGGGCGCGATACCCGGCAGATCGCTCTCATTTGACACTGTAAATCGCCGTACGGGCGAAAGTTATGTGCTGTTCTTGCATCTGTTCAAAACCAGCCTTGGCAAAAAGCCGCGCCCAGTCGCCTCTCCAGCCGAGGTGCTGCCGGCTCAGGTCGTGCAGCAGGAAGTACTCCACCGAGAGCCCGGGGCGCTTCCTCAACCTCTCGACGCCGACCCGGATCGGCTCCACGATGTGCAGCGTCACACCCGGCAGAGCGCGGCGCACGGCGCGCAGGAACTCCACCGCCTGATGGCTCTCTTGCGCGTCGCAGAGCTCATGTAGAACGAAGAACGCGGTGATGGCGTCCAGGTCCCGCAGTTCGTGGCCCAGCGGCTCGAGCGCGCGCGCGTCGCCGACCAGGAGGCGGATGCGGGAACTCAGCCCCGCCGCCTCCACCAGACTCCGCCCGGCGGCAACCGCGGCGGCCGACAAATCCACTCCCACACCCGTCACATGCGGCAACTGCCGGCAGAGAAAACGTAGAAACGCGCCGTCTCCGCAACCAATATCGAGCACCTTCCGGTAGCCCGCCGCAGCGATCGTTTTCATTACGAGGGGGAAGAATACCCCGGTGGAAATCATGCCGCTGCCGGTCGCCACCGCCTCGCCGTCGCGCACGATGCCGGCTCCGTAAACGGCCTCGCGGCGCAGCAGCTTTTCGATTCCGTTCAGCACGGGCGCGTAGCCGAACACCAACTCGAACCAGCCCATGGCTAACTGGTTATCAGAGAGGAACCAGCCCTTCCGGGCCAAAGAGTAGCCCGCCAAGCTTTTCCGGAAGTAATGCCGGGCGTAAAGCGCCTCGCAAAGGGCGGTCACGCCCGCCTCGTCCAACGCGTTACTGCGGGCGAATGCGGCGGCATTCACACACTTTCCGCCGGCGAGTTCCTGAAGAAAACCGATGTGCCACAGAGCCTGAATGGCCCTGGTGGTGATGTACGGCCCAAGCAGCGCATCCCAGGCGTCCCGACGTGCTCTCTTGAGCGCAAGAAGGTTGCGGAGGCCCAGCAGGCGGGCGGGTCCCCCCAGTTTCAGGGTGCGGGCTGTAGTCTTCATGGCGGTTGACTCAGGCCCGTCGCTCGAAAGCGCGGCCGCGTAACCATGCGCCGCAGAATCGGCCCGTAAACGGCGTCGAAGGTCTCTCCGGGCAGATAGCGACGCAGGTTCAAAATCAGTTTGGCGTTGCGTCCCACCACGTAGCGCAGCCTGGGCCGGCGCGCGGTGAGAATGCGGAGTACGGCGGCGGCGACATCCGCGGGGACCACGCGGTTCCGGCGGAGGATATCGTCAACGATCTTCTCGTGCTGGCAGAACCACTCATAGTAAGGGCTGGAAGGCTCGACCGCGCGGCGCGCGCGATTGCGGCCCACGGTGAAGTGCGGCGTGAAAACCAGGCCGGGCTCCAGCATGGAAACGTAGATGTGAAACGGGCGCACCTCGGCGGCCAAACACTCGCCGAATCCCTCCACGGCGAACTTGCTCGCGGCGTAGCCGCCGATGCTCATGGATCCCATGCGCCCGGCGACTGAGGTTGTCAGAACGATCCGGCCGCTCCCGGCCTTCCGCATGTGCGGCAGCACCGCCTGCGTCACAGCCATGGCGCCGAAGAAGTTCACGTCGAACACTCGCCGGACCTCGTCCAGGTCCAAGTCCTCGATAAACCCGCGCAGGCCGATGCCGGCGAAATGCACCAGCGCCTCGATATCCGCGTCCCGCGCCACGGCGTTCACCGCCGCGCGTACCCGGTCCTCGCGGCACACGTCCATTTCGATCACATTCACGCGCACGCCGCGCCGGCCGGCCTCCTGCCCAAGCAGTGCGGCTTCTCTGCCGTCCAGCACCGACCCGGTCACGTGGCGGCCCGCCGCGGAGAGGCGCAGGCACGTTTCCAGGCCCAGGCCCGACCCCGCGCCTGTAATCAGCACGGTCGAGGGCCTGCTCATGCGTCTCCCCCACGTCGAACGGCGAGCGCTGTTTGAATCCGGTTGACGGCGCGCCGGTTCAATCGGTACGGCCAAAGCGCCGCCGCGGCCGCCAGCAGCAGCACGCCCGGCACGAGGCCGTAAATCATCCCTACCCGCTCCACGGCTTCGGGGCTCTGCCTGGCGGAGCCCGGCGCGAGGTGGACAAAATGGCTCAGCAGCACGCCGGAACCGAGCAGCGCGCCCGCCGCGGCCATCTTCTCCCCGAAGCTCAAGACGCCGAAGTATACGCCCTCCCGGCGGCCGCCATTCTGATATTCGTCCTCGTCCACTACGTCGGCCAGCATGGAGGCAGGCAACACCCAGACCGTACTGGCGAATGCCCCGCCTACAAAGTAGCCGGCCAACAAGGGGTTGGGATTCCCAGTTCCAAGCAGCCGCCCCTCGCCGAACAGCAGCGTGGCAAGGCAGAGAAGCAGCGCGGTTCCCAGCGTCCCGCCGATATAAAGATTTCGCTTCTCCCCCAGTTTCGAGGCCGCCATCCACAACAGCACGCCAGCCAGAGCGCCCACGTAGAACGCGGTCTGAAGCAGGCTGATGATTCCGCTGTCGTGGATCTTGACGTACCAGGTGAGGAAGTGGACCGAAACGCTCGCGTGCAGGACCACGGCCATGAAAAACAGGGTGAATGAGATCCACAGAAGCCGGTAAGAGCGGTTGCGCAGCGATCGTGAGAAGGCGCCGAAGAACGCGTGCGGCGCGCTCGCCGGGCCCGTCACCCCCGACCAGCGCTGCCTCCATGTGCCGAATGCGGCCAGCAGGCCCGTGACGCTGAGAACCGCGCCGGCGGCCAGCCCCAGCCGAGGGTAGTTGTCAAAATTCAGCTTGGGATCGGCCCCGCCAGCGCCACGAGGAAAGAACAGCAGGAACGAGAGGCTGCCCGCTGCCAGGGTGCCGATGAGTCCCCAAACCGACCGGATCGCGATCACCTGCGTGCGCTCGTCGTAATCCGTGGTCAGCTCCGCGCCCAGGCTAAGGTACGGAATGCGGTAGACGGCGCTCACTACCCGAAAAAGGATGGAGTTGACCACCAGCCAGACAAACAGCAGGGCGTTTCCGAGGCCGCGCGGCGGAGAGAACAGCAGGAACAGGCACGGCCCCATGCCAATGGCGCCGGCGATCAGGAAAGGATGCCGCCGTCCCATCCGGCCGCCGCAGCGGTCGGACCAGTAGCCGATCAGCGGATCGACAAGCGCGTCCACGGCTAACCCGGCGGCAATGCCCACGCCGACCAGGGCCGCCGGCAGCGCCATGACGGAGTGGTAGAAGAACAGCATGAACAACCCGAACAGCACCATGGTGACCGTCAGCGGGATCTCACCGAGGCCGTAAAACAGCTTCGCGGCCATGGGCAGCGCCGGCGGCAGGTGTTCGCAGGTGGGGGGCGGTTTGCTCATACGAGCCTGAGCAGGTCCGGCGCCCGGCCCGGCGCCTTCTCTTTCAGCTCGCGAAGCCAGTGTTTCAGGCAGAGGCGTTCGAAAGTCTCCCCGGGCATGTAGCGCTTCGCGCGCAGCAGCCAGCCGGTCCAGAAGCCCGCCACGTACCGTATTTTGGGCCGCCGGGCGGTCATGGCCCGCACCACCAGGCCGGCCACGTCGGAGGGCGTAAGCCGCGCCGCTTTCAGCAATTTCGCGGTTTGCCTCTCCACAGCGGGGTAGAGGTGCGCGTAGGGGCTGCGCGGATCGTGCGTTGCGGGCAGCATGGCGCAGTCGCGCCAGATGTCGGTGGCGGCTACAATGCCGGGCTCGATGATGCTCACGTCGATGCGGAACGCCCTGAGTTCCTGCCACAGCGATTCCCCGAGCCCCTCCAGCGCGAACTTGCTCGCGGCATACGGAGCCAGGCAAACCTGCCCCAGCCTGCCGGCGACCGACGACATGATGACAATGCGGCCGCGCCCCGCTTTGCGCAACAGAGGCAGAGCGCCGCGCGTCACTCTCATGGTTCCGAAGAGGTTGGTGTCGAGGATACGCGCGATCTCGTCCTCGGTGTAATCCTCGAAGAACGCCCGGCCCGTCACCCCGGCGTTGTTCACCACGCCGTAGAGCGGCTCCCGCCCTGCTCCGATGGTCGCGAAAGCCGCGTTGACGGAAGCGGCGTCGGTCACATCCAGCAAGACCGGAGTGACGCTGCCGCCGCGGTCCCGCGCGGCGCCGCACACCACTCGCGCAGCATGTTCGTTCCGGACCCCCGCCCAAACGCGGAAGCCGGCGCCGGCCAGAGCCAGCGCGGTGTCGAACCCGATCCCCCGGGACGCCCCGGTGACCAGCACACTGAGTGAAGTTCTGTCGATCATGGGTTGTGCCGGCAAGTCCCGTTTCCGGCGCTCGCACGCCGCGCCTCGCGATCCGCCTCCAGGAATTCCTGGATGTGCCGGGCCAGCAAATCCGGCTGTTCCAGCGGCCCGAAGTGCTCGCCGCCCGGCATGAGAACCGGCCTGCAATTCGGCAGCGCCCGGCGCAGGTAACGGTAGGCGTTCAAGAAATGCGAGTGCTCCCCATAAATCAGAAGGGTTTCGGTCCGGATACGTTTCACCGCCTGCCTGGTGAGATCGCCGATCACCTCGTAATCCTTGATCAAGGTGGTTTCACGAAGCAGGCGGAGCAGGGGGGCGCGGTTGCGCGGCAGTCCCCGCGCCGGTCCGTAAAACTTCGGCGTTTCCAGGCTGAGCTGGAGAAGGTAGTCCAGGTCCGTTTTCTTGTCCTCGGGGACTTTGAGCCCGACCTCCTCAAGTTTGGAAACCCAGTAGGCCCAGCCCTCCCAGGTGGAAAGCTTTCGCTCTTCCACCAGCGCGGCCAAGCCGGGTTCGATGGCAATCATCTTGGTCACGCGCTCCGGATATCGAAGCGCGAAGTACATGCAGATATCGGCGCCAAAGCTGTGGCCTACAAGGTAGGTCCTCCCGATACCCAAGGCGTCGAGAAGGTTTCGGAGGTCTTCCGCCATGTCGCCGGCCGTGTAGCCGGTGGGCGTCACTTCGCTGTAGCCGTGGCCGCGCAAATCGTACGTAGTGACGCGGTAGTCGCGCCTGATCTGCGGAACAATGTGAAGGTGCCACACGGCCTGATTGCCGAGGAAACCATGCACCATCGTCACATCGGGACCCTGTCCTTGCGTAATGTAGTGGAGCTTAACTCCGTTTGCCCTAGCCATCTCCATCGGATCGTTACCTTCGTTCTATTCGATATAACCAAGCTGCCGCAGGCGGTCGAGCACGATCTGTTCGTCTCCCGGGCTCAGCGGCGGCGGAGACTGGTCCGCTGTCCTTACGTCGTCCATTGCGGCATCCTCCTCCAACCGAGGCGAACGGGCGGCCAGAAAATCGCGTTCGAAAATACGCGACGGCAGCCGCCCTTCCATCGAGGCGGGAATCGGGAGTCCCAAACTGTATAGAATGGCCGGCGCGACATCGAGGATCGAAATCTCATCCAGACACACTCCGCGGCGGATGCCCGGCCCGGCAGCCGCGAAGAAACCCGCCGGACGATGCGCTCCGGACACGGACGGCCGTTTCGAGAACGGCTGCTCGCTGCGCAGAATGGAGATCAGGCCGCCGTCGCGCAGGACGAGAGTCAGGTCCGGCGCCAGTTCCTGGAACGGACCCGCGAAAGCGCGTTCGCGCGTCCAGATCTCGGTGATCATCCTTTCGCCGCTCCCGGGATCGCGCACCTCGGAAAGCTGGTCCATCAAGCGGTCGCGGAAACCGTGATACTCGGCCGGAGCGATCCCGGGCGAGTTGCCGTCGCGGTTGACGGCAATGTATACACCGTTGCTGGTGGGGGTCGTGGCGAACGCCGTCGTGCGAGTCCAGTCCATCAGGAAAGTGTGCCGCGCCACCTGTCCGACCCCGAGCAGGGGACCTCCGGCCGCGCTCGCACCGCGCTCTTCCGCCCAGGCCAGGTAGCCGTGCCGCTCCAGCCACGTGTTCAGGTGAAACACGTCGCGTGTGGGCCCGAAACCGTGATCCGAAGCGATGATCACGGTGGCCTCCGGCCCCGCCTGCAAGGCGATTTCCCCGATGATGGCATCCAGCCTGCGGTAGTAGTCCAGGCAGAGCCCGCGCAGATCGAGTTCCCAATCGGCCTTAAGCGGCGTGCCATCCTCCGGACGCAGGAAGCGCCAGCAGAGGTGCTGCAACTTGTCCATGCCGTCGAACAGGACACCCGTCAGCGCCGAGGGGTCGCTTGACTCGAGTTCCCGGCAAATGTTGAACCAGGCCTGTTCGCGCCGGATGTGCAGCTCGACCCAGGGCCGGAATTCGTTGGTGTCCGAACAACCCTCCGTGGCCCTTTCCTCGAGTTTGAAATCCATGGCCAGCTCCCGGGGGTTGAAATCCGGACGCGCCTTCAGGCGTTCGAACAGGCCCTCCGGCCAGCAGGCCAGCCGCAACTGCTTCCACGGCACCCACCCGGGCACCACGTAGCCGGGGAGTTCCGGCGGCGGGAACATGGCCGGAAAGTTGAGCGCCGTGACGCGCAGGCCGTGCCTCGCCGCCAGCGACCAAACCGTCGGGACCGCTACGTCGTGCGAGGTGAAGAAACGGATGTGGCGCGTTTCCGGAGAAACCAGCCGGAAGAAATCGAAGACACCGTGCCGGCCCGGCCGGCAGCCGGTCATCAGGGAGGTCCACGCCGGCGGTGTCAGCGCGGGAACCACGGTCCGCAACGACGCCCGCGTCCCCCGGGCGAGGAACTGGCGCAGAAACGGCATGACGCCGGCTTCCATCAGCGGATCGAGGATCGTGAAAGTGGCCCCGTCGAGACCGACCAAAACGGTTTTTGCGTTCATCTGCCTGCTCCTCGCCGCTGCGGCTCGCCGTTGTTCAACTGCTCCTCCACGAAGGCCACCAGTTCCCCCACGGAGAGGTCGCTGCGCCCGTTCTGCCCGATGGTGGCCAGGAATTCCGCGAAAGGCATCAGGCGGCGGTAGTGCTGCTGGATGGCGGTACCCAAAACCACCACGTCCAGCGATTCCAGGCCGAGCTCGCGAAACAGCAGGGTATGCTCTCCAATTGGCTGGCAGCAGTCCCAGTCGCTCGCCAGCTCACCCAGCGTGCGGAGGACGTAATCGGAAATGGCTTCGCCTTCAAATTGCATACGTGTCCATAATCACGGCGGTAGAATACACCAGTTCTCCGCTGCGGCCTGTGAAAGCGCGCACCGGGCGGCCTCCCACGTACGGAAACTCACGCGCCAGGTCCCCGCGAAGCCGGATCGAGACGCTCCCGGTTTCGCGGCTCAACTCGCAGGCCTCGAGTTGCTGCGGCCCTCCGGCGATTCCCCGCTCCAGGGCCTTCCCCACCGCCTCCTTCGCGCACCAGAACCGCAGCACCCACTCGCGGCGCAGTTCGCCCTCGAGACCCCTCAGCAGTGCGCGTTCGCCGGGGGAGAACGGGAGATCTTCCGCCTCGGCTCGCGCGCGGGCGAGCGACTCCAGGTCCAGCCCGATACGCCGGCCGGGGCCGGCATCCGCCAGGGCCGCCGCCACCACGGGGATGTGGGAGATCGAAACGGCCGGGTGAATGCCCAGCCGTTCTGTCCACGCGCCGGAGACGAGCGGCCGGCCGCGGCCGTCGTTCGAGATCCGGATGTCGGCGGGGCAGAGCTTGACCCCCGTGCGGCGTTCCACCAGCATGCGGACGGCATCTTTCGCCGCACAGCGCCCGAGCAGCCACTGGCGGCGGAAGCCGGCGTCGCCGGACATGGCATTCCACTCCTCCCGCTCGGCCCGGCTGAGGACCAGTTGCACCAGAGTTTTCAGCCAGATGCCGTGGGACGACTCCAGAAAATCCGGTGAAAACGCATCCAGGCGGCAGCAAACCATTTGTTCCGGGTAAGACGCGACGGGCTCGCGCCACTCGGCGGCCAGCAGCCCTTCGCGAGGCTCCCGCCGCAAACCGCGGAAAGCGGCGGTCTGCGGGAACCTGCGGTCTTCCCACCCCTCCAGGGTGTACAGTGTACGCCCGCTCGAAGTCAGATGCACATTCGAGGACATCTGCTTTTCCTCGAGGTTGGTGACGCGCACCCGGCACTCCACGCGCGTGCCCGGGCGCGCTGTGGGCGGCCCGTAACACTTGAGACACGCGACCCGGTAGGGAAAGATGTCGCCCAGTGGATCCAGGGCTTCCTGAATCCAGAAACTCACCGCCTGTCCGGCGTTGTCGAGCATCAGGGGGTCGGTCAGAAACGCAGGCTCGGGCAGTCCCGCGATGAGGGAATCGAACGGCAGCACCCGCATGGTGGCCGTGCCGCCGTCTTTCCCCACGCGGTCCATGCTTTCCACGGCCTGGAAACGGGAACCGTGGAACATGCCGTCGTAGTACAGCAACTCCGGTTTCCACTTCGACGGGCGTTCCCCGGAGAGCGGGAACTCGCCTGCTGGCGGCGCCTGCGGATAGCTGTCCGCGAAGACTGCCGTGCACTCCGCCCAAAGGTGCCTGATGCCGCCCTCGCCGTTCCCGCCCCGCATGGTCACATAGATTCCGCCGTTGCGGCGCTCCGCCGCGTATTCCACAGTGACATCGCCCTGCTCGAGCGTGATCCAGCGGTACAGCCGGAATTCGCGGATTTCAGCCAGCACCTTCCCGGGCTCGAGAAGCGACGCGGCCTCCGCCAGCGCCTCCATGAAGAACGTCAGCGGCACAACGGGCAAAGCCGCCAGCAACGGATCGTCATCGGAGACGTTCCGGCCCAGGCGGTGGTCGTCAATGAACAGGTCGCGCTTCAGGGAGAACCGGTGGCGTGCCTGGACCCTTTCCTGAGGCGAGAACTCCAGAATCTCCGTCACGAAAGGCCGCGTTTGCGGAGCGTTCGCAACCGGGACCGCCCCGACTCGTTGCAGGTATGCGCCGTACACGGTCTGCTGTAAACGCAGGAACTCTTCCATTGTCCGGAAGTGGGCCTGCATCGCTCTCTCCCGGGGGGAGGGTGCGGCCGCCGCGGCTGCTGCCGCAGCCGCGGCGGGCGCGGAGGCGGCACGAGCGGCAGGCAGCGTGAGGCCCTCCGGCAGACGAAACGGCTGTAGCCCGCTGCGGATCGGAAGGGTCCTCCGGCGCGGCTTTTCGGCCTCTTCCACCGCCTGCGGGTTCCGCCGTTCATACAGCGCTTCGAGGCGCATGGGAACGCCGTGCGCGGCGAGTTGCCCCAGCAGATGGTGAAGCTGCAAAAGGCCGGAGCGGTGCTGCACGTCGGCGGCCGCGGCCAGGTGCGGCTTGCCCCGCAGGATGTCGTCGATGAAGGCTGTGAGCATGCCCCGCGGGCCGGCTTCCACGAACACCCGCACCCCATCCTGGTACATGCGCTCAATGGTGTCCTGGAACCGCACTTCCCTGGCCCACTGCACCGACGCCAGGTTGCGCACCTCGTCCGGGTCGCTGGGGTAAAGCCCGGCCGTGGCGCACGAATACACGGCGGCGGCGGGCTCGGCAATGTTCACGCCTTTGAAGTATTCCAGCGTCGGCCCGGTAAACGCATCGAACCAGGGTGTGTGATAGGCGCGGGCCCATGGAAGTTTCTGCACGATGCAGGGCTGCCCCTCCAGAGAGCGCAGCAGATTCTGTACGCCCTGCCCCGTACCGCACAGCACCACCTGGTGCGGGCAGTTGCTGAGCGCGATGTGGACCTGCCCGCCGCTGGCCGCCACGAGGGATTCGAGCAGGCTCCGCTCGGCGCCGGCCACGGTCAGCAGGACGCCTTCCCGCACTCCGCCGGCCGCCTTGATGTTCTCGAACACCGCGTTCACGCCGCGGATGTGCTCGAGGAGCTGCTGCTCCGTCGCGGATTCCACCAAGCCCGAGGCCACCAGCGCGGCGTTCTCTCCCGTGCTGTGCCCCGCCATGGCGTGCGGCGTCACCCCCAGACGCTTTAGAAGCGCGTGAATGGCGAGGTCCGACCCGAAGACGGCCTCCACCGCCAGGTCCATCATCGACCAGAGTTCGCCGCCGCCCGGAACCGGGGGGAACAGCGCATCCCTGAGCGAGTAGCCGCGCGGGTGCCCCTCAAAGGCGCGCTCCATCAGGTCGAACACGCTCCGCACTTCGGGGAAATGAATCGCCAAATGCGAGAGCATTCCCGCATATTGGGCGCCCTCGCCCGGAAAAACGAACGCCAGCTTGCCCTCGGCGGCCAGCGGCCGGCGCGCGTAGTAGATGCCCTGGTTATCCCGGATGCGCTGCGTGCCCGCCTCCGCGAGCCGCTCCAGCGCGCGGTCGAGCTTGGCCACCAGGTCCTCGCGCGACGTCGCGACCAAGGCCAGGTTGACGGCTCTGCGTTCGCGCGTGCAGTTCACCGTCCAGGCGAGGTCTTTGAGGGAGAAGTCCAGGTTCCGGAGCGCCGCGGTGCGCCGCACCCGCTCCGCCTCGCCGCGCAGTCCGGCGGTGTCGGCAGCGGAAAGCACGAAAAGCTCGCTATCCCAGTTGTGCTGCTGCCAGGCCGCGGGACGTGCGCCTGTGTACTCCTCCAGAACGACATGCGCGTTGATGCCGCCGAAGCCGAACGCGTTCACCCCGGCGCGCCGCGGCGCCGCCGTCGAGCCGTGAATCCAGGGCCGCGTCTCGGTGTTGATGTAGAACGGAGTTTCGTCGATCCCGAGTTTGGGGTCGGGCTTCTCGCAGTGCAGCGTGGGGGGCAGCACCCTGTGGTGCAGCGCCAGCACGGTCTTAATGAACCCCGCGATGCCCGAAGCCGGCATGGTGTGACCGATCATGGACTTGACCGAGCCAAGCGCGATCTGCTTCGCATTGCCGTTGCGCGGCCCGAACACCGACCGCAGCGCCTGCATCTCGACCTGGTCGCCCACCGGAGTTGCGGTTCCGTGGGCTTCAATCAGGCCCACGGAGCCCGGCTCGACGCCCGCCGCCTCGTAGGCGCGCCGCAGCGCCAGTTCCTCGCCTTCGAGGCGCGGCGCCAGCAACCCCACCGCGCGACCGTCACTCGCCACTCCCACGCCGCGGATCACGGCATACACCCGATCGCCGTCGCGTTCGGCGTCTTTCAGCCGCTTGAGCACCACCATCCCCACGCCTTCGCCGAGCAGCGTGCCGTCGGCCCCGCTGTCGAACGGGCGGATCTCGCCCTTCCGTGAGAGCGCCTTCAGTTGGGAGAAGATGATCATGATTACTGCCGGGGTCGAGGCGTGCACCCCGCCAGCCACCGCCATGTCGCACCGGCCGGTCACCAGGTCGTGAACGGCGTGGTCGAGCGCCACCAGAGCGGAGGCGCATGCCGCGTCCACAACATAGTTCGCTCCCATCAGGTCGAGCCGGTTGGCGATCCGGCCACTGATCAGGTTCGGCACCAGGCCCGGCGCCGTGTCGGCGTGAAACGGCGGCAGGCTGCTCTTGAGGTGTCGCCTCAACTCCGCCAGCTCGACGTCGGTATGTTCCGGGTGAAGTTGTTTCAGCACCCGCAGCACGCTGTCCACTACGATGCCGTGCTGGATGGCGGTGGCATTACCGCGGTTGACATAAGTGCCGCGGCCGATAATGACCTCCGTGCGCGCGTGCGCCTTGCCGACATCTATGCAGCCGGCGTCGGTGAGCGCGTCGTAGGCGGCGCGAATGGCCAGGAAGTGGTCGGGCTCGCAGCCATCCACCGAGCCCGGCATGATGCCGTAGCGTGCGGGATCGAACTCCGCCAGGCCGTGCAGGAAGCCGCCCCGCTTGCAGTAGGTGCGGTCGTTCTCCGTGGATTCGGGATCGTAGCACTGCTCCGCGCCCCACTCCTCGGGAGCGTCAGAAACGGCGTCCACCTTGTTGAGGATGTTCTCCCAGTAGCGCTGCATGCAGGGTGCGCCGGGAAAGACGCACGCCATCCCGATCACCGCAACCGCGCCTGGAGGTCCATCCTTCATGCGTGGGCCCTCTCGGCGTGAGTCTCCCCCCACGGCCCGCCGCCGATCACGGTCAGCACGGTGTTGCGGCTGCCCCGCTCCACTTCGTCGAGAAGGGCCGCCACGCCTTCGGCGCGCGGGATGAGCTGGATGCCCCGCGACTCGAACTGCCGCCGCACCTCGTCCGTCACCATGCCACCGGAACTTTCGGCGGGACCCCACGGGCCCCAGTTCATCGCGGCGACATGGCAGGGCCATGCGGCCGCGAGCGACACCGCGGCGCCGTTGAGAATTCCGTTGGCCGCGCCGTAATCGGCTTGCCCGCGGTTGCCGAAGGCCGCCGTCACCGAGGACATCAGGACCAGGCAGCGCAGCTTGTCCGGCTTGAGGTGGCGGGCCAGCAGAAAGACGCTGTCGGCCTTAGTGTGCACGACGCGGTCGAATGACTCGGGCGTCTTATCGCGAATCAGTTTGTCTTCGATGATGCCCGCGCCGTGGATCACACAATCGAGCCGCCCCTGCCGGCCGTAGATGCCGGCCAACAATTTTGCGACGGCCTCTTCCTGCCGGACATCGACGGAGACGTACTCGACCTGTGCGCCCGCCCCGCGGATGGCTTCCAGCGTCTTGCGGATCTCGCGGTCTTTCATCAGACGCCGGAACGCGTTTTCCACGTCCGCAGGCCTGACGGCGACGCTGGTTTGCCGCAGCCGCGCGGCCAACGCGGCCTTAAGCTTGGCGGAATCGGCGATTTCCGCCACGTCGCGCGGGTCCTCGGGGGGCGGCGCCGCCGACATCCCGGCCAGAAAGATGGTGGGTTGGAAGCGCCTGGCAAGCTCGACGGCGATGTCGGCGGTGATGCCGCGGGCGCCGCCCGTCAGCAGAAACACCCAGTCGCGGCCGATGGCGCGCGCGGGCTTCTCCGGGTACTTGGCCGGCTGCACCGCCACCCTGACCCGCCGGCCGCCGGAAAGCCCCACCTGCATTACATCGCCAGGGCAACTGAGTTCCGCGATGAGCTTGCGACCCAGCGTTCCCGGCTTCTCCGCAACGTCCAGGTCCACGATCTTGCAGGCAGCCTCGGGCAGTTCGACAGCGGCGGTCTTGACGAAGTCTGCCGCGCCCCAGTGCGCCGGGCAGGCGCTCCGGGCCGAGGCTCCGAAATCCCCGCCGCGACCGGTCACTACCGCCAGCAGCGCGCCTTTTTCGCGCCCCGCCGCCGTCAGGTCGGGGCCGGCCGCGCGCACCAGCGCGTAGAGGCTCTTCACTTCCTCCTGAATGTGCTCGCGCCAGTCCGCCAGCGCGCCCCCGTGCAGGACGCTTGCCGGGTGGACGCGCACGGGCAGCAGGTGAACGATGGCACCCACGGGTCCATAATCGGCACGCACGCCGCGCACCACTGTTTCGATCGCGCCAGGGTCCGTCAAGTCCGCGGTGATCGCCCCGTCTTCGGCCCGCACCGGCCCGCGGCCGTGCCTCAGCAGCACCACCGTCTCCCCGGCCTGTCTCCAGGCGTTCGCGAGCGAGGCCGCCAGTCCGGTTTCGTCGTCAGTGATGATCGAGACGCGGCCGGGATACTTGCGGGCCTCGCCGGCCGCGGGCAGATCGGCGACAGTCATCACCAGGCGCGGAGTCGCAGGCGGCGAAGCCGCCTCCGGCGGAGCCAACGCCGCGGAGAGAGGTTGCAGCATGTCCGCCAGGGTCCGGGCGGAAGTCAGCTTGTCCATCATCCCCTGGATGGCGGTCTGTTCGGAAGGTGTAAAGAGCCGCTGGAAGGCGTTGAGGATCTCCACCCGCTTGATCGAGTCTATACCCAGGTCGGATTCGATGGCGGCGGCCAGGTCCAGCATCTCGACCGCGTAGCCGGTCCGCTCGCTGACGATTTTCAGCAACTCCGCTTTCACGTCGCGGGCTGCGGAGGCCTTAGCCGGTTCCGGGGCCGGCGCCGCCTCCACCGCGGCGGGTGCGGGCACGGCGGCAGCCGGCGCCAGCGTGGCAAAGGCCGCGGGCGCTGGCGCGGCGGGCGTGCCCTGCAAGTACGCTGTCATCACCGCAGTCTGCGCGGACAGGAACTCCGACATCAGCCGCTGGAACTGTGCCATTACGGCATCCGCCGTGCCCGGAACCTGCGGCAGCGCCGGCGCCGCAGGGGGGGCGGGCAGCGGCGCGGGGACCGCGGCCGGCGCGACCGCCGGCGCCCGTAACACGATGGGCGGCTCGACGGAGACCGGCCTGTCCTTGGGCCGGACGTAGTTCCCGGTCACCATCCAGCCGGGTTGCGAGGCGCGCACCGGCTGCCGGACCCGGGCCCGCACGTCATCCACGCGGCCGCGTAACAACTCCCACGGCTTCACATCCACCCCGAGCGCGGCGAGGCGCGCCAGCACGTGAAGCAGTTGCACGATCCCGGAGCGGCCGGTCATGTCGGTTTGTAGGATCCACGCGTCCGTCCCGTCGAGGATGTCGCGCGCCAGGCCGCTGAGCACGCCCTTGGGGCCGGTTTCGATGAAGATGCGCGCGCCGGCTTCGTACATGGAGCGCACTTCTTCGGCGAAGCGCACGGGCCGCACCAGGTGCTCGGCCAGCAGGCCGGCCACCTCCGCCGGGTTCTCCGGGTAGGGGCCTCCCAGGGTGTTCGAAAACACGCGGGTCGTCCCGTTTGACTCCGAGGCCGTGAAGCGGACCGCGGCCAGCGTCGCGGCCAGCTTCTCCCTGGCCGGCTGCATGAGCTGGGAATGGAAGGCGCACGCAACTGGGAGCATCCGCGCCGTCAGGCCCGCGCTTTGCAGCCGCTCCGCCGCGCCGCGCACGGCCGCGGTGGGGCCGGAGATGATCGTCTGCCGCGGGCTATTCAGGTTGGCGATGACGACGTCCTGACTCCCGTCGAGAGCCGCACCCACCGCCTCCTGACCGGCGGCGACCGCCGCCATGGCCCCGGGATCGTCCTGAATACCCTCGTTGATGGCCCGGCCCCGTGCCTCCGAAATCCGGAATAGGGTCTCTTCCGGGAAGCGGTCCGCGGCGCACAGCGCCACGTACTCTCCGTAACTATGGCCCGCAGTCATGTCCGGCCGGACGCCCAGCCGCTCGAGAAGCCGCGACAGGGCGATTTCCAGCACGCCCAGCGCCGGCTGCGCGACCGCGGTATCGGTGAGCTCGCGCATCTGGCGGTCGCGCTCTTCGGGAGTGAACGCCGCCGGCGGGTAGATGTACGCGCTCAGGCGGCGCGGGTGGCGGCCCGCCAGCACCCGGTCCGCGTGCGCCAGCCTCTGGCGGAACTCGGGGAAGGCGAGTGCCAGTTCGCGCAGCATACCGGGGTGCTGCGAGCCCTGGCCGGGGAACAGGAACGCGATCTTGCCCGGTTCCAAGCCGTGCCCGGAATAGACGCCCTTGGCCGGATCGTCGGCTGGGAGGCGGTTCTGGGCCAGCGCCCTGCCGGCTTCGTCCAACCGGGCGGCGAGTTCCTGTGTGGAGCCCGCCACAATCGCCAAGGTGAAACCGTCCGGATGCGCGGGGGCCAGGCGCCGCGCGGCCGAAGCCGCGAGCTCGCGCAAATCGGCCGCGCCGGTGGATTCGAGTGCGCCCGCGACCTGCTTCAACTGCCCGGCCAACGCCGCAAGCGAATCCGCGCGCCAGGCGAACAATTCGGCCGGCCAGATTTCGAGCCCCGCAGCTTCGTCCGAATGTTCCTCGAGCACCGCGTGGAAGTTCGTGCCGCCGAACCCGAAAGAACTGACGCCCGCGCACCGCGCGGCGCCCGGCTCGGGTATCCAGGGTTGGGCATCCACGTTGAGGTACAGCGGAGTGGAGGCGTCGCGCAGCTTCTTGTTCGGTTCCTGCACGTGCGCGGTGGGCGGCAGCACCTTGTGGTACAGCGAGAGGGCGGTCCGGATCAGGCCCGTGACGCCCGCCGCGGACTTGGTATGGCCGACCATGGACTTGGCCGAGCCTACCGCGCAACTGCGCGGGCGAGCGCCGGCCGACGCGAGCACCTCGGCCAGTGTATCCAGTTCCGTGCTGTCGCCCACCACGGTTCCTGTTCCATGGGCCTCTACCAGGCTCACCGCCGAGGGGGAGATCCCGGCCTGCATGTAGGCGCGCCGCAGGGCGAGGGCCTGGCCTTCCATGCGCGGCGCGGTCATGCTCTTACCGCGCCCGTCGCTGGATCCGGCCACGCCCCGGATCACGGCGTACACGCGGTCGCCGTCACGCTCGGCGTCTTCCAGGCGCTTCAAGACCACTGCGCCGAGCCCCTCACTGATGGCGATGCCGTCGGCGTTCGCGTCGAAGGTCCGGCTCGCGCCCCGCCCGGAAAGCGCCTCCGCCTTGCTGAAACACAGAAACCCGAACGGCGTCTGCCCGGTATCCACGCCTCCGGCGATCACCACGTCGCTCGACCCGTAAGCCAGCTCGCGCGCGGCCACGTAAACCGCCGCCAGCGAAGAGGCGCAGGCGGCGTCCACCGTGAAATTCACGCCGCCGAAATCGAACCGGTTGGCCACGCGTCCCGTGGCGACGTTGGGCAGGATGCCCGCGAACGAGTCTTCGGTCCACTCCGGCAGCCGCTGATACAGTTCCGGCGGCGCTTCCATCAGCTCGGGCAGCGTGGACCGCACCGCGTAATCCACTCCCAGCTTGCCCAGCCCGCCGCTGATGCCGAAGATCACCGAGGTGCGCTCGCGCGGCATCTTTGCGGGGTCTATTCCGGCGTCGTGCAGAGCCTGGTCCACCACCACCAGCGAGAGCAACTGCATCGGATCGATAGAACTCAGCGCATTGGGCGGAATGCCGTAGCGCGTGGGATCGAACGGCACTTCGTCGATGAACCCGCCCCAGCGGGAATAGATCTTGTCGCGCGCCTTGCGGTCGGGGTCGTAATACAACTGCACCTTGAAGCGTTGTTCCGGAACCTCGATGATGGCGTCCACCCGGTTCACCGTGTTCGCCCAGAACGCGGCCAGGTTCGGAGCCTTCGGCAGCATGCAGGCCATCCCCACTACCGCGATGTCGCACGGCTGCTCGCGCAGCAGCGGGCGGCCGGAGGCGGCCGGGACAGCCGCCCGCCGCAGCAATTCGGTGCTCCCGGCGCAGACGTCCGCGTGCAGTTCCGCGATGGTGCAGGTGGAGCCGTGAAGGCTCGCGGCCTGACCGATCATGTACATACCGTCTTGCCACTGCTCGTCGGGAGTGGCCGGCACGCAGTCCTCATAGGTTGGGCAGCCGGGCTTCCAGACCAGCGCCTTCGAGGCGATGCGCAACCGGCCCACGCACAGCTTTTCGAGCTCCACCCGAACCTGCTCCGGCGGCATGCCCTCGGCCAGCATGCGGCGCTTCAGTTCCTTGAAGGTTTCAAGAAACGGGGTGCCTGCGGCGCAGCGGACCGAGTAGCCCGGCCCCGATTCGATCACCGCGGTCTGCCGGCACGCCAGGGCCTGTTGCTGGAACGCCTCCACAATGGCGCCCGTCGAGACCGCCTCGCGGGTGAATAGGTAGGCGGTGCCCATGAGCACCCCGATCTTCACGCCACGGTCGGCCAGGGGGGCGGCCATGGCGGCTACCATGGCCGCTGAACGGCCATCGTGGATGCCGCCGGCGAAGACGATTTCGAGTTCCTCGCCGCGCACGCCCTCCTCCACGGCGCCGAGCAGCGTGTCGATGGCCGTGTCCCAGAGGATGAAGCTGGTGTGCGGCCCCACATGCCCGCCGCACTCGCGCCCCTCCACGATGAAGCGGCGCACTCCGTTCAGCAGGAATCCGCGGAACAGGCTCGCCACCGGAACGTGCAGGTAGGCCGGAATGCCCATCCGTTCCAGTTCGAGCCCCTGATCCGGACGGCCACCCGCGATCACCGCGAAGCGCGGGCGAAACTCCCGAACCGCATCGATCTGCTCCTTGCGGTGCCCGGCGGGGAGGAACCCGAGGAGACCCACGCCCCACGTGCGGTCTCCCAGCAGTTCGCGCGTTTCGGCAAGCATCCTGCGCACCAGGTCGCCTGGAAGCGTGGCCAGCGCCATCACCGGCAGTCCTCCGCCCTCCGCGACGGCCGCCGCGAAAGCGGGCACGTCGCTGACGCGCGTCATGGGTCCCTGCAAGATCGGATAGCGCACGTTCAGCGCTGCGGCGAACGGGCTGCCTTCGGCCAGCGGCTCGCGGCGTTTCGCCGCCGCCACGTGCTCGCCCAGCGAATTGCGCATGGCGGCAACCACGCCGCGTACGGTCCGGAAGCGCGCGGCGAGGCCCGCCGCGTGCACCGCGCATTGCCCGATGGCCCAGATCTTCTCGTCGCCTTCCGGCGCCGCCACGTGGCGGCGCAATTCGGCGAGCCACTCGTCCGCCGGCGCCTCGCGCTCCAGTTCGGCCAACCGGTCCACCGCAGCGCCGCCTGGGCGTTTGCACACCCGGAAGGAATGCCCCAGGGTCTGCCCCAGGCACACCGAATCGCGCGGGTCGAAGCGCTCCAATTCCGCGCGGATGGCGGGAGGCAGGGCGGATTCCGCCGTCAGCAGAAGCTGGCTGTCGAGCACCGCGCCGGCCGCGCCCGCCACGTAGCACGCCGCCACCGAGTGCAGGCCAACGCCGCCGCGAACCCAGACCGGGAGGCGAAACTCGCACAGCAGCCGCTGAAGCAGCATGAAAGCGGTCTCTTCCCCGACGGCGCCGCCGGCTTCGCTGCCCTTGGCGACCAGCGCGCTCGCTCCGATTTCCTGCCAGGCTGCGGCCTGCTCGAGCGAAGTCGCTTCGAGCCAGACCTGCCGCCCGCCCTCGCGCGCCAGCCTCGCCAGTTGCGCCAGGTGCTCCGCAGGGGCATGGGTCAGGATCACGGGGCCGGAACCCGGAGGGAGTTCGGCCAGGAATTCCACGGCTGCTGGCGAAGAGGCGTCAATGACGGCCCCGAAAGGCGCCGTGTTGCGGCGCAGCCGTTCGATGGCCAGCCGTCCCGCCTGCGCCGACGCCATTTGCAAGTCGAGGATGCCGGCGGCCCCGCACGCGTGCGCGGCACCGGCAATTCCCACGTCGAGCCATCCGGGAACGTTACTAATGGCGAAACCGAACGGCCCCGGAGTGACAATTCTCATATGCGTCGTCCCCACACGACTACTCATGACCCATGCGCACGTAACCGACAGCCCGTACCCAGCGCTCTCCACTCTGAGGGTGGAAAAACGTCCGTTGCCTTTCCGTGCCTCTTACATCTATGCCCCCACCACAACCCAACTGATCGCATCCGCGTGCCGGACCGTCCTGGTCAGCTCGAAGGCACGCACGAGGACGGCGTAACGGCCCGGGGGTGCGATCGCGCCTTGGTCGTCCCGGCCGTTCCAGATGGCGCTTTCGCGCCCGGACTGGCGATAGCCGGATGCCACCACCGTTCTTACGTGCTGCACTTCCGGACTGCCATCGAAAAGCCGCTGGATCGTTATATCGCGGAAACAGGGCGCCCAGTACCGGACCGAAATCTCCGCCGACGCGCCCGCCGCGGGCCTGAACACGGAAGGTGACACCGATGGCGGATCGAAATTTGCCGGAGCCGTGGGGCGCTGGAACGCGCGGGGGGCCAGGGTGTCGCCGGCGACCTGCACGCTCGAGAGATCCGGCGGGCCGAGCCCGGCAAGGGAGGCATAGATCAGGTGCCGGACCGCATACTGGGGAATTCCCATGAGCGCCAACCCGACGCGGTCCACCGCCACCGCATTCCTGCCGGCCAGGACCGTGTCCATGCGGACAGGCGTTCCGAACAGGGGTCCCCAGCCTTCCATGCCCCAGACTCCATCAACCAGGGCAAAGTGCGTAGGGCGCAGATGATTCAGATCCAGGATGGCCTGATCGAGCCCGCGATCGTGCATCGCCCAACGGGTTTCGGGCTGCCCGGTAGCGTAATTGGGGGGAGACGAGATGCCAATGAGGTTCTTCTGCGAAAGACTCGCAATGCTATTCGTGTGAGTCTTAAGCTTTCCTATGCTGATGAACACGGCGTTGCCATCCACCACCATGGGGGCGGTGTATATGGCGCCATACGCCCATCCGGAAGGCACCGGGGTCAGTTCGGAGGGTTCGTTCTGGAGGTCGACGAGCCTCACCTTCGGGTGATAAGTGCGGAAAAAGCCATAACCGCAGGCATCGAAATCCAGTGCGGGCCCGCTCTCGACGATGTCCACGGACGCCGCGCCCGCCGCCAGCGCCCGGTCGGCGACGGCGCGGGTTACCTGGCTGTCCACCACCTTGCCGGATTCCGGCAGGGCGGGAACAACCAGGTTGGGCTTGATGATCACACGCCGGCCGGCGATTCCCAACTGCGACCACTCCGAGGAGGCGTCGATAGCCCGGTTGGTCGCGGTGTAGGCGTCACTGCTCCGGCCGGCCCCAACCCGATAGCTCTGGGCCGCAAGCGCCCTCGCGCCCAGCGGCGGCAGCAGACAGGAGCCGTAAAGAAGCTTTCGGCGTGTGATGCGCCCGGATATCATGGCTGTTCTCCGCGGCGGCACACTACTGGCAGGGCGCCGTAAGCACGATGGGGCTGGCAGTCCATTGCAGGGGCTTCACGGGCACCCCGTCGCTCCACAACCCCAAATCGGTCTGGGCGGCGCTGCCGTTGCCGAGCCCGATGTGACAGTCGGTGCCGCGAAACGCGCAATTAAGCACCGCCACCGAAAGCCGGTACGTGATGAAGTAGTCGCGGGCGTCGATGGCGGCGGTGTCGCGATAGCCGTCGTTGTTGGGGAAGAAGTGGTTGGCGATCTGCGCCGGCGTGCCGCGGGCGTCGGACCGGGCCAGCAGGAAATCGCGGTTCGGGTCTGGAATCTGGGCCGTCTTGGTCCACATGTTCACCGCCGTCTGCAAGCACACCACGGTATCGTCCTCCCCGGCCAGCAGCAGGAGTTTCGTGGCAGACGGTATCCGGTAGAAGTCCTCACCGGGGATCAGGGTCGAACCCGGCTCGATGGCGAAAATGGCCTTCGGCTGCGGCAAAGCCGTAAACGTGCGCGTGGCTCGGGCGGCCAAGACCATGGCGAGGAAAGCCCCCGCCGAATGGCCGCCTACTCCGGTCATGTAGGCGCCGTTGTTGTCGCGCTCGGGCCTGACGTGCTGCTCCGCCGGGTTGTCCAGGCGCTTGAGCGCATCCTTCCACGCGACCTCGGCGTTGGCGATGTACCTCCACGTTGGGGTCGTCCCGGCCTGATACTGCACCCACACCACCACGTAACCCTTGCGCACTATATGGTTCATCCAGTTTGCGTAGTAGCTCGGGTCCAGAGCAAACACCCCGTGGAGGAAAAGCACCACGGGCGCTTGCGCCGGCGCGGGCGCGGGCTCGTAAAGGAAATACCGGAACTGATTGTCGCCCTCGTGCCCGGCGGCCCAATACGGCCCCGATGCGGTCACCGAATACAGGTAGTCGTTGCCACCGGGTCCCGTCGCGGGTTGGCCCGGCGCGGTCTGCGCAAGGGCGGCCATCGAGACCGCCAGAGCGAGAATCACCGTTCTTGCGAATTGTCCGTTCATGTCTCCTCCTTCACGCGCCCTGGCTACCAGGGCAGCGCCCGCAACTTGAAAACCGCGCTGCGAAAACGGCCGCCGTCCATCCGCACGGAGACCTCTCCGCTAAGACTGGGTATCTTCCAGGCTCGAATCTTTTTCGATGTTACAAGCGCTTCTACAACTACTGAGTCACCTTTCACGACGATATCTTCCAACTTCAGCAACCGGAGATCCGCCTCGAAGCGGTCCTTGTGCCACTGCTCGATCTGCTGTTTGCCGCGGTACACGGACATATGAAAGTTGATTTCCGCATCGTCCGCGAAATACTCCAAACACCGCGTTAAGTCCCGCTCGTCAAAGGCCGCAAGATAGCTCCGCATCACCCCCAACGCCATCGCTTCGTCCACGAATTGCGCCTCCAGTCATGTTTCATTGAGGAATCGGAACCATCTGTCTCAGGCTGAGTCCCTGTTCCACAAGCGGGTCCTGCTTGCGACCCGCCTCCGCCAGCCGGTCTTGAATCCATGCTTCCAGGCTGGCCTCCATGCTTTCCGCCAGCGGGCGGCAGGTTGCCGCCAAATCGTTCGTTTCTCCGGGGTCCACGCGCAGATCGTATAACTCCTTAAGCGGCTTTCCGTATAACCCCGTCTCCCGGCCGAGAATGAACTTATGATCCCGGGTCCGCAGCGACCAGCGTCCTTGCCACGTGCTTTCCACGCCGAAGACCCGGTCGCGCCCGCCCGCGCCGGCGCCGGTGGCCGCGGCCCAGAAACTGGTCCCGTTCATGCTCGGCGGCGTGTGCAGGCCCACGGCTTCCAGCAGCGTGGGCGCGACGTCGCGCATCTCGAACAGATCCGGCACCGTCCTGCCCGCCGGAAGGCGGCCGGGCCAGCGCATGATGAAAGGCACCCGCAGCGTGCAGTCGTACAATCCGACGTGCTCGAAAAAGAGCCCGTGATCAGTCAGGCTCTCGCCGTGATCCGCCGTGAATACGATCAGGGTGTTCTCGGCGATTCCTAGCTGGTCGATTTCATCCAGTAACTCGGCGACGCCGTCATCGGCATAGCGGATGCACTGGTCGTAAAGCGCGGTTACATAATTCGGGTCGGTAATTCTCCCTCCCGGTCCGTTCAGCCAGGTGTCCCGCGCCAGCGGGCCCAGCGGCTGCTCCCAGTAGGGATCGAGGCCGTGGTTGTCCGGATCCGTCGGGTTTCCCGAATAGAACATGCCCCGGTAGCGCTGGGGCGGCACATACGGCGCGTGGCAGTCCCAGTAGTGCAGAAGCACGAAAAGCGGTTCGCGGCAGTACGTGCGCAGCCATGGCAGCGCCCGCGCATGGATCTCCTCCCGGGTCACCAGCAGTGTCAGCACCCTGCGCAGCCCCGGGTCGATGACGAACTCGAAGCCGCGGCCCAGCCAGGTCTTCTCCCGGATCAGGTTATCGAAGGCGCAGGTGGTGTAGCCTGCGTTCATGAAGATCTCCGGCAGCACCGGGGTGGTCCGCGAGAATACGGCCTTGCCGTTGTGGGAGACGATCCCGTGTGTGATCGGGTGCTGGCCGGCGTGCAAGGTCGTAAACGCCGGGTGCGTAGGCAGCCCCGAGCAGAACATGTTTTCGAAGCGCACGCCCTCGGCGGCCATCCGGTCGATCGCCGGGCTGGTGGCGTGACGGTACCCGTAGCAGCCCAGGTGGTCCGCCCGCAGCGAATCTTCGACGATCAAGATGACGTTAGGTCTTGCGTGCATACACACCCGCATGCCGCTCCAGATAATCCTTGAGCGTGAGGCGCAGCCCCGTCTCGAGGGGAACCTGCGGTTGGAACCCCAGCACGCGCCGGGCGGTTTCCAGATCGGGAATGCGCACCGCCGGGCCTGCGGGCTTGGAGGAGTCGCACACGATGGCGGCGTCCCTCCCCGCCAGCCGGGCGATCTTCTCCGCCAGCCGCTTGATTGTGATTGTTTCGCACCCTCCCAGGTTCACCGGCTCCCCGACCGCATACTTCTCCACCAGGTCGAGGACGCCGCGCACCAGGTCGTCAATGTACAAAAACGTGCGCACCTGCTCACCGTCCCCCCAGATGGTCAAACCGTTGGCGTCCTCCACAATGGAACGGATGAACGTAGGGACTACGCGGCCGCGTCCGGGCTCGAAGCTGTCGCCCGGCCCGTAGACGTTGTTGGGGCGGGCGATGGCGATCTTGATTCCTCTCTCCTCCGCAAAAAGCCGGGCCGCCACTTCCGACATGCGCTTCGACCAAACGTAGCCGTCGTCCAGCCGGTCCATGCCGTTGGCGAAGGCGTACCACTCCGCCGTGGGTGAGGGGGAGTCGCAAGGATATACCTCGGCCGAACTCGTCACCAGGAAGCGTTCCACGCCGCAGCGGCAGGCAGCCTCGATCAGGTTCAGCGTGATCAGCAGGTTTTGTCTGAAGATGTACGCGGGACGGCTCTTCTTGAACGCCGCGCTCCCGTCCTCGTGCGCGAAGTTCAGCACCGCATCCTGGCCGCGGCAGGCCTCCTCGCAGTCAGCGGGCCGGGTGAGATCGGCGGCGCACACTCTCACGCCGGGCTGCGCCAGTTCCGGACGGCGCTCCTCGCCCGGCAAGACGGCGCCGGTTACGCGGGCGCCCAGCCCGGCCAGCGCCTGAAGCGTGCGGGAACCGATGAACCCGCACGCCCCGGTGACCAGAACCTTGCGTCCGCGCCAGAAGCCGCTCATGTGTGCACCGCCATCGGTCAAGCCTGGCTCTCCGGCGGTCAAATGGCTGTAATCGGAACCAGCCCGGCAGCCACCAGGCGCGCGCGCTTCAGCAGACGGCTCGCCGAGATCTCCAGGTCTTCGGCCGAGAAAGTGTCCAGAATCGGCTGGTTGTTCCAGCGGTTGGCTCTCAGATTTTCGCAGAGCGTCGATAGAGCGGGCGATACCGTGCCGGGAAGTGCGGCGCGTCCCTGGTCTAGCGCCCCCTTCACGTAGTTGTACGCCGCCAGGCTGGCGAACTTCCGGCGCATGTTCAGCCGGAGAATCGTGTCGTACATCGTGCGGAACGTCACCACGGAGGTGTAGGACGGCGCATGCACGAAGTTCGAAGCCGCCGAGACGTTCCCCATCGCGTCCTCCGCCTTCACGATGTAGCGGTAGACCGCGTTCGAGACCGGAATCGGGTCCGTGAAAGAGGTCTTGTCGGTGGTTCCCACCAGCGCGTAGCCGCCCTGCGGGTTGAACGGCAGGAGGCCGTTCGCCGCGCTGCTCAGGACCGCCGGAACGATCTGGTTCAGCACGCCATAGAAACCGTCCAGCGCGGTCGGCAGGTTCAGGTCTTGCAGCATCTGGGCCGCGTCCACGGAGAAGGCCTGTGAGCGGTAAATGCGGAAGCGCATCGGCACGGCCGGGTAGTCCCAACTCAACAAGTTTCTTGCGCTCTGCGCCTCCAGGTCGAGGCGGGTGGGTGCCGCCGGCGCGGTCTGCGCCGGTGTGGCGCCCAGCCAGATTTGCAGGCCGTAGTAGTAGTTTGCGGTGCCCAGGAACAACCCGAAGGGCGTGGACTGGAATGTCCTCACGCCGAAATTGTAACGGTCCTGGAAACCTTGCCGGTCGATCTCGGTGAAGTACACGCCGTCTGACGTTTGCACCAGGTCGAAGCCCATGTGGGGCTCCAGAATGTTCGTCAGAATCGGGATGCTCTTCGACACGGTGGACATGTCGAAGGTCCCGATGTACAGCCGTTCGTCGTGCGTGGCCATACGCCAGATGTGCTGGTTCAGGGGCCAGTTGAAGCCGGTCAGCATCCCGCTCAGTGGGGCCTTGAAGCCCTGCGCGGTCATGTGGCCGTGTCCGGAGAGCAGGTCCCACGAGTCGTCCGGGTTCACGCGGTACAACTCGCCTCCGCGATACGTGTTCATGGCGTTGCCGCCCACATAGAGCCGTCCCTTGAACACGTGCATGCTGATCACGTCGATGTTGCCCAGGAGGTCCATGCGGTCGCCGGCCATCCGCATCACGGTGGTGATCGGATTGGTGGGCCCCGGCACGGCAGTCTTCAGAAGTTCGAAGCCTCGGTCGTTGTGGGTGCCGTAATAGAGATAGCCGTTGTAGCTGGCGATTTCGAATACGGACAGGTTCGGCGGCGTCACCACCTGCCAGGCGTCATTGCCGGCCTTCGGATTGCTCGAGCCCAGCACCACGCCCTGGCCCAGAATGTTGCCCGCCACCACGTAGAGCCGGCCGTTGTGCGCGGCCATGCCGCGGAAGCTGTTGTTGTTCACGTCGCCCAGAACGGTGTTGGGCGCCTGCGGCAGAGCTTCGAAGTTGACGCCGTCGACCGAACGCAGAATCCGCGCCGGCGCCTCAGTCCCGATATACCAGCGGGCGTTCAGCCCCGAAACGTAAAGAGCTTGCGTGCCGTCAGGCTCGGTGAATACAAACATCCCGCGGAACCCGGTGTCCCTGGCGGCGAACTTGCCGGGGTTTCCCGGGATCGGCACGTCGTTCGGGGATTGATAGACCCTGGTCCAGAGCCGCGATTGCGGATCCCACGACCAGATCTCGGCCTGGCTGGGGAGGTCGGCCGGATCCGGCGCACACTCCATGTCCCGATCGTTGGGGGGATAGGGCACGAACGGGAATCCGCGGTGGATGGCCGCGATCTCCATGCAATGGTACGCCCGGTTGGTGCCCACAAACAACTTGCCCTTGAACCAGGCCATACCCCACGCCCAGCCGTTCTGGCGGTCGCCGAACCCCTGCGGGGCCACCGGGCTGAAATCAGCACGGCCCAGCGGGGGATATTGTTGGGGTAAAGCGGGTTGGATAGCCGCCAGCAGGAACATCAGTAGCGCCGCCCAGAAAGCGGCGCGAAATCCAGGAGATAACCCGGTGAGCATTACGCCTCCTCTGCGAAGTTGTCGCCAGACCGGACGCAACCAGCGGCCCCGCCGCGAGTCACGCGAACTGAAATGTCAAAATACACCCGCCTGAACGCCCACACACGTCCGCACACTCGCTGTTTCAGGCGCACAGGCCGAAGCGTGTCCCGCAATTCCGGTTCCATGTGAATCCGGCGATTGGGGTAGTTACCATTCTATGCCGCGAGTTTGCGTTTGCACACCGGAGGTATTGAAGACAAAGGGAAATCTGTAATGGATACCACATAGCGCGGTTGCGAAAAAGCCACACAGAAACCAAACTGAGTTAGTCCCAGGAAATCGGAAGTATTCCAAATCTTGCGGACCAATTGCACTTCAGAAGGGAAAATCGGGCGAAATCACGGCCACTATTCGGGCCGGGCGCGGCTGGTCTGCGAATTGCTAGGCACGGTGCTCAGCGAGTGATGAGGGTCGCCATTACCGGTATCGGTTTAGTCAGCGCGTGCGGATTGAGGCCGGCCGAGCACGTCGAAGCCGCCGTGGGCGGCGGGGGTGTTGCGGTCCCGGCGCGGGCCTGGCGCGAAGATGGCGTCCCGTGCACGGCCGGCGTGGCGCCGGATTTCGACATCGGCCCGCTGCTTCGCATTCCGAAGAACCAGAAATTCATGAGCCGGCAGGTGCGGTTCGCAGTCTACGCCGCCATCCAGGCGGTGCGCGCCAGTTCTCTTCCGCTCGAAGGGTTCGATCGCACCCGGTTGGGAGTTTACACGGGTTCTGGCCAGACGGGACTCGAGTACCAGGAGTTTTTCCCAGCGTTATTCGCCGCCTGGACCTCCGGCCGTGAGATGGACTACAAGCACCTCGGGGGCCGCGCTTCCAGGTTGATCGACCCGTACTTCTCGCTGCGCACGCTCTCCAACAGCGGGGTCGGCCTGCTCTCCGCCGAACTCGCCGCGCAGGGCGCCAGCGGGAATTTCGTGCACAGCGAGACCGCTTCGGTGTCGGCCTTGAATGCCGCCTGCTGGGACCTGGCCGAGGGCCGCTGCGACGCCGCCGTGGCGGGCGGATACGACTCGCTGGTGAACCCCTCGGTACTGCTGGCCTACAGCGGCGCCGGCCTGATCTCGCGCTCTGGCCGCTGCCGCCCGTTCGATGCGGGCCGCGACGGCCTCGTGCCTTCCGAAGGCGCGGCTTTTTTCGTGTTGGAACGCGTGGAGGACGCCGCCTCACGCGGCGCCAGCGCCTGGGGCGAGATTCTCGGCGTCGGAGACGGCGGCGAGACCACGCCGGCCGGCCGTCCCCTATGCAGTGCGGCCTGCCTCGGCGCCGCTATCGAGCGGGCTGAGCCCGCCGCCATTGACTTCGTCGTCGCGCATGGGATCGGGCTTCCGGAAGACGATGCCCGCGAGGCTGCCGCCATTCGGGAAATACTGGGAAATAAGATTCCGGTTACCGCTTTCAAGGGCTTGACCGGATACGCCGGCGCCGCTACGGGCACGCTGGAAATCGCGCTCGGATTGCTGTGCGCCGGCCGCGGCGTGCTGCCGCGCATCGCAGGGCTGGAATCCCCGGGCCCGGAGTGCAATCTGAGTTTCGTGTATCCGGAGTGCGGCGCGGTGAGCGTGCCTGCTACGGGGCTCTTTCTGTCTTATTCCTGGGGCGGGCAGCACGGGGTCATTCTGGCGCGCTGTCTTCCCACTCCCGCCCCGGTGGCTTCTGAGGTGGCGTCCGAAACAGGCTCTCTGGTGGCATGATGCATAGAGTCGTCATTAGCGGCATTGGTTGGCGGACTTCGCTCGGCCCTGATGCGCCGTCCACGTGGCGGCGTCTTCTGGAAGGCGAATCCGGAATTGCCCCTATCAGTTTCTGGGACCCGGCCGAGTATTCGGCCAAGGTGGCCGCGGAAGTCCGCGAGGTTCCCGTGGAAACGGGACTCGCGGGCGTGCCAGCGTCGGCCTGCCGCAGGGGCGTGCGGCTGTTTTTGCCGGTGGTTCAGGAGGCGTTCGGTGACGCGAAGCTGGACCAGGTTTCTCTGCCGCCCGCGCAAATCGGCATAGCCGCCGGCGCCAGCGTCAACTACCTGAATATGTCGCTGCTGCGGCTCTATTACAAGCTGCGCCGGCCCGACATGTCGCTCGACGTGGCGCGTCTTTTGCGCGAGGGCGCAACTTCGCAAGACGCCTTCTACCGCGGGCTGGGCGACATGATGGTGAGCATTCCCGCGCGCCGCTTCCAACTCGCCGGCCCCGCCATGGTGCTCGATACCGCCTGCGCCGCCAGCGCCCACGCCATTGGGCAGGCCTTCCGGTTGGTGCAGCGCGGCCGCGTGCGGGCCATGATCGCCGGCGGCAGCGCCGCGCTGGTTTCCCCGCTTTCGATTCTGGCGTTCTCGCTGCTGGGAGCGCTGAGCCGCCGCGCCAACCCGAACGAGGCTTCGCGCCCATTCGATCGCCTGAGGGACGGTTTCGTGATGGGAGAGGGCGCCGGCGCGGTCGTGCTCGAATCCCTCGAGAGCGCCCGGGAACGCGGCGCGCGCATTTACGCCGAAGTCGCGGGCTACGGATCGACGCTCAATTCCCATAATCTGACGGACCCTTCGCCGGACGGCTGCGTGGAAGCGCGCGCCATATCCCAGGCTCTCGACGAGGCGCGCCTGCCGCCCGAAGAGATCGGGTTCGTCGCCGCCCACGGGACCTCCACGCCCAAGAACGACGTGGTCGAAACCATGGCGCTAAAACAGGTGTTCGGCGCCCACGCGAAACGCCTGCTGGTCTCCTCCAACAAGGGCCAGATCGGGCACACCATCTCCGCCGCCGGCGTTTCGAACCTGATCTGCGCGGTGAAGGCCATCGCCGAAGGCATGGTGCCTCCCACCATGAACCTGAAGAACTTCGATCCGGCCTGCGATCTCGACTACGTGGCCAACCGGAGCCGCCGCACCGCCGTCCGCGCCGCCTTAGCCAACGCCTTCGCCTTCGGCGGGCAAAACGCTGTCTTGGCGGTGAAAAGTGTTTGAGGAGTACAATGAAACGGTCCTCCGGGACCGGAGAAGATTATGAGGCTGTCCGAATCCGAGATCCTCGATCAGTTTTCCCACATTGTTGCCACCAGCTTGCGCATTCAGCCTTCCCAAGTCACGGCCGATGCTTACCTCGACGACTTGGGAGCGGAATCGCTGGACCTGCTCGAGATCAGCATGGGGACCGAATCCCGGTTCCACATCTGGCTACCGGAGAGAACCATCCTCCAGACCGCAGGCGAGGTTTTCGGCCCCGGCGTGCTGGAGAAAGACGGCTTCCTCACCGAGGAAGGCAAGAAACTGCTTCTGAACCGCGTTCCGGCGGGCGAGGCTCACCTGTTCGCAGGTGAAGTCTCCACCAGCGCTTTGCAGAAGTATTTCCTCAAAGTGAGCACGTGGGTGCGCATGATTCAGACCTTTGCGGAGGCCACCCCGGAGCGTTGTGCCAACTGCGGGGGCGTCCTCGAGGGGACCCCGGGATTCGCCATGAAATGCGCCCAGTGTGGGTCGGAAGTCCCATTGACCTCCGGCGAAGATCTCAACCGGGCATGGGTGGAGCAGTATCGCGCCGAACACTGCCCGGCGGACGCTTCCGAAAGCAAGACCGACGCGCAGGCGGCGCCTTAGCACAGCCGGCGCCGCCCCGCAGGGTCTTACGATCAAGGGGTGGCCATGGCCCGAAGCATCGTTCTCGCGTTTTTCACGGGTTGCCTGGGTTTGTTGCCTCCGCAGGCGGCGGCGCAGCCCGCTAACGTCCCCGCCGCGTATCGCGACTTGTATACGCTGCTCGATTCCAAGATCGCCGCGTTCGATCGCACGGTCTCCGCAACGTGGTCCGGCAGGAAGCCGCCCGTGGATTTCTCGGCGGAGCTGGCGCTCGCCAATGCCAACCGCGGCGTCGACCTGCTGAGCGCCTCCGCGCTGCCCGGTATCCAACTCGAGCTTCAGCGCCTTCAGCAACTCGGGATGAAAGCCGTAACCATCGCCATCGGTTTTCCCGTATTCGACCCCGGCTTCCACCAGTTCAACGGCACAACGGGCGATTACCCACGGTATGTGGATTTCTACCGTCAACTCGCCGCGAGCGTCCGCAACCGCAAGATGAAGGTTGTGATAAAGAGCGGGGTCCTGTTCCCGGGTTTCTATTCGAGCCGCTCCGGTTTCAACCTCTCCGGCTATTACGCTTCGCTGAGCACGGACCAGTACATCGCGGCGAAGACGCAGCACGCGGTCAACATCGTGACCAACCTCCAGCCGGACTACGTCAGTCTCGGCTCGGAGCCGGACGTGGAGGCTCTGCTCTTGGGTAAGCCGTCGATGGGGACGCCCGCCGCGTTCGCCGGGCTCATCCAGCAGAACCTGGCGCGGCTGCGGGTTGCATCTTCGGCGGGAACGAGTTACGGTGCGGGGATCGGCACCTGGCAAAGCGGGGCCGCGGAGTACATCCGTCAACTCGCCGCCACGAATCTGGACTGGATCGACCTGCACATATATCCCGTAAATTTCGACTTTTTCATCAACCTGATCACTTATACTGACCTGGCGCTCTCCCTCGGAAAGCAGGTGGCGATCAGCGAAGCGTGGCTGCTGAAGCAGCGCGACGCGGAGTTCTCCACCGCGAACGTGGCCATGAACCCGGAGATCTTCTCGCGGGACGCCTTCGAGTTCTGGGCGCCTCTGGATGAGAGCTTTTTCAATGCGATGTCGAAATTCGCGTACTGGAAACGGCTGCTGTTCGTCTCGCCGTTCTGGACCCGGTATTTCTATGGGTATCTGGATTACGACCGCGTGCGCACCCTCTCGCCGGAAGCCCTGGTGAGCGCCTCGCTCGAAGCCGCGGCGGCCGGGATTGTGGCGGGCAGGTTCACCCCCACCGCCGAAGCTTACCGCGCCCAGGCTAACTCGGGCGGAAGCCGCCTGGTGGCCATCTCCGCCGCGAGTCTTGCTCTGGGCAACGTGGCCCCCGACTCGCTGGTCTCGCTGTTCGGCGCCAACTTCTCCGCCGCCATGGAAGCGGCGCCGTCACTGCCACTGCCCACCACGCTCGCCGGTTCCACCGTGAAAATCACCGACAGCGGCGGCGGGCAGCAACTGGCGAGCCTGATCTTTGTATCTCCCGGGCAGGTGAACGCGGTGCTGCCGGCCAACGTGAGCAGCGGGCAGGCCACCCTGGAGGTCGCCAGTTCCAGCAACGCGGTCTCGCTCGGCTCGGTCACCGTGTCCGCGGTCGCGCCCGGGCTGTTCACCGCCAACCAGGACGGGAAGGGAGCGCCATCCGCGTTCTTCTCCCGCTACGGCGCGTCGGGCCTGATCGGCTCGGACTACGTGTTCCAGTGCACCGCCGGGGTGGGTACCTGTTCTCCGGCGCCGCTCGAAATAGGTCCGGCTTCGGAAACCGAAGTCATCGAGCTATACGGGACCGGCATCCGCAACAGGCAGGCGCTCACAGACGCGCAGGCCACCATCGGCGGGATCGCCGCTCCGGTCATGTACGCCGGCGCGCAGGCGCAATATCCGGGCCTCGACCAGGTGAACGTGCAAGTTCCGAAGGCGCTGGCGGGCCGCGGCGAGGTGACGCTGCAACTGGTCGTCGCCGGGGTCGCTGCCAATCCCGTTACGCTGCGGTTCCGGTAATTCGCTGCGAAGCTCAGCCGTTTGGGGCCGACGCTTTGCCGGGGGGCCGCAGGAAACCGTTTTCTGTCAGGTAGGCGATCACCCGCGCCGCGTTTTCGGCGGGCTTCGTGGTGGCGGTCTGCAAGACGATCTCGGGGGCCAGCGGAGGCTCGTAGGGGTCGTCCACACCGGTGAATCCCTTAATCAGCCCGGCCCGCGCCCGGGCGTAGAAGCCCTTCACGTCGCGCTCCTCGCATACGCTCACGGGCGTATCGACGAAGATCTCGATAAAACTCCCCTGCGGCATCATGCTCCTCACCCGGTTGCGCGTGGCACGGTAGGGGCTGACGGCGGCCCCTATGGCGGCGCCGCCGTGCCGCACCACTTCGGAAGCCACGAAGCCGATGCGCAGGATGTTGGTATCGCGGTCTTCGCGGGAAAACCCCAGTCCTTTCGAAAGATGCGTGCGGACTACGTCTCCGTCCAGAACCGTGGCCTGGCGGCCGTGCTCCAGCAGCAAAACGCTGGCGATTTCGGCGATGGTGCTCTTGCCGGCCGAGGGCAGCCCCGTAAACCATAGGCAGAAGCCCTGCCTCCACCTGGGCGGGTGCGCCGCGGCGAGGATCTCGGCCGTCTCCGGGCGCGTGAACCAGGCGGGCAGCGGCAGCGATTGCGCCAGGTACTTCTCCCGCACCTCCTCGGGCGAGATGTGCCGCGTGCGGGCGCCCTGCGGCAAACGGCGGACCTCTTCGTACCGGTCTTCGTCCTCCACGTACACCAACTCCTCGCACAGCTCTGCGCGCACGCCGATTTCCTGAGCGTGGCGCGAGATCAGTTCCCACGCGGAATTCGTCCCCGCGCCTGCGTGGCCGCGGCCCACCAGAAAGTGGCTGGCGCCGTAATTCCTGCGGATGATGGCGTGCCACAGGGCCTCCCTCGGACCGGCCATGCGGGTGGCCAGCGGCAACAGGCCCAGCAGGCAGCGGTCCTTAGGGTAGTAACCCTCGACCAGCGCCTTGTAAATGCGCACGCGCGTGTAGTGGTCCATATCGCCCGGCTTTGTGATTCCGGCCACCGGGTGGATCAGCAGCGTGGCGCCGGCCCGGGCGGCGGCCCGCCGGGTGGCTTCCTCTTCGGCGCGGTGCATCGGACCACCCGGCTGGAACGCCAACACGTTGGGGTTGTTCATGGACGCCAGCAACCGCCGGGTCTGGGCCGGGGTGCGCCGAAGCTCGGGAAAATCGACGTGCGCCGGAAGCGCGATCGCGCGCAGCGGTCCGCTAAGGCAGTAATGGCCCCACGCCTTCATCTCCGCCGCCAGGGGGTGCTCCTCGCCGCCGGACCCGCACAAAGCGGCGGTCTCGCGCGCCGGGTCACGCTCGAAGATCTCCTCCACCCGCATCCAGGCCAGCAGGTTGTTGGTCGAGTTGCGCAGCGCCAGCTCCGTGCCTTCCTTGATCGCCTCCAGACTGTCAACGGGGAGCGTTACCGGGACGGGAAACAGCAGCCCGTTCGCCAGCCGCATCTCATCGAGCACCCGTGAGTAATCCGCCGCACCGAGAAAGCGGTCTACGGGCGAGAAAGCCCCCACGGCCAGCAGTTCGAAGTCGCAGACGGAACGCGCCGAAAGCTGCACCGAACGCAACTCTCCGGCGCGGCGGGCCAACTCGTCTCGTTCCTCCCCGGCGACGAGCAGATTCACCAAGCGGCCTCCGTACGGTGAGACCAGTTGCACAGAGCTTTCCGGCATAGCATCCTTTCCTGCGCGCGGCCGGAACCAACTTCCAGCCGGCGGACAAGACCACACCGATACCGAGCCGCGGACACCGGACGAGCAATCGCGAGGCCAAATAACTTCCTTACCCCACCCTGGGAACCGATGCGATGGCGACGACCGGCACACTGGCTCCACAGCCGATGGCCGACAGCGAAGAATGGAAGAAGACCCCACCCCTTCCCGATATCTCGACCGATACCCACGGGGAACCCAGGTGTGCTTCGGTTATCTTACGGGCCATGTCCGCCCCTGTCAAGGGCAGCCGCAGTAAAAGGATATTGCAGATCACTTCTATCCGGGTGATCGCGCATGACCTTCTGCGCTTCGGGGATGCTATGCCGCCACGGTATTTATGCGGTCCCGGAAATTCCCGAAATTTCTCCCGAACTCCAAGTCCTTGGCTCTGAAACCGCACGATTCTTCGGAATTATCCGGTTGCAGCCCGTAATTTCAACATTGGCAGGATTTGGCGCGCCACGTGCAAGGAGTTGTGGACAATTTAACAGCATGGAGGATCCGTGAAGGTACTGTACTCGGTTCTCTTTTGCATCCTGCTGGTGGCTGGTACGGCTGCGGCGGATACTCTGACCATCAATTTCCTGGACGGCAGCTCCGGCCTTGCGTTGGGCCCCAACGGCCCCCCCGGAGATCCCAGTAGCGGCTATTTCGACTTCTACTTCCTCGGGTCGCGGCTTTCACTGGACAGCTACAACGAAACCTCGGGGTACTACGGATCCCTTTACCGCTCATTCGCCGGTTTGGGGCTGAAGTCCTTCGACACCGATTGCGCTGGCGACCCGAATACGGAAGCCTGCGAAGTCAAAGTTCTCCCCAACGAGCACCTGTACTTCACCGCCTGGGATCCCGGTTGGTCCCTGGTGGAAGTAACCCTCGGGTCGTTGACGGGAAATGAGGTGGCGGAACTGGATATCGT
Organism: Bryobacteraceae bacterium; assembly: GCA_041946965.1. Classification (GTDB taxonomy): domain Bacteria; phylum Acidobacteriota; class Terriglobia; order Bryobacterales; family Bryobacteraceae; genus JBHGBM01. The sequence goes on from JBHGBM010000028.1 coordinate 37,814, forward strand.
GTCGGCTGCCGGGATCAGTCCGGTATATGCCACCGCCGCCGCCGGATTCCTGCTCGGCGGTCCCGTGCCGTTCGACTACTTGGACCTCTATACTCCCGCCCGTTACGTGGACGAATTGGGACAAGAGAAGCCCAATGAGTGGGGCGCCGGCTTTACGGTGGCCAGCCTCAGGCTGGAGTACACTCCCGTCCCGGAACCTGGGGCGATCGCCCTGTTGTTGAGCAGCCTGGGGTTGTTGGCGTTGGGCCGGCTCAGGAAGCGTTGACCGCGCCCGGTCGAACCCGTCCGCCGGCGCCGGGAGCCGGGGAATAGTCCATGCAGGCGGCGATACGGACGGAACATCTCACGCGGAGGTTCGGGAAGTTCGTCGCTGTCAACCAGGTTTCCTTCCAACTTCAGCAAGGCTTGAACCTGGGGCTGCTGGGACCCAACGGAGCCGGAAAATCCACGCTGATCCGGCTCCTCACCACTCTCCTCACACCCACCGGAGGACGCGCCGAAGTCTGGGGGCACGACGTGGTGAAGCAAGCCGCCAAGGTCCGGCGCGCCATTGGCGTCGTTGCTCAGGCCGCCACCTCCGATCTGGACCTCACCGCGGCGGAGAACCTGTACTTCTTCGGCGGCCTCTACAGTCTTCCTTACAGAGGGCGCGGGGCTGTGGTCGAGGCCCTGCTGTCCTCCGTGGACCTCCTGCAATGGCGCGATAAGAAAGTCGGAACCTTTTCCGGCGGCATGCGGCGGCGGCTGGAGGTGGCCCGGAGCCTGGTGCACCGTCCCCAAGTGCTCTTCCTGGACGAGCCTACCACGGGGCTGGACCCGGCCTCCCGTCTCGCCATGTGGGACATGCTGCGGCGCGTCAAGGCCGAATGGCAACTTACTGTCCTGCTTACCACCCACTACATGGAGGAGGCGGACAAGCTGTGCGATATCGTGGCCGTCTTCGATCACGGCGGGATCGTGGCCATGGGCCCCCCCGAGCAACTGAAGGCCGCCATGCCGGGCACGCGCAAGATCACCCTCTCCATCACGAATTCGCCGCCGGATCTGCGGAGCGCGCTGGGCGGTCTGAGCGGCGTGACCGGCCTGGAAACCCGGGATGGGGCCTGGCAGCTCGAGAGTGCGGACTCGCAAGCGACCGCCGAGGCGGTCTTCGGCTTGGCGCGTGAGCGCGGCTTGACTATCAACTCGCTCGCCATAGAGCAGCGCACACTCGAGGACGTGTTCATCCACTACACCGGGCGCGGGCTCCGCGATTCGGTGGATAACCAGCAGCGCGACAAGGTGGTGTACCTCTACCAAAGGGGGCCTAGGCAGCCATGAAACCGACTTTAGCGATCATTGTCCGCGACCTGCGCAAGTTCTTTCGCAATCCCGCGTTGATCGTCACTTCCCTGGTGCTGCCGCTAGTGCAACTCATCATCATCGGCAACGCTTTCGGCGGCAAAGTACGCAATGTCCCGGTCGGCCTGGTGGATCTCGATCACGGCAGCGAGGCCCTGGTGCTGCGGCAGCGCTTTCAGGCCATCGACGCCAACGCCGGCACCTTCCGCATCACCGCCGAGACTCCGCCCGACCGGGCCCTGGAAGCGGTGAGGCGGGGCGAGATCGCCGCCGCCATCGTGGTGCCCGAGGATTATTCGCGCAGCGTGAAACAGCGCATGCGGCCGAAAGTCGGCTTGGTGGTGGATAATACCGACCCATTCGTGGTCACCACCGTGACGGAGAAGATGGCTGAAGTCGTCGAGTCCGTGAACGCCCCCGACCTCGCGCCGCGGCAGCCAAGCGCCGCTTCCCTGGACGTGGTCGAGATCTATCCTTACATCGAATACATCCAATACTTGCTTCCGGGGTCGATCACCCTGGCGATCGCGGCGGCCTGCCTGCTCGGCGGTGGGTTGCTGTACATAGACGACAAAATGCGCGGCATCCACGAGGGCTACCTCTCGACTCCAATCACTAGGATCCAACTGACACTCGGCATGATTATCGCGGGCACCGTCAAGGCCGGAATCGTGGGGATGATCGTGGTGCTTGCCGGAGCGTTACTGGCGGGCATCGGCGGCGTGTTCCAGCCCCGCATCCTGCTGCTGCTCTGCGCACTCGTCCTGCTCACCGCCTTCGCCCTGATTTCGATGATCTCCGCGCTGGTGGTGCGGGTTAAGGACGCCGCCGCGCCTCGGGCCACTTTCGGCATCCTGAGCACACTGCTGTTCTTCCCCAGCGGCGCCATGTATCCTATCTCCGGTTTTCCCGAGTGGCTCAAGGCCGTAGCGGTGGTGGACCCGTACACTTACTCGGTCCACGGGTTCCGTTCCATTCTTCTGAAGGGCGTCGGCCTGCAAGCCATTCAAACCGACGTTCTGGCGCTGTTCGTGTTTTCGATCGTGTTCCTGGTTGGGGTTTTCCTTTTGTTCCCCAGACACCTGTAAGTGAGGAGAGACGATGCGGGTTTTCGTAATCGGTCTTGACTGCGCAGCGCCGGAGATTCTGTTCGGCCGCGACGACCTGCCCAATATCCGGGCTTTGATGGAAAGGGGCTGCTACGGGCGGCTGGAGACGGTGGTTCCGCCCATCACTGTCCCCGCGTGGATGTGCATGGCGACCAGCCAGGACCCGGGCTCGCTCGGCGTCTACGGCTTCCGTAACCGCAAAGATTACAGTTATGACGGGCTCGGGGTGGTGAACTCGCAGTCGTTCACCGCGCCCGCCATCTGGGACGCCTTCAACCGCCGCAGCTTGCCCGTGGCCGTCGTCAGCGTGCCTCCCGGCTATCCGCCGCGTCAGGTTCAAGGTGTCAGCATCGGCTGCTTCCTGACCCCGGATACTACCCGCAACGAGTACACCTGCCCGGCTTCCCTGGCGCACGACATCGAGCGGCTGGTAGGCGATTACCCGCTCGACGTGAAGGGCTTCCGCACGGATAAAAAGGAATGGCTGCGTGACGAGATCTTCGCCATGAGCCGGAAGCACTTCCAGGTGATCCGGTATTTGCTGGCCACGGTGGATTGGGAGTACTTCCAGTTCGTGGAAATCGGGCTCGATCGCATCCACCACGGCTTCTGGAAGTTCTACGATCCGGCCCACCGCCAGTACGTGCCAGGCAGCCCGTACGGTTCCGTCATCCCGGATTATTACCGCCACCTGGACGAGGAGATAGGCAGCCTGCTGGAAATCCTGGACGACGACACGGCCGTGCTGGTGGTTTCCGACCACGGCGCGCAAAGGCTGGAAGGCGGCTTCTGCGTCAACGAGTGGCTACGCCGCGAAGGCCTGCTGGCGCTCAAGCAGGAACCTGCCGGCCCCACGCCCTTCTCGCCCGCCCTGGTGGACTGGTCTCACACGAAGGTGTGGAGCGAAGGCGGCTACTACGCCCGTGTGTTCTTCAACGTGGAAGGCCGCGAGCCCAACGGCGCCATTCCCGCCGCCTCTTACGAAAGCTTCCTGGCGGAGATGGAGGCCCGCTTCCGCGGTCTGCCGGACGATCGCGGGGAGCCCATGGGCACGCTCGTGTACCGCCCGCGCGATATCTACCGTGAAGTCCGCAACGTGCCGCCCGACCTGATCGTGCACTTCGGCGGGCTCTACTGGCGCTCCATCGGCGGCGTGGGCTATGGTTCGCTGTATCTTCAGGAGAACGACACCGGGCCCGACGACTGCAACCACGCGCAGTTCGGGTCCTTCCTGCTCTCCGTCCCGAATCTCCCGCTCCGGGGAGAGCTCCAGGGCATGCACGTTCTGGATGTGGCGCCGACTTTGCTGGACATCGCCGGGTTGGGTCCTTTACCATGCATGCAGGGGAAAAGCCTGTTGGCGCGCCGTGGGTGACCGGCGGCCCCATCTGAATTCGGAGAGCCCCGGTGAGCAGGTTTTTGTTTACCGTCTGGCCCCTTGCCGGACACATCCATCCCAATCTGGCGATCGCCGCCGAGTTGCGTAAGCTGGGTCATACGCCCGCGTTCTTCACTGGGTCCAAGGCGCGGGCCGCCGTGGAGAATGCCGGCTTCCAATTGTTTCCGTTCGACAAACTCGATGAAGGCATCCTTGATCGCCTGGTGCTCGGCGCCGAGGGCATTCTCTCCTCCACCGGCCGCCCTTTCCGCTTGCGCAACCAGTGGCGCGACTGGGTGCTCGGCACCGTGCCGCAGCAGATCGAAGACCTCAACACAATTCTGGATGCCTGGCAGCCGGACGCGATCGTCTGCGATCCCACCATGTGGGCGCCTTTCCTGGTGCTGCACGAGAAGCGGCGCGTGCCGGTAGCCGTTTTTTCGCTCGTCCCGGCGTGCCACCTTTCGGGGGCGGGCGGGCCGGTGCTCGGCTTCGCCCTGCCCAAACCTCGCAACCGCCTGGAAAGGGCTCGTACCGAACTTCTGCGCAAGCTCTCCTACCTGTTTCTGACGCCGGTCCGCCGGCAGGCGAACGGCATGAGGGAGCGCCACGGCCTGCCCGCGCTCCGATGCTCCGTGACCGACCATGCCGGCCGCATGCCGCTGTACCTGGTACCCGGCAGCCCCGAATTCGACTATCACCGGAGGGGGCTCCCTGAGTCGGTCCACTACGTCGGCTGCTGTTCGTGGACTCCCGCCGCGAGCGAAGGGCTGCCGGGGTGGATCGACAACCTGCCACCGGAACAGCCGCTGGTTTACGCGAGCGAAGGCACCATTCAGCTCGACCCGCGCCTCCTCCGGACTGTGGCGCAAGGGCTCGCGAACCTGCCCATCCAGGTGATCCTGACTACCGGCCGCCACCGCACCCCCGCCTCGATGGACCTGGGCCCGCGGCCGCTGGCCCCCAACATCCACGCGGTGCAATGGGTGCCGCTGACCCCGCTGCTGCCCCGCCTAAGCGCCGTGGTGACCATCGGCGGCCCGAGCACGCTCATGCCGTGCCTGGAACGGGGAGTGCCCGTTGTGATCGTGCCGTTCAACTGGGATCACCCGGAGACCGCCTGGCGCATCTCTGAGAGCGGCTGCGGCATCCGGCTGACGCCGCGCGAGTGCGTCCCGTCGCGCATGCGCGAGGCAGTGATGCGGGTCCTTTCCGAACCTGGTTACCGGGCCGGCGCCCGGCGGATCGCGGAGAGCCTGGAAAGGTGCGGTGGCGCGCCCCGGGCAGCCCAACTGCTCGCCGCCATGGCGCGGGAGGGCGCGGCGTTTGCCTGATTTCACGGGGAGGTTTCTCTTCACCGTCTGGCCGTTCTCGGGCCACGTGCATCCCTGCATCGGGGTCGCCCGCAAACTCGCCGCCCGCGGCCACGAGGTGGCCTTCTACACCGGCGCGCTCGACCCGGATCCCGTTAGGGTGGAGGGGTTTCCGCGTTTTCCGTTTCGCCGGCTGGCGGCCCACACCGCCAGACTGGTCGGCAGCGAAAATCTCTGCGACCACCCCGCTCTCTACGCCGGCCTCACGCGGAAGTACACTTCCATTGCCGACCGCAACCCGGTGCGGCGGTTGCGGAAGATCGGCCGGATGTACCGCGAAATGCTCATCGGCGGCGTTCCTGGCCAAGTTGAGGATCTCGAAGCCGTCCTCGGCGAGTGGAAGCCCGACGTAGTCGTTACCGACCCTTATATGTGGGGGCCGATCCTGGTCCTGCACGGGCGGCAAACCCTACCGGTGGCGGTTTTCTCCTTTTTCGCGGGGTGCCTGCTTCCCGGACCCGGCGCGCCGCCTCCCGGCATGGGGCTGCCACCGCCCCGGACTGCGGCCACCCGCGCGATCGCCGCGGCGGCCACCCGCGTGAACCGCGTGCTCACCCATCCGCTGCGCCGCCGCATCGACGATCTGAGGCGGCAGTTCGGTCTTCCCCCGTTACGCTGCGGTTTTCTGGAGTACTCCGGAACGGTACCGCTGTATATGGTGGCTTCGGCCCCCGAATTCGACTACATGCGGCGCGACCTGCCGCCGTCGGTCCGGTATGTCGGCCCGTGCCTTTACGATGGCCCGGCCGGCCCGCGGTCTCCGGCGCTGGTCGAGGCGCTCGAGAGCGGCCTCCCACTGGTCTACGCCACCGAAGGTACCTGCCAAGTGCGCAAACCGGCGGTTCTGCGGGCGGCGGTCGAGGGCCTTGGCGGACTGCCGGTGCGGGTGATCCTCACCACCGGACGTCTGCGCGACCCGGCCGGCCTCGGCTTAGGTCCACTGCCTCCGAACGTGAGCGTCGAGCGTTGGGTCTCGCACGCGGAATTGTTCCAGCACACGCGCGTGGTGATAACCAACGGAGGCAGCAACACCGTGCGCGCGGCGCTCGACGCCGGGGTGCCGCTCGTGATCGTGCCGATGGAATGGGACCAACTTGAAAACGGCGGTCGCGTGGTGGAGACCGGGGTGGGGCTGAGGCTTTCGCCGCGCAGAATTTCCGCCTCTACGCTGCGCTCGGCAGTGCAGCGTATCCTCAACGAACCCTCATTTGCAGCCAACGCCGCCCGCATTGCCACGGCTTTTGCGCGCTATGACGGAGGCAATCACGCAGTTGACGCGCTCGAAAAGTTGCGCACCTCCGCTCCCGCAGTCTCGTAGCTTAGATGGTTGCGCGGTCCTAGCCTTTTCGCCGCTTGCGGCCGGCGAAAAAGCCGAAGAGGGCCAAGCCCAGACCGGCCAGGAGAGCCGAGGCCGGCTCCGGAACCGCGGCCTGCACGGTCCCGGTATTGGGGCCAAGTACGGTTCCCGTGGGGTTTGCCGCGGTGTAATACCACAGCACGCTCTGGTTTACCGAGTTATCGATGCTTACTGGGCCGAAGGCCTCGGGCGCCGTGCCCGACAGGGTCCCGCCCGGCAGATAGGCGGTCGTCCGGAACGTGATGCCCGCCACCGAGAAGATGATCGCAAGCATATCGGATACACCGGACCCGTGCTGAATGACGAGCACGCCGGGGTAACTGGGCAGGCTGATCGCCCCCGCCGTGATGCTCAGCGTCGTCGAGTACGCCATGTTGTTCGGTCCCGGAGTACCCACCGCGCCGGTATCCAGAAGCGTAGTGAAAGTGAATGGCTGGTTCGCCAGATGAAGACCGTCCGCGCCGCCGTTCATTATCCCTCCGAAGGTGCCGTTGGCCCTGTAGGTCAGAGGAGTGGCAGGCAGGCTTCCCGCAGCCAAAACCAGGCAAATCGCGACGCCCAGAGCTACTCTCAGCTTCGCTGTCTTCATCGCTTCACCTCAGATCCGGGCCTCCAGGCATCCCTGGCCCAAGCCCGGAACGCCCGCGCGATCACCTACTTACGCAGGCCCCTAATCGGAGAGATTATATCTGGAAATCTCCTTTCCCGTCAATGCACAAGGATCAGATAACGGTACTAGGACGGCGGCCGCCCAGTCTCACAGCCGGAAAATGTCGCTCATTGCCGTGATCGCGTCTTTTGATGTCCAGGGCGTGGCGGGCGGTTTTCCCTTCAGCCGGAAATACTCCCGCATGAACGCTTCCCCGGCCGCCTTGTCGATTTTGGGCCCGACCATCAGGGCGCGCGGGGAACCGGCGCCCTCCTGAAAGTCGCCCGAGATACCCATGAACGGCCCGAGCGTCTCCAGCAGTCCGGTGAACGGACGGCCCCTCACCTTCAGGTTCTGGTTCCAATCGATGAACGGATCGCCCACCGCGACGGCGAGCAAGGCTCCCGGCCCCATGGGCGGAATGCTCAGGCCAAACGCCTGGTTCGCGGTGGCGATGAACGCGTTGGCGATCACGGCATGCCCGATGTTCGAGGGGTGAACTCCGTCAAGGCTAAAGAAGCCTCCCTGGAACTTGTTGGTGATGGGCACATTTCCGATCATGGGCGGATTGGCTACCATGTACTGGAACAGGCCCGCGATATTCACCACGGGAACACCCGCCTGAGCCGCGGTTTGCGCGATCACCTGGTTGAACTCCAGGTTCCGCTGCCGGATGGCGGCAAGTTCCGAAGGAGCCAGAACGTAGCTGGGATCCTGCAAAATGCCGCCGTCGTTCAACCCGAGCTTGATGAGCAGCATGACCGGGAGCGTCGTATAACTCCCCTCCGGCAAGCCATAAGCGCTGCCCAGGAACTTCACCAGATCCTGCGGGGTGAACATCCAGGCGATCTGGGTTACATCCGGCAGGTTGGCGACCACCACCTTGCCTTGCCAGGCCCGGAGCCGCCTTATCACCTCCCCGTAGTCGGCGGTGAACTGGGCGAGCGGCGTGACCTGGCTTCCATCCAGGTGGTTCCAGTTGGACACCACCGCCCCGAGCAGGTCGTTATTGCCGATCCAGCAGATCTGGAATGGCGCCCGGATTGTCTCGGCGATCTCGATCTGGCTGCCGGTGCGCGGTGAAAGGACGAGGTCGGTTTCGTCCTCGATCAGCGGTCCGGCCCGGTCGTACAGAATGCTATGCACATCCGCGCCCGAAACCGACAGGTTGCTGCCCTGCACAGACGCATCCACGCGGGTTCGGTTAGAAACGCTGTAGATGATGCCGAACGGTCCACTCTGGATCAGCGGCAGCGCAAAAGGCGCGCCCATCTGCCGCGCGAAGTGGCTGAGATAGGTGGCCGGTTGGCTCACGGTGCTGGCGTTTGCCGACTGCACCCCTTCCCCGATGCTGTCGCCCATGCCGATGAACGGCGGCGTGACTTGCGAGGTGAGCGGCGCTGCGAACACGAGCAGGCACAGGAGCAAGGTGGCGTACAGGCGTTTCATAGCTACCTCCATGGTCCCGGCCTGTGACTATAGCATGCCCGGCCGCGCCGGCATAGCTACCACCGCCTAAAAAGAGTGACAGATCACAGTTTGGCGGGGCGGTATGCGGGGTTGGGCTTGGGCACGACCGCGTTGGTGTCGCGCAAAAACCGCTCCATCAGAGCGTTTAACTCCTTGACTTTCTCCGGATACTTCGCCGCAAGGTCGTGGGCCTCGCCGGCATCGTTTTCCAGGTCGTAAAGCTCGAAGCGGTCGGTCTGGTCCGGGTTGTCGCACCAGAAGCGGATCAGCTTCCACCCGCCCTTGCGCACGTAGGTTCCCGGCACGTTGTTCGCCGCCGGGGTGTAGTGCGGGAAGTGGCAGAAAATGGCCTGGCGGCCTAGCGGCTTGCCTTCGAGCGCCGGCACGAAGCTGATGCCGTCGAATTTCTGAGCGGGTTCGGCCCGGATGCCGGCCATTTCGAGCAGGGTGGGGTAGTAATCCACGCTCTGGATGACCGCGTCGCTCGCGGATCCCGGTTTGACCCTGCCGGGCCAGACCACTACGGCCGGTTCCCGCGTTCCGCCCTCGTAGACGCTGGCCTTGCCCGCGCGCAGCGGCAAGTTGCTGGTGATAGGCACGTCCCCGTAGCCGGGTTGCAGCATGCCGCGCTCGCCCGGCGCCCAGAATACGCCGCCGTTATCGGAGGTGAAGACCACGATGGTGTCGCGGGCCAGCCCGTTCTCGTCGAGCGCCCGCAGGACGCGTCCCACGGCCGTATCCAGGCTCTCGACCATGGCGGCGTAGATCGGATTGCGCTGCGGGTTGCGCGGATCCAGCTTGCGCTTGTACTTCTCGATCAGCGCGGGCTTCGCCTGCCAGGGCGAGTGCACCGAAAAGGGCCAGTAGTTCAGGTAAAACGGCCGGTCCCGGTTCTCCCGGACGAAGCGCGAGGCCTCTTCCGCCAGGCGGTCCTCGATGTGCTCCCCGGGCGCGCCTTCCGACGGCCAGAACTTCCACGGCCCGCCGAGATAGCCGCCTACCGGCCCCGGCCCGGGCGTGTGCGGCAGATCCACGTCGAAGCCTTGGTGCAGAGGGTCGTACGGCTCGTGCCCGAGGTGCCACTTGCCGAAGTGCGCGGTGCGGTAGCCGGCCTGCTTGAAGGCTTCGGCGAGCGTGAAGTACTCCAGCTTCAGCCGGGTCACCGAGTTCGGTATCAGCGCCTTCTGATCGGGCCTGCCGCGCGCGGCGAGTTTCTGCTCCAACACGACCTCCGGCAGGTGGCAGACGGGAATGGTGATCCCCGTGCGCGCCGGGTAGAGCCCGGTCATGATGCTGGACCGCGTGGGGGAGCACAGCGGCGAGGCCGCATATGCGTTGCGGAACATCATGCCGCGCGCGGCGAGCTTGTCAATATTCGGCGTCTCGTAATAGCGGCTGCCGTACAGCGACGTGTCGCGCCAGCCAAGGTCGTCCGCCAGGATGAAAACGACATTGGGACGGCGCGCGGAGGAGGCAGCCAGCGGCGCCGCCAGGGTCCCCAGAAAACTCCGCCGGGTTTGTGAACGCATGCGCCTCTATTCTATACTCTGACTTCCATGCGAACCGGCATCATTGGATTCCTCGCTCTGGCCGCCGCCGCCCCCGGCGCGGACCTGCCTGCCTTCCCGGGCGCGGAAGGCTTCGGCTCCACCACTCCAGGAGGCCGCGGCGGCGCGGTCTTGTTCGTCAACAACCTCAACGATTCCGGCCCGGGCAGCCTGCGCGCGGCGTGCACCGCCAAAGGCCCGCGGACGGTGGTTTTCCGCGTGGGCGGCATCATCGACCTCAAGAGCCCCATCTCCATCCGTGAACCCTACCTGACCCTCGCCGGGCAGACCGCGCCGGGCGACGGCATCTGCGTGCGCGGCTACGAATTGAACATCGACACGCACGACGTGATCGTGCGCCATTTCCGCAGCCGCGTGGGCGATGTATCGGGCACCGAGCGCGACGGCTTCATGATCGGCGGCGACAGCCGCAATGTAATCGTCGATCACTGTTCCGTCACCTGGGCGGTGGATGAGAACCTCTCGCCATCCGGGAATATCGCGGACGTGACCGTGCAGTGGTGTCTCATCGCGGAGTCGCTCAACCGCAGCGTGCACCACAAGGGCGCCCACGGCTACGGCTCGCTGGTGCGCGCGGTGGGCGGACTCACCATGCACCACAACCTGTGGGCGCACAACGGCGGGCGCAACCCCAGGCTGGGCGACAACTACGCCAGGCCGCCGTTTCCCACTTTCGATATCCGCAACAACGTGATGTACAACTACCGGGGGCGGTCGCTCGCGGGCGACACCCTGAACGTCAATTACATTGCCAATTACCTGAAGCCCGGCCCGGATTCCGACCCGTCCCGCAGCGGCCTCGATCCGACCCCCAAGGGCGAAAAGCGCTTTTACTTCTCCGGCAACGTGGTGGAAGGCCGGCCCGAATTCGCCGGCAGGCAGAACAGCCTGATGAGCAAGCCGGTCACTTTCCTCGACGCGCCGATCGAGGCGCCCAAGGTGAAGACCCAGGCCGCCGCGGGAGCCTACCGGCTGGTGCTGGAGCGCGCCGGAGCCATCCGGCCCGTGCGCGACGCCGTGGACCGGCGCATCGTGGCGGAAGTCCGGGCGGGCTCCGGAGCCATCATCGACTCGCAGTGGGAAGTGGGCGGCTGGCCGCAGTACCGCGGCGGGCGCCCGCCGCGCGATACCGACCGCGACGGCATTCCGGACGCCTGGGAAACCGCGCACAAGCTGAACCCGCGCGACGCGCGCGACGCACAGGCCCGGCGCAGCCCGGAGGGCTACACCAACCTCGAAGTTTACATCAATGAGTTGGCGAACCCGCCCGCGGCGAAATAAATCTGATATACGTGTCTTGAGATAGGAGGGTTTGTCCATGCAGTGTCCCAAAGCCCGCCATGTGAAACTCTGGATTTTCCCGATCGCCGGCTTCGCCGCGCTCCTCTGGTGGCTCATCCGGGTGATTCCGAAGCCATCGCGGGCCGCCTATCCATGCCAGCGCGCCGCCGCGCCTTTGGCCAGCGGCTTCGTCATCTGGCTCCTGGGCGCAGTCTCTTCCGCGCTGTTGTTTCGCCGCGGCAGGCGGCTCTGGGGCAGTTCGCGCGCGCTCGCCTGCGTGAGCCTCGCGCTCGCGGCAGCGCTCGGAATCGGCACGCTGGCCACTTCCCGCGCGCCCGAAGCCAGCGCCGCGCAAACGCCCAATCAGCCGCTCGGCGTGGGCAAGGGCATCTACCCGGGCCGCGTGGTGTGGGCGCACGATGCCGATGCCACCAACTGGGAAGGGCCCGGCGACGGACACTGGTGGGAAGCGTCCCACACCAGCCAGGCGGTGGTGGATCGCATGATGTCCGGCGCCATCCAGCGTCTCGCCGGCAAGAAGAACGACCGGGAAGCTTGGGACGCGATCTTCCGTCACTTCAACCGCACGCACGCCCGCGGGGACAATCCCTACAGGCCCGGCGAGAAGATCATGATCAAGGTCAACCTGGTGGGCTGCATCGTGGGTGGAAACGGCAGCGCGGTCGATCCGAAAACCTACGACCTGGTCAGGAGCGAGGATTACATGAACTCGGCGCCCCAAATGGTGGTCGCGCTGCTGCGCCAGCTCGTGAAGGCCGGAGCGCGGCAGGAGGATATCTCCGTCGGCGATCCGCTCTCGCTGTACCCCAACCAGTTCGTCGAGATCTGCCGCCGCGAGTTTCCCGATGTCCGCTACCTCGATCACGACGGCGGCAACGCGGAGCACCCCCGCGCCCCCATTCGCTTCTCTTCGGTGCCGTTTTACTGGAGCGCGCGGCCCGAAGGCAAGACGCAGGACTATATCCCGGAGCCGTATGCCCAGGCCACCTACCTGGTGAACATGGCGAATTTCAAGGCGCATAACAGCGCCGGTGTCACGCTCTGCGCCAAGAATCACTACGGTTCGCTGTTCCGTAAGCCGCCTGAAAAGGGCTACTACGACATGCACTCGAGCATGCCGAGCGAGATCCGTGTCAACGGCCGTTACCGCGCGTTGGTGGACCTGATGGGCCACGCCCACCTGGGAGGCAAGACCGTCCTGTACCTTATCGACGGACTCTATCCGGGCATCCACCCCAAGGGCCGTGTGCCGGTGAAGTGGGCCACCTTCGGCGGCGACTGGGCCTCCAGCCTGTTCGCGTCGCAGGATGCCGTGGCCATCGACTCGGTGGCGGTCGATTTCCTACAGGCCGAGTGGAGCGACGTGCCCCACATGCCGGGCACCGACGATTACCTGCACGAGGCCGCGCTGGCGAACGATCCACCCTCCCACACCTTCTACGATCCGGATCACGCCACCAATACCAAACGCCTTTCCAGCCTCGGAGTCCACGAGCACTGGAACAACCCGCAGGCGAAGCAGTACAGCCGCAACCTGGGCAAGCGCGAAGGCATCGAGCTGGTGCGGGCGGAAAGAAAAGGGTAACCGCGCGCGCAGCCAGCGCGGCCGCTTGGAGGGCCGGCCCGTCAGAACGGGAAGATCTGCTTCAGCTCGCTCTCCGAGGGCCGGCGGCCGTACTCGCAGATCTCGAACGCCTGTGCGTAGCGGACTTTTCGTCCCCGGTCCTCGCCGTAAAATTTGACTAGCGTGTCGCGGAAACGGTCCGCGGCTCCCGCATAGCGCCGGGCCAGGTTCTTGCGGACCTCGGCCTGCCGCCGCTGCCGCCCGGCCGGGTCCGCGGGATAGAGGCCCTCGTACCCATTGGCGCCCCCTTCGTGGATCTGCGATTCCATCACCAGCAGGGCGTCCATGGTGGGTTCGATCACGTCGTCGATCGCCACGGCCACGTCCGCGCGGAACGGCGCGGGGCGTTGGAACTGGTCCGCGGTATAGAGAAACACGGGGTTCTTCTTGAGAAACGGCACGTCGGGGCAGAAGAACGGCACCGTGACCATGTAGGCCGAATCCTGCACCAGGATCGATGTGTAGCGGTGATCGGGATGATAGTCGTTGGGCCGGTTGGTGATCACCACGTCCGCGTTCCACTCGCGGATCAATCGCGTGATCAGGCGCCGGTTCTCGAGCGTTGGCATGATCTCCCCGTCGTGGATGTCCAGCACCTCGGTCGCGACGCCCAGCCTGCGGGCCACTTCCATCACCTCTTTGGTTCTGCGTTGCGCCAGCGGGCCGCCCGCCATCTGCCAGTGGCCGATGTCGCCGTTGGTGGTGGACACCAGCTTGACATGATGGCCCGCTTTGGCCCACTTCATGGCCACGCCCGCGCCGCGGTACTCCGAATCGTCCGGGTGCGCGCCGAAGATGATGATCCGCAGCTTGCCATCGGCGGGAGCCGGCGCGGGCACGGCCGCCTTCGCCAGCGCAACCCGCCCGGGTTGCCCGTTCATCGCCGATCCGATCAGAATGCCCAGCCCGCAAGCCGCGGTCAGGGCCAAAACCGGGAATGCCATTCTCCAATGCATGTCGATACCTTTCTTTTGATTTACGGAATCCAGGCAACCAGTTCGATTTCGACTCGAGTTGCATCATCGGGAAACTCGACGCCGAAGGCGGAGCGCGAGGGTGCGTCCTTGCGGAAGAACTGCGCGTAAACCTCGTTCATGGCGGGCTTCTCCTTCCGGACGTCGGCAAGGAACACGGTCACCTTGATGACGTTTTCGAGGGCGGAGCCCATCTTTTCCAGGTTCTGTTTGTGGGCTTCCAGGATGATGCGGGTCTGATCTTTGATGTCGTTACCGGGCCGCACACCGGTGAGGCCGGAGCTGAAATACAGGTTTCCAACGCGAACGCCTCCGGGAGCTTTGGCGCGCCCCCCGGGTGCGGCGGCCATCGCCATGGACGCCATGGCGCCGCCGGCGCCAAGTTTCGCGGCGGATTTGAAGAAGGCTCTGCGTTTTTGCATGTGTCCATGCTAGCGCGGGGGGCGGCTTGTGAGGAGGGGAAAGCAGACGTACAATCTGCGAATATGCGGTTGAATCGGCGGGAATTTCTTATCTCGGGACCGGCGGCGGGCGCGGCCGCGGCGGCTGACGGGCCGAAGCCGCGCATCGGCCTGGTGTCTTCCGGGCATCGCAAGCTGCTGCGCCCGCTCTCGCAGGAAGATCCGCTCGATTATGAGGCCGTGCGCGACATGGTATGGACCGCCATCGGCTACGGGAAAACCCGCGCGGGCAAACTCGAGGCCCGAATCCCGGCGGGCTGCTGGGTGGTGGTCAAGCCCAACATCGTGTTCCTGCCGCCGCAAGGAGGCTACCGGCCGGGAGACATTACCGACCTTCGCGTCACCAAAGCCGTGGTGGAGTATGTGGCGCGGCACTCGCGGGCGGCGCGCATCACCGTTGCGGAGGGCGGCAGCTACCGCGGCGCCCGCGACCTGGGCGAGGAGGCCGCGGTGCGGCAGAACGGCCGCCGGGTGGACTGCGCCGGGTTCGACTGGGGCGTGGACGAGTATCCCGGATTCCGCGGCACCATCGCGGGCATGCTGGAGGAATTCCGCCGGCAGTTCCCCGGCAAGAAGTTCGATTTCATCGACCTCAACTACGACACGGCGCGCGACCCCTCGGGAGCGCCGCGCCGCATTCCCGTGCCGCGCACGGCGCGCGGCGTCGGGGCGTTCGGCGCGCGCGGCGACTATTTCGTGACGAACACCATCCTCAACTGCGGATTCCTCATCAACGTGCCGGTGATGAAGGTCCACTCCATGGGGCTGACGGCCTGTTTGAAGAACTACGTGGGGACTGCGCCGCGCGAGGTGTACGCGCCGCCTGGCCGCGGCTTCGCCGCCGGGCGCCTGCACGACGAGCACTCGGTCGACGGCCGCACCGACCCGTTCATCGTGGACCTGGCCGCCTTCCATCCGCCGGACTACAACGTGCTCGACGGCATCCGCGGTTTGCAGCACACCCCCCACAACAATCGCAAACCGGACCAGATGCTGCGCAACAACATGGTGCTCGCGGGCGAGGACCCGGTGGCGCTGGACGCGCTGGCCGCCAGCCTGATGGGCTACAACGTCTGGGACATGGACTTTCTCCACCTCGCCGCGAAACGCGACCTCGGGACCATGGACTTGCGCCGCATCGAGGTCGCGGGCGACGACGCGGAGCGGGTGCGCCGCCGCTGGGGCAAACCGGCGCAGTGGGCCGGCCGCTGCAATCGCGAATGGCGGGTCAGCGCGGACCCGGCTTCCCCGGTGGCGGGCTGGCAGCTCTACACTTCCCCCACCGATACGCTCCGCTTCGCGAAGTGCCTTCCGGAAGAGAAGAGTTACGGGGCCGCGGTCACCGTACACAGCGACGGCGCGGCCAAGGCCTTTCTGTGGGCCGGGCTGCGGGGCCGGGCGGTCGTCTCCCTGAACGGCGAACAGGTCATGGACGAGCGGAACGACGGCGAATACCGCATCGGCCAGTTCCGCAAGGCGGTGGAACTGCGGTCCGGCAGGAACCAGTTGGTGTTCCGGGTGGAAGCCGGGCAGGATCCGCCGCAACTCAGCGCCAAGCTGGCCGGCCCGCGCAACGACGGAGACTCGCTCGAAGGCATCCGCTGGTCGGCGTGAGGGGGCGCTTCCCCATGACGCGAACCGACATACTCTACCCGGAAGACAAGATTCCATTCCTGCGCCTGGTTCCCATGGGGATGCAGCACGTGGTGGCCATGTTCGGCGCGACGGTGCTGGCTCCCCTCCTGATGGGGTTCAATCCGCAGGCGGCGCTGTTCTTTTCCGGCGTGGGGACGCTGCTGTTCCTGCTTGCGACGGGGTTGAAAGTCCCCAGCTACCTGGGTTCGAGCTTCGCTTTTATCGGACCTGTTCTGGCCGTCACGGGGGGTAACGCCTCGAACGTGCCTTTCGCCCAATGCGGCATCGCCGGGGCGGCCGTTCTTTACTTCGCCGCGGCGCTGATTACGATCCGGTGGGGTTCCCGGTGGATCGACTGCCTCATGCCGCCGATCGTGACGGGATCGGTCGTGGCGCTCATTGGGCTTAACCTGGCCGCATCCGCTGTTACGGACGCGGTCAATGCCGAGCTGGCGGTGAACAGCCCGGCGCAGGTTCCGGGCCTGGTGGTCGCGGTGGCGACGTTCCTGACCGCCGCGCTCGTGCCGCTCCACGCCAGGGGGTTTCCGCGGTTGCTGCCCATCCTTGCCGGCGTGATGGCCGGGTACTTGCTCGCGGTGCTTCTGGGCGTGATGGAGCCCGGGAGCATGGCGCGCGTTCGTGACGCCGCGTGGATTGGGCTTCCGCCGTTCCAGGCTCCCGCATTCAGCCTGCACGCGCTGTTGGTGATTGCGCCGATGTTCATTGTGCTGGTGGCCGAAAACAAGGGACACATTGCCGCGATCTCCAGCTATATGGGCCGGGACCTTAATCCGCAGCTTGGGCGGGCCTACCTGGGCGACGCTCTGGCAACCCTGGTTTCCTCCCTGGGAGGCGGGACACCGCAAACGACCTACGCCGAAAACATGGGAGTCATGGCGATCACGCGCGTATTCAGCACCTACAACTTCATCATGGCCGCGTCGATCGCGATCCTGCTCGGGCTGTGCCCCAAGTTCGGCGCCCTCATCCAGACCATTCCGAAGCCGGTGCTGGGCGGCATCAGCCTGATCCTCTACGGCCTCATCGCGCTGATGGGAGTGCGCATATGGATCGATGCGAAACTGGACTTCTCGGACCATAGAAATCTGGTGGTCGCCGGCGCCTCGCTGGTTGCCGCCACCGGGATGGGAGTCAAGGGCCTCACGATCGCCGGAGTCAACATCGCCGGGATCGCTTTGGGGACTTTGCTCGCCATCGTGCTGAACGCCGGGATGTCGATCGGCAGGCGGCAATGATGCGGGCAACATTCACTGCTTGAAGCCGTAGATCTGTGTCGCGTTTAATCCGCGGATCTTCGCCCGGTTCTCCTCCGTGGTGAAGGCGAAGAACTCCTCGAACATGGTGACGTTCTGCTCGAATTCCCGCATGTCCATGCCGAGGCCGCCCCAGAGGAAACGGTCCGGGCCGAAGGCGTCAAACGCGCGCCGCACAATCGGCTTCACGTCGCGGTACGGGAACTGTTCTTGGGAAGCCGACGAGACGGCGCAGAGCTTGATGTACACCTTGGGTAGTTTCGCCAGGCGCAGCACTTCCGGATACTCCTCGGGTTTCCCCTGCCCCGGCCGGCCGAGGTGATCCAGAATCACCGGCACATCGCTGAATTCGTCCGCGAGGCCGTAGATCTGAGGCGCGTGGCACGGGATGAAATGGAACTGGATCGCCAGCCCCAGAGATCGCGCCTTGCGCCATACGTTCTTGATTGCGGGGTCCCGCAGATCGCGATCCCGGATCGGGCCCGACGTGGTGGATGGCGCGCCCCGCGCCTGCGTCTTATGGATGCGAAGAGCGACGATCCGGCCGGGATTCTTCTTTACGATGGCCTCCATGCGGGCGGGCGTCTCCGGCGCAATGGGATCGAACAGGCAGGTCCCCTTGAAAAAGCCCGGTGAGGGTTCCATCCGGAAACAGTGCTCCAGCAGCCGGTGGTCGTCCTGGTAGGGCTCGGCGTGGACGATCACGGTATGGTCGATGCGGGCCGTCCTGACGAACTTCAGGTACGAATCCAGGGGCCGTGCGGGCGGCCGGTAGGTGGCGTTGGCATGGTAAGGGAAGCGCTTGAGGTCAGGTGAAAAGATGTGGATGTGGGTGTCCACCAGAGTCCCTTTGGGGCGGGAGACGGCCAGAGAGGAGAGAGCGCCGCCGATCATGACCCGGCGCGTGAAGGTTGGCGTCATACCCAGGAGCTTATCACTCCAGGCCGAAGTCGCCGTGTTCAGCGACGCAGCCGGCGCATGCTGCTAAAATCGCAGCCGTGCGCTGGCTCTGTCTTGTTTTGGCACTCGGAGTTGTTCAGGGCGCCGTGCCCAATCGTGCGCCGCTCCCCAAGAATTCGTATCACCTGCTCCCGCTCACGGCGGTAAAGCCGCGCGGCTGGCTCATGGACCAGCTCCGCATCCAGGCCGGGGGCCTCACGGGCCGCCTCGACGAGTTCTGGGTCTCGCTGGTCGATAGCGGCTGGACCGGAGGCCAGGGCGAGAGCTGGGAGCGCGGGCCCTACTACATGGACGGCCTGGTGCCGCTCGCGTACCTTACCCAGGACCCGCGGCTCATCCAGAAAGCCCGCCGCTGGGTCGAATGGACGCTCACGAACCAGCGTGAGGACGGAGGCATCGGCCCCGCCAGGAACCTGGACTGGTGGCCGAACATGGTGATGCTGAAAACCCTGACGCAGTTTTACGAAGCCACCGGCGACCGGCGCGTCATTCCGCTGATGGAGCGCTATCTGGCCTATCACGCGCGCCTGGCTTCGGAGCGGCCGCTGCGGTCCTGGGCGGCCTACCGGTGGCAGGACGAGGCGCTCAGCATCATCTGGCTTTACAACCGCAACGGCGATCCGAAGCTGCTCGAGCTGGCCCGCACGCTGCGCCGTCAGGGATACGACTGGCTCGGCCAGTTCGCCTCTTTCCGCTACACCGGCAAGATGTCGCGGGCCACCTCCGATATGGCCAGCCACGGCGTGAACAACGGCATGGCGATCAAGACGCCGGGCGTGGCCTACCTGCTCTCGGGCGAGGTGGTGGACCGCGAGGGCATCTACCGCATGCTCGCCGCGCTGGACCGCTATCACGCGCTCCCCAACGGCATGTTCAGCGGCGACGAGCACTATGCCGGCAGTGAGCCGCACCAGGGCATCGAACTGTGCGCGGTGGTGGAATCCATGTTCTCCCTCGAGCACCTGATCGCCATCACCGGCGACGCCTCCCTCGGCGACCGCCTGGAGAAGATCGCTTACAACGCGCTGCCCGGCGCCTTTAGCGCCGACATGTGGGCGCACCAGTACGATCAGCAGCCCAACCAGGTGTTGTGCTCGGTGGCGCGCCGCGACTGGTCCAGCAACGGCCCCGATTCCAACCTCTTCGGGCTGGAGCCGAACTTCGGCTGCTGCACCGCCAACATGCACCAGGGCTGGCCCAAGTTCGCCGCCAACCTCTGGATGGAGACCCCCGAGGGAGGGCTCGCCGCGGCGGCCTACGCTCCGAGCGAAGTCACGGCCAACGGCATCACCATCAGCGAGGAGACGGAATACCCCTTCCGCGATTCGGTGCGGCTGCGCGTGAAAGCGGCCAAACGGTTTCCACTCGACCTTCGCATCCCCGCCTGGGCCGCGCGCGCGGCGGTCTCGGTAAACGGCCAGCGGCAAAGCGGCGTGCACGCCGGCGCGTTCTTCCGCATCGAACGCGAGTGGCGCGAGGGCGACACCGTGGAGATCTCGTTCCCCATGGAGACGCGCTCCCAGGAATGGCGCACGGGCGGCACGGTGGTGACCCGCGGCCCGTTGGTGTATTCGCTGCGCATCGAGGAATCCTGGCGCAAGTTGAAGCAGACCGGTCCCGCCGCCGATTGGGAGGTTTTCCCGCGCTCGCCCTGGAACTACGGTCTGGCGGCGGAGCCCGCGTTTACCGTGGAGGAGAAGCCGGTGGCGCGCCAGCCCTTCAGCCCGGAGAACGCCCCCGTGCTGCTGAAGACCACGGGCCGCCGCGTTCCCGACTGGATGATGTCCAACGACTCGGCGGGACCGGTGCCGCGCACCCCGCTGGCCACGCCTTACCCGGAGGAGAGCATCACCCTGATCCCCTATGGCGCGGCAAAGCTGAGAGTCACGGTTTTCCCGGCGGCAGTCCCTGCCCGCCGCCGCTGAATGTGCGGTTGCACGCAGTTTCCGATGAGTGCATAATTGCGTAAGAGGTTCCGGTTCACGAGAGTTGAACGTGAAGGCTGCTCTGGTAACCGCCTTGGCTGCCTGCGCAAGTGAGCGGCAGCGGGCGAAAGCACGTCGGTTTCTGCAAGGGCTGTCTTGCGACGAGCTTCAGTACATCGCCGACTATTTCGGCGCATGTATTCTGGAGGAAGACCCCGCCACGCTCCGGCGCTATTGCGGAGCTTCGGTTTCACCCGGCGCCCACCTGAACGACCGCGAGCATAAGATCGTGCTCCTGATGGAATACCTGGGCCGCTGCGTCGCGCCGCAATACGCCGCCGCCCGCGCCATGCGTCCTTCCTGAGCCCGTATTGTCCGGATCGCGGGCGTTTTGTTAAAATGAGCTTGCCCCTGGGAGGTCGTCTAACGGTAAGACTGCAGACTCTGGATCTGCGTATCGGGGTTCGA
>JBHGBM010000029.1:0-57525 GCA_041946965.1 Bryobacteraceae bacterium
AACGAGATGGACGACGCCATCATGCAGTACCTCAAGCGCAAGTACAACCTGCTGATCGGCGAGCGCACAGCCGAAGCCATCAAGATGGAAATCGGCTCCGCCTATCCGCTGGACAAGCCGCTCACCATGGAGATCAAGGGCCGCAACCTCATCGAGGGCGTGCCCAAGACCATCACCATCGACGACAGCGAAATCCGTGAGGCGCTCTCGGAGTGCGTGGCCACCATCGTCAACGCCCTGCGGGTGGCGCTCGAGCGCACCCCTCCCGAGCTGAGCGCCGATATCAGCGACCGCGGCATCGTGCTCACCGGCGGCGGTGCGCTGCTGAAGAACCTCGATAAGCGCATCCGCGAGGAGACCGGTTTGCCGGTATCCATCGCCGACGATCCGCTGGCGTCGGTCGTGCTCGGCACCGGACGCATGCTGAGCGATTTCCGCTTGCTGCGCAAGATCTCGATAGAATAAGTACAGCGGCGACGGCGATAGATGGAATCGCTGATTAACAGGTATCGCAACATCACCGTCCTGGTGCTGGTGGTTCTGGCGCAGCTTGTGCTGCTGGCGGTCCAGGTCAAGAACGATCAGGACGTGCGCATGATACGGGTCTGGTCGGTCACCGCCATTACTCCGCTGGCGCGCACGCTCGAAACCATCCGCAGCGGGACCGTGGGCATGGTCCAGAACTACGTCACCCTCCGCGACGCCCACGAGGAGAACCGCCGCATGAAGGCGGAACTGGACCGGCTCAAGGTGGAAAATGTCTTTCTGAAAACCGAGCTGTCCAGCGCGGACCGCGCCAAGGCGCTGGCCGCTTTCCAGGCCCGCACGCCGTCCCGCACGCTGCCCGCGCGCGTGATCGGCACGGGCGCCAGCGCCAATTCGAAGGTGGTGTTCCTGGACCGCGGCTCGGCGGCGGGCGTACAGCGCGGCATGGGGGTGGTCACGCCGGACGGCATCGTGGGCAAGGTGATCCGGTCTTACCCCACCGCTTCGGAGGTCCTGCTGGTGACCGATCCGGATTTCGCCGCCGGCGTCATGTCCCAGAAGAACCATGTGCGCGGCACGCTCAAAGGCCAGGGGTATGCCACCGTCAAAGTGGATTACGTGACCAACGAGGAAAAGGTGGAGCCCGGGGAGATGTTCTTCACTTCCGGCGACGACCGCATCTTTCCCAAGGGTTTTCCCGCCGGAATCGTCCGGGTGGTCCGGCACGGCCCATCGTTCAAGGAAATTCTGGTCGAGCCGTCGGGCATGCAGCATGCTCTGGAGGAGGTGTTGATCCTGCTCGAAGGCGTATCGCAGCAGATCCCCGAAGCGCCGTTGGCGGCGGGCAATACGCCGGTGTACATCGGCCCGCCGCCGCCCGCGGCGCCCGGGGAAATCCCGCCGGCCCAGACGCCGGGCGGGGCGGCCTCCGGCGGGATGGCTCCGCCCCGGCCCGCGCCGGTGACCGACGCGGACAAGCTCTTGCAGCGTTACAAAGCGCTCGGCGAAGCCCAAAACCACAAGTTCGGCGAGGGCCTGCCCGGATCCCGGCCGCCCGATTTCAACATGCCATTGAATCCCGCGGCCGCCACGCCGGCGGCGGCGCCCAAGCCAAATCCGGTGGAGAAGAAGGCTGCGCCGCCGGCCGCTGCCGCCTCCAAGCCGGACGCCGCCCTGGCGCCTGAGCCGCAACCATGACTTCGGCGGACCGGCTGCTCCTCAGCAATCAGCGCGAAAGCCGCATTTCCAAGTTCCGCGCCTGGGTGATCGTGATCGTGCCGCTGCTGGCCATCCTTTTCCAGGTATATATCCCGCTTTTTTTCCAGTTCCTCGGATATCTGGAACTGCCGCTGCTGGTTACGGTCTATTTCGCGCTCATGCGGCGCAGTCCGGTGGTGGGGGTAATGGTGGGCGCCTGCGTGGGGCTGGTGCAGGATTCGCTCTCCAAGAACCCGCTGGGGATGTTCGGGATTGTGAAGACCCTGGTAGGGTACTTTGCGGCCTCGGTGGGCCTGCGTTTCGACGTCGAGCACGGCATGGTGCGGCTGGTGCTGGCTTTCTTCTTCTACTTTTTCCACCAGTTCCTGTACTGGGTGCTGGCGCGGGCGCTGCTGGCGCAGCAGGTGGGATTCGACCTGCAACGCACCCTGATGCTGGGCGGCCTGAACGCTCTGGTGGGCGTGTCGTTATTCCGATTTTTAGATAAACTGAGAGAAGGGACGTAAGTCGCCGCCCAGCCGTGAGTTTGCCGCCCATCGGACCGGATCTCGAAGACCCACAGCGGGAACTCGAACTGGAACGGGTTCGCCGCGACGACACCCGGTTCGCCGCCGGAAAAATCGCCGCGTTCCAGTACGCCGCGGTTGCCATTTTCATTTTTCTGATTTCCGGTTTCTGGACGCTTCAAATCCAAAATCCCGACTACTACAACCAGCAGGCGGAGAGGAACCGCATCAAGTCGGTCCCAATTCTGGCGCCGCGCGGGAAAATCCTGGACCGCGACGGGCGCGTCATCGTCGACAACCACTCCTCCTTCACGCTGATCCTCTCCCGCGAGAACCTGAAGATGGAGCACGTGCGCGGCATCGCCGAGGGGCTCGGGCTGGATTACCTCGACTTGAGCAGGCGGCTCGAGCGCTATCGCGGCCGGCCCGCCTACGAGACCATCGTCATCAAGGAGGAGATGACGCCGGCGGACCTCGCTTTTGTGGATTCCCACCGCGACTTTTTCCCCGAGATGGAAGTCATCCGCGCCCAGCGGCGCCAGTATCCGCAGAACGGTATGGCCGCCCATGTGATCGGGTACACCGGCGAGGTCAGCGAAGCGGAACTGGATTCGGCGGAGTTCGCCCGGTACAGTCCCGGCGACGTGGTCGGGAAGTTCGGCATCGAGCGCGAATACAACGAGACCCTCATGGGTACCGACGGGCAACGCCAGACGGTGGTGGATAACCGCGGCCGCGTCCGCTACGTCCTGGGAACCACCGAAGCGATTCCCGGCAAAGACCTTCAGCTCACCATCGACCTGGATCTTCAGGTGGTGGCCGAATTGGCCATGGAAGGCCGCAAGGGGGCGGTGGTGGCTCTGGATCCGCGCAACGGCGAGGTGCTGGCCATGGTCAGCCGGCCTACCTTCGATCCCAACAAGTTCGCGGTGCGGATCCGGTCGGCCGACTGGAAGGAAATCGCGGATAACCCCGACCACCCGCTGCTCAACCGGGCCATCCAGGCGCAGCTCGCCCCGGGCTCGACGTTCAAACCGCTGATGGCCCTGGCGGGTCTGGAATCGGGCGTCATCGACCCGCTTTGGAGCGTTCGATGTGGGGGTGGAGCATCATTTTACGGACGATACTTCAAGTGTCACGTAAAACAGGGCCACGGCACGGTCTCGCTGCACAAGGGAATCGCCCAGTCCTGCGACGTGTACTTTTACAACGTGGGCAACAAGCTGGGCATAGACCGCATCGCTTACTACGCCAGCGAAGCCGGGTTCAGCCATAAGACCGGCATCGATCTGCCGCACGAGGCGGAAGGCGTAGTGCCCTCCAGCCAGTGGGTGATGCGCAACTTCCGCCGAAAGTGGTACGCCGGGGAAACCATCTCGGTGTCCATCGGGCAGGGTGCGCTGACCGTTACCCCCCTGCAACTGGCTCGCGCCATCGGAGGGATCGCGGTGGGCGGCGCCTGGCACGTGCCGCACCTGACCAAGGCAGCCACAAGAACGGAAAAGCCGCACACCCTGAAGCTCAACCCGGAGAACGTGCAGCAGGTCATCGACGGGATGTACGGCGTAGTTAATGAAGGCGGCACCGGGGTGCGCGCGCGGCTGCCTAACCTGGAGGTTTGCGGCAAGACCGGAACGGCCCAGCTTGCATCTAACGAAGTGCTTAAAGGAAACACGCGCAAGTCCATGAAAGATAACGCGTGGTTCGTGGGTTTTGCACCCCGTCAGAATCCTGAGGTCGTGGTGGTCGCTTTGTTTGAGAATGGGGAGCATGGAAACCTGGCGGCGCCGATCGTGCGCGATGTGTTGAAGTCGTACTTTGACAAGAAGGCCCGCCTGGCGGCGCAGGCGGCGCGTATGCAGAACGGGACGGCAGCCAAAGCGGCGGCGATGGCGGGTTTCGGCTTGCCGGCGCCCGCCCGGACGGTTGCATCCCCGCCGAAGCCCGAGGCGCAACCGGAAGCGGAAGTGGAGCCGCAACCCTAGATATGGCCCGAGGCATTTCAGCACGCGACGTCGACTGGACCCTGGTAATTATCACTCTGGTGATTTGCAGTCTGGGCGTGCTTCAGATCTACAGCGCGACGCGCGGCACGGTATGGGCGGATGCCTGGTGGAAGCAGATCCTGTACGTCTCCACCGGGTTGCTGCTGATGTGGTTCATGATGCACGTGGACTATCACTGGCTGATGCAGCACCTGGTAGCCCTGTACGTGACCTCGGTGGCGCTGTTGATGTTGACATTCGTGATCGGGCGGCAGGCGTTCGGGTCGCGGCGGTGGATTCCGCTGGTGGGCGGCTTCCACTTACAGGTATCGGAATTCGTCAAGCTGGTGATAGTATTGTTAGTAGCCCGCTACCTGACGGAATTGAAAACGGAGGAGCTGGAAGCTCGGGACTTGTTGAAACTGGCGGGCTTAGTAGCAGTCCCAATGCTGCTGGTTCTGAAACAGCCGGACCTGGGAACCTCTCTCACGTATCTGCCCGCCGTGGTGGCGGGAGCTTTCCTGGCGGGTCTGCGGTGGAGGTACATGATTGTCATCCTGCTGGTGGCGGTCCTGGCGCTTCCCGTGGGATGGCACTTTCTGAAGGATTATCAGAAGGCCAGGCTGGTCAGTTTTATGGACCCGGACCGGGATCCCCGGGGTACCGGGTACCAGATGATCCAGTCGAAGATTGCGGTCGGCCACGGCGGGATGTGGGGAACCGGGGTGACGAAAGGAACCCAGACGCAGTTGCGGTTCCTGCCCGTGCCGCACACGGATTTCATCTTTTCGGCCTTTGCCGAAGAGCATGGGTTCGTCGGTGTCGTGGTCGGTTTGGCGTTGTACTTCATGTTGATCATGCAGTTGGTGCAAAATGCTCAGACTGCCCCCGACAGGGCTGGGATGTACATCTGCATGGGTGTGGCGGCGATCTTTCTGTTCCACCTGTGGGTGAATATCGGGATGGTCGTGGGAAGGATGCCGGTCACCGGTATTCCCCTGCCGCTGATGAGCGCTGGCGGGTCCAGCGTGTGGTCGAATTTTTTGATGCTGGGGCTGGTCAACAACGTCCGCCTCAGGAGGTTTGTGAACTAGTTGAGCTTCTGTTTCCTAAGAATTTGAAAAGGAAGCGGATGATTACAAGATTCGGGAGCCTGTAGAGAGTTCGGAAACGGTGGGCGCAGGGCGTCCTGTCCGAACGAGGAACGGTTCCCCGGCCGCCAGGCGGCGTAGAGGTATGCGCTCCGCGCCGGCGGCGAGCGTGAGTTTCTCCGGAGAGCGCTGGTTCCCACGAGGCCACGCCGGGTGTACACGTTCCTCCCGTTTCCAGCCCTTGCGCGGGCCGGGAGGTTGAATGTCCAAAGAGTTAGTCATTTCGTCCAACCGCCACGAAACCAAAGTCGCGGTGATTGAGGACGATCAGGTCGTCGAAGTTTACTTTCAACGCGAAAACGAATATTCGCTGGCCGGGAGCATCCACAAGGGACGGGTTACGCGTGTCCTGCCGGGCATGCAGTCCGCCTTCGTGGACCTTGGGCTGGAACGCGACGCTTTCCTTTACGTCTCGGATTTCTTCGAGGACAACGAGGAATACGACAAAATCGTCTCCAGCGTGGAAGAGAAGGTTCTCAAGCTGGAAAAGGGAGCGCCGCCCGCCGCGGCGCCGGTCGTAGCGGTCGAGACGGCCCCGCCGGCGCCGGAACCGGCGCCGGCGGTTGCCGCTCCCCCTCCGCCCCCCGCGCGGGCCCAGGAGGAGGGCGCCGAGCACGACCGGGACCGGGATCGCGACCGGGACCGGCGCGGCCGCAGAGGGCGCCGGCGCCGCGGAGGCAAATTCCCGGGGCGCGGACTGCCGGAATCCAAGTTCTTCACTCCCGCCCGCGTTGAAGAGGAAGCTCCCGCGGCGCCGCCCACGGCAGAGGATGACTTCATCGTGCTGCCGGGCGAGACGCTCGCCAAGTATTCCACCCACGAAGAGGGCAGGGGCGAGGGCCTGGCGGATGCCACCGCGCAGGCACCCGCGAGCGCGGAACCGGAATCGCCCGAGGAGCCGCCCGCGGAAACCGCCGAAGCGGTGGAAGCGGTAGTTGAGGCCGAGCCGGCCGAAGGCGCGGCTGCGGTTGAAGAGCTCGCTCCAGAGCCCGCCGAAGCGCCGGAAGAACCCGCCCCGGCGGACGGTGAAGCCGAAGGTCCGGCGGAAGAGATCGAACCCGAGCCGGAATTCTTCGAGGTGGAGGCCGCCGAACCCGAGACGGAAGAGATCGGAGTCGAGCTCGAAGGCGAAGTGGAAGGCGATGCGGTCGAACCGGAGCCTCCCGAAAGCCTGGAAGCCGGGGAGACCCTCGAGACTGCCGAAGCAGCCGAAACGGCCGCCGAAGGGTCCGAGGACGCCGAAAGCCCCGAACCCGCCCGCATCATCACCAGCCTGACGGCGACCCTGCGGGAGCAGGGCCCACGCTATCTCCATCGGGTCTCTCGCCGCATGCGCCGCAAGCAGCGTGGCGAGTTCCAGGAACAGCAAGCGCAACCGCAGAGGCCGCTGCGGCAGGAACAGCAGCAGGCCAGGACGGCGCCGCGTCCGGAACCGCGGGCCGAGAAGACCGCCCAGCCGTCGATTTCAGATCTGCTGCGCGAAGGACAGGAAATCATCGTCCAGATCGCCAAGGAACCGCTCGGCCAAAAGGGCGCGCGCATCACTTCCCACATCGCGCTCCCCGGCCGTTTCCTGGTGTACATGCCGACCGTGGATCACATCGGGGTTTCGCGCAAGATTGCGTCCGATGACGAGCGCGCGCGGCTGAAACGCATTCTCCAGTCCAACCGGACGGGCATCCCCGGCGGTTACATCGTACGCACGGCTGGAGAGGGCCACTCGGAAGAGGAACTCCGCGCGGACATGCACTTCCTTTACAACCTCTGGCTCGATATGCGCCAGAAGGCGGAGAAGAGGCCCGCGCCGGCGCTGATTCACCACGATCTCGACGTGGTGGAGCGGACCCTGCGCGACCAGCTTACGGCGTCCTTCAAGAGCATCTGGGCCGACAGCGAGGAGATGTACGAGAACGTGCTGAGCTTCGTGCAGCGGTTCCAGCCCGCGCTGGTGGGACGGGTGAAACTGTATACCCGGCCCACGCCGATCTTCGACGAGTTCGGCATCACGGCCGAACTGGAGAAGGCGCTACGCCCCAAAGTGTGGCTCAAGTCGGGCGGCTACATCGTCATCAACCAGACCGAGGCGCTGGTGGCGGTGGACGTGAACACGGGCAAGTACGTAGGCAAGTCGAACCGGCTGGAAGACACCATCGTGAAGACCAACACGGATGCCATCCGCGAGATCGTGCGGCAGATCCGGCTGCGCGACCTGGGCGGCATCATTGTGGTGGACTTCATCGACATGGACGAGCGCCGGAACCGGCAGAAGGTCATGCAGGCGCTTGAAGAGGCCATGCGGAGCGACCGCGCGCCGTACAAGATCCTCCAGTTCAACGATTTCGGTCTGGTCGCCATCACCCGCAAGCGCGTCAAGCAGAGCCTGGAACGGACGCTGTGCTCGCCGTGCCCGTACTGTGAGGGCGCCGGGTACGTAAAGAGCGTGCAGACGGTGATCGCCGAGATTCTGGTGGAAGCCCAGAAGATGGCCAAGGCGCTCCAGGGCGAAGACGTGATGCTGCGCGTCAACCCGGAAGTTGCCAAGGTGCTGAAATCGGCCCGAAACAACTACTTGCAGGAATTGGAAGAGATCCTGGGCCGCACCGTGATGGTGAAGAGCGATCCCGCCCTGCACCAGGAAAAGTTCGATCTCGCTTAACGGCAGCGGCCGCCGCCGCGCCACAGGGGCCAGCCTTTTTCGTCGCGCAGCTTGAGGGTGCGTTTGGCGCCGGCCAGGGTCACGGAACTGGCCAGGACGATGTCGCCCGCCTTGTAGCCTTTCACGGAGACCTCGTCACCCGCTTTGGGGTTGAAATCCTGGGCGATCAGGTAGTGCATGGCGCCGAGTTGCACGGTGGTGGCGCGCCCGTCTTTGGCCACGTCAATGGCGGGCATGCCCTGGCCGTGTTGAATGTTCACACGTGAGATCTTCCCGGTGATCTCGACCATCGGGCTGCCGGCGATGGGAGCGGAACTGCCTGGCTGGGGGCACGGGCCGCCGCGGCCTCGCATCTGTGCGCCCGCCGCTCCGGCGAGCAGGAGCATGATAGCCAGCGTCCTCATGCCTGCTATCATCGCACGCCGGTAACCAGCCGCAAACCCTGCATTATCAAGACACCTGCCCGCCCGGCCACGCAAGAGCTGCACCCTGGCCGCGCAGGGGCTGCATCTGGCGTGGGCAGGGAACGCGTTACACCGTGAGCCGTGGCAGGTACTCCAGTTTGGCCTCAAAGGGCCGTTCAGCGCCCGCCGCCACCTGGTACATGCGCTCGTGGCTGGCGGTGGCAGCGCGGCCCATCTCGTCGTACGGGCGGTTGCAGACGTCGAAAAAGCCGATATTGTAGTTTTCGCCGTCGAAGCGGCCGATGGCGGACTGATCGTAGAGCGTGAACCAGTGGACTCCCACGCAATAGGAGTTGGCCGCCGCATCTTCCAGGTAGACACGGTAAGCCTTGGCGCGCTCCTCCTGGTTCCGCAGGTGGCCGAGGCCGGAGGCCGGCAGTCCGGCGTCGAGCGCCCCGAAGTGCCACTCGCCCACCATCACGGGCTTCCCTACCATGGCGTGGATCTTCTCCGCCACAGCCAGCGGCAGCCGCTCCTGGTAGCAGTTCAGGCTGAACACGTCGAACGCTTTCATGCCCTCGACGGCCCACGCGGGCGGCACGCCGGCCCATCGCATGCCCAGGTTCAGGTGATTGGGATCGGCCTGGCGGCAGGCGCGCGAAAGGACGGAGAAATAGCGCTCCACCATGACGGAACTGAACGCGCGGAGGTCGTCGAGCGCCGGAGGGGTGAGGATGCCGGTCCAGCGGCCGGTCTCGATGCGCTCGAAGCGCGCGGGCAGCTTCCAGGCGGCGGCCAGCGCGGCATTGCCGTCGTATTTCCGTTTCAGGAACCGTGCGAGCTCGTTGCGCGAGCGGCAGGTCTCCGTGTTGAACAGCATGCCGGAAGCGGGCAGTTCCGTGGAAAAGCCCCAGGTGGGCTCGTTCATGAGGAAGTAGCCGAGGAACGCAGGGTCGTTGGCGGAGGACTTGAGTTGCGCGGCGTACTCGGCGGCGTCCTGCTCGAAGCCGGGGTGGAACACGTCGGGAAAATCGCGGTAAACCAAGCCGGCGCGCGAGGGGCGAAAGCTCATGGGCCGCACGTAAGGGAAGCCGGCTTTGGCGGCGAATTCCCATTCGGACCAGTTGCCCACGGTGTTGAAGCGCAGGCGCTTCATTTCGGCGAGGGCGATGACGGCCCATTTCTCGCGCCAGTTCTCCGGCCCGAAGGCGCGGATCATGTTCGCGGCGAGGTAGTTGATGGCGCGGCCGGCGCCGCGCGAGCCGTAGATCTGGCCGAAGGGACCGCCGGGCTCGGGCATCCAGGAGAGGGCGGGCTCGATACCGTCGTAGCGGCTCTCCACATCCACCCGCACGCAGTCGAGGCCGGCGGACCAGAAAGCATAACCGTCGGGGTCCACCAGCCACCAGCGCCGGCCGTCGTGGTGCGTGCGGAAGAAGCCGGAGCCGGCGGCGAGTTTCTTTTCCTTCCATCCTCCCCAACGGCTGAAGCGGGCGGGCCAGGAGGCGCGTGGCGCGCGCTCATGCTGGCCGCGGAGGCGGGCTCGAAGCTCGCTCTCCGTGCGCGTCTTGCCGGGCCACGCGCGGAGCGCGCTCTGGCCGAACTGGTCGAGCAGCGGGCCTTTGGGGAGCAGCGGCCTGGCAAGCCGCGGGACTTCCCCGCCCTCGGCGGCCAGCGGCGTCATGCACCAGCGCGCCGGCCCGGGGCCTTTGCGCGAGATCACGAACCGGGCGCGGTCCACCTTTTCGAGATCGACGCGGTCGCCGCCCGCCAACGGCTTGAGGAAGGCGCCTTCGCGGTCCGACATCCAACGGTTCTGGTTGACCAGTTCCAGCGGCATGCGGACGCGCAGCGAACACTGGTTCAGCGCGCCGAAGGCGAAGCGGAACGCGCGGCCCTGGTCGCCTTCCTGGAGAAAGATGGCGAAGACCGCCACGGTGTCGCCGTCCAGCAGCATGTCCGTGGTGAGATAGCGCACGCCGGCCAGGGCGCCGGGCGGAAACCGGAAGGCAAGCCCGGCGCCATCGGCATCGGCGGTGTACCAGGAAGCGCCCTGGATCGGCGCGGGGCCGTCCTGCCTGCGCAGCGAGCCGAGCGTGCCGGCGGGATCGAGCGTCTTTCCGCCGGCGGCGAGCGCGGCGGCGGCGACGAATTCGCGTCGTGTCTGCATGGCGGATAACGGGGTATTATATCCGCGATGATCCCCATGATGTGCGCCGCGCTGCTTCTGGCGGCGGAGTGGCAAAGCTCCTTCAACGTCAACCGGGCGAACCTCGGGGTGGAGGGCAGCAACCCTTATTTCCCTCTGACGCCCGGGCTGAAAACGCATTACAGCGATGGCAAGACCACGATCGTGCGCAGCGTCCTGGCCGAAACGAAGACAGTGGACGGCATCGAGACGCGCGTGGTGGAAGACCGCGAGTCCAAGAGCGGGCAGCTCGTGGAGGTGGCGCGCGACTACTACGCGATTGACCGCACGACCGGCGACGTGTACTACTTCGGCGAGGACGTCGATATGTACAGCGGCGGGAAAATCAAATCGCACGAGGGCGCGTGGCTCTCCGGCGTGAAGGGCGCGCGTTTCGGCCTGATGATGCCGGGGACTCTGAAGACCGGCCAGCGGTTCATGCAGGAGAACGCTCCCGGGGTCGCCATGGACCGCGCCGAGGTGGCCGCGATGGGTGCGACCGTGACGACGCCCGCGGGAACGTTCCGCGATTGCGTCGAAATGAAGGAGTCGAGCGCGATCGAGGGCGGCTCCGAGAGCAAGTGGTATGCGCCCGGAGCCGGAATGGTGAAGGAGGGCAAGCTGCTGCTGGTGCGGATCGAGAAGCCGTAGGCCTACAGCCCTGCTACGTAGTGCGCCAGCGACTCAACACCCTTGCGGGTCAGGATGCAGGTGCGCACGCTGAATGTCCCGTCGCCGAGCGGGACAGCCCGAAAGCGCTCGGTGATTTGCTGGAGTGTGAGCCGGTTGCCGACGCCGCCCAGTGACTTGATGCCGGCATAATCGCGGTTCTTGCCATCTGTTCCATGGCAGCGGGCGCAGGCGGATTCGTAGGCGAGTTTGCCGCTTTGAAAAGACTCGAATAGGTCGGCCAGGTGCGGGCCGGTGGATTCCAGCGCATCGGCGGGGAGGTTCGAGACGCGGCGCAGCACACGGGAGCGGTCGATCAACAGGACCATCGCTCCGGCGACGGCTTCCGCGCGGCTCCCGAAAAAGGCGCGCCTGGCCTCCTCCTGAGCCGGGCCGATCATCTCGACCACAGTGCCGGCCAGGCTTCCTTTTGCCTGTACGCCGGCCACGGACCGTTTGACCGCAGCCGCCGCGGCGGGATCCGAAGGAAGGAGTACAAGAGCCACGAATCCCCGCGCGCAGGCCGCGCTGAGCCGCTCGCCGGCGCCCGGCAGGATGACATCCGGCGCGGCCTCGCCCAGGCGCACGGTTGGGAGTTGGCCGGCGGTGACCGCCGCCACAACGGCGCAGGACCAAAGGATCACGCGACTCGCTCTCCTGACCATGCCCTCATGATGCCACGGCGCCCGGCGGCGAGGCTGGAGCGGCCGCTGCGCGCGCCGTGGAAACTATGACGCGGCAACGGGCCGGTTGCGGCGCCGCGTAGACGGGTAATCCGGCGATTCGGTGCGGCAGTTGGCCAGGTAGGCGCGCATCCTCTTGACCACGTCCTGGTGCTCGGCCGCGACGTCCTTCTTCTCTCCAGGATCGGTGGAGAGATCGTAGAGCTCGAGCGGCGCTTCCAGCCCGTGGCGCACGCCCTTCCAGCGGCCCATGCGCACGGCCTGGTTGAAGCCGCCGCCGAAGGATTCCCAGTAGAGCGGCCGGTCCGGATTTTGCGTCTTGCCGAAGAGCGTGGGCGCGATGGACATGCCGTCCACGTTGGGCGGAATGCCGCGCACGCCGGCGAGGTCGCAAAGCGTAGGCAGCACGTCCACAAAGCTCCAGGGAAAATTGCTGGTCGTGCCGGGTTTGATCTTGCCCGGCCAGCGGGCGATCATCGGCACGCGCGTGCCGCCGTCGTAGATGGAGCCTTTCTGTTCGCGCAGCGGCCCCATGCTTCCGAAGGGCTCGAAATCGAAGGTGCCGCCGTTGTCGCTGGTGAAGAAGACCAGCGTGTTCTCATCCAGGCCGGTTTCCTTCAGCTTGGCCATGATGCGGCCGACGTAGCTGTCCATGCGGGTCACCATGGCGGCATAATACTTCGCATCTTCGGGCCACGACTCCGCGGCGTACGGTCCCATGTCCGGGGCTTCGAAGCGCGCGTGCGGGACGGTGGGCGTGAAGTACAGGAAGAACGGCTCGTAGCGGTGGCGGTCGATGAAGTAGAGCGCCTCGCGGGCCATCAGGTCGGAGGCGTACTCGCGGCGGGCTCCGTTCAGGTTGCCTTTCAGGACCTCTTTAGTCTTGTTCCGCCAAAGATACGTAGGGTAGTGCCCGTGGGCGTGCTGCTGGTTGAGGAAGCCGAACCACTCGTCGAAGCCCTTGTCGTTGGGCAGGCCGGTGGTGCCGGGCTCGCCGAGGCCCCATTTTCCGGAGATGCAGGTGGCGTAGCCGCGGGAGTCGTCGAAGGCATCCTTCCACTCCGGGCCTTTCAGCATCTGGGCGACGGTGACGTCGTCTTCCCGCAGGGCCACGCGGGCGCCGGTGCGGACGGAGGCGTTCCACCGCACGGTGGTGTGGCCGGTGTGCTGCCCGGTCATGAGGACGCTGCGCGAGGGCGCGCACACGGTGGCGCCGGAGTAGCAGTCGGTGAAGAGCATACCCTCGGCGGCCAGCCGGTCGATGTTCGGCGTGCGGATGAGTTTCTGGCCGTAACAGCCGACATCGTACTTGCCGAGATCGTCGGCCATGATGAAAATGAAGTTCGGCTGCGCGAGCCGCTGCGGGCGCGGGGCGAACGACAGCGCGCCGGCGCCGAGAAAATCACGTCGTCTCATGAGTGGACCCCCTTCGCCGGCGCCGGAATTTCGCGCCAGCCCTTCAGAAGTGGAAAGTATAACGCGGCGCGCACGGGCAGGTCTTCGTACTGTTCGAACACGGCGCGGTAAAGATCGAGCTGGGAGCGGTAACGTTCGCGCTCATTATCCAGGAATGCATCGAGCGCGCCGCCCTGGTGCGCGCTGGTCTTGTAGTCGACGATCCAGCGCGCGCCCTCGGCGACGAAGGTGCGGTCCACGCGGATGGCGGCGAGTTTGCCGTCCACGATGCCGGTAAGGGGAAACTCGCAGGCGGCGCGATCGTGGGCCGTGAGAATCCACAGGCCGCGCGGGTCTTCGAGCGTTCCCGCGACGGCGGCGGACACCTGCGCGGCCGCTTCCGGAACATCGGCGCGCGGCACGCCGAGCGTGAGCAGGGCGGTTTCGATCGCGGTGCGGCACGCTTCCACGCGGGCGCGGTCCCAGGACGCGGGGCCTTCCTCCGCGATGCGGCGCAACAAGGCGTGAACCACGGTTCCGGTGTGCCGCAGCGTGTCCCCCACCCAGCGGAAACTGAGCCGTTCTCCGGTGGCCGCCGGCTCGGGCGCGGCGCCCGGCGCAACGGGCGGGGGCGCGGGGAGGCGCCACTCCAAGGTGAGGCGACGAATGAAAACCGGCGCGCGGTCCACCTCCCCCATGAGCGGCAGCGGCGCGGGAATACCGGCGAACTCGGGCTCCACCGCGTGCCACAGCCGCGCGAGCAGCGACGTGGCAGCGGGACTGCCCATCTCCCCCGCATCGTTCACGGGCACGTGTCCCAGCAGGTGAAGCTGCCGCATGGCGCGCGTGCAGGCGACGTACAGCAGGCGGCCGGCTTCGTGCGCACCCTTGGCCGATTCGATGGAACTCAGGTAGTCGTAGATCTTGTCCGCGCTCCCGGGGGCATGAATGGGGGCGAGCAGCAGATCGGGCTCGCCCGCGAGGCGCGGGCGTTCGAGCCAGAGCATCAGGCGCGGATCGTCGTGGCGCGGCGGGCGGCCAAGGCCGGGGAGGATTACGCAATCGAACTCCAGTCCCTTCGCCTTGTGAATGGTCATGAGTTGCAGCGAATCGCCGGCCCGCGGGTCGGGACGCGCGAAGAGGCGCAAGGTGGAGTCGTGCAAAACGGCGAGATCGAGCCTGCCGCCATCCTCCAGTTTTTCCACCAGGTCGAAATACGCCGAGGCGTTATCCAGATCGCCGGGACCTGTGGCGCAGGCGGGGCCGCCGAGATCGAGCCAGGCGCGCTCGATCCAGTCGCGCAGGCTGAGGGGCCGGCGCGAGAGCGCGTTGCCGAGCGCATCGCGCGTGCGTTCGAGACGCGCCCGGCCGCCGGGGCTGAGCGGGCGTTCCGGATCGCAGACCAGGTCCCACACCGCGGCGTCGGGTTGATCCGCGGCCAGCGCGTGCAGGTCGGCGAGCGTAAGCCCGCACCACGGGGCCCGCAGCACGGCGAGCCAGGCTATGCGGTCGCCGGGGTGCAGCAGCGCGCGAGTGAGAGCCAGCAGATCCTGCACCACGGGCGTCTCCGCGAGGCAGTCGATATCGACGGCGCGGAAGCGCAGGCCCGCCGCGCGCAGGGCCGGCACGATCTCTTCCAGGTGCGTGCGGGCGCGCACCAGGATGGCGGTCTTCAGGCCCTTGGCCGCGCGGACGATCTCCACCACGCGCGCAGCCTCCGCGGCGGGATCGGCGCCGAGGAACGGATGAATGGTGACGGCGCACCCCTTGCCGGCCGGTCGCCTGGCGACGGATTCACTGAACGGCACGGCGCCGGTCGCCATGTCCTCCGCGCCGGCGAGCACTTCGGGGAACACCCGGTTCACCCAGTTGACGATGCCTGCGTCAGAGCGGAAGTTCGCGCTCAGCTTGAGCGGTTCGAGGCGCGTTTGCCCGATGCCCTCGCGCTGGGCCTTCAGGAACAGGCCGACCTCCGCCTCTCGGAAGCGGTAGATGGATTGCATCGGGTCGCCGACCAGGAACAGAGTGCGGCCGTCGCCGGGTTCCCACCCCGCGGTGAGTCTTTCGAGCAGATCGAACTGCGCCACGGAGGTGTCCTGGAACTCATCGACGAGGAGGTGCTGGACACGGTAGTCGAGCGCGAGCGCGAGGTCGGTGGGGGCTTCCGGCTCGCCGAGCGCGCGCGAGGCGGCCATGGCGAACTCGGCGAAATCGGCCTCGCCCCGCTCGCGGAAGAGCAACTGCAACTGCGCCGCAGCCATGGGCAGCAGGCGGCACAGCGCTTCGAGGGCCTGCCACTGGGCATCCGGGAAGCGGGTATCGGGCAGAACGCGCAGGTGGTCGAGCGCGGCGCGCACGTCTTCGCCGAGAGCGGCGATGAGCGCCTCGCAGCGGGCTTTCCCGGCGCCGGGGGGAAAACCGTTGGCGCGCGTGAGCCGCTTGCGCCACTCGCCCTTCTGGGTGAGCAGCATGTCCGCGATCTCGAGCCAGGCGGCCATGTTTTCCGCGCCGGGGAGCGAGTGCAGACCGGCGCACGCCGGCCGGGCGAAACGGGCGAGCGCCGCCATCTCGCGCGCCAGTTCGGGCGGGATGGCCGCCCGTAGGCGCGCGACGTGCTCCTCCACGATGCGGGCCAGCGCGGCTTCGAGCGCCTGGCGGCTGGGCCCGCCGGCCACGTGGCGCAGCCATTGGTCGCGCCGCGCGAGCATTTCCGCAAGCAGATCCGCGAGCTTCTGGAAATTGTTGTCGAGGTGCAGCAGCAGGGTCTCGACCTGGGCGGTCCACTCGTGCGATTCGAGCAGTTCCACCGTGCGGCGCGCGGCTTCGGCGTAGAGTACCCCGGCGTCCTCGACCACGTCCGGCGGACCACCCATGCGGGAGAGCCAGGGCATCTGCCGCGCCAGCGAGGCGCACAGCGAATCGATGGTGCGGATCCGCAGGCGGTTGGGGTTGCTGTAGATCTCCCAGCGTTCCGCCTGGTTGCGAGCGCGCACGGCGCGGGCGAGTTCCCAGGTCTGCGCGGCGTGCGGCTTTTCCGGTTTCGGGCCGGCGGCGTCGCGCAGCGCGTCGAGCACACGGCGCCGCATCTCGCCGGCGGCCTTCCGGGTGAAGGTGATGGCCACCACGCTCTCCGGCTGCTCGACCCGCGCCAGCAGCACGAGGTAGCGCTGGATCAGCAGTTCGGTCTTACCGGAACCGGCGGGCGCCTGCACGATGAAGGAGCGCGAGGGATCGAGCGCGCGCTCACGGGCTGCGCCGTCACTCATCGGAGTCCTCCTCCCGGCAGCCGCTCGCCTCGGCGATGCGGCACAGAACGTTCAGGTGGCAGGTGCGGCAGCTTTGGGCGGGCTTGCGGGGATCGGGTTCGGCGCGTCCGGCCAGATACGCGGCGGCGAGCGCTTCGAGCACGGCGCGCCATCCGGCGGTCAGCTCGTTCATCACGGCGGGCCTGGCTCCGGGCACCTCGACGCCTTCGGTGAAGCCGAGGAACCCGCACTCGCCCGGCTTCACGCGCGCGAACAGCACGCCGGCGAGTTCGCCCTGGACGCCACTCGCGTAAAGTGGAAGCTGCGGATCGGCGGGCCGGTCCGTCTCCCAATCGCGCGGATTCGGGGAACCGGTCTTGTAGTCGATGATCACGTCGCGCCCTTTTACGCGGTCGATGCGGTCCAACTTCAGGAGGCAACCCAAGCCGCCGAATTCCACATCGCGGTGAGCCTCGCGTTCGATGACTTCGAACGGCTCGCGCCGCTTTTCGAGCTCCAGCCACTCCACAACGAGCCGCTCGAGGCGGCGCTGTTCGAGTGCGGCGAAGCGCGGCGTCACGTGGGGCAGCTCGCCCAGCGCCTCCGCGACCGCGCCACGCACGAGCTCCGCCAGGCCGGGGCACGCGCACAGGGTCGCGTGATCGCGCAGTTCGCGCCACACGTTCTCCAGCGCGGTGTGCACCACGATGCCGCGGGCGCGCGCGTCCAGCCCGGGCTCGGGCGTTTCCAGTTCGCACGCGTGCAGCCGCAATTCGGCGAAAGCGCGGAAGGGGCAGGAAGCCTGATACTGAAACACCTTGGCGCCGCCGCGCTGCCGGCCCGGGTTCGCGGGCGGCCCCGCGTTGTCCTCCAGGCGCTCGAGGCTCGAAGACGCGTGCACCAGGTCGGCGTGCCGCGGTGTTTTCGATTGCGGCACGTCCTCCGCGCGGGGCACGCTCAAGATCAGCGGGCTGGGGGAGAGTTCGCGATCGTGCTCGCGCAACGCGTGGCTCACCACGATATCCGGCGCGCTGTTCAGCAGGCGGCGGGTGAGTTTCGCGGCGAAATCCAGCTCGCGCTCGGGAGAACAATGCGGCATGCCGCGCTCGCGCTGGATGCGCGCGGGAAGAAAGGGATTGGGCTTCGCGGGCCCGGGCCAGGTTTCGTCGTCCAGGCCGGCGATCCACAGATGATCGAACTGCATGCCGGAGGCCTCCAGCATGCCCAGGACCTCGACCGGCGCGGCTACGGTCTCGGGCTGGAACTCCCTGGAACGGGCGATGCGGTGCAGCAGTGCGCGGGCGGCGGAAAAGTCGAGTTCGGCCTCCACCAGGTCGAGCGCCGCAAACTCGGAAAGCGCTTCCGTCCATGCCTTAACGGTCTGAAATTCGGCGCTATCCAGATGGTGCTCGCCCGGCCAGCCGAAGGCGCGAAGCAGCAAGCCGAAGGCGCGGCTCCAGGCGCCCGGCCGCTGGCGCTCGGGAAGCCTGGCGCGCACCCGCCGCCATCGCCATAGCGCGCGGTGAAACAGGGGACAGCCCGCCTCGCGCGCCATGGCGCGAACGCTTTCAACCTTCAGCTTCATCCGGCCGGTTTTGCGGAGGTGGGCGTCCAGCAGACCGCGCCGGGTGCGCTCGGAGCCGGCGCCGGCCAGGTAGCGCGACCGCGCGAGATCGCCGAACAGGTCCCAATCGTTTTCGCCCGGATCGAGGGCCAGAATATCGAAGGCGGCGCGGATCAGCGGGTAGCCGGAGAGCGGGATGCCGGCGGAGATGTTCACGGGCACGCGCGCATGGGCGAACGCCCGCGCCGCCGCGGCGCGGCGCGATTCCAGGTTAGCGGCGACGACTGCGATGTTGGAGGCGCCTTGTTCGAGCAGCGCGCGGGCCCATCGCGCGGCGGCTTCGAGCTCGCACTCGGCATCGGGAAAGGCGGCACGGACCGCACGTGGCTCGGTTTCGGCGCGCGGCGCGGCGGCCATTTCGATGCGGCATCCGGCGGCGCGGCAGGCGTCCATGAAGTCGCGCTGCTGCGGGGTGACTTCGTCGAAGCCCGCCAGGATCACACGGGCGGGCAGAGGCGGGAGCGAGGCGCGGAGGCAATCCGGCAGGCGCGCGTCTTCGATCCACCCGCGGCCTTCGCACCGTGCGCGCACGCGGCGCGCCCATCCGGCGAAGGCGCGGGAATCGTCGTTGCCCCAGGCTTCCACGGCCTCGAGATCAAGCCGCCAGGCGTGCAGCAGCGCCCAGGCTTCCTGCGCGCCGGCGGCGGCCGCGGCGGGCTCGAGCAGTTCGCCGGACTCCCGTACGGCTTCCTCCCAGAGCACGAGCTCCCGCGCCGCGTTGATGCGCACGGGCGGCGGCGCAGACCGGGAATAGAGCCGCTCCTCCCACAGCGCGTCCATCCACGCATGCCAAGGCAGGATGGCGGGTGAAGGCCACGCCGCCAGGCCGCGCTCACGCTGCCAGGAGTGGAACCGCTCGCGCAGCGTGCGGGCCAGGCGGTTTCCGGCGGTAACGACCGTGGCGCCTTCCAGAAGCGCGTTGAACATACGTCAGAACGCTATCTTAAAGCCCATCTGGATCTGCCGCGGCGAGGCGGCTCCTTGCAGGCGGCCGAGGGTATCGCGCGGCTGGAGGTCGGTGCCCCACGTGAGGTTGCGGCTGTTGTAGTTCACGCGGTTCTGCACGTTGAACGCTTCGGCGAGAATCTGCACACGGACCTTTTCGCGGACCGGCACGGCTTTCGAAAGCCGCACGTCGATCACGTGGCTGTCCCAGCCGATGGAAGTGTTGCGTCCGAGCAGATTGGCGCCCACGAACGGCCGGTCGTTGCTGTTTCCGTCGCCGTTGGCGTCGGAGCCGACCGTGATGGTGCCCGGCACGCCGCTGCGCATCACCCAGTGCGTCGAGAGGATCCAGTCGCCCAGCAGCCACGCGGCCCCGGAGTCCCGCCCCGCGCGGCGGAAGGGCATATTCCACACGCCGGTCAGGGTGAAGCGGTGCTTCTGGTGCTGGTCGGAGAGGCCGCGCTCGGCGTTCGGGTTGTAGGTGTCGGAGGGCGCCTCGGCCTGCGTGAAATCGCTGCAAAAGTCGATGGCGCGGGAGAGTGTGTAATTGGCGCGGAACTGGATGCCGTGGCTGAATCGCTTGGTGAGGGTCAGGGTCGCCCCGCTGTAAGTGGAGGAAGTGGAGCTGCCGACCACGAAGATGTTGTTGTAGTCGGCGTTCAACCGCCGCGAAGAACCATAATAACGGCGGCCGATCTGCTGCGGCGTGGGGCGCGAGACGCCGAGCGAGGCGGCGTTGGCGGCGGTGAGCACGATGGGCGGCGGCAGGTTGATGTTCTGCGCCTGAAGCTGCTCGACGCCGCGCACCAGCACGTAGGTGAGCCCCGCGGCCCAGTCCTTGCCGAGCGCGCGTTCCACGCCGAAGTTGGCCTGCTGCGTGTACGGGATCTCGATGTTGGAGTCGACCAGGTTCAGGCTCGGTTTGGGAAGCGCGAAGCCGGTGGGAAACTGGCGGCTGGCGGGAAAGGCGCCGCGCGCCAGTTGCGCCGTGGCCTGCGTGGAAGCGAGGCTCAAGGTGGAGCGTGCGAGCAGCGCATTGCGCGCGACCAGCAGGAAGATCTTGTCGTAGAAAAGTCCGTAACCGGCGCGGAACAGCAACCCGCCCTTGCCGTCCGGGTTGAAGGTGATGCCCAGGCGTGGGGCGACGTTGTCGCCGTCGCGGTGGATGCCCTCCTGAAGGCCGGCCTCGATGGGATTGGTGCGGTCGCGCTTGATTCCCTGCGGCTGCATGTCGTAGTCATAACGCAGGCCGTAGGTGACATTGATCTTTTCGCTCGGGCGCCAGGCGTCCTGCACATAGAAGCCAAGCAACGTATCGGGCAGGCGGATATCGGGATCGCCGAACCCCTGGCTGAAGGTGTTCACGCGGCCGCTGACGAAATCCGCCAGGCTGGAAAAGCTGAACGTTCCGCCGAAGTTGCTGGGGAACGAGGTGTGCGCGCGAATGTCGTTGATGTCGGCGCCGAATTTGAAGTAATGCCGGCCCGCCTGCTTGCTGATGGACTGCGTGAGCTGCCAGCGGCCCTCGTCGAGCAGCACGGGGAAGCTGGAACTGCGCCCCCAACTGGCCACGCCGGAGATGGTGACGCGCGGGCCGATAGGGTCATTGGCGTATTGGGTGAGCTTGCGGGGCGCGTACTGGACGCGCGTCTCGCCGAGCAGTGTGGGGCCGAACACGTGGGTCCACGAGCCCAGGAACGACTGGTCGCGGTCGCGCTGCCCGCCGCCGCCGCTCACATCCACGCTCTGGCCTATCGACACCCCGCCCCCGTTCGACTCCCGGCTCTGCCCGAAGATGTAGCGGAACATCAGGCTGTCATTCACACCTACGGAATGGTCGAGCCGCAGCGAGGCCAGCGTGTCGATGCGGTCCACCGGGAACGCGCCGGTGGTGATGGAACGCACGCCGGCGTTGGGAATGGGGCGCGTGGCGAGCACGCTGTTGATGGTGGCCACCGCGCTTTCCGGGATGGTGGTGATGTCGCTCTCGTTGCGCTTGATGTACTCGACCGCGGCGAAAAAGAAAGTCCTGTTGCGCGCGAGCGGCCCGCCCAGCGTCGCCCCGGAGTTCTTGCGGCGGAAGGGGGGCTTTTCGGCATCCGTGGCGAAGGCGTTGCGCCCGTCGAGCGCTTCGTTGCGTACGAACAGAAAGACGTTGCCGTGGTAGTCATTTGTGCCGGAGCGCGAAACCACGTTGACCAGTCCGCCGCCGGCGTTGCCATATTCCGGCGCGAACAGGTTGCTGACCACCTGGAACTCGCGCACGGCCTCCTGGCTCATGGTCATGCGGGTATTGCCGTTGAGCTGGCCGTTGTTGTCGGCGCCATCGACGGAGATGTTGTTGCTGCGCCCGCGCTGTCCGTTGAAGCTGAGGCCGCTTCCCTGCCCGGTGCCCTGCTGCGCAGTGACGCCGCCCACGGTCCGCGCGTAATCGAGAAAGTTGCGGCCGTTGATGGGCAGGTTGTCGATCTCGTTGCTGTTCACCACCGCGCCCACGCTGGAGCGGCCCGTTTCCACGATGGGCGCCGATTCGGTGATGGTCAACTGCTGCACCTGAGCGGCGATGGAGAGCGTGACGTCCACGGTGGCCACCTGGCCCACCTGCAACACCAGGCCGCGGCGTTCGTAGGTGGTGAAGCCGTCCTTGGCGACCCGGAGATCGTATTCGGAAGCGGGCAGCGCGGCGATGCGGTAGCGGCCCACGGCGTTGGTTTCGCCGCGGCGCTCCACGCCGGTCTCCCGATTGACGACCGTGATGGCGG
The DNA here is from genome assembly GCA_041946965.1 of Bryobacteraceae bacterium. Classification (GTDB taxonomy): domain Bacteria; phylum Acidobacteriota; class Terriglobia; order Bryobacterales; family Bryobacteraceae; genus JBHGBM01. The sequence continues at coordinate 21,918 of JBHGBM010000029.1, forward strand.
CGGCGGGAATGGCGGCACCCGCCTGGTCCGTCACCAGCCCGTCGAGGTCGGCCGTAGCGCCGGCCTGGGCCCAAACTGGAACGGCTGAAAACACCACGAGCACTGCGCAGGATAGTCGTTTCACGGTGCAACAATTATAATCGATGTTGCTTATGCTCAGCCGCCGCACCTTCCTTGCAGGGGCCGCCGCGCCCGCCTTCGCCGGCGCGCCGCGCCGCCCCAACATCGTGGTCTTCCTGGCCGACGACCTGGGCTCCGCCGACCCCGGCTACGCGGGCAGCGGGATCTCCACGCCCAACATCGACCGCCTGGCGCGCGAGGGCGTCAGGTTCCGGCAATTCTATTCGTATCCGTTGTGCTCGCCGACGCGCTCCGCGCTGATGACCGGGCGCTCGCCGATGCGCTTCGGCCTGGCCTACTCGGTGGTGCGGCCGTGGTCGCCCTACGGGCTGCCGGTGGACGAGCACATCATGCCGCAGACCTTCCGCGCGGCGGGATACCAGACGGCGGCTTTTGGGAAGTGGCACCTGGGCCACGCGCACCGCTCGCACCATCCCAATATGCGCGGCTTCGAGCACTTCTACGGGCACATGAACGGGGCCATCGACTACTTCACGCACGAGCGCGACGGCGGCATCGACTGGCAGCGCAACGGGCGTTCCGTGCGGGAGGAAGGCTATGCGACCGACCTGATCGCCGCCGAGGCGGTGCGGTTCATCAAGGGGCGGGACCGCTCGCGGCCGCTGTTCCTCTACGTGCCGTTCAACGCGCCGCACGCGCCGCTCCAAGCGCCGAAGCCGCTGATCGCGAAGTACAAGGAGCGCCCCGTGTACTCCGCGATGGTGGACGCCATGGACGCTGCCATCGGACGGGTGCTGGAAACGTTGCGGGGCGAGGGCGAAACGCTGGCGGTGTTCCTGAGCGACAACGGCGGCGTGGGCCAGGGCCGCAACCATCCGCTGCGCGCGGGCAAGGCCACCACGTTCGAGGGCGGCATCCGCGTTCCGGCGATCCTGCACTGGGAGGGAGTCTTGCGGCCGCGCGTCTCCGAGCAGGTGGGGACGGTGATGGACATCTTCCCCACGCTGGCCGCGGCGGCGGGAATCGCGCCCGGAGGCGCCAAGCCGCTCGACGGCAAGAGCCTGTGGGACGCGGCGCGCGACGGAACCAGTTTCGCGCGCGAGGACCTGTTCTTCGCCACCGACCCCGGCAACCGCATCTATCACGCCCTGCGGCGCGGCGACTGGAAGGTGGTACAGCAGATCGACAAGTCCACCCTGCGCACGGAGAATCTGCTGTTCCACCTCGCCGAAGATCCCAATGAGAAGAACGACCTGGCGGCGAAGCAGCCGGGCGTGTTGCAGGACTTGCTGGCCGCGGTGGAGAAGTGGCGCGCGCTGCATCCCAATTGCGACGTGCTCACCTCCGGCGCGGCGCACCCGGGCTTTATTCCGCCGAAGGATTGGGCGCTGGCATCGGGAGTGTAACCGGGAACATCTTGGTATCCGGGTTCACAATGCCGCCCAAACCCGGTTCCCCCCGCTTGCGCCGCGCGAGGCAAAGGCAGTAGACTGCTTGCGGGAAGGAAGATGGCATGCCGAATCACGGAAGAGACTCGGCCTCCCCGCCCGATAAAGTGGTTACCGTGCTATCCGTCAGCAGTTCCCAGGCGGACCAGCTTTCGCTGGGCCATCTCTTCCGCCATACCAAGTGGACTCTGCTGGAGGCAGGCAGTTGCAGCGACGCGCTGCACCTGATCCGCAGCTTTCCGGTTCCGGTGGTGATCTGCGATTCTACTCTGCCGGACGGAGAGTGGCGGGACCTCCTGGATCAAGCCGTGTTGTCAACCAGCGTCCCCCCGCTGCTCATCGTGGCCTCGCGCCTTGCCGACGACCGCCTGTGGGCGGAAGTCATGGACGCGGGAGGCTACGACGTGCTGGAAAAACCGTTCAACCACTCCGAAGTCGTGCGCGTAGTAAGCCTGGCGTGGCTGCAATGGAAGAACCAGCTTCGGGCAGGCAAGCGGAGGACCGCCGGAGAATATTAGAACCGAACAATGCGCCCGCTTCACACTTTCACGGTGGTCCCGGTACTGCCGGCGCCATTGGCGCGCCTGCGCGAAATCGCGTTCAACCTTCGTTGGGCGTGGGACCATGAAACCATCGAGTTGTTTCGCCGTCTCGACACCGACCTGTGGGAGACCACCGGGCACAATCCCGTGCGCCTGCTGGGAGCTGTTCCGCAGGAACGGCTGGCCGCCGCTGCGGCGGACGATTCCTTCCTCGCCCACCTGGAGCGTGTGAGCGCCGCGCTGGAAACTCGCACGCGCGGGCGGGTCTGCTGGTTCGGCCATACTTACCCGCAGGCCACGGGCATGCTGGCCGCGTACTTCTCGGCGGAATTCGGGATCACCGAGTGCCTCTCCATTTTCGCGGGCGGGCTTGGCGTGCTGGCGGGCGATCACCTGAAATCGGCCAGCGATCTCGGCGTTCCGCTGGTGGGCGTGGGATTGCTTTACCAGCAGGGGTACTTCCGGCAATCCCTGAACCAGTCGGGATGGCAGCAGGAGGCGTACCCGGACAACGACTTCCTCAATCTGCCGCTCGAACCCACCAACGCCGTTGTTTCCGTGGACCTGCCGGGGCGCACGGTCGAGGCGCGGGTGTGGAAGGCGCAGGTAGGACGCGTGCCGCTGTATCTGCTCGACACGAACATTCCCGGCAACACCCCCGCCGACCGCGACATCACCGACCAGCTTTACGGCGGCGACCTGGAGATGCGCCTCAAACAGGAGATCCTGCTCGGCATCGGCGGCTACCGCGCGCTGGAGGCGCTCGGGGTGGCGCCCACGGTGCTCCACATGAACGAGGGCCACTCGGCGTTTCTATCGCTGGAGCGCGCGCGGCGGCTGATGCAAAGCGAGGGGTTGAGCTTCGCCGAAGCCCGCGAGCTGGCTTCCACCAGCCTGGTGTTCACCGGCCACACGCCGGTGGAGGCGGGCCATGATTACTTCCCGCCGGACCTCATGGACCGTTACTTCGGCGCCTACGCGCGCGAGTTGGGGCTGGCGCGCAACGACTTCCTGGGGCTCGGCCGCCGCAACCCCGCCGACGCCAACGAAGCCTTCTGCATGACCATCCTGGCGATGCGCATGGCGGCGTTCAGCAACGGCGTGAGCAAGCTGCACGGCAAGGTGGCGCGCGAGATGTGGCGCTCCATCTGGCCCGGCGTGCCGCTGGACGAGATCCCGATCGGCCACGTCACCAACGGCGTCCATTTCCGCTCGTGGATCTCCGCCGAGATGAACCAGCTTTACGACCGCTATCTCGGCCCCGACTGGAGCAACCATCCGGGCAATGCCGAGATGTGGAAGCGCGTGGACACGATCCCGGCCGAGGAGTTGTGGCGCACCCACGAGCGGCGCCGCGAGCGGCTGGTGGCCTTCGCGCGGCGGCGCCTGCGCGAGCAACTGGGGCGCCGCGGCGGCTCGCAATCGGAAATGGACGCCGCCGACGAGGTGCTCGACCCCGAGGCGCTTACCATCGGCTTCGCGCGCCGCTTCGCCACCTACAAGCGGGCCACGCTGCTGCTGCGCGATTCCGCGCGGCTGGCGCGGCTGCTCAACGACACGCAGCGCCCCGTACAAATCATCTACGCAGGCAAGGCCCATCCACGCGACGACGAAGGCAAGCGATTCATCCAGCAGATCGTCAACCTGGTACGCGCGCCCGAGTTTCGCCGCCGCATCGTGTTCCTCGAGGATTACGATATGGCGGTCAGCCGCTACCTGGTGCAGGGTTGCGACGTATGGTTGAACACGCCGCTGCGCCCCATGGAGGCAAGCGGCACCAGCGGCATGAAGGCGGCCGCCAACGGAGCGCTGAACGTAAGCACGCTGGACGGCTGGTGGGACGAGGCGTGGCGCGAGTCGGGCAGCGCGCTGATCGGATGGGCCATCGGCAACGGCGAAAACAACCCCGACCGCGATTACCAGGACCAGCTCGATGCCGAGGCGCTGTACCACCTGCTGGAGAACGAGGTGGTCCCGGCGTTTTACGAGCGCGGACGCGACCGCCTGCCGCGCCGCTGGATCGCGCGGATGAAGGCTTCGCTCTCGGGCCTGTGCTGGCAGTACAACACGCACCGTATGGTGCAGCAATATGCGTGCCAGTTCTACGCCATGGCGCACGCGCGCTACTGTGAGTTGCGGGCCGATGGCGCGGCCCGAACGCGGGCGCTGGCGGCGTGGTTTGCCCGCGCGCGCGCCGCATGGCCGCAGGTGCGGGTGGAAAGTGTGGATCAAGGACAGTCCGCGGAGATCAACGTAGGCGAGGCCCTGCGGGTCCGGGCGCGCGTCCGGTTGGGCTCGCTCACACCCGACGACGTGAGCGTGGAACTCTACATGGGCGCCGTGGACGCATCGGGCGAACTGGTGAGGCCCGTGGCCACCGCCATGCAATGCAGCGGGCAGGAACCCGACGGCGCCTGGACATTCGAAGGCGCGAGCAGCACCTGCGCCGCCAGCGGCCAGTGGGGATTCACCGTGCGTGTGCTTCCGTACCATCCCGACCTGGTGACCTCGTATCCGCCGGGCCTCATCGCCTGGGCGGATGGCGAGGCTTCCGCGACCTCGGCGAGATAACTGTCCGCAATCGAACGTCCTTTACAAAACCATACGTAGTTCCGCGCGGCCGCCGCGCCTATTCAATCAGAACGGCAGAGATTGGAGCTTCCGTTCCGAATTGGAAAAGGAGACACACTGGAATGCAGATCAGAAACCTTGTTGCGGCGGCCGCCATGCTCGCGACTCCGTTACTATCCACCGCGGCTCCGGCGCCCGTTACCGCCGTCAGCCTGCTCGCGGAGCTTCAGGCGCGGGCCGCCGACGCGGCCACCCACGCGAACGAACTTCAAACCATTGCGCTCACGCCTGACGTGAGCTGGCAGTCGCATGCCTACGCGCTGGAGGCGGTGCGGGCGGACGTGAACAGCATGGGGCGGACGCTGTCGCAGTTGCGGATCCTGCGCGACTCAGCGGGCCCCGAACAACGGCACGCCATCGACAGCGCCGCCTTGCTCGTCACCGAGATGGCGGCCAACACGAGCGCGGCCGTGAACTTCCTCAACGATCATCGCGGCAACTTTTGGATCCCCTCCTACCGGACCGAGGTGACGAATCTGGTGAACGAATCCGAGCGCCTCACCAAGTCGGCCGGTGAAGCCGTGCAGTTCGCCAGACTGCGCAGCAAGGAGCAGCGGATTGACAAGGACCTCGGAATAGGCGCCGAGTGAGCCGCGGGATTCCATTTTGGCCACGGATGTACACGGATACACACGGATAAATTCTCTATCTCTTATCCGTGTTCATCCGTGGCCCTTCCTCTTTCCCCCAAAGGCGGCGCGAGGTGAAAGCGCCCGGCCGTGCGGTTACACTATGGGTTTCTATGCTCAAGGCAATCGGGCTCCTTCTGGCGGCGCTGGCCGCGGGACCGGTTTCCGCCCAGAAACCCTTCGAGTTCTGGCCGGGCGCCTCCTACGACTCGCGCATTCCCACCTACGAGAAGGTCCTGGGCTACGCGCCGGGTGAGCGCATCACCGCGCACGCCGGACTGCTGCAATACCTTGACGCGCTGGCGGCGGCCTCGCCGCGACTTAAGGTCTTCGACTATGCGAAGAGCTGGCAGGGCCGGCGGCTGGTCTACGCCGCGGTGGGGTCGGAGGCCAACATGCGGCGGCTGCCGGAAATCCGGGCCGCCATGCAGCGCCTGGCGGACCCGCGCAGGACGCCCGATGCCGAGGCGCGCAAGCTGATCGCGAACCTGCCCGCCGTCGTCTGGCTAGGCTACGGCGTGCACGGCAACGAGATCTCCTCGCCGGATGCCGCGCTGCTCACCGCGTATCACTTCCTGGCGGCGCGCAATGACAAACTGGCCGAGCAGGTCCTCGCCAACACGCTGCTTATCATCATTCCCACGCAGAACCCCGACGGCCGCGACCGCTTCCTCAACCACTTCGAGGAGCATCGCGGCCTGGAGCCCGACCCCAGCCCCTACGCCGCGGAACATAACGAATCCTGGCCCTCCGGCCGCTCCAACCATTACCTGTTCGACCTGAACCGCGACTGGCTGGCGTTGACGCAGCCCGAAATCTCCGGGCAGGTGAAAGCGCTGCTGGAATGGTATCCGCTGGTCTACGTGGACCTGCACGAGATGGGCAGCGACACCAGCTATTTCTTCGCGCCCGAGGCGGACCCCTTCAACCCGCACCTGGTGGACTATCAGCGCGAGACCCTGAAGATCTTCGGCAAGAACAACGCCAGGTGGTTCGACCATTTCGGCTTCGACTACTTCACGCGCGACGTGTTTGACGCCTTCTACCCCGGTTACGGCGCAAGCTGGCCGTCGTATCACGGCGCGGTGTCCATGACTTACGAGCAGGCCTCGGCGCGCGGCCTGGTGGTGCGCCGCAGCGACGGAAAGCTGATGACCTTCCGCGACTCCGTGCAGCATCACTTCGTGGCGTCGCTTTCCACGGCTGAAACCGCCGCGGCCAATCGTACCAAGCTGCTGAACGATTTCTACCGCTACCGGGTCACGGCCATCGAGGAGGGCCGGAAGGAAGCGATCAAGGAGTACATTCTGCCGCGAGGCCGCGATTACGCCGCAACGGACAAGATCGCCGCGCTGCTGGTGGAGCAGGGCGTGGAAGTGAAGCGCGCTGCGGCGCCCTTCCGCGCGGGGGGACGCGAGTACGCCGCCGGGACTTACGTGGTCCCGCTCGCGCAGCCGGCCAAGCGCCTGGTGCGCACGCTGCTCGATCCCGACACTCCTATGGACAAGAAGTTCCTCACCGCCGAGGAGGAGCGCCGCCGCCGCAAGGCGCGCAGCGAGATCTACGACGTGACGGCGTGGTCGCTGCCCCTGATGTTCAATGTGGAAGCCGTGGCCGCCCAGGAGCCCTCACAGGGGCAGTTCGAACCCGCGAAACCGGGCCGCATCGTGCCGGGCGAAGTGCGCGGAAAGGCCTCGGTCGCCTACCTGGCGCGCTGGGGTTCGGCGGCTTCGGCGCGGCTGCTCACCGCGGCCCTGCGGCAGGACCTGCGCGTGCTCTCGAGCGACAAGGCGTTCCAGTTGAACGGCGACAAGTTCCCCTCCGGCACGCTGATCTTCAAGGTGAAGGACAATCCCGCCGATCTGTCGCAGCGGCTGGCCAGGCTGGCCGCATCCACCGGCGCCGAAATCGTGGCCACCGACACCGGATGGGTGGATGACGGCCCCAACTTCGGCAGCCGCTACGTCAACCTGATGCGGAAACCGGCCGTCGCCCTGGTCTGGGACATGCCCACATCTTCCACCGCCGCCGGCGCCACGCGTTTCGTGTTGGAACGGCAGTACGGCTACCCGGTGACCCCTGTTCGCGCCATGCAGTTGGCCGCCGCGGACCTTTCCAAGTTCCAGGTGATTATCCTGCCCCCGGCTACGAATTACGCGCAGATCCTGGGGCCGAACGCCGGGCGAAGGCTGAAGGATTGGGTCTCGGCGGGCGGCACCCTGATCGGGCTGGCCGAGGCCGTCAGTTACCTCTCGGAGAAGACCGTCGATCTGCTCGCGGTGCAGCAGGAGAACCTGGCGCGCGAGGGCGAGGCCAAGAAACCCGAGGCGCCGCAGGCCAAGGACGACCCGCGCGCGCCCGGCAAGGTGATCGCATCGCTGGCCGAATTCGCCAAGGCGATCCTGCCCGAGCGCGAACTGCCGGACAGCGCCGCGGGAGTGCTGGCGCGCGCCAGGATCGATCCCAACCATTGGATCACGGCGGGAATGGGCGAAACCGTCAACGCGCTGGTGGGCGGGCGCTCCATCTTCACGCCCATCAAGCTTGACAAGGGCGTGAACGCCGCTTACTTCGATGCCGCGGACAAGCTGCTGGCCGGCGGCTACCTCTGGGAGGAGAACCGGAAGCAACTGGCCTTCAAGCCGCTGCTGGTGGTGCAGCCGGAAGGCCGCGGGTTCGTAATCGGCTTCACCGCCGATCCCAACTACCGGGCATACATGGACGGGATGAACGTGTTGTTCCTGAACGCGGTATTCCGCGGCCCCGCCCACGCGAGACACTAACCGAAGGAGAAACTTCAAATGGCAAATATCGCATTCGTCGGGCTGGGCATCATGGGCAAGCCCATGTCCAAGAACCTGCTAAAGGCCGGGCACAAGCTGGCAGTCTATGACATTGTTCCCGCGGCGGTGGATGAACTGGTGCTGTGCGGCGCCACGGCGGCCAAGTCCTCCAAAGACGCGGCGGCTACCGCGGAGATCGTGATCACCATGGTCCCGGACGGCCCCGAGGTGGAGCAGGCGGTGCTCGGACCGGACGGCGTGCTGGAAGGCGCGAAGCCGGGCGCCATCGTGGTGGACATGAGTTCCATCAGCCCCCTGGTTTCGCAGAAGGTGGCCGCGGCGTGCGCGGCCAAGGGCGTCGAGTTCCTCGACGCACCGGTCAGCGGCGGCGAACCCAAGGCCATCGACGGCACGCTCGCCATCATGGTGGGCGGCAAGCGGGAGGTCTTTGACAAGGTGGCTCCTGTGCTCCAGTCGATGGGCTCCTCGGTCACGCTCACCGGCCCGGTGGGCGCGGGCAACGTCACCAAGCTCGCCAACCAGATCATCGTGGCGTGCAACATCGCAGCGATGGGCGAAGCGCTGGTGCTGGCCACCAGGGCGGGACTGGACCCGGAAGTGGTCTTCAACGCCATCAAGGGAGGCCTGGCCGGCAGCACGGTGCTCAACGCCAAGGCCCCCATGGTGATCGCGCGCAACTTCAAGCCCGGCTTCCGCATCAGGCTTCATCAAAAAGACCTGCGCAACGCGCTGCTGGCGGCGGAGTCGATGAAGGTCGGCCTGCCCCTCACCAGCCTGGTGCAGCAGATGATCATGGCGTTGATGAACGAGGGCAAAGGCGAGCTGGACCACTCGGGAATCGTACAGTTCATCGAGCAAATGGCCCGGACCGAGGTCCGGAAGCCCTCCGCCGCGGCGGTGTAGGGTGCACGCGGCAAGCTCCCGGCCTCGTGCCGGCGGCGCCGGGCGTCAAAAGTACAGTTTCAAAGCGAGTTGAATCACGCGCGCCGCTTCGCCGGCGTCGAGAATGTTCTGCGTGCTCGGTGGAGCGACCGTGGAGCAGCAGGTGTTCCCAAAGACGCTGGACCGAAAGCCGCCCGACCCGGCGGTGGCCAGATGCGGGCCATCGAAATTGGGATGGTTGAAGGTGTTGAACGTCTCCATCCGGAACTGGAGCTTGAACCTCTCCGTCAGCAGAAACTGCTTGTTCAGACTGAAGTCCAGGTTCCAGTAGCTGGGGCCGTTGAAAATGTTGCGGCCGGCCCCGTTGGTGCCTGGCGCGGGCAGTGCGAACCCGGAAATATCCTTGAACAGGCGCGGCCCGATTACGCCGGGAATGTCGTAGAGCCCGGGGACGGGCTTCTCGCCCACAATCACGGCGCGGGATTCGTGCGAGTAGTTCTCCGTGCGCACGCTGCTGCGGACGCTGAACGCCTCGCCCGACATGTACGTGTACATGCCGTTGACGGACCAGCCTCCCACAACGTGCTGAAGGGCGGCGGGCGCCGATTTGAAAAAGGCCTTCTTGCTACCGAACGGCAACTCATAGATCCCCGTCGCAGTGAGGAGGTGCCGGCGGTCGAAGTCGGAGGGGCCGCGTTCGTTGCGCCAGTTGCGGATGCTGGATGGCGCCCTCGACGTCGTGGTGCTGAGACCGCCGCCCGACGAGGAGCCGATGGGATCCACCGACTGGTCGTCGATCGACTTCGCGTAAGTGTAGGCCAGGCCCATCATCAGCCCGGCGTCAAACCTCTTGCGCACGGTCAACTGCCCGCCGTGATAGTAGGAGTCGCCGCCGGAGTCGAGATACGTGATCGTGCCGAACTGCTGGTTGGGCCGGAGCCGGGCGGCCAGCGTAGTCTGTTCCACGCGCCCGGCGAAGTTGCCCGCGCCGTTCAGTTGCAGGTCGCTCTGCGTGGTGCTGCTGTTGACGAAGGCGCTGGTGAGAACGCCGGAGGCGACCAGCGGCACGGTCGCGCCCACCGCGCCGGCGGGGCAGCCCGAGCCGTCGGGCCGGCAGCCTCTGTTCATGTTCTGCTGCATGATGAGGAAAGAAGGCAGAATCGGCCCGGCATCGATCTGGTTGATGTCGTACGCGCGGTAGAGCCGCGTGCCGCGGCGGCCGATGTAGGCCGCCTGCGCCAGAAATCCGCCCGGCAGCTCACGCTGAACATTCAGGGTCCACTGGTGCACCGTGGGCACCTTGAGCTGTGGATCGAACGAGATCATGGCGGGGGCATTGGAGAGCAACTGCGCCGGCGGAGTGAGAAAACTGGACGGCTTCACGGTGGGCGGGGCCAGTTCCTGCGGGAAGCCCTCGCCGATGCGGAGATCGGGCGCCGCGGCGCACCCCGGCGTGGTTGACCTGCCCGGGACGGAAGCACAGGAGTAAACCTGTCCGGGCACGTTGCCGGAGACCGCCGTGATCATGAACGACGGCAGCGTGTCGAAGGCGATGCCGTACCCCGCCCGGACCACGGTCTTGGCGCTGCGTCCAGGCGACCATGCGACGGCAAACCGCGGCCCCAGCGCGCCGATGTTGTTGCGCGCGTACCAGCGTTCGGCGGGAACGAAGGTGACGGGACCTTGCGATCCGTCAATGGACTTGTTGGGGACGTAGACGCGCCCGCCGGCTTCGGTGGGAGCGGGGTTGATTTCCCAGCGCAGGCCGGCGTTGATCGTGAAACTGCGCGCCACCTTCCACTGGTCCTGAAGGTAGAAGTTGTACTGCTTCAGGCGCTGGCCCTGGCTCCACAACGTTACGGACTTCCCCGCTTTGAAGGGCAGGAACGTATCGGCCTTGAGGTCGCCCAGGAAAAGCTGCGAGAGTTGGGCGGGGATCCCCAGGATTTCGTTGATGGCGTTCAGCAGGCGGGTGTTGTCCGACGCATCGATTCCCGGCGAAGTCGCGGTGGCCACTGCCGGAGTGAGGAACCCGGCGGGAGCCCTGGTGGCCTGCGAGAAAGAGAGCACGGGGGTGAGGTTGGTCCCGCCGGGCTGGCCGCGCTGGTCGTTGTGCTGGTAAAACCGGATGTTCGCACCCATCTTGATCATGTGCGCATCCTTGACCACGCTCAGGTTATCGACCAACTGCTCCGTGGTAACCGCCCGGAACGTGCGCGGCCTGTTCAGGAAGGGTTTCGAGACGTTGCTGAACGTGAAGGGAGGGATGTCCGGCCAATCGGGGTTCGCCTCGCCCTGGGTGAAGAGGTAGAGGAACCGCGAGACGCCCGCGGTCAACTCATTTACGATGCGCGGCGAAACCAGCCGCCGGTAGCTGACCGCCAGATTCTTGGTGTGGCGGAAGACCTCCCCTTCGGGCGGCCATCCCGGGAACACCTGCGGGCGGCTGTTGTTGGGATCGCCGCCAAGCGTATCCTGGGCGCCCTGAAGATACCGCACGAACATCATGTTATTGGCATTGAAAGTGTGGTCCACGCGGGCCATGTAACTCGGACCGCGCACCTGCACGGGCGTGTTCCAGAAAAAGCCCGCGACGTTGAGCCCGTCGCCGGTGGTGTAAGTGTTCGGCAGGGGGTACTTGGCGAATATCTTGCCGAGCACTGCGTCGGCGCCGAGACGGCGCGGGTCGGCGGCGAACATGTTGTACGTGGCCACGCAATTGGTGTCGCCCGCCCCGATGCAATTGCGCACGCCAGGCGCAAGCGCGCCGGTGGAGGCATCCACCAGTTGCGGCGTGTTCCTGGTGATCCTCTGGCCGTTCAGGACGAACGGAGTCCTGGGGTCCGCGATGAAGTAGCGGTAATTGCCGGCCAACGCCGATGGGGTGTAGACCTGCGGCATGCTGCCGAACGCCTGGTCGATCGGCTGCGCGTAGTTGATCTTCTGCCCGGACCAGTTTCCGAAGAAGAAGGTCCGGTTTTTGCGAATCGGGCCTCCCAGCTCGAAGCCGTACTGGTTCAGCTTGATGGGCGGTTTGGCGACTCTCGTCGCGTTGGCGAAGAACTCGTTGGCGTTCAGCTTCTCATTGCGGAAGAACTCGAACACCGCGCCGTGGAACGCGTTGGTGCCCGTGCGGGTGGCGACGGAAATGGAAGCGCCGCTGTTGCGTCCTTCCTCGGCGGTGGCGTTGTTCGTGGTGACTTTGTATTCCTGAACGTCATCCGGGTTGAGCCGGTAGAGATTTTTCAGGGGAGCGGGAACGGTGGATTCATTCGCCTCGATGCCGTCGATGGTGACGTTGAACGAGCGGTCCCGCGAACCGTTGACGTGGATGCCGGAACCGGCCGCCGCGTTCGAACGCTGCACGACGCCGGGCTCGAGCACGATCAGGTTAAGCGGGTTGCGCCCGTTCAGGGGCAATTCCACCACCGCCTTCTGCTCCACCACGTTGCCGATGGTGGCGCTGCCGGTCTGGAGCTGTTCGGCGCGGCTCTCCACCGAGATGACCTCGGTGACGGCTCCGAGTTCCAGAGTCAGATCGACGGCCAGAGGCGTATCGGCTTCCAGACGGTTGCCGGTCTTCCTGCTGGTCTTGAAACCCTCGAATTCGGCGGAGATCGTGTAAAAGCCGACCGGCAGCGACGGAAACGCATATACGCCCGCGCCGGTGGTGGTCTGCTTATAGGTGATCCCGGTGGCTTCGTTGACGGCGACCACATTGGCGCCGGCGACAACCGCGTTCGTGGTGTCCCGGACGGTCCCCGTGATTGTGGAAGTACCAACCTGGGCGGACAGAGCGCCGGTCCACAGGACAAGACTGGTAAGTGGCAGCAATCGAGGTAATCGCATTCCCAAACTCCTCTTACTTTGGAATACTATACACCATGAACCCTGCAATGCAATCTGCGGCCACCAGGGAGGGGTGGCACGGGCAAACGTTGCGCTAACGCAACACCACTTTGGCCAGACCGGAATTGTTCGCGCTGTCCACGGCGCGAACTACAAGGAGGTGCTCGCCTGCCGGGACGTCCGGCAGGTGCAGAATGAAGCTTTCCCGCTGCGAATCCACCACGCCGTCGGCGGCCTCCATCGGCACCCACGGCGCGGCGTCCAGCGAATACTCGCAGCGGCGCAGGGGGGAGGCGGCGTCGGCGGCCTCGACGTTCAGCGTCACGGCGCCCGCGGAGCGCTGCGCCGCGCCGATGACGACCGACGGCGGGGTATTGTCGATGAGCACGGGAGCGCTCACCAACTCCGCCGTGCGGGCCATGCCCGGTGGGTTCACCTCGCGGTCCGAAGCCATCACGCGGAAGAAGTAGCGGCCATCGGCAAGCGCGTCGCCATCCACGGCCAGGGTATTCTCGCGGATATTGGCCTTCAGGAGCTTCCACTCGCGCTCCTCCTCGCCGCGGAACCACAGGGTGTAGATCAGGCGGTCGCCGTCCGGGTCTTCCGCCTGCCAGGTGATGTTGATCTGCGGGCTCACCGCGCGGGAGAGCGTGGTGGTGGGCGTGCCCGGGGTGGTGGCGGCGGAAGCTTCGCCCGTATCGGTGACCGTGACGGTGTACGCGGCAGTGGGTTGCTGGGCCGGCGGTTTCGCCGCCGCGGCCGTGGTGGAGGCGCTATTGGTCACGGTGATGTTCCTGACGGCCGGCGGAGAGTTCTGCGGCAGATACGCCACGGTCACGCTATCGAGCGCGGGCGACGCCGCGCCGCTCAACTCGGCGCGCCACTGGATGTAGCGTGCGTTGGGGCTGGCGATGCGCGCGCCGGAGGAAGCCACGGCCTCCGACCATTCGCTCCAGCTCTTGTCGGGCCGGGCGGAATTGCCGCTGCGCGTATGAAACCGGATCGCCGCGCCGGATGGGACATCGCCGCGCCAGGTCAGGGCGCCCCAACGGGCCACCGCTCCGGCGTCGTAAACCGGCGATTCGTACGTGCCGGCCGCGCCCGCATCGCCCAGGCGGTAAATGCGCCCGAGGTTTCCGGTGGCGGCCAGCACCGCGGAGCCGGCCGCGAGCAGACGCGTGGTTTCCGCCTCGTTGGTCTGCGCGACCAGCGTCGCCTTGCGGTCCGGCGTGAGCGAGTACACGCGGCCGTTGCCGTCGGTGGAGAAAACCAGGCGATCGGGCAGCGCCAGCAGGTCGTAGACGTTCTCCTCCTTGGAACTCCACAGCGTCTCCACCGTGTTGTCGGGATGGATGCGGTAGATGGCGGATTTCTCCACGCCGCTCAAATCCATGGCGGCGCTGAACTGGCTGGTCACCTGCGGCGTGGGCGCGGCCTGCTGCTGCCTGGCGTCGGTCTGCACCTTGAAGTCTGCGGATTGGGCGGCTTCCACGGTGATGGAAGTGGCGGTCGCGGTGACCGCCGCGCCCGCCGTGCCGGTCTGCACGGCCTGCGAGGCGCTTTGAATGCGCTTCGCCAAGGAGCCGCCAAGCGCCGCGGCGTACACCGAGCCGTCCGGGGCGGGCACGATGGCGCGGACCTCCGGCAGATTGGCGTCGTATAGCGCGAAGGCTTTGTCCTTCGCCGTGATGCGATAGAGCACGCCGTTGGGTTCCGTTCCGGCCAGGAGGCGGCCCTGCGAGTCGAACGCCAGGCTGATCACGTGCGACTGGCCGGTCTCATACCACACCTCGCCCTTGCCGGCGGCGGTGATGCGGAAGACCTTGCCCTGGTCGCCGGTGCCGGCGTAGAGCGTGCCATCCGGCCCGATGGAGAGCGACCAGATGTACTTGGCCTTCGGGTCGAAGTATTCGGAGGCCTGGCCGCCGGCGATGCGGTAGACCTTGCCGTCCGGAGAGCTTCCCGCGAAAACCGCGCCGTCCTTATCCACCGCCAGCGCGAACACCTCGGGCTGGTCCGCAGTCCACAGCACGGAACTCCGCCCCGAACCATTGACGCGAAAGACGCGCCCGCGGTGGCCCGTGCCGGCGTAGAGCGCGGAGCCGGGACCTTGCGCCATGGTCCAGATGACCGGCTGATCGGAGTGAAAGACGGTATCGAGGCGCGGCGCCAGCGTGAGGCGGCCGTCGCGCGTGAGCGAGACGCCCCTAAAGCGGCCCCGGATGAAATCCGAGTACGTATTCATTTCCCACGCGGCGGTGCCTGAGGCGAGCAGCGGGGCCGCCGCGAGCAGCATGGTGGCGCAGACTTTCATTCCTTGATTTCCACCTGGACGGTCTTCGATCCGGATATGACCATGTCTCCAGCGCTGAGCTCGAATTCGGCCACCTTGGAGTTGCGGGTCTGGGTGATGCCGCCGGACCCCGGCTGGGCCACGCCGAGCACGAGCGCGACCGAGGCGGGCGGGCCGGGCAGGTCCGAGCCCTCCAACTGAAAGGCCGCATCCGGCCTCCACACCCGCACGTAGGCCTTGGTATTTCCGCGCAACGCGTTCACCGTCCGGATGAGCTGCGCGGCCGAGCGGGGCTGCTGGAAAATAGTCTGGCGAAGTTCGGCGAGGTTTGTGGTGGCGGCGTCCGCAACGGTGAAAGACAGTGGGCCGGGGGGCGCCCCCACCGGAACCGTGTACTTGATGCTGCGGGTGACTTCCACGCCGTTCTCGCCGTTGAGCACCGTGGTGAGCTCCACGGTATCGCCGGGGCGCACTTCGCGGCGTCCCGTCCAGACCTGGTCGATCTGCAACTGGTTCTTGGCGTCGTAGGTGTCGATGGCGAGGTTCACGCGCTTCATGCGCAGCGCCCGGAACCCGCTTTGCAGCACGTAGGCGAGCGGCACGGCGGTATTCAGCGAAACCATCTGCGCCGAGCCGTTGTCCGCCGAGTACATATTGTTTATCTGAATGGGGGCGGCGTTTTCGAACTCGATGGCGCCGGTGAGCCGGAAGCTGCCGGGTCCCACGGTGCGCTCGGTGGCGTCGATGACGGAGAACACCGCCATTTGCAGCAGCAGCGGAGAAAGCAACTGGTCGTCCACCATGTTGACTTTGTACGCCTCCAGCCGCCGCCCCGCGCGCGAAATGGAGATCGCCAGCGGCACCATGGGGGCGGTCTTTCCGAGCTCGCCGAACACCGCCGTGTTGCGGTCCTGCGAGATGGCGCCCAGGCTCTCCCGCGCCACCGAGATCTTGAACGAACTTTGCAGCGTGGGCAGCAGCGCCACCACTTCGGCACGCGCGAACGGCAGCGCCGTCGCACCCACGGAGAGGAAACGGTGGCCGAAGGCATAGACCCGGTTGCCCTCGATATGGGTAACCGTACCGTCGGCGCCCACGGTCATGTCGCCGGTCATAAGCTGCACGCTGATCATCGAACCGGGCTGGATGCGCTGCGGCGGACCGGCATCCGCGGGCGCACGCCCGCCGCCGGAGATGCCCTGCTGGGGTTCCAGCCCGATGGCGCGCAACTCGGGCGCGAAATGCTCGACCGTAGCGCGTGTAAACCCGCCGAAGGAGACCGGCGTGGCCACGTCGGCGAGTTTCATCTGGCCGGCGGGAATCTCTTCGCGGCGCGGAAACAGGCGGGTCAGGTCGCGGTCGGCCAAGGTCACGCGGCCGCGTGCGGGCATGGCCGGGCCGGCAGCGCCCACCGGCAGCATCTCTTCAATCGGCCGGATGCCGGCGATGGGCTCCTTGGCGAACGGAAACGCCATGGCCACCGCTCCGAGCAGCTTGCCCTGCACGTACACGGGACTGCCGCTCATGCCCTGCATGACCCCGGCGCGGTCCAAAGGACCGCCGGAGAGCCGCGCCAGAATGAGGGCCTGCTTGGGGCCGATGTTCTCCAGCACGCCCAGGATTTCGGCCTGAAATTCCTCGACACGGCTGCCGGAGAAGACGGACTTGCCGGTGCCGCGAAGGCCCGGCTTCACGTCCTTGAGGGGGAACAGCGGGGTCTCGGCGCCCAGGGCGGAGGCCAGCACACAGATGGCCGCCCACATGGAACGGATCACTCTACCATTTTACCGTGGCGGCCGGGTCACACCATGCCCGCGGCGCGAGCCACCCAGTAGAAATAATTGGAAGGCTGGCGGTTGTGCTTTTGTAGCTCGGCAAGAAGCAAATCCGCCTCGGCCTGGCTGGCCACACGCCGGAGCAGCGACTCCGTGCCGTTCATGAAGTTAACCAGGATCACGTCGTAGAAGGTTTCGCCTCGCGTGCGCATCGATACTCGGGACCGCCACGTTCCATGCTAAGGCCGGTCTCGCGGCGCCACAAGTCCAGAACTACCAGTACGGCTTCGCAATAGCCTACTTTGCCGGAATCGTCCAGAAATACAGCTTTCGCCATTCGATCTCGACGGTTTTCTCGGGCTTCCAATCGCCCATGTCGAAGTCGTGCGAGACGACCCTCGTGCCGGGTTTCAGGTCGCTCCACAAGCGCGGGCGCAGCCGCAGGTTGACGGAAGGCAGCAGGTACAGCGTGACGACGGTGGCGGGGCGGATATCGGCCTTGAAGAGGTCCTCGTTGCGGAAGGTGACCAGGTTCGCAACCCCGGCCTTTTTGGCATTCTCGCGAGCTTCCTTGATGCGCTCGGGGTTGAGGTCGATCCCGACGCCGCGGATCCCATACTGTTTGGCGGCCGTGATTACGATGCGGCCGTCGCCGCAGCCGAGGTCGTAGAGCGTATCGCCTTTGTGAACACCGGCGAGCTTCAGCATTTCGGCGACCACATTCTCCGGCGTGGGGACGAAAGGCACGTCAAGCGGGGGAGTCTGCGGCTGGTTCTGCACCTCCGCGAGGGAAGGGGCCAAAGCGGCAAGGAATGCGGTCAAAACGAGAACACCGGCAAAACGCATCTTGACTTCCTTTCTTCTCAGGTTCATCGAGAGATCAAAAAGGCAGTTTATCTAACGGCGTCCGGCGGGGTCCAGGGCCGGATCCGGGACGGCGGATTCGTGAGCCACGATCCGCCAGCGGCCCCCGGTCTTCCGGAGCACAACCAGGTTGACGCCGAAATCCTTCCTCCCGGCATTATCGGATTCGTACCGGGCGATAGTGTAACCGAAATCTCCGGAGCACGCCGTAACCAGGACTTCGATGCGCTCGACGCGGTAGCGCGCGTCCACGCCGCGCTGCACGTAGGCCTGAATGCGGGAGCGCCCGTGCACGATGCCGGTGGCGAAATGCTGCGTGAGGTAGTAGGCGTTCTCGTCGTAGAGCGCGGCGACTTTCGCGGCATCCCCGCCGTTATAGCCTTCCTTCCATTCAGCGGCAATCCGCCGGATCGCCTGATCGTCGGCCGGCGCCGCACAGCGTTGCGCGTACGCCGCGCGGGAACAAAGCAGGATTAGAACTGCAACAATTCGTGTCATTGACGTTCTCGGAGCCAGTCGCAAAACCCGGGGTTGTGCTTCAAGGCGAGCGCCAGTTCGCTTGCGCTCGTCTGCGCTTCCGAGTCCTCGCCGGGGCGGAAAAAAGGCGGGGGATTCGCGGGCGCCTTGCGGGCGCCGGAGAAGTACCGCTCGGCGTACGGATTCACCTTTCTGGCGCGTGCCAGCGCCAATTCCGCTTCGCGGGTTTCGCCGGCCTGCCATCGTGCCATCACGCGCCCCCAGGCGAACGTACAGAAGGTCTTGTCCTCATCCGGGTAGCACGACATCAGCTCGCCGGCTTTCTGCGGCTGCCGCAAGGCCAGGTACAACGCCAGGAGCTCATAACGAATACCCTGATTATCGCCGGGATTCAGTTCCAGCATGCGCCGGAAAACTTCGGCGCCCGCCTCAAAGTCGCCGGATTCCACCAGCAGCTCGCCCAGGTGCTGTTTTGCGCGCATGTAAGGGCGCGTCGAGATCGTTCCCCAGAAGTGGCCAAGGTTCTCGCGAAAGAACTCCTCTCCGAGGTTCGCTTCGGCTTTCTCCACCACTTCCCGCATGAGATGGATCTTGTTATCGAGAGAAGCGGGAACCAACGACACCATCAGACGCTGCGCATCGGTGCAGTCCGGATCGAGCTGGAGCGCCTCATTGATCAGCGACAGGGCCTCCACGAGATCATCCGTTTCCAGGGCGTCGTAGGCCAGTTCCTGCGCGCGCCACTTCGGGTCGTCCTGTTTCCAGGCCGCCGCCATTTCGGAAACCCGGCCCTCGCCGGCCAACTCGGCAAGCTTCGCGTTGATCTGGCCGGCGTTCTCGAACTGCTGGCCCTTCATGAGCGCATGGATTCCACGCATGGCGCGCTCGGCGGCAAACGGATGCGCAATCTCGGGAATCGGCGGCTCCGGCTGCCGGTTCTTCTCGCGCCGGATGCGGTCCCGGCGCTGCTTGCTCTTATGCGCATCGTAGCGATTGCGGCTCATGAGTTACTGCTCCTTCGCCCAGGCAAGATATTCGTCCACGGTGTAAAAGGTCTTCGAGCGGTAAAGGCGGCCGTTGTCTTCCACCGGCGCGTGCCAGTTGTACTTCCAGGAATCGCCGGTGCGCGACATCCACTCGTTCAGCCGGCGCTCCATCTGGTCCACCAACGGCTTCGAATCGGCCAGGTTGTTCATCTGGTAGGGGTCCTTCTCCAGGTCGTAGAGCACCCACGGCCTGGACTCGTAGCGCGCGTACATGTAGCGGCGGGTGCGGACGCCGCGCCAGCCGTCGTCCGTGCCGTCGCCCGCGTAGGGGCCGAAGATCTGGAAGAAGGCGGAATCGGGGCCCTGTCCCTTGCCCGCCAGCGGGCCGGAGAGGTCCGCGCCCTGCATGCCCGCGGGCGGCTGGATGCCGCAGAAGCCAAGCAGCGTGGGCGCGAAATCCACGTGGGTGAAGATGCAGTCGCTCGTGCCGCGCTTGAGCGCCCGCGGGTAGCGGATGATGCCGGGCACCAGCACGGATTCTTCCCACGGCTTGCGTTTCAGCCGCAGCCCGTGCGAGCCGAGCATGTCGCCGTGATCGGAGGAGAACAGCACGATGGTGTCCTCGGCCATGCCGAGGGTTTCGAGCTCGCGCAGGATGCGGCCCACCTGGTCGTCGATGGCCGTGATCATGCCGTAATACTCGGCGATGGCTTCCGGACCGGGCGCGCGTTCCGCCTTGCGCCAGTTGGGGCGCATGGTGAGGCGGGCGGGATCGTAGCGGCGCGCGTACTCCGGGGGAGCCTTGTAGGGATCGTGCGGAGGACCCATCTGGATGGTGAGGAACCACGGGCGCTTGTCCGCCGCGCGCAGGAACTCGATGCCGAGGTCCGTCCAGGCTTCGGGCTCGAACTTGCGGATGGGGATCGGCTCGGCGCTGTCGCGGAAGTACTGCGTGTCGAAGTGCTGGTGGCTGCACTCGTTCGCCGCCCAAAACTCGAAACCCTGCCGGCGCGGACCGGGGGGAACGTAGCCGGGCATGCGCGGGCCGCCGTCGAGGTGCCACTTGCCGATGAAACCGGTGCGGTAGCCCGCATGGCGCAGGGTCTTCGCCAGGCCGATGCTGTTCTCGCGCAGCCTCAGGTCGTTCGCCACCATGCCGTTGCGGTGCGCGTATTGCCCGGTGAGCAGCACGGCGCGCGCGGGGCAGCACACCGGCGTGTTCGCCAGCGTGTTGCGCACCACGAGGCTCTCGCCGGCAAGCCGGTCGATGTGGGGAGTGCGCACGTCGCGATTGCCCATGTAGCCCAGAGCCTGCGCGCGCAACTGGTCCGGCATGAGGAAGAGGATGTTCGGACGCTTGCGCAAAGGGGCCGCGAGCGTGCCCGCCGCGCCCAGGAATTCTCTGCGATTCAGGTTATTCATCGAAGCTGTAAGTCCCCGATTCGATTTGGCGCACGGCGCCCGAGGGCAGATACACCGTGGCCGTGCTGTTCGGCGGAATCGTAACGTTCAGGTGGAAGCGGCCGCCGGCGCGCTTCCATTCGGTGGCGATGGTCCCGTACAGGGAGCGGTGCGAAGCCTTCGCCCAATCGAGCCCCGCCACGGGGTAAGGCTTGACGATCACGTGCTTGAAGCCGGGCCTTTCGGGATCGCTGCGGATGCCGCCCAGGTACTCGTACATCCACACGGCGAGGTCGCCGATCTGCATCACGTGGTTGCCCGAGTTCATAGCCGGGTCGGCGGTGTCGCCGTTCCACAGCTCCCAGATGGTGGTGGCGTCTTTCGAAATCATGTAGCCCCAGCCAGGGTAGTCTCTCTGGGTCGCGATGGTGTAGGCGAGGTCGGCGCGGCCGTTATCGGAGAGCGTGCGCATCAGCCACTGCGCGCCGATCAGCCCCGTACCCACGTGGCCCTTGCTCTCCCGCTCGATCTTGCGCACCAGCGAGGCGAACACCGGCTGGCGGTGCTCCTCCGGGGCAAGGTGGAACATCAGCGGCAGGATGCTGCTGGTCTGAGTGCCGTTGCCGTAGACCCGCTCCGCGGAGTTGTAGAAACGTTTCTGAAACGCGCCGCTCACCGTGCCCGCGAGTGTTTCGTACTCGCCGGCGTCCTCCATCCGGCCGATGAGCCGCGCGTAGCGGGCCATCAAGCGCAGCAGGTGCGCGTAATACGCGGTGCCGATGAGCGTGCCGTCGGTGCGGCGCGCGGGATCCTTCGAGTGGATCAGGGAGGGCGATTCCGGCGGCACGCACCAGTCGCCGTAGGTGTCCTTGGGCATCAGGCCGTCTTTGAGGAAGCCGCGCATGTACTCGATCCACTTGCGCAGCGCCGGATAGTGCCGCTCGATAGGCCGCAGGTCGCCGTACTGCTCGTAGAGCATGCCGGGGACGAACAGGAAGGTGCTCGGCCAGGTGACGTCATCGTTGTACATCACCCAGTAGTTGGGCGAAACGTCGGGAATGCTGCCGGTGGGCCGCTGCGAATCCTCCAGGTCCGCAACCCACTTGGTGTAGAACGCCGCCACGTCGTGCAGGTACGATTCGCCGCGGCTCACCATGGAGCGGTCGCCGAGCCAGCCCTGGCGCTCGTCGCGCTGCGGGCAGTCCGTGGGGATGCTGCGGTAGTTGCCGCGCACGCCCCAGAGGATGTTCCGGTGGATGCGGTTGAGCAGCTCGTTGGAAGTGGCGAAGTCCGCGATGCGCGTCATGTCGTCGTGGACCACGCGGCCTTCGAGCGCCGCCGGTGTGGGCTTGCCGGGGAAGCCGGTGACCTCCACGAAGCGGAAGCCGTGATAGGTGAAGCGCGGCTCCCAGGTTTCGGGCCCGCCGCCTTTGAGCGTGTAGACGTCGGTGGCGCGCGCCGAGCGCAGGTTGGCCGTGTAGAGCGAGCCGTCCTCGCGCAAGGTTTCGGCGAAGCGCATGCGGACCGCCGCACCGCGCGGGCCTTCCACGCGCAGGCGGCACCAGCCCACCATGTTCTGGCCCATGTCGAAGATCCATACGCCGGGACGCAACTCGGTGAGCTTCACGGGCTTCAGCGTTTCGATGACGCGCAGCGGCTCGGCCATCTGCGCCACAAGACGGCCGGCAGGCGCCGCGACGCCTTGCGCGGGCTCCCACTTCGAATCCTCGGGCGATTCGGCCCGCGCGTCGTACTCCTCGCCATCGAACTCGTTGTTGGCGCGGATGGGGCCTTCGGTGGTGAGCTTCCACGTCTCGTCGCTTACGACCATGGATTTGCCGCCGCCGGCGTATTCGAGCTCGATCTGCACCAGCGCCTTGGGATAGCCGAACGAACGCATGGGCACCGGGACCTGCGCGCGCGGCGCCCAGTAACGGCCATTGCCCAGCATGAGCCCGATGGTGTTGCGCCCGGTGCGCACCTGGCGGGTGACGTCGTAAGTGACATAGAACACGCGCTTGTCGTAATCGGTGAGGTTGGGTGCGAGCACGTGATCGCCGGCCTTCTCACCGTTGAGGTACAGCTCGTAGAGACCCAGCCCGGAGACGTATGCGGTGGCGCGCGTGAGCTTCGGTTTCGCTTCGAATTCCTTGCGCAGCATGCGGCCGGGCAGCGCCCGCTCCTCGGCATAGCCCAGGTCTTTGGCGGGGCCGAGGTCCTTGGAGCCGGGGACCGCCTCGCGGGTGCGGATGATCAGCGGTTCGCCCGAGGCGAATTCCACGCGCAGCGAAGCGACGATGGCCGGTGTGGCGCCCGTGGGCGCGGTGACCTTGGCGGAGACGGTGTTAGGCCCAGGCTTGAGGAACGGCGCGACATCCAGCACTTCAGGGAGCCGCGGCGCGGAACCGCGGCCGGCGAGCTTTCCGTTGATGAAGAACTGGAACCGGCTCTCCGCGGCCATCACTGCCACCGCGCGCACGATAGGCCGGTCCGGGATCGGGATCGTGGCGTTGAACTCGTTCAGGCCGCCGAGCCAGTGGGCTTCCTCCAGGTCGCGGAAGGGGCTGTGGGGACTCTTGTAGATGCCGGTGTCGTCGCGGCCGATCCACTTGCCTTTCCAGTCGGAGGCCTCCAGCAGCCCCATGCTCCACATCGCGGGGGCGCTCCACGCCGAGGCCTTTCCCGTCCCGTCCCACACCCGCACTTTCCAGTAGACGCGCGCGCCGGAAGCAAGCGGCTTGCCCTTGTAGACCACATGCGCGGATTCGTCCGACGCCACACGGCCGGAGTCCCACAGGTCGCCGCGATTCTTCGCCAGCGCGGCTTCGCTGGAAGCGGCGAGCACGCGGTAGGCGGATTGTCGCACGCCGCGCGCCCCGGCGCCCGGCCCGCCGAGCACCCACGCGAGATGCGGCGCGCGTTCGTCGATACCGAGGGGATTGGTGCGGTACTCGCACCGGAGTTGCTCAGGACGGATTTGGGCGGAGAGCGTCATGGCGGCCAACATCAACACGCTAATTCTTGGGAGCATCTCCCCTCCGGATGATGGTGAGATCCAGGTTGCCGTTCGGATCCACAATCAGCTTCTTGATTCGTGGAAGAATCTGCTCCATGGTTTCCACGTAGAGGCGGCGTCCGGTGACCTGGGCGGCCTTGTCGTATTCCGCCGCCACCTGCGTGAACCGGGCCGCGTCGCCCGCGGCTTCATTGATCTTGCGCTGCTTGTAGGCCTCCGAGGACTCCAGCAACTGCCGCGCTTCGCCGCGCGCCTTGGGGATCACGTCGTTCGCGTAGCCCTGCGACTCGTTGACAATGCGCGCGGCGTCGGCGCGCGCGCTGGCCACGTCGCGGAACGCGTCGGCGGCTTCGGGCGGCGGCCCGGCGGTTTCTATGTTGACGGTCGAGAGCAGCACCCCGGAGTCGTACTGGTTGAGGCGGCGCTGGGCACCCTCCCGCACTTCTTCCTGGATGGCGGACTTTTCCGTGGTCAGCACCGCGTCCACGCCGCGGTGCGCCACGCGGCGGGCGAGCTCGGCTTCCACCGCGGCGCCCACGGCGCGCGCCACGTCCGCGTTACGGAACAGGTAATCCACCGGCACGCCCACGGAATATTGAACCACGACGCGCATGTGGATCAGGTTCTGGTCGCCGGTGAGAAACTGCGATTGCGCGGGCTGGCTGCGGCCCAGCACGCCATCCGGCAGGTCGCCGCCCACCACCAGCCGCTGCAACTGCCTGACCTTCAGGCGCGTGACCCGGTCGATGGGCCACGGCATGGAAAAATGTATGCCCGGCATCACGCGCCGGTCCACCACGCGGCCGAAGCGCGTCTCGACCGCCTGCTGGTCCGGGGCGACCAGGTAGACGCCCGTCAGCAGCCACAGCACAACAATGCCGGTCGCGATGCGCCGCGCCGTCCAACGGCGCTGCGGTTCCCGCGCCGGAATGGCCAGCGTGCTCATCTCACGCCCGCCTCGCCGTGGGTCAGCACGCGCAGCAACTCGCTGTCCGAGCTGAGCACCGCCGTGGTCTTATCGTCCAGAACCTTCTTGTACGCCTCGAGCGTTCGCAGAAGCTTGTAAAGCCGCGGGTTCCGGGAATACGCCTGACCGTAGATGCGGGTGGACTCGGCGTCGCCCTCGCCCCTCACCTTCTCCGCCTGCTTGTAGGCCACCGAGAGGATTTCCTCGCGCTGGCGGTCGGCATCGGCGCGGATGCTGAGCGCCTGCTCCTCGCCCTCCGCGCGATACTGCCTGGCGATGCGCTCGCGTTCGGCGCGCATGCGCGCGTAGACGCTTTGCTTGTTCTGCTCCGGCAGGTTCAGGCGCTTGATGCGCACGTCCACCACGGTTATGCCATACTGATCCAGCGCCGCGCGGTCGGTAAGCGCGGTGAGGTTGTCGAGCATGCGCGCGGCTTCCAGCTTGTCGGGCGAGGTGGAGACGATCGATTCGAGGTCGTGCGTGCCGAGCGCGGCGGAGAGCCCGGACCAGATGATGTCATGAAGCCGCATCTCGGCCGCAGTGGCATCGCCCACGGTCTGCACGAAGCGCTGCGGATCCTGAATGCGCCAGACCACGTAGTTTTCCACCACCAGGTTCTTCTTGTCGCGGGTGAGGAACTCGGAGGGACGCGGGTTGTACACACGCAGCCGGCGGTCGAAGTACAGCGCCGTCTGGAACGGCCATTTTGCGTGCAACCCCGCGTCGGTCACGGTGTAGAGCGGCTGGCCGAACTGGACCACCAGCACGAACTCGGTCTCCCTCACCGAGTAGAAGCTGAGATAAAGGATCAGCGCGGCGGCCGCGGCGAGGGCGGCGGGCAGGTATTTGCGGTAGCGTTCCAACATTTATTCACTCTCGTCGCGGAACATCGGTTTGGGCGGCGCCACGATCGCGGCGCCGGGCGGCGCGATTTCCACGCCGTCTTCGAGCAGCAGCAGGTGCCGCCTGCCCCGGGTGGAATCGACAATCATTTTCTTGCGGCCGGGCAGCACCTGTTCCATGGTCTCCAGGTACAGGCGCGTCTCATTGGGGCCGGGCGCGCGGCGGAACCATTCTTCGAGCTGCGTGAAGCGGGCCGCGTCGCCGGCGGCGCGGTTGCGGCGGCCGATGGTGTAGGCTTCGGCGTTGCGCAGCCGCGCCTGCGCATTACCGCGCGCCAGGGCGACCTGTTCGTTGCGGTAGGCCTGCGCTTCGTTGATCATGCGGTTCTTCTCTTCGTAGGCGCCCGCCACTTCGCGGAACGCATCCACCACTTCGAGGGACGGATGCACGTCCTGCAACTTTACGCGCAGCACACGCACGCCCGCGCCGTAGCGGTCAAGCCGCCGCTGCAATTCCTCCGCGGCGCGCCGCTCCATCTCCAGGCGGCCGATCGTCAGCACGGCATCGATTGGGGTGGCGTTGGCGAGCGTTTGCAGAACGGACTCGGCGGCCGCGCGCACCGTGGTGTCGCCGTCGCTCTGGCGGAAAAGGAAATCGTCCGGCCGCGCGATGTTGTAATGTACCGTGGCGTTCACCTCGATCATGTTCTGATCGCCGGTGAGCATGAGCGACTCCTCGGGCTTCTTCTGGAAGCGCCCGGAGCGGTGCTGCACGTTCCACTCGTAGGCGGCGGGTTCGGCGTCCGGCGTGGCCGAGGCGGAGCGGTAACCCACCTCGACCACGCGCACCCGCGCGGCCTGGATGCGCGTGAGTTTTTCCACCGGCCAGGGCAGCTTGTAGTGCAGGCCTGGACCGGCAAACGGCGTCACCTTACGTCCGAAGCGCTCGATGACCCCGGTCTCCTCGGGGGCAAGCTTGTAGAAACCGTTCAGCACGAGGAGCGCCGCCGCCACCCCCAGAGCCGGCTTCCAGCGCAACAGCACCCAGTGGAACGCCGCAGCCGGATCCAGGCGGCCCGCGGCTACCCTGATGCGCTCCCACACGGGCGCCAACCGCAGATGCGGAAGCCGGCGGCGCCGCCTGGGAATCCGCAGCAGCCGCAACGAGTTCATCATCACGAAGGCCGAGGAAAGCTGGTGCGTGAACGCAGCGCCGATGGGTCCGATCCACCCCGTAGCACACAGGATCACCGCGGTGAAGTTCACCACGCCCGCGAAAAGGATGATGTTCTGCCACGCGGTGCGAACCGCCCTGCGGCTGACCTCGAACAGGCTCGGCAGCCGTTCCAGCGAATGAGGAAGGTACACCACGCCCGCGGCTTCGGCGGTGATGTCGCTGGCGCCTTTCACGGCCACGCCGACGTCGGCCGCCGCCAGGCCCGGAGCGTCGTTGATGCCGTCGCCCAGCATGGCGACGGTGCCGCCCTCGGCCGCCAGTTGCCGGATGCGGTCCAGCTTCTGCTCCGGCAGCAGTTCCGCTTCCACGAGGGCGATGCCGATTTCGCGCGCTATGGCTTCGGCGGCGCGGCGGCGGTCGCCCGTGAGGATCACCTGGCGCCGGATGCCGCCGGCTTCGAGCGACCGCACAGCTTCACGGATGCCCTCGCGCACGCGGTCGCGCAGCAGGATGGCGCCCGCCAGATGGTCGTTCTCGGCCACCAGCACGGCGGTGGCGCCCAGGCGGTCGGCCTCCGCCAGCAGGTGGTCCGTTGCCCGTACGCCGGTCTCGGCGAGAAACGCGGCGTTCCCCGCCCTGATCGCGCGCCCGCCGAGGCGGCACTCCACGCCGCGGCCCGGCAGCACCCGGGCATCGGCGGCGGCGCCCACCGCCAGACCCCTCCGCGCGGCCTCCTGCACAATGATGCGGGCCAGCGTGTGGTCGGAGCCGCTTTCGGCCGCGGCGGCCAGCGCCAGCAGTTCGTCTTCCCCGCGCTCCAGCGGCAGGATGCGGACGATCTCGAAGCGTCCCTCGGTCACCGTGCCGGTCTTGTCGAAGACTACCGTATCGACCTTGGCGGCGCGTTCCAGAACCGCGCCGCTGCGCACCAGGATGCCGCGCCGCGCGAGCCCCCCGATGGCCGCCACCATCGCGGTCGGGGTCGCCAGGATGAGCGCGCACGGGCAAGCCACAATCAGCACCGCGACCGTGCGCAGCCAGTTTCCGGTGAAGTAGTAGGTGAGGCCGCCCGCCAGCAGCAGCGCGGGCAGGAAGTACTTGGCGTAGCGGTCCGCACGGCGCTCGACGGGGGCCTGCTTGTCCCTGGCGGCCTCCACAAGCTGCGCCACGCGCGCCAGCGTGGTCTCTGCACCCGCGCGCGAAACCGTCACCAGCAGCAGGCCGTTGCCGTTCAGGGTGCCGGAGAAGACCTCGTCGCCGGATTGCTTGTCGCGCGGCAGCGGCTCGCCGGTCACGGAGCTTTCGTCGATGCTGGAGGCGCCCTGGTGGATGAAGCCGTCCGCCGCCAGCCGCTCGCCCGCGCGCACCACGATGACGTCGCCGGGCACGAGCGAGGCGGCGTCCACCTCCTCCTCGCGGCCGTCGCGCAGCAGGCGTGCGCGCCGCGGCAGTTGCTCCACGAACTTGTGGATGGCCGCCTCGGTGCGCCCGGCGGCGTAGGATTCCAGCCCCTCCCCCACCAGCACGATGAACATGGCCTCGGCGGCGGCCAGGTACTCGCCTGCCGAAAGCGCCGCGATCACCGCCACGCACAGGGCGATATCGGCGGAGATCTTCTTCTCGAGCAGCGCGGAAATGGCGTTGTAGAAGGTCTTGTAGCCCGCGAGCAGCGTGATCACGATGGCCGTGTCGATGCCGAACACGGTCTTGAACGCGCCCGTGAGGTTGAGCAGCAGCAGTACGCCGGTGAATGCCGCGAAGCCGTAATAGCGCAGGCGATCGGAGTTCATAATATGCGCGCCGCTATAATCGAAGTATGCCCTTCGCTTCCATCCCCGAGGCCCTCGAAGAACTGCGCGCCGGCCGCATGCTGGTCGTAGTCGATGACGAGGACCGGGAAAACGAGGGCGACCTGACGATAGCCGCGGAAACAGTCACTCCCGAAATCATCAATTTTATGGCCACGCACGGACGCGGGTTGATCTGCCTCGCCCTGACGGCCGAACGCTGCGACGCCCTGCGGTTGCCGTTAATGTCTCCCCATAATACCTCCAATTTCGGCACCGCATTCTGCGAGTCGATCGACGCGCGCGGAGGCACCACCACGGGCATTTCGGCCTGCGACCGGGCCACCACCATCCGCAAGGCCGTGGACCCGGAGTGCCGCCCCGAGGATCTCGCGCGGCCCGGCCACGTCTTCCCGCTGCGCGCCGTTCCCGGCGGAGTGCTGGTGCGCGCGGGACAGACCGAGGCCAGCGTGGACCTGGCCCGCCTGGCCGGCATGACGCCCGCGGGAGTGATCTGCGAAATCATGAACGAGGACGGCACCATGGCGCGCGTGCCGCAACTGGAGGAGTTTTGCGAGCGCCACTCGATGAAACTGATCTCGGTGGCCGAACTGATCCGCTACCGCATGGCCCATGAGCGCATCGTGCACCGCGCCGCCGAAGGCTGCATCCAAACCGAGTTCGGGCCGTTCCGCAGCATCGCCTTTACGTGTCATGCCGAAACCCACCTGGCGCTGGTGCGCGGGGAGGTGGCCGGCGAGGAAGGGGTGCTGGTCCGCATGCACCAGCACTGCGTCTTCGGCGACGTGTTCGGCTCCGCCGAGTGCGACTGCCGCAACCTGATCCGCAGCTCGCTGCGGTGCATCGCCGAAGAGGGACGCGGCGTGCTGGTCTACCTGCGGCACAGCGGGCGCGGGCTGCGCATCAACGAGGACAAACTCGTGGCGCACTCCCGCGAGTTCATGCACTACGCGGGGACGGCGGGCCAGCGGCAGCTTCAGTATGAAAGCGGCATCGGCGCGCAGATCCTCTCCGGCCTCGGCCTGCGCACCATACGGCTGCTGACAAACCATCCGCGGAAGATCGTGGCGCTCGAGGGTTTCGGCATCCGCATCGTGGAGCAGGTGCCGGTGAAATAGCGGCGGCGTCCGCCCCGCGTTACCCGCCCTTGCCCGGGCGGAACCTGATGGAGTAGAACGCCCCCAGGGCAATCAGCAGCGCGCCCCACCAGACGGCCGCGTGCAGGCGCCCCAGCGCCACTTTCTGCGCCGAGGGGTTCGCCCACTCGTAGATGCCAGACCCCAGAATGAGGATTCCGTAAACCAGCAGAAGCGTGCCGATAAAAAACCAGATCGATATTCTGCTTCCAGGCATTGCTCCCTATTGTACAGGTTGCAGCAGCCTGGCGCAGGCGTAAACCGCGCGCGTGGCGGGCATCGCGATGCCGAGCCGGTCTCCGATCTCCAGCACCGCGCCCACAATCGGCTCGAGCTCCAGCCTGCGGCCCGCTTCCAGGTCTTGCAGCATGGAGGTCTTATGCGCGCCCACTTTCGCCGCTCCGGCCAGCCGCTGCTCGATCCCCACCGGCAGCCGCATGCCGAGCTTCGCGCTCACGGCTTCGCCCTCCTCCATGATGGCGCGGGCCAGCGCGCGGGCGTCCGGGTCGCCGGTGATGCGGTCGAGCGTGGCGCGGCCGAGCGCGCTCATCGGGTTGAAAGCCATGTTGCCGAGCACCTTGACCCAGATCTCCTCGCGGATGTGCGCGGTGACGGGGCAGCGCAGACCCGCGGCCGCCAGCGCCTGCGCGATCAGGCGGCAGCGCCCGGTGCGTTCGCCGCCCGGCTCGCCGATGGTGATGCGGCTGCCGGCCACGTGCCGCACCACGCCGGGCTCCATCAACTCCACCGAAAGGTAGACGATGCCGCCTACCACGCGGCGGCGCTCGATCGCGGCGGCGATCACGCCGCCCGGGTCCACGCGCTCCAGCGGCAGGTCCGCGAAATACCACCACGGCACGCCATTTTGCAGGGTGACCACGGCGGTTTCGGGACCGAGCAGCGGGGCGAGCCGCGGCGCAAGTTCCGTGAGGCTGTGGGCCTTCACTCCGAGAAACACCACGTCCACCGGCCCGATCTCGTTCGCATCGCCGGTGGCAGGCGGGTGCGCCTGGAACTCGCTCGCGCCCGTGACGCGCACCCCGCGCGCTGCGATGGCGCCAAGTTGCGCGCCGCGCGCCAGCAGCCGGACGTCCTGGCCGGCGCGGTGCAGGGCCGCGCCGAGGTACGCGCCCACCGCGCCCGCGCCGGCGATCGCGATCCTCATACGAAGGCCTTGGCCACGTTCAGCCGCTGGATCTTGCCGCTGGCCGTGCGCGGCAGCGCCTTCACGATGTGGATCTTCTTGGGGCACTTGAACTCGGCCAGGCGCTCGCGGCAGAAGGCGATCAGGCTTTCCTCGGTGAGTTCGGCGCCCTCGCGCGCCACCGCGGCCGCGGCCACTTCCTCGCCCCAGGTGGGATGCGGCATGCCGAAACACACGGCCTCCGCGACGGCGGGATGGGAGAGCAGCACGTCGTCGATTTCGCGCGGGCCGATCTTTTCGCCGCCGCGGTTGATCAGCTCTTTCAGGCGCCCAGTCAGATGCAGGTAGCCGTCTTCATCCAGAACGCCCTGATCGCCCGTGCGGAACCATTCGCCGAAAAACGCTTTCGCGGTGGCCTCGGGGTTGTTCTCGTACTCGCGGATGACCGTGGGACCCATGATGCACACCTCGCCCGGCTGCCCCGGCGCGAGCGGCTGCCCCTGCTCGTCGAGGATGCGGATTCCGATGCCGGTTCCGCGCCCCACGCTGGCGGGTTTGCGCACGCCCGGCGGCAGCGGGTTGGATGCCATCTGGTGCGAAGCTTCGGTCATGCCGTAAGCCTCCAGCACGGGGACGCCGAAGAGGTCTTCCATCCTGCTCATCAGGTCCGGCGCGAGCGCGGAACTGCACGAGCGCACGAAACGCAGCCGGTGCTCGCCGCCGCGGCCGCGCGCCAGCACGAGTTGATGGATGGAGGGCACCGCCGAGTACCACGTCACGTTGTGCTCGCGCACCAGCCGCCAGAACGCCAGGGGGTTGAAGCGCGAAGGGATCACCGCCGCGCCGCCCGAGTACAGCGTGGCCATGGCGGACGCCATCAGGCCATGCACGTGGAACAGCGGCATGAGGCACAGCGAAACGTCCTCCGGCCCGAGGCGGTACGTGTCACGGATGTTGCCCGCCGAGATCGCCAGGTTGCGATGGCGCAGCGGCACGCGCTTCGGCCGGCCCGTGCTGCCGCTGGTGTGCAAGACCAGCGCGACGTCGTCGGGTTCGGGCTCGGGCGCGGGGCCGGAAGCGGCCAGGTCCGGGCCGAAGACCGGGATGCCGCGCGCGGCGGCGGCCCGGCAGGCCTCGTCGCAACCGGCGGCGATGAGCGCGCGCGCGTTGGTGTCCTCCATGTAGAAACAGAACTCTTCGTACTTGTAGTTGGGATTGAGCGGCGCGGCGGTCGCGGCCATGGCCGCCGCCAGGAACGCCACGACAGTGTCGAGCCCATTCGGCAGCGCGATGGCCACGCGGTCGCCCGGCGCGATGCCCGCGGCGCGCAACCCCGCGGCCATGGCGCGCACGCGGCCGCGCAGCCCGCCGTAGCTGACGGCGGTTCCGGTGTCGGGCAGGACGAGCGCCGTATCGGAGCCCGGCGCCGCTTCGAGCACCTGGGCCAGGGTCCTTGCGGATCGAATCATCTTCCCCCAGTGTAGCCGCGTGCAGGTAGAATGGCAGGCGTATGTACAGCAGACGGCATTTCGGGAAACTCGCGCTGGGAGCCATGGCGGTTCCGGTTTCGCGTTTCGGCGGCGTCACCATCGGCGTGCAATCTTACAGCTTCCGCGACCGCTCGCTCGACGAGGCCATCCAGGCCATGCGCGAAATCGGTCTCAGCGAGTGCGAGTTGTGGGACGGCCACCTCAAGACGCGCGCGGGCGAACCGGCCGATCTCAAGGTGGTGGCGAAGAAGTTCAAGGACGCGGGCATCACGTTGTCCGCCTTCAGCTATGCGTTTCGCGACAACCAGAGCGACGCGGAGATCGAAAACGGCTTCCGCATGGCGCGGGCGCTGGGGGTGAAGATCATCACTTCCTCGGCGAACGTGAGCGTCACGCCGCGCGTGGTGCGATTCGCGGAGAAGTACAAGATCACGGTCGGCATGCACGGCCACTCGAAGATCGACGATCCCAACGAGTTCGCCACGCCCGAAAGTTTCGAGAAGGCCATGAAGCAGTCGAAGTACATCGGCGTGAACCTCGACATCGGCCACTTCCTCGCGGGCGGGTTCGACCCGGTGGCGTTCACCGAAAAGTGGGCCAGCCGGATGACCATCGTTCACCTGAAGGACCGCAAGAAGAACCTGGGTCCCAACATGCCTTTTGGCGAAGGCGACACGCCGGTAAAGGAAGTGCTCCAGCTCATGAAGCGGAAGAAGTACAAGTTCCCCGCCAACATCGAGTACGAGTACAAGGGCGCGGACACGGTGGCGGAAGTGCGCAAGTGCCTGGAGTATTGCCGCAGGGCGCTGGCCTGAATTAAGCCTTCAGCGCCGCGTTTCCCATGTGCGCCGCGGCGGCGGCCGCCACGGCTTCGGCGACCGGCGCGTTGGGCGTGCGGCGTGAGCGCACGCACTCCAAGAAGTTCCGCACGTGGTCGATGGTGCCGTCGTGCTCGGAGCGCATGGCCACGACAGGCTCCGGCAGGTGCGTCTTCTCCGGCGGCACTTTGCCCTCCGGGTAGATCGCGAAGCCGTCGCGATTGATGCGCATCATGGCGTCGGTGCCGCGGAAGATGATGTTGCCGCCCTCCATGGTGCACACCAAAGTGCCGTTGTACACCACCTGAAAACCCCGGTATCGCCACGCGGTGGTGATGGTGTCCGGACACTCCAGGTGCTCGAGCATATACCGCCCGCCCATGGACTTCGCCGATTCCGGCTGGTAGGCGTTCATGTACCAGTGGATGACGTCGCCGTAATGGGAGTGCAAGTCCGTGAGGTGCCCGCCGCCAAAATCCCAGAACCAGCGCCAGCGGTAGTACTTGAAGGGGTCGAGCGGCTGCGCGGGCGCGTTGCCCAGCCAGCGCTTCCAGTCGAGTTTCGCGGCGTCCACCTTGGCCTGGGCCGGTGTGAGCCGGCGGTAATTCTGGTACCACGAGGACATCACCAGGGTCACTTTGCCGAGCTTGGGCATGTGCTCGCGCGCCGCCATGAAGTGCGGCCAACTGCGCTGCTGGTAGCCCGCCTGAAGCACGCGCCCGGTTTCCGCCACGGCCTTTTCGATGAGCGGGCCTTCGGCGATGGTCTTGGTGAGGGGCTTTTCCACGTAGACGTCCTTGCCCGCGCGCACGGCGTCCACGGCCATGGGGACGTGCCAGTGGTCGGGCGAGCCGACGAAAACGGCGTCAATGTCTTTGCGCTCGAGCAACCGGCGGTAATCCACATACTCCTGCGCGGCGGGCGCGAACTTGCGAATCTCGGCGCGGCGCGGCTCGTAAACGTCGGCGACCGCCACCAGTTCCGTGTGGGGCTCTTTCACCGCCACGCTGAGCAGGTAGCGGCAGCGGCCGCCGGTTCCAATTCCGGCGATGCGGATACGGTCGTTGGCCCCCACGACGGCGGCGGCAGCGGACGCGCTCAGGAACACGCGGCGATTGTGACTCATGGCCGTATGGTACTGCACGCCGGGGTGATATCGTAGTCGCATGGCGGATGTCCTGATCCGCGCCGAGGGCCTTTCCAAGGTCTACAAGTCGGGCGATAGCGACCTCGTGGTGTTCCAGGACCTGAACCTGGAAGTGTACTGCGGCGAGCGCCTGGCGCTTGTGGGAGAATCCGGCGCGGGCAAGTCCACTCTTTTGCACATGTTAGGCGGCCTCGACAGGCCCAGCGCGGGTACGATATACTACCGGGCGAGAGATCTTTCTGGGCTCGCTGATTCGGAACTCGCCGATTTCCGCAATCGCGAAATTGGTTTTGTCTGGCAAATACACTACCTCCTTCCGGAATTCACCGCGCTGGAAAACGTCGCTATGCCGCTGCTGATCCGGGGTATTCCTCTATCGCAAGCGGCTCCCCAGGCACGCAATACCCTGGAAGAGGTGGGCCTGGGCGCGCGCGCCACGCATCGCGCGGGCGAACTTTCCGGAGGCGAACAGCAGAGAGTGGTCCTGGCCCGCGCTTTGGTGGGCAATCCTTCGCTGCTCTTGGCCGATGAGCCTACGGGGAACCTGGACTTCCGGACCGGCGAAATGATCTTCGAGCTTCTCGAACGGCTCCACAAGGCGCGCGGCCTCACCACCGTCTTCGTGACTCATAATCTTCATTTCGCGCGCCGCTCGGATCGGGTATTGAACCTCGAGGGAGGCGCGCTGGCGGGATGGATGCCGAATCCCGCGCAACCGGAAACGGGCGGGGAGTATCTTAAGTTGTAGGGGGCGTCACGCTTTATGTTTGAACGTTACACGGAGAAGGCGCGGAGGGTCATCTTCTTCGCGCGGTACGAGGCCAGCCAGTTCGGCAGCCCCTACATCGAAACCGAGCATCTGCTGCTGGGTCTGCTCCGCGAGGACAAGGCCCTGGCGAACCGCTTTCTCCGTTCACACGCGGCCATCGAATCGATCCGCAAACAGATCGAAGGGCACACCACCATCCGGGAGAAAGTTTCCACCTCGGTCGATCTGCCCCTCAGTCACGAGTGCAAACGTGTGCTGGCGTACGGCGCCGAGGAAGCCGAGCGCCTCAACCACAAGCACATCGGCACCGAACACCTGCTGCTGGGGCTGCTGCGGGAGGAGAAATGCTTCGCCGCCGAAATCCTGCACGAGCGCGGGCTGCGGCTATCGACCATCCGGGAAGAACTGGCGCGCTCCCAATCGGAAAAAATGACGTCCAACCGGCCCAAGGAAAGCTCGCTGCTTTCCGAGTTCAGCCGCGATCTGACCCAGGCGGCCATGGACAACACGCTCGATCCGCTGATCGGGCGCGACTACGAACTGGAACGCGTGGTCCAGATCCTGTGCCGGCGCACCAAGAACAACCCGGTGCTGATCGGCGAGCCGGGCGTGGGCAAGACCGCCATCGTGGA
>JBHGBM010000003.1:0-128199 GCA_041946965.1 Bryobacteraceae bacterium
CCCTGTTCTACCAGGGTGATGTTCGATGGGAGAATCAGTTTCGACGGAATCGCAACCGCCAAAAACTTTTGTAGTTGGATCTTATTGCCCTGCGCGTTTCAAGTCAAGTGAAAATCCAACGCAAAATTATTCCCCGTAAGTATATGAACTTCTGGTACTTACGCCATCCACAGGTTTTCCACAAGAAACCCGAAACCGCTTCAACAGGCCCGTGGAGACCTGTTGATTTCAGTCTAAGGCGCACAAAAACGGCTGGTTACACGTCCAGGCCCAGGTACTCGCGGGCGTTCGCGTAGCAGATCCTCCGCACGAGGGCACCGGTCAGTTCATCACTGTCGGGAATTTCCCCATTTTCAATGTCGCGGCCGATGAGATTGCACAGGACGCGGCGGAAATACTCGTGCCGGGGGTAGGAGGCGAACGAGCGGGAATCGGTCAACATGCCTAGGAACTGGGAGAGCAGTCCGAGGTTGGAGAGCGCGTTCATCTGCCACTCCATGCCCTCCTTCTGGTCCAGGAACCACCATCCGCTTCCGAACCGGATCTGGAAATTGCCGGCCATGGTGGCGAACACGTAGTTGTCGGCCGGATTCAGATTGTAGAGGATCATCTTGGGGAGGGCGTTCTCGCTATCCAGGCGGTCCAGGTAGGCGCCGAGAGCTTCTCCCTGGCCCAGGTCCCCGATGGAATCATAGCCCGTATCCGGTCCCAGGCGGGCCAGCATTCGGCTGGAATTGTTGCGGCGGGCTCCCAGGTGGAGCTGCTTGGTCCACCCTTTCGCGGCATCCAGGCGGCCGAAGAAGACCATCAGGAAGCCGGCGAACTGCTCACGCTCGGCGGGCGTGGCGGCCTCACCGGCCCGGGCGCGGTCGAAGATGGCGGCCGCAGTGCTTTCCGGCGGAAATTGGGCGAAGCAGCGGTCCATGCCATGATCCGACAGCCGGCAACCCATGCTGTGGAAAAAATCGTGCCGCTTATGCAGCGCGTCAAGGAAATTTTGCAGACTCGAAATCTCCAGGTTGGCGGCGGCAGCCAGGCGGTCGACCCACGGGTTGAAGATCTCGGGCAGGTGGACGTTGAGAGCCTTATCGGGCCGGAAGGCCGGAAAGACCTTGGTTTCGAGGCGCGATGCGGCCAGGGCTTTGTGGCAGGCAAGGTCGTCGGTGGGGTCGTCGGTGGTGCACAGCGCCTTGACGCGGAAGCGCCGCAGGATGCCGTGGGCGCGCAGATCCTCGCTGGCAAGCCGCTCATTGGCCTGCTGCCAGATGCGGGGGGCGGTGGTTTCGTCGAGCAGCTCGTCGATGCCGAAGTAGCGTTTCAGCTCCAGGTGGGTCCAATGGTAGAGCGGGTTGCGCAGGGTGTGGGGCACGGTGCGCGCCCAGGCCAGGAACTTGTCATAGGGGTCAGCGCCGCCGGTGCAGAACGCCTCGTCCACACCGTTGGCCCGCATGGCGCGCCACTTGTAATGATCGCCTTCCAGCCAGATCTCGAAAAGGTTGTTGAAACGGCGGTTCTCGGCCAGGTCCTTGGGGGGCAGGTGGCAGTGGTAGTCGAGAATCGGCTCCGGCTCGGCGTAGCGGTGATAGAGCCGCCGGGCGGCGGCGTTGCTCAGCAGAAAGTCTTCGTTGATGAAAGTCATAGGAAAACGGGGCGGATGTGCCGTTCGAAGATGTTGGCGGTTACGTTGCGCGCGATGTGCTCCTCGGAGGCTTCCAGCATGTCGAGGTAGCGCGCGCCCATCTTGGCCGCGATCTTGTAGCCGACATGGAGAAGCTGCCGCAGGTCGGGATTGAAAGCGGGGTTGGATTGCTCGTGCCGCAGGGCGCCGGTGAACTGTCCGGCGCTCCAGCCCGAGACCTCGGCGGGGGCGGGCAGCCGGTCCATGCGGATATCGATCACGCTGGCGTAGGGGGCGCACAGCTCGTCGCGGCGCTCGTAGGCTCCGGCGTAAATCTCCTGGGCCAGCGCCAACGCTTCCCCGCCCGCCTCGGCAAGCCCGATCAGCTCTTCCAGCCACGTGGTGCCGGCGGTCTTCAGGTGCACCCCGGCGCCGAAATCGCGCAGGGCGCGGCGGATGGCGCCGTAGATGCAGAACTTGTCGCTGCCGGAGTGCACGCTGAGCTTGAGGTTGGCGGGCAGGCCGTAACGCTCGACGGCTTCGGCGATCACCTCGATATCGGCGCGGAACTCGGCTTCGAACTGCCGCGCGTCGCCCACGTAATCCACACCCTTGTTGAAGCGGCCGGTGAACTTGGGCGCGATGGTCTGGACGGGCACCTCGAGATCGGCGAGCGCCGCCAGAATCACCCGCAGCTCGGGCGGAGTTTGGGGTGCGTCGGTCTCATCCATGGAGACCTCGGTAACGAAGTTGCCCGCGCCCTTGCGCTCGGCGACGTAGCGGTAGATGCGCGCGGCCTCCTCAACGGCGAACAGATATTTTCCAGCGGCCGAGCGCGCGGTCTCATCCGCGAATTCGGGGTGGCGGTTGAGGAACGCCGAAGTGTCCGTGGGCCTGCCGATGGCCGCGGCCACGTCGAGCGTGAAGAAGTCGCTGGCCTCGATGAAGCCGTCCACCGTACCGAGGTTGATATGGTCGGCATCGACGAAGTAGGGCAGTTGCCACCCGAGTTTGCGCACGGCGGCGTCGGCGGCGATGCGTACGCTCGAGGGCGCGGATCCCACGATGCCGTGCTCGCGGTGCGACTTGTTCCACACCGGCGAGACGGTCACGCCCTGGGCGGCGGCCATCATGCAGGCGCGCAGTTGGGCGCGCGCCTGGTGAGCGAAGCGGTCGCCCACCCCCACGGAATACTTCGGCAGGAGCATCACAGCCAAGACGGTATCACGCTTCGGACCGCCAGGTCAGCCAGTTCAGGCTTCTTCAGGGAAGATGGCGCCCGGCACGCGCTGCGGGCTCGGCTCGAACCCATCCGTCATCGGGACGGTGACGCTCAGGATAGAGTAGCCTCGCAAGGTGATAGTATCGGGAAACAGTCGCTATGAGGAAACGGTTCCCACGCCGGCTGCGCTTCCTCCTGGCGGCGCTCGCGATTCTGCTTGTCGCGGCGGGCGCCCTGGCCGGGGCCGCCTGGATCTACCTGCACCCGAGTGTCAGCCGCACCGACGGTGTGGTCTACGGCCGCCGCGGCGCCACACCCTTGACCATGGACGTTCTCCGGCCAAGCCACCCCAACGGCCTGGGGATCGCGGTGATGATCAGCGGGGGGTGGCGTTCAAAACGCGCCGGCCAGACGCCGGCGGCGCTTACCGCGCCTCTGTTGTGGGCCGGCTACACAGTCTTCGACGTCTGCCATATTTCACAGCCGTCTTCGACGGTGATGGAGATCATCGAGGACGTCCACCGGAGCATTCGCTTCATCCGCCACAACGCCCGCAGGTTCGGCATCGACCCCGCTCGCATCGGAGTGACCGGCGGCAGCGCCGGGGGGCACCTGAGCCTGATGCTCGCAACGCGCGGCGGCCCCGGAACGCCGGACGCCGCCGACCCGGTAGACCGCGAGTCCAGCGCCGTGCAGGCGGCGGCCATCTTTTACCCGGTCACCGATCTGCTGAACCTGGGACCTTCCACGGAGAACCCGGGCGACGGCGGACCGCCTGTCAGCTTCGTGCGCGCGTTTGGCCCGGACTCGAAGAATATGGCCATCTGGAAAAAGATCGGGCGGGATTCCTCGCCCATTTACTTCGTCGACAGGAACCTGCCGCCGATCCTGATCTATCACGGCGATGCCGATACGCTGGTGCCGCTCGAGCAATCGCAGCGCTTCCGGCAGCGAGCCGCCGAACTCGGCCGCGTGGTGGAACTGGTGGTGCATCCGGGCGGAAAGCACGGCTGGCCCACGATGATTCTCGACGAACGCGCATTTGTACGATGGTTCGACCGGCGCCTGAAGCCGGCGCACCGGTGAGGTTGCTATGTCCGTTAACGCACAGAAGAAGATCGATCCCGCTCCGGCCGCCGCGCCGCGCCTGGTTTCGCTTGACGCGTTTCGCGGCTTCACCATGTTCTGGATCGTCGGCGGCAAGTCGCTGCTGATGGCCCTGCGCAGCTTCGAAACTCCCGTGGCCGCCGGCATCGCCTACCAGCTCAACCACTCCGAGTGGGAGGGGCTGCGATTCTACGACGTGATCTGGCCGGCGTTCATGCTCATGGTGGGGATGTCGATCCCCTTCGCCTACGCGCGCCGGCGGCTGTCGCAATCGGAGCGGCAGATCCGCCTCAACGCCCTGAAGCGCGCGGCGATCTTGTTCCTGCTGGGCTCGCTGCGCACTTCCATCTCTTCGAACAGGCCGGAGCTGGTGGAATTGAGCAGCGCCCTACAGCCCATCGCGCTGGCGTACCTGGTGGCCTCGTTCCTGGCGGGCGCCTCGCGCAAGGTGCAGATCGGAGTGGCGGCGGGAATTCTGGGCGCGTACGCCCTGCTGCTGCACCTGGTTCCGCCCGCCAGTTACCTGCAAGGCGACAACCTGGTGAGGAATGTGGACCTGTGGGTGCTCGGCCGCACGCACGCGGAAGGGTGGGGGACGGTGCTCTCCGCCATCCCCACCATTTCCACCACGCTGCTCGGGCTGCTGCTTGGTCAAATGCTGATGGGCGGCCGCGCGGCGCGCGAAAAACTCAAAATCATCGCGCTCACGGGAGCGGCGTGCGTCGCGCTCGGCTTCGCGCTCAGCCCCGCGATCCCAGTCATCATGAAGCTCTGGACCACCTCCTACGGGCTGGCCTCGGCGGGCTGGGCCTGCCTCGAATTCCTGCTGTTTTATGCCGTCATCGACGTGCTCGGATACCGAAAATGGGCGTTTCCGTTCGTGGTGATCGGAATGAACGCGCTGGCCATCTACGTGGGACAGTCCGTGGTGCGGGTGCACTCCGTGGTGGGGATTTTCAGCAAACCCATTGCCGCCCACCTGGGGGCGTTCGGGCCGCTGTTCGCCGCATCGGCCGTTCTGGCGGTAGAGTGGCTGGTGTTGTATTGGATGTACCGGAGGAAGATCTTCCTTCGCGCTTAACAAGGAATAGCCACAGATGCACACGGGAGAGATCACAATGTCGCGTATTATCACATTCTTTCTTCTCTGCGCCGCCGCGGCATGGGGACAGAGCATTTCCGGCTCGATTCTCGGCACGGTAGCCGATCCGGGCGACCTGGCCGTGGTCGCCGCCAAAGTCACCTTGACGCACACCGCCACCGGCGTGGCCCGCGTGGCGGAAACCAATGCGCAGGGCGATTTCGCGTTCGAGACCCTACAGCCCGGCGAATATGCGCTGCGCGTGGAAGCGCCGGGATTCAAGACGCTGCACAAGAC
Source organism: Bryobacteraceae bacterium (assembly GCA_041946965.1). GTDB lineage: Bacteria > Acidobacteriota > Terriglobia > Bryobacterales > Bryobacteraceae > JBHGBM01. Next base: position 5,326 of record JBHGBM010000003.1, read on the forward strand.
CGCCATCCAGTTGAGCGCGGCGGAACGCTTGCCCGTGGGGCGGCTGCGGCTCGAGGTGGGCGCGGTGGTGGAATCCATCGAGGTCCGCTCGGAAGGCGCCGTGGTGCAGACCGCCAGCGCGGAGCGCGCCGGCTCCATCACCAGCGTGCAGGTGGATCAGATCGCCATCAAGGGCCGCAACGTCATGGAACTGCTGCAACTGCTGCCCGGCGTTGTGAACAACGCCAACAACGACGTCATCGCGCGCAACTGGAACCTCAATGTCAACGGCAACCGGCAGAACACCACCAGCGTGACTTTCGACGGCATGGCGCTCAATGCCATCGGCAACAACAACAACTCGGTGCTGATGATCAGCCAGGACGCGGTGGCCGAGGTGAAGACGCTGCTCTCCAACTACCAAGCCGAGTATGGGCGCATGTCGGGAGCCAACGTGCAGATCGTCTCCAAGTCCGGCACGCGCAATTTCCACGGCGGAGGATCGTACTACAAACGCCACGAGCAGTTCAACGCCAATAACTATTTCAACAACCAGGTGGGCGCCCGCAAGCCCCGCTACCGTTACAACACCTTCAGTTACAACATCGGCGGGCCCGTTTACATCCCGGAAAAGTTCAACAAGTCCAGAGAGAAAATTTTCTTTTTCTGGAATCAGGAATTCTGGCCCCTGAGGTCGGGCACGGCGCTCCAAAGGATCACGGTGCCGACGGACCTGGAAGTGGCCGGCGATTTTTCGCAGTCCGTGGACCTGAACAACAAATTGATCGCCATCAAGGATCCGAACACCGGCAGCCCCTTCCCGGGCAACGTGATTCCCAAGAGCCGGCTGAACTCCAGCGGAGTCGCGCTGCTGGGCGTGTTTCCCTCCCCCAATTTCTTCGATCGCGGCATCTCCGCCGGGCGGTACAACTACATCTACCAGGGCGAAAACAACGAACCCAAACAGACCACCACCCTCAAGCTGGACTTCAATGCGAATCCCAAAAACCTGATTACGGTGAACTACTCCGCGCACAAGGACTCCAACCAGGGGCCCTTCGTGGGACACAGCATTAACTGGGGTGTGCTGAACGACAAGCGCACCTTCGACGGCCGGGGCGTGATCGGCAGCTTCAAGCGGATCTTCTCGCCCACGCTGATCAACGAGCTGAACGCGGGCTACATCGACAGGCCCGAACGCGAGATCGTAAGCGACGGCATCTCCGCGCTGCAAAAGGACAAGGTCGGCTTCAAGGTGGGCCAGTTCAATCCCAAGGCCAACCCGCTGAACGTACTTCCGGCGGTGACGTTCGGGGGCGTCAATGCGCCCGCCGTCATCGGGTGGGATGGCCGGTTCCCGCTCTACACCAACCACAAGACCCTCACGGTGAACGACAATCTCACCAAGACCTTCAGCACCCACACGATGAAAGTCGGCTTCTACTACGATTTCATCTTCCGCGGCGCCTCCGACAATACCATCATCCCCTTCGGGCGTTTCGCCTTCGGCCGCGACGTCAATAACCCGCTCGACACCAACTACGCTTACTCCAACGCGGCGCTCGGCGTCTTCAGCAGCTACACGGAAACCAGCGACCGCCCGTTCGCCGAGTGGCGCCTGAGCAACATCGAGTGGTTCGCGCAGGATTCCTGGAAGGTGACGCGGCGTCTGACGCTCGACTATGGCATGCGGTTCATGCTGGTGGCGCCGATTTGGGAGAAGGAAAACCGCATTTCCGGGTTCCTTCCCAGCGCGTGGAACGCATCGAAAGCGGTGCAGTTGATCCAGCCCAGGATGGTGGGCGGTAAGCGCGTGGGCGTGCACCCGGTCACGGGCGAGGTCTACCCGGTGTCGGCCATCGGATACGTCGCGCCGAACACCGGCGACCCGGCCAACGGAATGGTCTCTCCGATGACGGATTCCTCGCTCCCGCGCGGGCTTGTGAACCATCGCGGCGTGCAATATGCGCCCCGCTTCGGATTTGCGTGGGACGTCGCCGGCGACGGCAAGACCGCCGTGCGCGGCGGCTTCGGCATGTTCTACAACCGCCAGAACCTCGACGCGCAGATCCTCCAGCACGCTTTCCTGCCGCCGCTGGTGGCCAACCCGGAGGTGACCAACGGCACGCTGGACACTTTCCTGACCGCGGGCGGGCTCTCCTCCACGCAGAACGTGCAGGGCGTGGATATCATCGGCAAGATCCCCACGGTCTACAACTGGAGCCTGACCGTGCAGAGGGACATCGGTTTCGCCACCGTGGTGGACGTAGCCTACGTCGGCAGCGGAGGGCGGCACCTGATGTGGCAGCGCGATCTGAACCCCATCCCGCTGGGCGCCAATTTCCAGAAGAACAACATCGACCCCACCACCAACCGGGCCTATCCCAAGCAGTTCCTGGTGGGCTACACGGGCTACAACGACCTGCTTTACAGGGAATGGGCCGCCTCGTCGAATTATCATTCGCTACAGGTGACCGCCAACCGCCGGTTCGCGCGCGGGCTTCAGTTCGGCGCCGCCTGGACCTGGTCGAAGGCCATGGACTACAACTCCGGCGACCAGAACACGGTCAGCGCGCTTCTGCCGGTCCGGGTGTGGAACTACGGCCGCTCCGATTACGACCGGACCCACATGCTCAAGCTCAACTGGCTGTGGGACATTCCCGGCGTGCGCGGCGCCAACGTGGTGGTGGACAGAATCGTCAACCACTGGCAACTCTCCGGCATCGCCAGCTTCGTCAGCGGCAATCCCATGTCGGTCGGCTACGGGACCACGACCGCGGTCGACGTCACTGGAACGCCCACACAGGGCGCGCGCATTTACGTCACGGGCAACCCGGTCCTGCCGAAGAGCGAGCGCACGTTCGACCGCTACTTCAATACCGAAGTGTTCCGGATGCCCGCGGTGGGCACGTTCGGCAACGCGGCGCGCACCATCATTCGCGGTCCCGGCACGAACAATTGGGATATTGCGCTCTTCAAGAACGTCCCCCTCAAGGAGAGCCTGCGTCTGCAATTCCGGTGCGAGACGTACAACACCTTCAATCACACGCAATTCAGCGGCGTGGATACCACCGCGCGCTTCGATCCCGCTACCGGCGAACAAGTGAACGCGCGTTTCGGCGAACTCACCGGCGCGCGCCCGGCGCGCATCATGCAGATGAGTCTTCGCCTCCTGTTCTGAGCCGCGAAGATGATATCCTGTCGCCTATGCGGAAATCGTACCTGGCGGCGGGTGTCATACTGGCCGCCGTCGTCGCTCCCGCCCAGGCGCCTCCCACGCGGGCCGAAGTGCTCGCGGGGATGCGCAAGGCGGCGGAGTTCTACGTAAACAAAGTCTCCACCGGAGGCGGCTATCACTTCTACTACGCGGAGGACCTGAGCTACGGGCGCTCCGAACAGGGCGAGGGCCCGACCCAGGTGGAGACGCAGCGCGAGGGCACGCCGCGCGTCGCCATGGCATTCCTGGAGGCATACGACGCCACCGGCGACCGCTTCTACCTGGACGCCGCCCGCAAAGCGGCCGTGGCGCTGGTCGAGGGCCAGCTCTGCAACGGCGGCTGGAGTTACATCATCGAGTTTGATCCCGCCAAGCGCAAGGCGCTCCCGTATCGCACGGAGCACGCCTGCGGCTCCGGGGTGCAAAAGCCGCCCAGCACGCTGGACGACAACGTCACGCAGGCCTCCATCCGCGTGCTGATGCGCGTGGACCGGGCGCTCGGCTTCCAGGACGCGGTCATCCACGAGGCCGCACAGTTCGCGCTCGAGAGCATGCTGAAGGCGCAGTACCCCATCGGGGCGTGGCCGCAGCGCTACGCGGCATTTCCGGACCCCGCGCGCTTCCCCGTGAAGCGGGCCAGCTACCCGGAGGACTGGCCGCGCAAGTGGCCCGGCGAGGTCTACTACGAGCACTACACGTTCAACGACAACTCCATCGCCGACGACATCGACATGATGCTGGAGGCGGCCGAGATCTATAAGAACCCCCGCTTCCGCGCCTCCGCCGAACGCGGCGGCGAATTCATCCTGATGGCGCAGATGCCCGAACCGCAACCCGGCTGGGCGCAGCAGTACGACCGCGACATGCACCCGGCGTGGGCGCGCGTCTTCGAGCCGCCATCGATCACCGGCGGCGAGGCGCACAGCGTCATGAAGACGCTGCTGCTGCTTTACGCCGAGACCGGCGACCGCAAGTACCTCGAGCCTATCCCGCGCGCGCTGGCGTACTACGAGCGGTCCTTCCTCCCGCCCGCGCAGAACCGTACGGAAGCGCGCCGGCGCTTCGCGCCCGGCGAGCCGGTGCTGGCGAGGTTTTTCGAGCTGAAGACCAACCGCCCGCTGTACATCACCAAGGGCACCATGATCCGCGCCAAGGGTCTGGGATCCATCCGCCCGGACGGTTATCAGCTCAGCTACAGCGACGAATCGGTCATCACGCACTATGGCGTGCTCACCAGCGGCGCCTGGGTCGCGCCGCTGCGCGCGGAGTACGAGAAAGCGGCGGCGGCCCCGCGGCGGCGCGGCGCCAAACTGCACGGGCTCTCTCCCTGGGCCACCGGGAACCGTGCGCCGCTGGACGCCCAGGTGGGAGCCGCCCAGGTACGCCGCCTTCTGGATAGCATGGACGAGCGCGGCGCCTGGACCGAGCCGGGGACCATTGGCAAGGCCGATCTCCTGGTCTCGCTCTTCGCCGCGCACGGCGGCGTGTTGGTTGTCAACGGCCGCCCCACGCCGGTGAAGGAAAACGACCGCATCGAGATCTACGACGGAACGCTCCCGCCGCGGACGCGCATCATCCGGTCTACTACGTTCGCGGCGAACCTGGAAACGCTGGCCGCGTGGGCCGCGAAACCGAAGAATGTCGAATCGCCAGCGGCGGTGAAATAGTACGGACGCCTCGAGTGCGGCGCCACCACTCCCTCGCGATCGAGGCTCGGTGACGCGCTCATCGATTCATGCGTACGGAGCAGACGCCCGTTACCGAGTCGCGACCGGCGCGGAGCGGGGGCGCGTGTAGCTCAAAACCGCAGCCTTACGGTCGCCTGCACGGACCGCGCACCGCCGCTTTGAAACATGGGGGCTAACCCGCTCGCCGGGCTGCCGGTTCCGAGCATCAGGTTGAGCATGGAGAGCGGCTGTCCGAACAGGGGGCTGGCCAAGTAGCCGATGGGGTCGGCCAGGATGGCCTGGTTGAGAACGTTGAAGGCCTCCAAACGCACTTCGACGGCGCGCCACTGGCGGCGCAGCGCCAAGTCCCACTGCGACATCCCGAAACCCGTGACGACATTCCGGCCGAGGCCGCCCTGGGTCTCCTCGGGTGCGGCGCGAAAGGCGTCGCGGTTGAGGCGCCCGCCGATCCAGAGCGGCTGTCCGGGAACCAGGTCGGGGCGGAACGCGTTGGCGAAGCTGATGCCCATGTAGTGCTGGGAAGCGAGCACCGGCACGGGGAAACCGGTACGGGCCCGCACCACGCCGTCCAGCGCCCATCCCCGCAGCGCCGGGGATTCGTAGCTGAACGCCACGTGGAAGGCCTGGCGCACATCGAAATCGGAGGAACCCCAGTCGCGGGCGGCTGGCGAGCCCGCGCCGGCCCAGTGCAGCAACGCATCGCTGGAGCTGTCATCGAGGGAGTGCGCCCATGTGTAAGACGCCAGGGCCTGCAACCCGCGCCCCATGCGGCGATGGTAGTGAAACTGCAAGCCGTGGTAATCCGAGGAGCCGTGGTTGGTGGCCAGCGCAAGCCACACCACTTCGCTGCTGCCGGGGCCGCCCATCTCGCGGCGGACCAGGCGGCGCCCCGAAGATCCGGCGTACGACACGGATACCGCGTCGCGCTCGCCGAAGGAGTGCTCGACGCCGGCGCTCCACTGCGCCACCAGCGGCAGCCGCAGGTTAGGCATGAAGCCGTAGCCCAGCAGCGTGGAAAACGGCGCGTACCGGGAACTGCCGTACGATTCCATGTGGAGCGGGCCTCCGTTGATCAGGTCGGTGGCCAGGCTGAGGCTGGAATCGTAGTAGAGGCCGGCGCCGGCCCGCAGCACGATGCGGCCTTGGCCGGGTCCCCAAGCCAGTCCGAGGCGCGGCGCCAGGTTGACGTAGCTGCGCGGCCACAGCCGGCGCTTCTCCGGCATCACGACGCCGGTTCGGGGATCCAGAAAATATACCGGCGCGTGCGGCGCCGGCGCGGGGCTGATCTCCCAGCGGAAACCGTACACGGCGGTCAGGCGCGGCGTGGCCTGCCAGGTATCCTGCGCCGAAAGGGAAAACTCCCGCAGTACGGTGGAGCCGCGGCGCGGCGCGGCGCTGGCGGTCCACAGATCGCCGTTCAGGTCCAGGTCGGTGAGGCTCTCGGCGATCACGCTGACCGCGGTCGCGGCGTCGCGGCGCACCGGCGCGAGGCGGCGGTAGTCGCCGCCGAAACGCATGGAATGGCCGCCGCTCCGCGCGGACACCGCCTGAAGCACCTGGTACTGCGACTGCCTGCGCTCGCCCTCGTCGCCCGAAACGACCTGCCCCATGCCGGCCACGGAAAACCGCACCAGCGCGCCGCACTCGGATCGCGAGCGCAGCACGAAGCGCGTGAGAGCTTCCAACGCGCACTCCGGCAGCGGCCCGGCCGCCGGCATCCAGAGGGAGGAAGCGGAGGATTTCGAGGCGTTCAGGCGGGTGTCCAGCACTACGCCCGGACGGGGCCGCAGGTTGGCGCCGAGAGTCAGGCTGCGGGCCCGCAGTTCCAGGCGATTGACCTGCGCGCTGCCGAATTCGTTGGCCGAGGGCGCCTGGTGATAGCGCCCGAACAGCGTGAAGCGCGCGCCCACGGCGTGATCGATGCGCAGACTGCCTGCATCCAGGCTGGAGGGACGGTGATTGCGCCCGCTCCACCCGGTCATCTCCCGGCCGAGAGCAGCTCCGTTCGGCGCCGGGAACAGGTTCAACACCGGGCGCGCCCAGGCGGGAGCGGTTTGCCGCACCGCCGCCGAGGGCACCGGCGTCATCCAGGCAAACGGCTGGCGCAGCCGCATGGCTTCATAGGAGAAGAAGGCGAAGGTGCGGTCGCGCCGCAGCGGTCCGCCGAGTGTGGCGCTGGCGTCATGCAGCCGCAGGGGCGCTTTGCCGAAGCCGTAGCGGTTCGCAAACCGGTCGTTGGCGGCCAGGCGCTCGTGCCGAAAGGCGTAGGAGAACGTCCCCCGGAAGTCCGCCGTTCCGGAGCGGCTGTTCAAGGCGACATTGGCGCCCGGCAACCTGCCGAACTCGGGCGCGGTGCTGGAGGTTTGCACGCGCAGTTCCTGAAGCGCGTCCATGGAGGCCAGAGTATGCAGGCTGCCGAAGGCACTCATGCCGGGCAGGGCGCCGCCGGTGACTTGCGCGGGCAAGCCGCCGCCGCTCACGCCGGTGTTCGCGCTCACGCCGTCCACCGTGAAGTAATGGGTATTGGGCCGCTGCCCGTTGGCGGTGAACTGGCCCGCCTCGCCGCGAGTGGCCGGGGTGGCCACGGTACCCGGCGCGAGTTCCACCACGGCCAGGACGCTCCGCCCGTTCAGCGGCAGGTTTTCGACTTCGTCGCGCGTGAAGGCGGCGCCCACCGCGGCGTCTTCGCGGTGCAGCATGGGCGCATCGCCTTCCACCGTGATGGTCTCCTGCATGCTTCCCACGGGCAGGCTGAAGCTGACGCGCGCGGGCCGCCAGGCCTCCACCCGCACGCCAAAGCGCACCACGGAGCGGAAGCCCTCTTTGCGGACGGTGATCTTGTAAACGCCAGGAGTGAGCGCAGCCACTACATAGCGGCCATCCAGCTCCGATTTGGCCACGCGGCGGAATCCGCTGTCTTCGTTAACTACGGTGACAAGGGCGCCGGGAATGCCCGCTTCAGACACATCCAGAATGAAGCCGGAGAGATAGCTCTGGGGCTGCGCCCGTGCGAGTGCGGCACAGCATGCGAAGACAACTATCCGGCATGCGCAATTCATTTCTCCCCAGCGCCGGCTTCGCGCAACGTGGCCGACGCAAAACCGCCGGCCGAAGCCCGAAGCCGCGCGACTGCGGCCAGCACCTCGGAGGGGAGGTCCGCCGAATCGCCCGGCGCCGCTCCCAGCATAACAGCCAGCAGCGACTCCGCGTGGCGGGCGGCGCGGAAAACATTTTCCGTCCCGGCCTGCCACGGGGAAACCGCCGGTACGGGCGCAAGCCCCGGCGCGGTCCCTCCGAGGGAGGTGAGAACGGGCGCAAGAGCCGAATGGATGCGCGCGGCCTCGCGGTCGAGCGCCACGGCGTGCTCGCGCACCAGCGAGCCGAGCAGCACGCGATCGGGTGCGTTCAGCTCCCGTTCCGCCGCCGGCGGGAAGCGCTGCGCCAGCCGGCGCAGAGCGTAGGCCCGCGACATCATGGCTTCGCTCAGGTCCAGCACCTGCGCCGAGAGGCGTTCGAACTGCACGCGGCCGCCGGCGTACTCTTCCAGACGCGCGTGGAGGGCGTTCCCCGCAACCTGCGGCCTGTCCGGTGCGCCGGCTTCGGAAGTTTCCCCGGCGGCCGTGGGCGGATCGGAGAACCGCACCACCACGCGGGGGATGCGGTCCAAAGCCTGGTGGATCTGCTGCCGCCGCGCTTCCGCGATGCCCACGCCGCTGACCACGATGCGAGCACCGTCGCGCGTCACCTCGATGGGTTCGCCCAGATCGGCGCCGAGGCCGTGCAATGCCGCCACAACCTGAAGCTCATCCCGAATTGAGGCGAAATGCTCGACTTCGGGGGCCCGTACAGGTTCCGGAACGGGCGGCGGGGTTGCCGCCGCCACTTCCGGTGCGGGGGCCGGTTCGGGCAATTCGGAAATCTCCACCCACTCCTGGTTGCGAAATTCGAAACGTCCCTCCATCGGCCGCAGGCCGGCGGCGCTGAGGGTGAGGCTGGCTGCCGCCAGTTCGCCGCCGGGGGTCTCGGTCCGGAGCCGGTAAGCGTCGGGGGAGGTAATGACCTCGTCGCGCTTTTCCGCCAGCGAATCGCGCCAGGCCTGGAAGGAGCGCGGGCTGAGCGGATCGCTCCAGTCGTAGCGCGCCGCCCGGAACAGCGCCTCCACCTCGGAAAGCTCGGGGGTTCGCGCGGCCACCCGCACCACCTGCTGCTTGCGCGTGCGGATTCGCAGCCTGCGGGGCGCCCGGGGACGGGTCTCCTCCGCGGCGACGGCCTTGCGCAACAACGCCGCGGCGTGTACCGAGGGAGTCTCGCGCAACTCGTACACCAGCACGAAAACCAGCGCCACCGCCACTCCTGCCATGGCCCACCGGCGCGGCGACCGCGCGGGCCATGCCAGCGCCGCCGCCAGACGCTCCATAAGCGGCGGACGGCGGGCGTCAATCCGGTCGAAATGCGGGGTCAGGTCCGCCCAGGGCGCGGGCGGCGGCGGCAGGTGAACCTGCAATACCTCTTTACGATAACGGACGCATTCACCCACCACGCCCTGGATCTCTTCCAGCTCCGTGCGGCACTGCCAGCAGGCTTCCAGGTGCCCGCGCACCCGCCGCGCTTCGCGGGGGGAAAGCTCCCCGTCCGCGTAGCGGAGCAACTGCTCCTGTTCGGGATGGCGCGCCGCGGTGCTATTCATGGCTCGCCTTTCTAAGCCGCGCGATGGCGCGGCGCAGGAACTCGCCCACGCTCGAGGCGCTGATACCCAGCGCCGCTCCGATCTCCGGATATCTCAATCCTTCCATGCGAAGAAACAAACACCGCCGCTGCTGCTCCGAAAGGCCTTCCACGGCGCGGTGGAAACGCCGCGTCCGTTCGCGATCGAGCAGCGCGCGCTCGGGGGTCGGCCCCGGCACGGCCAGGCACGCCTCCAGGTCCGGGCAAAACGCCGTCTCGTAATGCTGGCGGGCGCGGATCTTCAACCCGAGGTTGTGCGCCACGCGGAAGATCCACGCCCGCGGTGTGCGGATCTCCTCCCCTTTCCTAAGGGTGGCGTACATGCGCAGAAACACCTCCTGCGTGGCCTCCTGCGCCTGCGGGGGATGCAGCCCCAGGGTCAGCAGGTAGCGGTACACGTCGTCACGCGCCTCCTCGAACAGCCGGGCCACCTGGTCCCGCAGCGCCGCCGAGGTCCCCTTCGGCTGCGCCACACCCGCGATGTCTTCATCCAGCGGATAAGATGAGAGCATCCAAACGAATCCTGACGGCTTCCAGCATGGTATCGCTCTTCAAAGACCCTTCCAACCGGCCGCCAACGACACTCCCTGACAAAAATTCCCCCGGGGTGTAGTGGAAACCGGGCGGGCCGGGTCTTTGCAGCAGATGAGTCCGGGTGTCAGTGTCACGATTGTGACCTATAACAGCCGGCGCTTCATAGGCGCCTGCCTGGAGTCGGTTCTCCGCCAGACCGATATTCCGCTGGAGATCGTGGTGGTGGACAACGCCTCCACCGACGGCACGCTCGAAATCCTGCGGAAATACGCCGGCCGCATCCGTCTCATCCGGAACAGCCGGAATGCGGGGTTCGCCGCCGCCCAGAACCAGGCCATCGCGGCGTCGAAAGCTCCCTGGGTGCTTGCCCTGAACCCGGACGTGGTGATGCTTCCCGGTTTCATACGGGCATTGGCCGAAGCCGGGGAACTGGACCCGGGCGCCGGCACCGTCTGCGGGCGGCTGCTTTCCATCGGCGCCGATCTGAAACCGCCGCGGGAACGGCGCCTGGATTCCACGGGTCTGTATTTCACGCCCGCGATGCGCCACTTCGATCGCGGCTGGCACGAACCCGACACCGGACAGTTCGCGCGCACCGAGTACGTTTTCGGCGCGAGCGCCGCCGCCGCCCTGTACCGCCGCGAAATGATCGCCGATGTTTCGGTGGACGGTGAGTTCTTCGACGCCGACTTCTTCGCCTACCGTGAAGACGCCGATGTGGCCTGGCGCGCCCAACTGCTCGGCTGGCGCTGCATCTACACCCCCGCCGCCGAAGCCTACCACGTACGTTCCGTGGTTCCTTCCAACCGCCGGGCGGTGCCGGCCGTGGTGAACATGCACTCGGTGAAGAACCGGTTCCTGATGCGCATCAAGAACGCCACATCCGGCCTGTACGCGCGCTACTGGATGCCGATGCTGGCGCGGGACGTGGTAGTGGTGGGAGCCTGCCTGCTCTGGGAGCCCACGTCGCTGCCGGCGTTCTGGCGCGTGGCGAGGTGTCTGCCGCGCGCCTTGCGCCGGCGGCGGGCGGTGATGAACCGCCGCAGAGTTGACGACGACGCCCTGGTGCGCTGGTTCGGCGCGGGATCGGGCGACGCCGCGGCTGCCTTCCTGGCTCCGAAACGCGACACTACGCCGGCTTGAGCGTCCGCTCCAATCCGGACAGCACGCGGTCCAACTGCGCGTCGTCCAGGGGCTTGGGCAACACGTAGCGCCCGTCGCCTTCGAAATCCGCCGCCAGCTCCCGGTCGTAGCCGTCGGTGAGCAGCACAAAGCCGCCCACGCGGCTCTGCAACTCCTCGGACAACTCCACCCAGTTCAACCCGGGCGCGTGAAAGGAGCAGAACGCCGCGTCGAAGTGGATGCGCTGGGCCATCTCGAGCCCCACATCCGAGTTCTGCACCGGGATAACCCGGCAGTTCCGGGACGTGAGCATATTCAGAAGCTGCCGCTGCGAGGGTTCGTCGGGCTCGATCACCAGCGCGGTAAAGGACTGGCCGGGACGCGACGGCGCTTCCAGCCCTTCTGCGCGCCCGCGCCAGGCCAGCGGCAATTCGATCTCGAAGCGCGGGTCCGCCGGTTCCGCCTGTACGGCGCGGAGGTCGCCCCCGTGGCCGGCGACGATGCTGCGGCACACGCCCAACCCGAGCGCGGAGACCTCGTCCAATCCCGCAAACGGATCCACGCCATGCGGTCCAGTGTAGCTGATTTCCACCAGCGCCTTCCGCCCCAGGCGGGAGGTGCGCAGCGTGATGATCTTCTCCGCGGCGTTGGCCAGCGCATGCTCGGCGTAGACCAGCAGGTCCAGGATCACCTGCTCGAGCTGGCCTTGCGATCCGGTGACGGTCAAAGGCTCCTCGGAGACCACCGCGTGGGTGCGAATGCCGCGCGAGGCCCACTCGCGCTCGCGGAACTCGGCCATGCTGCGGATCACGGCGTTGAGGTCGACGGTGCGCGCTTCCACTTCTTCGGTGGTGGCGAACGAAACCAGCCGGCTCACGATCTGGGTGGCTTTGCGCGCTTCGGCGTAGATGGATTGCGCCTCGCGCTCGCGTAGCTGGGGATCGGCGAGCACCCGGGGATCGCTCACCACGGCTTCGGCGCGCTGGCAGATGGAAGAAAGCGGCGCGCGCAGTTCGCTGATCACGCCCGAGATCAGCCGGCCCACCGCCGCCAGTTTCTCCGTGCGGAAGAGCTGTTCGCGAACCATGCGCTGCTCCAGCAGCTTGAGCGTGGCGCCGATCTGGTTTGCCAGGTGCTGCGCCAGGGCCTGCTCATCACGGCTGAAATCGTGCACGCGGTCGTGCCGGTCCATCTGAAGGACGCCGACCGGCTCGCCCTGCGCCAGCATGGGCACGAACAGAACGGAGCGCGGGGTTTTCCCGGAGTTCTCCGCGGGAAACGGGCTGCGCGAGGTATCCGGAATGGCCAGCAGGGCGCCATTGTGGAAACAGGCGGCGGCGGCGGCCTGAATGCCGGTTGCCGCACCGTTCAGGGGAATCGAGACGGCGCCGTCTTCGGGCCGGCCCGGAACCTCGTCCAGGGCCCTCGCGCCAAGGTTGTGTACATAGAGGTGCGCTTCGGAAATCCCGAAAATCCGGGGCAGCACGCGGGCCACCCGGTTCTGGATGGCCTCGGTGGACGCGGAGCCCAGAATCTCCTCGCCAAGCTGGTACGCGCGCCGCAAGGTCTCGCGCTGCGACCTGAGACGCCGCTCCCGCGACCACAGCAGCAAGCCGAACAGCGCAGCCGCCAGCAAGGAGCCGAACAGCACCGCCGGATTCACAACCCAGCGGCGCTGCACGAGGGTGGAGTGGCGGGCGTCGAACATGGTGATCTGGAACCAGCGGTCGTAGGGCGCCGTGTGGCAATATTGCGAGGCCAGGCCGGTCACCCTCACGCGGTCGCCGTTCACGTAATGGGCGAAGCTGGGCCGCGGAGTGCTCGGGGAGTTGGGCAGGAAAATCTTGTAGGGGCGGCCCTCGCTGCCGATCAGCATGTACGCTCCGCCGGTGTTCTCACCCACCTCCACCACCACACCCTCGGTAAAGACCAGACGGCCGAGGTAGCGGAACGATTGCAGGTCGTCGACGGGAACGTAAACCGGCTCGGGAGCGGGGCCCCGCGAGAGAAGCCTGAACGCCTCCACACGGAGGACCGGCAAACCGCCGCGCATTTCGATGACGCCCGATGCCTCGATCCGGTCACCGGGGTTCAGCGCCGCAATCTTCGGATCGCGGACCGGCGATTCGAGCATGATTCCCTGGCCGTTCTGCTCGAGGCCGGCATGCCAGTACTGCCCCAGCATCTGCACCGGGCGCGAGGACACCGTGCCCTGGATGGCGGCGCGTTCGCCCAGGTGCGCGGGGGCGTAATTGGGCGGCTGCCGCAGGGACGCCTGTTCGGGGGTGAGCAGAACCGCGGCCGGCGCCGCGCAGCAGGCCAGCAGGAAGGTCAGAACGGTTTTTGTTGTTGCAGCCATGGTTCCAACCGAACGTCGAGAAAGTCTCTAATTTCGAGGTCCGCTCCGGCGATCGCCCGGTGCGTCGTCCGGACCCCGACCACTCGCATACCCGCCGCCCGGGCGGCTTCGATGCCGCCGGGCGAATCTTCAAACACTATACAGTTTTCCGGGCGGCTCCCGAGGAGTTGCGCGGTGCGCAGGTAGATCTCGGGGTGCGGCTTGGGATTGGCCACCATGTACCCGTCCACGGCCGCGCGGAAATACGGCCGCAGCCCGGCCGCATCCAGCAGGAATTCGACGTTGGCCGCCTCGGCATTGCTGGCCAGGCCGATGGCAAGCCCGGCGTGCCGCGCCAGAAATTCGCGGACCCCGGGCACCAGCCATTCTTCCACGCGGCCGGACATCAGTTCGCGGTAGAGGCGTTCTTTCGCGGCGCCGTGCTCGAAGACGGCCTCCGGCGAAAGATGCGTCCCGAAGAAGTCCCGCACGATATCGTCATTGCGTTTGCCGTACATGCGGCGCAGCATGTCCTCGTCGGTCGGAATTCCAAAGCGGAGATTATACGCGCGCCAGGCTTCCCGGTGCACGGGGTTGGAATCCACGATCACGCCGTCCATGTCGAAGATCAGCGCCAGTCCTGGCGGCATCCGCGGTTCCCGGGGGTCAGGCGCCAAGTTCCGCCTCCAGCCAGTTGAGGTAGCCCTCGGCGCCGTCCACCACCGAAAGCGCGAGCACCTCGGGGACTTCGTAGGAATGAAGCTTCTCGATTTCCGCGCGGAGCTTCTCAAACATGGCCCGCGAAGACTTGATGATCAGCAGCCATTCCGAGGCGCTCTCCACCGCGGCCTTCCACCGGTACACGCTGGAAACGCCGCCCGCCAGGCTGACGCAGGCCGCCACGCGCGCCTCCACCAGCGCATGCGCCAGGCGCCGCGCTTCCTCCTCGTTGCCGCAGGTGCAGAGAACCACAATTTTGTCCGTCATCTTAGAAAAACGCGCAACAAATTTCGCTTCCGATGTTACTATTATCTTCCAGGCTCTTCGATGAGGTCATCTTTTGCGAAAATCGCCTGCACCATTCTGATCGTGCTGGCGGCCGGGTATGCATTTTTCAGTTTGCGCACCGCCGTACCGGCATGGAAGGAACGGCGCGGGCAGATCGACCTGCTGGAGAAGCGCAACGCGGTCCTGGCCCGGGACATTGAGATGAAGCGCGAGCGCATCCGGCGGCTGAGGGAGAGCCCGTCATTGCAGGAGCTCGAGATCCGCCAGCGGCTGAAGCTGGTCCGCCCCGAAGAGAAGGTCTTCATTCTTCAGGACCCGAAGAAGTAGCTCTCCTCCATCCACTTCCTGAACCAGCGCTGAAACTGCGCCGCCTGCTCGCGGCGCACGGCCGAGAGCGGCTGGGCGAACGACGCCGGCGCCATGCCCCGGCACTCGGCCGCGAGTTTCAGGCCCCAGGGCACGGGGAAGCGCGCCAGTTGAGCGATGAATTCGTCGAGACGCGCGGCAGCCTGGCCGCGGCCCCGGTACACGTCCGTGAGCAGCTCGGGAAGCACGCCGGCGCAGCCGGAGACCACGCCGTCGCACACGCCGGCCTCGAGCGCCGCGGCCAGCGCGCTGTCGTCGCCCACGATGCGGCATGCGGTTTCCGGCAGCCGCGAGAGGATTTCCAGCCTGCCGCTGCTGTCCTTGACGCCCAGGATGTTGGCGACCGAGGCAACCAGGCTTTCCACCGTGGCGGGCTCCAGCGGCGTCGTGAAGCGCGGCAGGTTGTACAGCAGGATGGGCGCAGGCAGGCGCGCGGCGACGGTCTCGCAGAAGGCGCGCAGATCGTCCTGCGAGTAGGGGAAGAAATGCGGCATGGGCAGCAGCAGCGCTTTGGCTCCGCCCGCGAGCGCCAGTTCGCCCAATTGCACGCATCCGGCCCATCCCGCCGAGCCGATGGCGCACAGCCATTCCGCGCCGGGGATTTCGCCGGCTGCCGCCAGCATGCGCCGCAGCTCGCCGGGTGTGGTGAGGCAGTATTCGCCGGTGGCGCCGTTCAGCACGAACCGCCGCATGCCCTTGGACGCGAGGAATTCCAGCGTGCTGTGCAGGCCGGCCTCGTTCAATTTGCCGCCTTCGGTGCGGGCCACCGTGACGGCGGCGTAGACTCCCTGGACCGCTTTCGACATGATTCAAGTCCTCGGGCGTGCCCCGCGGATCGACGCCCGGGTCACGCCGCCGCGAAATTCGAGATGCCGCCCGCGCGCGGGCAGGCGCCAGTCGATGATGATCTCCGGCGCGACCGCGCTCTGGCCGTTGACTTGCGCCGCGGTATCCTCGCGCACGGCGATGCTCCCCCTTCCCGCTCCGACGGCGAAACGGTAGTGGTTCGTCACCAGCGCGCCGCTCGGGTCCCACAGCTCGACCTCGCCGTCGCCGGAGGCCTCGACGTCGATATGAAACGCCACGCGCGGATCCGGCTGAAAGGCGGGCGCGCGGGAAGCGGGGGGCTGCGGCTGTTCGAGCCACGCCTGGTTAAAGGCGTAGTGATTCACGCTGCTGATCAGGTGGATGATGCCGTCCCGCGCCTGGGTGGCCGCGAGGTAGCCCTGCGGTTCCGAGGTGGCGGGGCTCATGCGGATACGGCCGCCGTCGATGGTTTCCGCCGGATGTTCGGGCAGGCCGTCGGTGATGATGCGCCGTACGGGCCAGGTCCGGCCTTCGTCGTAGGAGAGCGCGGCAAAGAGGCTCATGGCGCCGCGGTGCGAGGCGACCTCCTGGAGCGGTGCGAAGCGCTGAATATCCCCGGCGAAGCCGGCGAAGAACAGCGGGCCTTCGCGCAGCCGCATCAGGACCAGGCGCTGGCCGCCGCCGATGGGAGGGAAGCCGGAGGCGCGCGAGGTCCAGGTGCGGCCCATGTCGGCCGAGATGCTCTGGGGCATCCAGCCGCCGATTTCCTGGCCGCGGCCGAACGCCAGCAGGCGGCCGTCGAGCAGTTGCACGATGCCGGCGTGGATGCCGCGAATGGTCCCGCCGGGATCGGCCCACGTGGCGCCTTCGTCGCGGCTGACCCAGATGGTGGAGCCGCCGCCGGCGTCGGCGCCGAACACGATGGCGCCGTCGCGCGTGCGGAAGACGGGCTGCCCGACCATGTTGCGGAAGCCGAACTCGGGCGCGATGAAGCGCGCTTTGGACCAGGTGCGGCCGCTATCGGTGGAAGTGCGCAGGATGATAGCGAGCGGCTCCCAGCGGTTTCCCATCGCCAGGCCGTTGAAGTGGTAAAGCGTCTGCTTGCCGTCGAACCACAGCGCGGGGCAGTGGTCGTTGCGGTCGGGCGCATCCCAGAAGGGCTGCGAGGGGTCCCACTGGTCCGCGCCCCGGCGCAGGCGGCCCGAGGCGATCGCCAGCTCGCGCCCCCGTTCCTGCTCGCAGGTGTACCAGATGGCGAGCAGGTCGCCGTTGGGGCATTCGGCGATGGCCGTGTCGTGGTTGTGATGGGAATAGAGGGGGCCGTGAGAGTCGGGGGGAATGCGGACGAAGCGGCGGGGGCCGCGGAAGTAGGGGCGGCGCGGATCGTGGCGGGGCGCGCTTCCCGGAACGCCGGACGGAAGCCCGGCGGCGGCACGGAAATGCCGCCCCAGGGGGCCGGCCCTCGCCACGCGGAAGCCGATCAGCTCGCTGCGCGTGTCCGGCAGGGCGCCCGAGCGGTTCGCCGGACGCCCGTAGTAGCCCTCGCCGCCGCGTCGTGTCACTTTGAAATCGCCGTCCGCGGGACCGGCGGGGTCGGTCTGTTCGCCGGCCTGATAAGGGCCGTACCAGTCTTCGATCCACTGCTCCACTTTGCCCGCGCCCAGCAGGTTGGAGCGCGCGGCGTACTCCCACTCGGCCTCGGTGGGCAGGCGGTACGGGACGCCCTCCTTGCGTGAAAGCCACTCGCAGTACCGCTTGGCATCGTGCCAGCTCACGAACACCGCGGGTTCCTGGTCGCGCCTCGCGCGCGAGGGGTCGAACTCGGCGTATTGGGCGTTGGTCACCTCCGCGGCCCCGATTTCGAACGCCCGGCTGATGCGCACCCAGTGTACGGGATGCTCATCGAAATCGCCGTACCGCCGGGCTTCGAAGGGGATGCGGAAGTTGGCCACGCCGGGGAAGCGCTGGCGCAGCTCCGCGCGGGTGGGATAGGTGAGCGGCTCCAGCATGGAGTCCGGCACGGCGCCGCTTTCGCCCATGCGGAAGCGCCCCGGCTCCACCCTCACCCACGCCGCCAGCGCCATGAGCAGCAGCCCGTACCTCATATCTGTTTGCGCATGCGCTCGCGGTCGCGCCCGATGAAAAGCATCGAAGCGAGGAGTAGCGCGCCCGCCAGAAGGTACACACCCGAAGCCGCCGCGATGGCGAAGCCGAGCGAGGAGCGTTGCGCGATCACCCCGACCACCACCGGGGCGGCGCCGCCTCCCGCCAGCCACCCGACGCAGTTCATCAGCCCCGCGACCGTGCCGCGCGCCTCCGGACGGATCACGTCAAAAGGCGAAGCGAAGATGTTGGCGTCGTACAACCCCTTGAAGAAGCCCCAGCCGGTCAGCGCGACCAGCAGCAGCGCGACCTCGCCGGTCATGCCGCACAGGGCCACGAACGGAGCGCCGGCGAAAACCCCGAGGGCCTGCACGATGACGCGCCCGCGCGGGGTGCGGGCGGCGATACGGTCGGCCAGCCAGCCGCCCGCGAAGGCGCCCGCCATGCTGGCAAGCTGCGCGAAGAGGGTGGCATTCAGACCGGCGGCGGCGAGGCTCATGCCGAAGCGGTCGTGCAGGAACTTCGGCATCCAGGAAAGCAGCACCACGGCGACAAAATTGGCGCACACGAAGGCGCCCATCAGGAGCAGCGCCGTGGGAGTCCGCAGGATCAGGGCAAAGGCTTCGCCCACCCGTATGCTTTTGGGGGGCGCGTGTTCCACGCCGGCGTCGGCGCGGTCGGCGGCGCCGCGCTCGGGCTCGCGCAGCGCGCGGTGCAGGATGGCGCCCAGCACCATCCCCAGCCCGCCGAATACGATGAACGACCACCGCCACCCGTAATGCTGCCCGATGAGACCGGCAAAGAAGCCGCCGCCGATGGTGCCGAAGTAAACGCTGGTCACCAGCAGCCCGAGTGCGCGCGAGCGGGTGGCCTTGCCGTGGTAGTCGCTGATCAGCGAAACGGAGGCGGGATAGTAGAAGGTCTCCCCCAGACCCTCGGCCGCGCGGAAGAACATCAGGTGGCGGAAGTTGCGGGAGAGCGCGGTGAGGGCGCAGATGGCGCTCCACACGTGCAGACCGGCGAGGATCGCGGTCTTGCGGCGCACGCGGTCCACGATCAGGCCCGCCATGGGCGCGCCCAGGCCGTAAATCCATGCGAAGGCCGAGCCCAGCAGCCCCAGCTCGACGGGAGTCAGGCCCATTTCCTTTTCGAGCAATGGGAAAACGGAGAAGATCGCCTGCCGGTCGGCGTAGTTAAAGAAGCAGATCGCCCACAGCATGAGCACGACCTGCCAGCGGTAGCGGGATAGAAGCAAGCTCCAATATACACCTTGCACGCGCGGTTGCTCCCGGTCACACGTGATACTATCGTGCGGTGGCGTGCCCCTACTTCTACCCGCGCACTGCCATGGCGCCCGTGCACGGCATATTGCCGCTCGGGGACGCCTGGGCGGGCGAGTGCCGCGCGCACCCGGAGCCGGTGCAGCCGGACGCGGATGTCACGCTGCGCCTCTGCAATCTGGGATATGCGCGGGAACGCTGTCCGCATTTCCCCGGCGGGCCTGACGCGGTGCGTTTCGCCATCCGCTCCCGAGCCGGAGACACGGTCAGTGTTTATTGCGTGATCGAAAAGGACTACCTGCCGTTCGCGCACGGTCCGCTGGAGGTCGGCCCGCAAGGGTGCGCCGGCTTCGCCGGTGAGATCGTAGCGCGGCAGGCGCGGGCCTACGTGGAAAGCTACCTTCGGCGCACATGCTCATGAGCCCAAAATCCGTCCGCGAATCCGCTTCCGAATACGTGGAACTGGCGCTGCCTAACGACGCCAACGGCCTCGGCAACATGCTGGGCGGCAAGGTCATGCACCTGGTGGACCTGGCCGGAGCCATGGCGGCCATGCGGCACGCGCGCACGCAGGTGGTGACCGCTTCGGTGGACCACATGAACTTCCTGCATCCCGTACATATCGGCCAGCTTGTCATCCTGCGCTCCTCGGTGAACCGGGTGTTCCGCACGTCCATGGAGGTGGGCGTGAAGGTGATGGTGGAGGACTTGCGCACCGGCGAGAAGCGGCACACCTCGTCGGCTTACCTCACTTTCGTGGCCCTGGATCAGGCGGGAAACCGGGTGGAGATCCCGCCGGTCATTCCGGAAACGGAAGAGGAAAAGCGGCGCTTCGAGGAGGCCGGCCACCGCCGGGAGTACCGGCTTCGGTTGCGGAACCGAACCAGGCAGTAGCCCCGCCTACTGTCCGTCCTTGTACATATACTTGATGCAAGGCTTGTAGAGCAGCACGTTGGGTTCGCCGTTGCGATTCACCTTCAGGCAGCACTTGTCGTACCACTCGATGACGCCGCGAAGCACCTCGCCGTCCTTCAGCACGAAGACCATGGGGGTCTTGGCCTGCATCTGCTTCACGTAGTAAAAGTTTTCCGCGTTGGTCTGGTCTGGCGGGATCGGCTTCTTCTGCGGCACTTGCGCCCGGCGCGGAGGCGCAATCTGCTCCTTGATCTCGTTCAGTGACGGACGAATAAGTTTCCGATTGGCTAAATCCACGGGATTGCCTTCCTAAGAGATTACTTCGATTATAGACCGGCGAAGGGCTCAAGACGGAGCTGCCCGGTCTCTTCTTGGGTCAAGTTGTCCAGCTTGAACTCAGGAATAGCACACTGGCCCCTGCTCCGCAAGCCGCATGGCGTACAGTGAAAGAAATGCTCGCACTGCTGCTCTGGGCCGCCTTGCTCGTGCCCGCGCCGCGGGACTGGGTCCCCATGCGGTGGCCCTGGACGGAGGCGGAATCGCTGAAACGGATCGACGGCACGCCGGTCAACTGCCTGCTGCTGGAGTCGTGGACGCCGGAGTTCGCCGCAGCCGCGGCCAGGCGCGGCCTGGTCCTGATGGCGGTGGCGCGGCCGGAGACCGGCGCGGGCGAAGCAGCCAGGCGCGCATCGGCGGCCGGGCTCCACGGGGTGGTCCTGGAGGGCGGCTTTCCCCCGGATGCCGCCTCCCTGGTCCGAAAGGCGGCGCCGGATCTCGCGGTGGTCGAACTCAGCGCCCGCATCCGCATGCCACTGGGCGGGGACGCGCCGGTCGTAGGCACCTGGCAGGGCGTTTGGCCGGGGGTGCAGGTGCTGGCGGGCGGCGTGGCGAAGGCCGCGCCCACCGGATCGCCGTGGATCGAAACCAACTCGGGGTTCCTGCGGGCGGCGCGCGCCGTGACGGAGGCGGCGATCTGGATCGGCAACCTGCCGCCCGCGAACACGGTGATCAAAGGCGACCGCTATCTGCAAGCCATGGCCGATGCCGCGTTGGCCGGCGGCCGCTGGATCCTCGCGCTCGACCCGGACTTCGCCGGGCGGCTCGGCGGGGGCGAAGCCGCGGCCCTGCGCGATTGGCAGCGCATCGCTTCGCTCGCCGCGTTCTTCGAGTCCCACAAGGAATTCCGCGCGCTCCGGCCGGCGGGCCGGCTCGCGGTGGTGCAGAGCGCGGAAGCCGGCGCGCTGCTCTCGGGCGGCATTCTGGACATGATCGGCGCGCGGCACACGCCGGTGCGGGCCATTCCGCCCTCGCGGCTGGCGCCGGAGGCGCTGGCGGGCGCCGCGATTGCGATCAACGTGGAGCCGGATGCGCTCACTCCCGCGCAGCGCGAGGTGCTCCGCGGCTTCGCCCGCGGCGGCGGCACCGTGCTCACCCCCGCTCCCGGCCCGCCGGTCCGGCCGGGCGAGCGCATGACGCTTACACCCGCTGAACTGGACCGCCTGGGCGACATCTTCCGCGACGTGCAAAGCCTGATTGGCCGCCGCAACCTGGGCGTGCGCCTGTTCAACGTCGCCTCCATGCTCTCCTACCTGGGCGCGGCGCCCGGCGGGCAGATCTACCTGCACCTTGTCAACTATTCCGGATACCCGGTGGAGAATGTGGCCGTGCACCTTCTGGGCAAGTTCAAGCGCGCAAGGCTGATCGCGCCCGAAGGGGAACGGGACCTGGAAACTTATGCGTTGGACGAAGGTACGGGAGTGGACATCAGCAAAGTATCGGTGTGGGCCACGCTGCGGTTAGACTAAGAGCAATGACCCGGAGGGAATTCGCTGCCCTGGGGCTGGCGCCGCTGGCGCGGCCCGCTCCCGTTGCACCCGTGGCGCTCGCGCGCTGCCGCTCTTATGGGGACGACGTGGCCGCCGCGCTCTCCACCATGTTCGATCAGCTCGGAGGATTGTCCCGGCTGGTGAAGGGCAGGACCGTCACGGTGAAACTGAACCTCACCGGCAGCCCGGGACAGCGGTTTCAGGGCAAGCCCGTGGGGGTCACGCACTACGTGCATCCGAAGGTGGTTGGCGCCGCGGCGCACCTGATGGGCCGCGCGGGGGCGCGCCGCATACGGTTGGTGGAGAGCGCCTGGGCGACGAGCGGGCCGCTGGAAGAATACCTGCTCGACGCGGGCTGGAACGTGCGCGCGCTTTCGGCCGCCGCCTCCGGCGTGGAATTCGAAAACACCAACGCGCTCGGCAAGGGCAAGCGCTACTCGCGCCTGATGCCGCCCGGCGGCGGATCCATTTTCCCGGCCTACGACCTGAACCACGCCTACGAAGACACCGATGTTTTCGTCAGCCTGGCGAAACTCAAGGAGCACGGCACCTGCGGGGTGACGCTCTCGCTGAAGAACTGCTTCGGCAACACGCCGGCGTCAATCTACGGCGACGACGCGGGCCGCGACGAGCCGAATGAGAACCCCGCGAAGGGCCGGGTGGAAGTGATGCACCTGGGCCGGCGCGGGCCGTCCCGCTCCGCCCCGCAGGAGCGCGACCCGGCTTCGAGCCGCGAGCCCGGCTACCGTGTGCCGCGCGTCACCGTGGACCTCGTGGCCGCACGGCCCGTAGACCTCGCCATCATCGACGGCATCGAGTCCGTCTCCGGAGGCGAGGGGCCGTGGATCGAAGGCCTGCGGCTGGTGCAACCGGGTTTGCTGATCGCCGGTCTCAACCCGGTGTGTACGGACGCGGTGGGGACGGCGGCGATCGGCTTCAACCCGCGCGCGCCGCGCGGCACGGCGCCCTTCCGCAACTGCGACAATACGCTGCTGCTGGCCGAGGCAGCGGGCATCGGCTCGGCGGAGTTGGCGCTCATTCCAACCCGCGGGCTGAAGCTGCCTATCTGAAGGCCTCGCAGACCAGCCGCAGGATCTCGCCGGCGACATTGGGATCCGGGCGCGGCGCTTTCCAGGATTCGCGTGAGCCGTCATACGGAGGCAGCCCGCCGGGCGGAGGCGGCACGTTGGTAAGCGCGAGGTTGTACTGCTCGTCGCGGCCGCCGATGCGGTAGGCGGCCAGGTCCAGCGAGGGCACGACGTAAAAGTTGTATCCGCCGGAGCCGCCGAACCAGAAGGCGTCCGGCGGGGCGCCGGCGACCTCCCCGGTGGCGTTGTTGTAAAAATGCATGCCGTAGGCCGGCCGGTGCGGATTGAAGCGCGATGGCCGGCGGCAAAGCCGAACGTACTCGGCGGGCGCCACGCGGCGGCCGTTCCAGACGCCGTCGTGAAGCAGCATGTGCAGGAACCGCAGCATGTCCGTGGGACGCAGCGCGATGCCGCCGCCGCCCGGCGTGTGGGCGATTTCGGCGCGCCGGTAGCCATAGCCCCAGCGTCCCCAGCCGAGCGGGCGGCCGAGCTTGCGGTCCAGGTACTCCTGCAACTCCATTCCGGCCAGGCGGCGCACGATGATCGACAAAAGGTGCGGGCTCACGGTGGCGTAGCACCAGCCCTCGCCCGGCCGCGTCCACAGCGGCGTGGAGAAGGCGGCGGCATCCACCATGGCCTGCCAGCCGTCGGGGCCGGTGCGTTCGAGCGTAACACTCTTGCCGCGCACCGCGGCGGGATTGTTCCCCAGCAGGCCGGCGGTCATGGTGAGCAGGTGGCCGAGCTTGATCTCCGCCTTGGCGGGGTCGCTCAGCGGAAAAGCTTCGGGCGGCAGGTAGCGCACGGTGTAGACTTTCTGGTCGAGGCCCTCCGGAAACGACTCCGCGTGTTCGGCCAGCAGCATGCCGATGGCGATGCTGGTGAACGATTTCCCCATGGACGCGCCGTTGGGCGTGGCTTCGCGGCCGGCGCGTCCGAAATAGCGCTCGTAGACCAGCCAGCCGCCGTGGACGACCAGCAGCCCGCCGTGTTTGGTGGCGCCGCGGGCGCGTTCGAACGCGGCATCGAGTTTATCCAGGGCCGCGGCCCCGGGCGCGCGGAATCTCCAGCCGCCCGCGGCATCCGGGGGCGGATAGTACGGAGCGGCGGCGGCAAGCGGCAGCGCGGCAAACTGGCGGCGGTTCATCTTCAGCGATGGTAGCGCCGTTGGCGGCACGGCGCCTCCCACGATGGCGGTGGATTTCTGCCGGCACGCCGAAGCTATAGTGGTAGCATGCTCTTCCGGCTTCTCACGCTGGTGTTTGCAGCGGCCCTGGCGGCGGCGCCGCAAGACGCCTTCGCGCCCACGCGCAAGACCGCGCTGTTCAACGGCAAGAACCTCGATGGCTGGTACACCTGGCTGCGCGAGAACCGCTACCAGGATCCCAAACAGGTCTTCTCCGTGGTGAACGGCGCAATCCGCATTTCGGGCGAGGAGTGGGGCGGCCTCGCGACGCGGCGGGCGTATCGCGACTACCACCTCACGGTCGAGTGGCGCTGGGGCAGCAAGACCTGGGGCAACCGCGAGCGCAGGGCGCGAGACAGCGGCATCCTGATTCACTGCGTGGGCGAGGACGGCGCCGCGAGCGGCGTGTGGATGGAGTCCATCGAGTCGCAGATCATCGAAGGCGGCACGGGAGACATCATCCTGGTGGGCGGGAAAGGACGGCCATCCTTAACTGCCGCCGTTCGCGAGCAGGGACGGGAGATCTACTGGGACAGAAACGGCGCGCCGGTTACGCGCAACAGCGGGCGCATCGACTGGTGGGGCCGTTCGCCAGAATGGAAAGACGAAATCGGGTTTCGCGGCCTCCAGGACGTGGAGAAGCCGCACGGCCAATGGAACCGGCAGGAGATCTACGCCCGGGGCGACAAGCTGAAATACGTGCTGAACGGCAAGGTGGTGAACGAGGCGTACAACCTCTCGCACCGCGCGGGCAAGATTATGATCCAGTCCGAGGGCGCGGAGATTTTCGTGCGCAAGGTGGAAATCAAACCCGCGCGCTAACGCGCGAGGCTGAACGACGGCCAATCGTGTCGAAGTCGAAAGCGCGGCGTGCGGCGTGCGTTTGCTCCAGGTCGGAGCTGGCCCACATCCGTCGCGCCAACACGGATTTCGGCGATTCTTGGGCCGGCCCGGCACGCAAGGTGTGATCGGTCCTATTTGCCGCGACGCAGACACCGGAGGGAACCGGCGCCGAGGAAGGCGGCGCCGCCGGCGACGAGACTCCAGGCAGGGGCCTCCGGCGTCCCAACCGGAGGGTTGAATGGATCGGGCGACAGCGGATTCCCATTGGCATCGAAGAAGCCGTAGCTCGTCGCCTTGATGAAATATGCTGAGTTCTGGCGATCGGGAGCGATCGAGGTCAACCTGATCGAATAGCTGCGCCTGGCCAGAAGCCACACCGCCGCGGGCAGGTCAGAGTGCACCGAGGCGTATGAATGGGAGAACGGCGTGTTGTCCAAGGTCACATAGGCAAGCCGGTTTCCGCCTTCCCAGACCGCCAACGTCACCTCAGCGGTGGTCGAAGGCCCATCCTTCATGGTGAGCACTCCTCCGCCGAACAGGAAATCGTTGATGACAGCGAAATCCCACGAACTGCTGTGGTTGATATCGATCTGCGTCTGCTTCCCGGTTTGCCCGGACGTGACGAAGTAGTAGATCGGCTCGGCGCAGCCCATGGACGGCACGAGGACAATGAGGAGAGTCGCGAATGAACGTCTGCCGGAACCCATTGGTCCGATTATAATGGGCCAAGGCCGAATTATTCTCATATGAATTTGGGAATGAACGTACTAGTACCATCTTCCTAGAATGAAGGAAGACCCCGTTGCTCAAGACACAGTCCTCACAACGACTTTGAAGACCCTCGGATCCAGAGGTTATGACCCGCGCACCCAGCCGATTTTCCGGGTGGTGGGATTTCAGAAGTGAAACGTCAGAAGGATCGGTGCGGAAAAAACGTCTGGGGCTCGTTCAGGACGGCCGTCGAATGACGCCTCCGGCCGTCGATGCCGCTTTTGGAGAACTCCGCAGCCGGAATCGCGGAGCTGCTAAACGGGAAGCCCGGGCTTAAAATCTTCATCGCGGGCCGCGCCGCCATGGGCACCGGCGGGAAACTCCCGCGGGTGCGCGCTCAGCCTGTGGCCGATGCGTCCGTCGGGGGGGATGAGATCGCAGGCGCACGGCTCGCGTCCGATGGCGCAGACCCGCACGCCCCGGTCGGGTCCAATCAGACCCGCGAGGGGCGCGCGAGGACGCGCCGCATCGAGCTTGTGGCGAGAGCGACTCATGGAAATGCTCTTAGAGGCCGAAGCTGATCCCTACCATCGGCACGAAGTCGTGCAGCCAGCCGCTGATCTTGGCTCCCGGCGCGGGCGCGATCACCTTCTTGGGAAACGGCGTGACGTAGTCCCGGATCTCCGTCCGAAGGTACACGTTCCCGCCGATCCTGATCTTCACGCCGCCGCCGGCGCTCAGCATCGGTTTCACTTCCTGCGTCTTGGTAAGGAATGCGTAACGGTTCAGGGGCTGATACGCGGTTTCCCTGCCCGTGCCGCGGAAAACTTTCATGCCGCCGCCGACCGCCGCGAACGGGATGGCGTTGCCTCGCGGCTTCTTCGGATGGATCAGCAGGTCGTAATGCACCACGTGGGAGACGCCGCTGAAGGAAGCCTCACCGCCGGAACCGGAAAGCTTCAGATCGCTTTGCAGGTAGCCGTAGCGAAACTCGCCGCCTAGCCACGAGTGCGCATTATGGCCCAGGAAGCCGCCGAAGGCCCCGCCGGTCTTGAATCCCGCGGTGGCGGTTCCCGCCGGGCTGGTGACGCCCGCTCCTTTCACAAAGCCGGCGCCGGCGGCGCCGCCCACTTCATATTCCGCGGCGGCGCAAGCGCCCGCCAGCAGGATCGCGGCGAAGAGTCTCATCATCGCTCCTTAAGGTTTTACGACGCGCACGGCCAGGGTGGTGCTGGAACCTCCCTGCGTGACCGTCAACGGAATCTCCATGCCCTCGGGAACGGCGGCAGGCACCAGCGCGTTGATCTGGTACACCCCCACCTGTCCCGGCGCCAGCCCCGCGTACACGACGTCAAGGTTCACGCCGCCCAGCGTGACGCGGGGTTGAATCAGCGCCGCCGCCAGTGGCGCGCTCGGGGCGGGCACACCCGCCTCGATCTCGGGGTCGGTCTTGCCGAGACCCGTGGCAAAAATGGTGATCAGGTCGTCCGGATGAATCGGGTTCGATCCGGTCACGAGCTCGCCGTTCTTGGCGCGCAATACCGTGGCGATGCCCGTTTCCGGACCCGCCGAGCCGGTGCGGAAAACGCTGGGCGCGGCCGGCAGGATCGTGATGTTGTAGTTGTCGCTCACGCCGCCGGGCGTACGCAGCACCATGGCCGCGTTCCCGTCCACGAAGAACGGCAACTGCGCGTTGATCTGGTTGGCGGAGACGAACAGCATGGGCACGGCCACGCCGTTCACCGTCAGGCAGGACTCGCCCAGCGCCGTGGGCAGCGGCATCTCGCGGCTGGCCATGTTCACCGGGCTGAAGTTGGATCCGTAGACGCTGATCAGGCCGCCGGGCGCCACCGGGTTGGTCTGGTCGGCGGCGTTCACCACGCGCTCGATGCGCGGAGGCGCGGTGGCCGCGTCATAGGTCCAAGGCAGCACCGTAATTCCCGAAGTGGTCAGGGATACCAGCGAGTTCCGGTTGTACATCACGGCCAGGGTGCGTACAAAGCCATCCGGCTGGTTGTTGCACGCCACGTATACCAGCGGCGCTTCCACCATGCGCGTGGGGCGCACCCCGGCGCCGCTGGCCAGGTGCACGCGCTGCAACACCCCCGGCGCGGCCGAACCCGGCGAGGTGCTGCGGATGGCGGCATCGTCCACGAAAACGAACCCGGAAGACGTTCCCGAGGCGGACTCCAGCGTCCGCACCGGAACCAGCGAAGCGTTCAGCAGCTTGTTGTCCACCAGGAACAGGTCATAACTTGAAGCCGCGTACGCGCCGCTCAGCTTGGCGGAATCCTTGCGGGAAGCGACAAAGGTATCCGAGTTGGCGCTGTACAACATGATGTTGCCATCCGGCATGACGGCCAGGATGGAGGCGCCGTTCGGCGACGCCGTGAGAACCGTCCCCAGGTGCGCTTTGTTCTCGAACACGCCCAGGCTCGAAAGCGTGGTGGCCCGGCGCGTGAGCAGGTCCACGCGCTCGATCACGGCCGAACCATCCGCCTTGCGCGAGGAAACCAGGATGGCGGCGCCCGAGGCGGCCACGGACCGCGGATAGTGCCCGAAAGGCGCCAGGATGGGGGGCATGCGCTCCAGGGTGTCGAGGTCGTACATGTACAGCAACTGCGAATTGTCGTGCCCGATGAGCAGGTACTTGCGGTCGAAAGTGATCGCCATCTGCATGGGCGTATTGGAGGTCCGCAGGGTGGCGATCTGCTGGTAGCTGGACCCGTCGAAGACCAGCACCTGGTGCCGGTCCTGGCGGAGCACGTAGAAGCGGTCGCGCACCGGGTCGGCCAACAGGTCCACGAGCTTGCCGGGGACGTTTATAGTGGTGCCGCGCTGATCGGGGTTGCGCCCGTTGATCAGGATGCGCACGGGGTCGGGCACATTGACCGCCATCGCGGATTTGATGGTGATGGAGCCGACGGCGGTCCCGGTCTGGCCGCCCAGGGCGGTGGGATCGACCCGCACCTTGACGGTGGCGGGGGTCACGCCCGAAACGGGCGAGACCGTCACGCCGGGGCCCGAGACGGACAGCGTGAAATCGGTGTTTCCGCCGCCGGGATCCAGAATGGTGAGATCCTGCGTCATGGTGCGCCGCTCGCAGAAATTGCCGCGGAAGATCAGATCTTCCGACGCGGCGGCGATACGGTGCGCGCGCCTCAGGTTGCCCACGGGCAGCACCAGGATGCCGCTGTCGGAAACGCCGTACATGGTGTCGGCGGCGGCGTTCAGTACGCTCTTGCCGGCAAAGTTCTCGGGAAGCCGCAGGGTCTCGCGCACGTTCAGGTTGTCGGCGTCGGCCACCATGAGCAGCGGCTCGGTGGCGCCCGGTTCGGGAACCTGCGCGTAAATGGTGCCGGAGTCCTGGTCAATGGCGTGAGTGCCCACGTTCAGCAGCCCGCTCACGTTGCTGTGGAACTGCGAGATCAGGTCGCCGTCGCTGGTGAACAGCGCCCAGCCCGCGGCATAGTAGGACCCGTCGCGGCTCGGCGAGATGACGCGCGGTCCCATGGGCGGCGAGGCCATGAAGGCGTAGGCGGAAACGGCGCGCCGCCGCACGTCATAGCGGTAGCGCACCACGCCCTGCCCGAAATCGCAAAGGCCGTAAATCCACATGCCGTCGCCGGAAGCGGCGATCGAGGCCTGCACAATCAGAGCCGGCGTGTTGCCGGCCGGAACAGGAAGGGCCTTGGCAGCCAGTTCGGCCGCGCTGGAAAGCGCCTGCGTGGCCCCCGAGACTGGATCGAACAGGAGGAGGTCGTGCTGAGTGACGATCAACGCCAGCCCATCCGCGCCGAATGCGGCTCCCAGCGGTGGGAACCCGAGCGCGAATGTCTGGCGCGTACCGTCGTTGAGGTTGATGACCGTGAGGGCGCTCTTGTTGGTGTTGGGCGGCTGCCAAGACCCGTAATGCGTAACCACGAGGAACTGGCCATCGGGGGAGACGGCCACCGCGTTGGGTTGCGGCGCGACGTTATATGAGGTGCGGATGGAGTAATCCGCCGTGCTCATCACGTCCACACGGCTCGCGGTAAAGTTCGCTACATAAACGACGCCGCGCCCTTCATCGAGCGCGAGATCCGCGGCGTGGCCGCCGATGGCGACCGCCGTTCCGAACGTCCCGCCCCACGCAGCCGCCGCGGCGGCCAGCGCGAGCAACGGCATTTGCCAGATTCGCTTCCGCATAAGTTTATAGCGGCAGGGTTCGACCTGCCGAATCCCGATTCTGGGGGCCGCCGCGGGGCGAATCAATAATGGAAATGATTAGCACGGAAGGCCTTACCAAAGTTATCGCTGTAAATCATTGATTTTTGCCTTATACTGCGTGCCTGGAGAGCGCTTAATGCAGAAAGCCGGGCGTAATTTGACGAAAATCTTGCTTATTCTCGCGGTTTTCACCGCCGCGATGAGCGGCGCCGACACCCTCAGCGCCACTCGCGTCTATACCGAGCCCCCCGGCATTCTCTTCAACGTGGACGGAGTGTGGTACCGCGGTCCCGCCACCTTCATGTGGCCCGCCGGCAGCAAGCACGTGCTCTCCACCGATGCGCTGCAAGCGGGCTACACCGTCGGCAAGCGCTTCAACTTCAAGAGCTGGGTGGCCAACGCCACCCCCATCGACCCGGCCGGCCCCACGGTGGTAATCACCGCCGATCCCGCCATCAGCACGCTGCGGGCCGAGTTCTCCCCCGAGTATTCCCTGACGTTGAGTTTCTTCCGTTGCGCCGATCCGGCCTGCCCGGGAGCGCCGGGCACTATTTACATAAATCGCGCTCCATTTACCCAGGACGCCGAGCTGTGGTTTGCCGAAGGGACCAACGTGACTCTCCAGGCGGTGCCCAATGCCGGTTACGTGTTCACCGGCTGGATCTCCGCCGAGGGCGCCGAGACGCAGGGCTTTATCAATACCGTCGCGATTTATGGCCCGCGCCGCGTCTACCCCCATTTCGTCCCGGCGCGCCGCGTCGATCTGGCGACCGTGCCGGAGGGCTTGCAGCTTTCCATCGACCGGCAGCCGCTCATCACGCCGGTGGCCATGGAATGGGGTTGGGAGACCAGCCATACGGTCGCGCCGGTCTCGCCGCAAACCGACAACAAAGGGCGCACGTGGGTGTTTTCCTCATGGAGCGATGGGGGAGCGGCCACCCACGCCTACAAGGTGGCGCCCATCGTCACCCCCGCCTCGCTGACGGCGACCTTTGTTCCGGGCGCGCGCGCCTCCTTCCTGACCAGCCCCCCGGGGCTCAAGCTGAAAGTGGACGGGCGCGATACCTGGTTCGGCGGCTATAACTTTTCCTGGGGCGTGGGCGAGACGCACAAGGTGGAAGCCCCCGCCGAACAGACCGGAGCGGACGGACGCAGGTACGTGTTCCGCGGCTGGTCGAGCGGCGGCCCGGCGGCCCAGGACGTCCTGATCAGCGATGCCCACGTGCAGGGCGGCCTGCGCATGACGGCAACCTATGAGGCGCTGGGACGGCTGACGGTTCAGTCTTCGCTGCCCGGAGTGGTGATGCAGGTGGACGGCGCCGATTGCGCCACGCCATGCGTCATCGACCGGGCCGCGGGTACGCAGGTGCGCCTCGCTGCACCTGCATCGCTGCCGGCCGGTGAAGCAGCGCGCCACGACTTCACCGGCTGGAGCGATTCCGCCGCGCCGGAACGCACCCTCACCATGACGGGCGAGGTGATCACGCTGCGCGCGGGCTACAAGCTCATGAACCGGCTGGTAACCGCCGCGGACCCCGCTGAAGGCGCCCGGTGGGTGGTGCAGCCGGCCTCGAGCGACGGCTACTACGCCGCCGAGGCGGTGGTCACCGTGGCCGTGGAGGCGGGCCCCGGCTTCCGCTTCAAGCGCTGCGAAGGCGACCTGAGCGGCCCGGTACAGGCCGGAACGCTGCAAATGACCGCGCCGCGCGTCATACGCGCCGTGCTGGACCGCGTCCCCTACCTGCCCTCGGCGGCGGTGCGCAGCGCGGCGGGCGAAGTCCCCGCCCAGGGAGTCGCGCCCGGTTCGCTGATTTCCATCTCGGGTCTGCACCTGGCGCAGGATGCCCAAACCGGTCCTACCTCGCCCATGGCCCAGAGCATCGCGGGCGTCACCGTCCGGCTCGGCGACCGGCTGCTGCCGCTGCTCTCGGTTTCTCCCGAGGAGATCAAGGCGCACCTGCCCTACGACGCCGAACCCGGGGCGCAGGTTCTGGCGCTGCGCCGCGACGCCTTTCCCGAAGTCAAGACGGCGGTTAACGTCGTGCGCAACGCTCCCGGCCTGTTCGCCGCGGCGGCCCATGAGGACGGCTCCCCCGTTTCGGTGGAAAGCCCCGCGCGCGCGGGCGAGACCCTCACGCTGTTCGGCACAGGCCTCGGCCCGTACGAGATGAAGCCGCCCGAAGGCTTCCCCGTCCCCGGCGCGCCGCGTTACAAGCTGGTGGACACGGTCGAAGTGCTGCTCGGCGACCGCTCGATCGAACCGCTCTGGGCCGCCGCCCTCCCCGGAGCCATCGGCATCGACGCCATCCAGGTAGCGCTGCCGGCGGACGTTTCGGGGCAGAACCCGCTCTCCGTGCGGGTCAACGGCGTGTTCAGCAATACGGTGGTGTTGCCGGTGGAATAATATAGTGCCGGTATGACCGTTTGGTTGGCCTTCCTGGCGGCGGCATCGCTCACCGCCGTCGAACGGCAGCACCTGATCGCGCATTTCGAGATGACCGGGAGCTGGCTGGTGGACGAGGTTTCGGGCCTGTCCCCGGCCCAGCTTCAGTTCCGGCCGGCGCCGGCCGCCTGGAACATCCTGGAAGTGCTGGACCACCTGGTAGTGTGCGGGCCGATCTACTGGCAGGACCTGCAAAAGGCGATGAAAGCGCCGCCGGCCGCCCGCCGGCCCGGCTCAACCGACGAGAGCGTCCTCTGGTATGGCATCGACCGCACGCAGCGCGGAAAGGCGCTGGCGGCGGAACAGCCCAAAGCTCAACTGCGCGACGCGCGCGCCGGCCTGGATGCACTTCGCAAACTGCACGCCGAAATGCTGCGTTACGCCAGGACAACGAATGACAATCTGCGCGGCCACGTGGTGCAGCGAGAGGGCTGCGATGCTTATCAGTGGTTCCTGCTGATCTCGACCCACGAGCAGCGGCACGTGCTCCAGATCCGCGAGATCAAGGCGGATCCGAAATTCCCGGGCAAGTAGCGCGCTATTGCAGCTTCCCTCGCCCGGCGATCGTCCAAACCTTCTCCACCTGGTCGCCGCGGAGGCCGTAGGCGCGCTCGTGCAGGTTCGAAACCACGCAGATGTGGTTGGGGATCACGCGCACGCGGTCGCCCACCGCGAAGCCGCGCTTTGCCCCGCTGATGTCCACGTAGCCGTGCTCCTCGTTCATGCGTACGAAGCGCGCCTCGGGCGCCTCGACGATGCGGCCGAACGTACCTTCTCCCCCCAGCGCGCCGTCGGATGAGAACGTCTTGCTGCCCCCGTCGATGATCATCTGGTGCGGGCGCGCGGTGGAGACCACGGTCGCCAGCACCGCCGCGGCACAGTCCGCTAGCGTGCAGCCCCCGGAGCGCACCGTGTTCAGGTCGTTGTAGATGTACGTGCCGGGGCGGATTTCGTTCAGTCCGGCCACTTCGTGGGAGTGGTACAGCGCGGGCGTGGAGCCGCCGCTCACGATCTTCACCGCAATCCCCGCGCGGCGGAAGTCGTCCAGCATGCCGCGCGTGACCGAGGCGAGCGTCTCAATCTGCTTGCGGCCGGCGCCCTCCAGGTCCTTGATGTGCCCCGGATAGCAAGTGATGCCCTCGAAACTCAGCGCGGGCAGCGCGCAGATGGACCGCGCCAGATCCACAAGCTCGGCCCCGGGCGTGACGCCCACGCGCCCTAGCCCCACATCGGTTTCAGCCAGCACGCCGACCTCAACCTGCGCGGCGCGCGCCGCCTCGGAAAGCTGCCGCGCGGCGAGGACGCTATCGAGCGCCACCGTCACGCGCGTGCGGCGCGCCACCTGCATCAGCCGCTCGAGCTTGGAGCCGCCGATCACCGGGTAGTGCACCAGCAGGTCCGGCGTGCCGGACTCCACCATCACCTCGGCCTCCCCCACCTTGGCCACGGTCAGCCCGGCGGCGCCGTATTCCAGTTGCAGGCGGCCAAGCTCCGGCGTCTTGTGGGTCTTGGTGTGGGGGCGCAGCCGCAGGCCGTGGGTCCTGGCGTAATCGGCGGCGCGGCCCAGGTTCCGCTCCATCACGTCCAGATCGACGATCAAAGCGGGGGTCTCGATATCGGCGGCGAACATACGCCTATTGCAGCATCTTTTCCATCGCCGAGCAAAACACGTCCATCTCGGCCAGCGTGGTGTAAACGTTCGGGGTGATGCGCACGCCGTCGTAGTCCTTGTGCACGATGGGCGTGGTGAGGATGCGGTGGCTCGCCAGCAGCTCGTCCGCGATCTTGGGCGCCGGCCGGCCCTTCACGGAAAACGTGGCCAGGCCGCAGCTCTGGGCCGGATCGGGGCTGGTCAACAGGCGCACGCCGGGAAGTCCGCGCAGCCGGTCCTCCCAAACCTTGCGCAGGTAGCGCAGTCGCGCGGCTTTGCGCTCCACTCCGATGGCGCGGTGGAAAGCGAGCGCCTCCGCGATGGCGTTGTGCACCGCCGCCGGGTGCGTGCCGATCTCCTCGAACTTGCGGATGTCGTTATCCATTCCGGCGGGCGCGGCCATCAGCGGCCATAAACCCGCAATCCTCTCGCGCCGCACGTACAGGAACCCCGTGCCGTGCGGCGCGGTCAGCCACTTATGCAGGCTGGTGCCGTAGTAGTCGCACTCGAGTTCGGCGCCGCGGAAGGGGAAGTGCGCGAAGGCGTGCGCCCCGTCCACGATGGTCTGGATGCCCCGCTCCCGCGCCATGCGGCAGATGCGCCGCACGGGGAAGATCTGGCCCGTCAGGTTGGTGATGTGGCAGAAATGGATCACGCGCGTGCGCGGGGTGACGGCGCGCTCGAAGCGCTGGTACAGGTCGTCGAGCGAGGGCGGCGGCACGGGGAAGGACAAGTAGCGCACCACGATGCGGTCGCGGCGCTCGCGCTGTTTCCAGGTGGTGATCATGCGCGGGTAGTCCTGGTCCGTGGTGATTACTTCGTCTCCGGGCTCCAGAGGGATGCCGAACTGCGCGGTTTCAAGAGCCTCCGAGGCGTTGCGCGTGATGGCGATCTCCTCGGGGTCGCAGCCGAACTCGGCGGCCAGGCCCCGGCGCACGGACTCGATGTGCGGCTCCAGGATGCGCCACATGTTGTAGACGGGCGCCTGGTTGCTGAACTCCAGATCGCGGCGCATGGCTTCCTGCACGACGCGCGGCGACGGGCTGACCCCGCCGTTGTTGAGGTTGACCAGCGTGCGATCCACGGTGAAAGCCTGTTGGATCTCGCGCCAGAAATCTTCGTCGCGCGCGGCCTGCTCCGGTGGCGCGGAGGTTTGGGGAACCAGGGCGGCCGCGCCGGCGGCGCCCAGAAAACGGCGGCGTTCCATGCAGCTATTCTACGCGCGCTATGATGCGATTTGCGCATGTCCTCCCTGCCCGCCGATATTCGCTACGGCTTCCGTGCGCTGCGCCGCAGCCCCGGGTTCGTGTTTGCGGCCCTCACGGCGCTTACTCTTGGGATCGGCGCCAACTCCGCCATTTTCAGCGTGGTGAACACGGTGCTGTTGCGCCCGCTGCCCTACCCCGAGCCGGACCGCCTGGGGTGGCTGTTCGGCCGCGACACGCGGCGTAACGTGCCGTCGCACCACATCCTCTACCCGGACTTCGTCCAGTGGCGCGATCAGAGCCGCTCCTACGACGCGGCGACGGCATTCACGCCGCAGGCCATGACCCTGACCGCCCCCGGGGCGGATCCCGAGCGCCTCGACGGCTGGCGCGTGAATGCCGCGTTCCTGCGTGTGCTCCGGGTCAACCCGCAACTCGGCCGCGGCTTCCTGGAGGAAGAGGACAAACCCGGCGCGCGCCGCGTGGCGCTGATCTCGCACGCGCTCTGGCAGCGCCGTTTCGGAGCGGACAAATCCGTAATCGGCCGGCAGATCCTGCTGGATAACAACCAGTACACCGTGATTGGCGTGCTGCCGCCCCGTTTCAAGGCCGTGAACGCGGACAACGATTTCTACGTGCCCATGGCGCTCGACCCCGCGCGCGTGGGGCCGGGCGCCGGAATCACCGTGGGCGGGCTGCTCCGCCTCAAGCGCGGCGTTTCGCTCGCGCGCGCGCAGGCCGAAACCGACGGCATTCTACCCTCGCTCAACGACCGCTTCTTCGGCAACTCCGGGCGCAACCTGCGGCTGTGGGGCGCGCGCGAGTTCGTGGTTCGCGACGTGAAAACCAGCCTCATGGTGCTGCTCGGCGCCGTCGCCTTGCTGTTGCTGATCGCCTGCGCCAATGTGGCCAACCTGCTGCTGGCGCGCTCGGGAGCGCGACAGCGGGAGATGGCCATCCGCGCCGCCATGGGCGCCGGGCGCATGCGGATCGTGCGCCAACTGCTGACGGAGAGCCTGCTGCTGGGCGCCGCGGGCGGCGCGCTCGGTCTCGCCGTGGCCTGGGGCGGCGTCAAGGCCATCACCGCGGCGGGAACCCCGCGCTTCCCCATGCTGGCCGATACGCGCGTGGATGTCCCGGTGGTGGGGTTCACCCTGGCGGTCGCGCTCGCCACGGGCCTGATCTTCGGCGTGGCGCCCGCGATTTCCGCCGCCCGCACGGCGGTGCATGACGCGCTCAAGGAAGGCGGGCGCAGCGGCGCGGGCGGGGCGCGCGGCAACCGGCTTCGCAACACGCTGGTGGTTGCGGAGGTGACGCTCGCGCTGGTGCTGGCGATTTCGGCCGGATTGCTGATCCGGGCTTTCGGCAAGCTCGTCGAGGTGAACCCCGGCTTCAAGGCGCGCGGGGTGCTCACCGCGGGCATCAGCCTGCCCGCGGTCCGCTACCCGAAGCCGGAGCAGCGCGTGTTGTTTTTCCGCCGCCTGGTGCAGGAACTGGAGGCGCGTCCCGCAGTACAGGCCGCGGGACTGGTGAGCCAGGTGCCGCTGGGGGGCGCCAACAGCGGACGCGATGTTCATTTCGAAGGCCGGCCCGTGCCGCGGGTGGAGGATGCGGTCATCGCGTGGTTCCGCTCCGCGTCACCGGCCTACTTCCGCGCCATGCAGATCCCGCTGGTGCGCGGCCGCATCTTCGGCGAACAGGATATGCAGCCCGGCCGCCTGGTCGCGGTCGTCAACGAGACTTTCGCGCGGCGGTATTATCCCAACGAGGACCCCATTGGGAAGCGTTTCGGCTACGCCGGCGGCCGCCCTCCGGGGCGCGACCCCATCCCTCCGCGCTGGATGGAGATCGTCGGTGTCGCCGGCGATGTGCGCCACTCCTCGCTGGCGCAGCCGCCCGAGCCCGAATACTTCGCGCCATTCTGGCAGGAACCGGTCAGCTCGCTGCACGCCATCGTGCGGACCGGCCTCCAGCCTGAGGCCTTCGCGCCGGAACTGCGCGCCGTGGTGCGCGCCATTGACAAAGACCAGGCCATCTCCGAGGTACGCTCCATGGAGCGCATTCAGAGGAACTCGGTTTCCGAGCGGAGGCTTTCGGTTTGGCTGCTGGGCATCTTCGCGGCAGTCGCGCTGGCGCTGGCGGCGGTGGGAATCTACGGCGTGATTTCATTCTCCGTCGAGCGCCGCACGCACGAGATCGGCATCCGCGCCGCGCTGGGCGCCACGCGCGCCGATGTGCTGCGGATGGTGCTGCTTGACGGCCTGCGTTTCGCCGGCCTGGGGCTCGTGCTCGGCCTCGCCGCGGCATTCTCGCTCACGCGCGTGCTGCGCAGCATCCTGTTTGGAGTGACGGCCACGGACCCGCTGGTGTTCGCGGGTTCGACGGCGGTGCTGGCCGCGGTGGCGGCTCTGGCCGCCTACATCCCCGCGCGCCGGGCCACGCGCGTGGATCCGGTGGTGGCGCTGCGCTACGAATGAGCCTTGGCTTTGCGTTTCGCCTTCTCTACCGGATACTCATCGGAGTCGGTGCGCGCCGTGCGCAGCGCTTCTGTCATGCGCGCCACGATCTCCGGATGCCGCGCGGCCACATCCTTCGCTTCGCCGGGGTCGGTCGATAGATCGTAGAGTTCCAGCGGGCCGGCCAGGCCGAAGCGCACGCCCTTCCAGTTGCCCATGCGGATCGCCTGCGCGAAGCCCTGGGCTTTGCCGTTGGCCTCCCAATACAGGTACTCGTGGCCTTTCTGCGGCTGGCCGAAGAGCGTGGGCGCGATGGAGATGCCGTCGATGTTCGCGGGCGGCGTCACGCCCGCCAGTTCGGCGGCGGTGGGCATGAAATCCCAGAAGGCCCAGGGAAGATCGCTCACGGCGCCCGGCTGAATGCGGCCGGGCCAGCGCGCCACCATGGGGACGTGGATGCCGCCTTCGTACACGCTGCCCTTGGCCTCGCGGAACGGCCCCGTGGAGTTGAAGAACTTGCGGCCCTGCTTGTAGCCCGCGCCGTTATCGGAGGTAAAAAAGACCAGCGTGTCGCGGTCCAGGCCGGCCTGTTTCAACG
Organism: Bryobacteraceae bacterium; assembly: GCA_041946965.1. GTDB lineage: Bacteria > Acidobacteriota > Terriglobia > Bryobacterales > Bryobacteraceae > JBHGBM01. The sequence goes on from JBHGBM010000003.1 coordinate 43,621, forward strand.
CGGCCATGATGCGCCCGATGTCGCGGTCCATGCGGGTCACCATGGCGGCGTAGATGCGGAAATCCTCCGGCCAATCCCGGTTCGCGTAGGGTTCCTGACTGGGCACCATCAGGTCGGCGTGCGGCGTGGTGTAAGGCAGGTAGAGGAAGAAGGGCTGCTTACGGTGCTCGCCGATGAAGTTCAGGGCCTCGCGCGTGAAAAGGTCCTGCGCGTACTCCTTGCGCCCGCCGTTGAGATTACCCTTGAGGACTTCTTTGGCCTCATTGCGCCAGAGGTAATCGGTGTAGTAATCAACCGCGTGGTCCTGGTTCAGGAAGCCGAACCAGTGATCGAAGCCCTTCTTCGTCGGGATGCCGGGCGTGTCCGGCTCGCCAAGTCCCCACTTTCCGAAAATCCCCGTGGCGTAGCCCGCCTGCTTGAGCATCTGCGCCACGGTGAAATCTTCCGGCAGCAGCGGAACGCGCTTCCCGGTGCGCCCGGAGTGGTTCTCCCGGATGCGCGTATGTCCGGTGTGCTGTCCGGTCATCAGGCAGCTACGCGAAGGCGCGCACACCACCGCCCCGGCGTAGGCCTCGTTGAACTTCATGCCCTCGGCGGCGAGGCGGTCGATGTTCGGCGTCTGAATCAGCTTGCTGCCGAAGCAGCCGACGTCGCCGTAGCCGAGATCGTCAGCAAGAATGAAAACAATATTCGGCTTGCGCGCCGCGGGCGCAGCCATGGCCGCCGCGCCCGCCAGGAATTCTCTGCGGTTCAGCATACGCGCTCACCAAACCACTTTCAACGCCATCTGAATCCTCCGCGGCAGGTTCGCCTGGTTCGAAATCCTTCCGAACGTGCTGCTGGTGGCGGAAACGTCCGGGATGTCGAACTGCGGGTGATTGAAGGCGTTGAAGAACTCGCAGCGGTATTGCAGCTTCAGCCGCTCGCGCAGCGGAAAGTCCTTGATCACGGAAAGATCGAAGTTGCCCACCGAATCGCCGCGCAGATTCGAGAACGTCAGCGGGAAGGTGCGCAGGTTCATGCTGCGCTGAAGTCTCGAGTTGGTGTTGAAGCGCGAGGTGTCGAACACGGCGTCGATGTTCGAGGGCTGCCAGTTGAGGTCGCCGCCGAAATAGATCATGTCGCCCCACTCCACCGGCGCGCCTGCCTGGTACATGTAGACCCCGCTGGCGGTCCAGCCGCCCGCCGCCTGGCGTCTCCAGCCCCGCGCGCCCTTGCCGAACGGCAGAGCATAGACGCTGCTGACCACGGCGCGCATGGGGCGGTCTTCGCTGGCCACGCGCTTGGCCGGAACCGGGTCGCTGTCGTTCAGCCGGTCCAGCCGCTGCATGATACGCGAGTACTGGAAGTTGCCCTGAAGCTGAAGGCCGCCGGAGAAACGCTTGTCGACCTTTGCCAGCAGCATGTTGGCGTACGAACTGCCCTGGTTGGTGCCGTTCTCGCTCACGCCGCTGAAAGCCTGGAACCGGTTCAGCAAGGTTTGGCGGCTGACCACACTGGAGTTCAGATTGGTGCCGGGGATGAGGCCCGCGAACGGGTTCGGCACCTGCGCCGAGAGGTAGTCGATGGTGGCCTGGTCGCGCAGCGGCGCGGTGCTCAGGTACTGCGCGGGCACGAAGTTGAGCGGCCGGTCCACGGAAAGGTGCACGGAGTGGTTCATCAGGTAGCCGAGTTCCAGCACCAGGTTCTGCCCGAGTTGCCGCTGGATGTTGAAATTCCAGCGCACGGAGTACGGCGTGCTGGGATGCGGGTTGTAGAAGCTGACACCGCGGCCCAGGTAGGTGTCGAATCCCTGCGCCGAGCCGAGCGGCTGCTGGATGCCGTCCGGGAAGGGATTGGAGAGCGTCGAGTACGGCGTGACCCACCCGTCCTGCGATGAGACGAACTGCGTGGACTGGCTGTAGCCGGTCTGGTCGATGCCGTTGATGCCGAGGTCGAAGAAGAACACGCCGGCGCCGCCGCGGATCACGGTCTTGCCGCCGAGCGCCGCCGGCGTCCAGGCGAAACCGAAGCGCGGGCTGAAATTGTGCCAGCCGGTTTCGTAGGCCGAGCGCTTATCGGCCGAGGCGAACAGCAGCCCGCCCAGCGGATTGAATTGTGAAACAGGCACTTCGGGAATGGGGTTGCGCGCGTAGGCGGCGCGCGCCGCGGCGGCGATGGAGTTGTTGGCGGTGGGGTCGAAGCCCACGGTCATGCGGTTGAACCGCTCGGTGGTGGGGGTCTCCTTGTCCCACCTCAGGCCAAGGTTCAGAGTCAGCCGGCTGGAGGCCCGGATGTCGTCCTGGAGGAACAGCGCCGCGTAAGCCGCCTGGTTGGTGCGGAAGGCGTTGAGGTCAAAGCTGCCGCCGGTCGGCAGGCCCATCAGGAACGCGGCGAAATCCTGGCCGAGCGGCGCGCCGGAGGCCGAATCCAGCGGCCCGCGCGTCCAGTTGGTGGAGAACTGGTAACGGCCCGCCGAGTAGCGCGGCTTGTAGTCGCTTTCGCGCGTCAGCCGCGCGTCCCCGCCGAACTTGAGGGTGTGGCGGCCGGCCACCTTCATCACGCTCGAGAACACCTGGTAGGAATCGAACGGCGTGGTATTGTGATTGCTCTCGCCCAATTGCGCAAAGGCGCTGACCTCCACGCGCGGCATCACGGGCATGGCGCTGGCCGCTGCCACCGAGGCCGGGAAGCCGAGCTTAACGAGATCCATGCCGGTGGAGAGCAGGCGGCGGTTCTCGTAGAAGCGCGTCCAGTTCAGGCGCGTGTCGACGACGGTGGTGGGGGAGAGGGTGATCACGTCGTCGAACATGGCGCCCCAACTGCGGCGGTCGAAGTCGCGGCCACGCGCGATATTCGCGAAATACGCCTGCTCGTAACTGTTGCGCTGGCTGTGGCGCATGGCGAAGAACATCTTGTGCCGCGCGCTGGCGTTGAAGTCCAGCCGGCCGATCTGGTTATCGAAGTTGTCCCTCTGCGCGGCGTTGGTGAAGAAGTTGTTGCGTCCGTCGGCCCCGCCCTGCGCGTTGGGCATGGGCCAATATTGAAGCAGGTTGAGCGCCACCGGGTTCAGCCGGTTCTGCGGCACGACGTTGTTCGGCAGCGGCTGCCGCCGCACCCGCGTGCCTTCGCGCACGCCCGAGAACGGATCGTAGATCTGGTAGTTCGAACCGATCCTCAGCAGGCTCGAAAAATCGCCCTTGCGCATGGCCTCCGTCGGAACCGTGGAAGCGAAGCCCAGCGGATTCGGCTGCCGGATGCCTTCATAGGCGAAGAAGAAGAACAGCCGGTCGCGCCCGTTCAGCACTTTGGGCACCCACACCGGGCCGCCGGAAGAAGCGCCGAACTGGTTCCACAGCATGAACGGCTTCCGCTGCCCCGAACGGTTGATGAAGAACGGCGTGGCGGCCAGGCGCGAAACCTGGTTGAAGTCGTATACCGTGCCGTGATAATCGTTTGTGCCGGCCTTGGTGACCACATTGACGGTGCCCGCGCCGGTGCTGCCGTACGCGGCATCGGACTGGAAGCCCTCCACCTTCACTTCCTGAACGGAGTCCATGGGCGGGCTGTAGGCGGACTGGCCGTTGCGGATGGTATTGGGCGAGCCGTCCATGAGCAGCTCATTGGTGTTAGAGGGCGCACCGCCCACGCTGAAATCGGAAGTGTGGCCGAGGTCGAACGGCCGCGTCAGGTTCGGCCCTCCGTTGGTGATCACGCCGGCCCAAAGCTGCGCCATCATCAGCGGCGTGCGGCCGTTCATGGGAATGTTCTCCACCTGCTGCTGCGAGACCACCTGGCCGACCGCGCCGGTGACGGTGTCGAGGATGGGGGTGTCGGCGGTGACCACCACGCTCTCCGCCACGGCGCCGACTTCCACCTGAATGTCGATCGCCTTGCGCTCGTTGGCGTTGATGGTGATGCCTTCCCGCACGGTGCGCTTCATGCCCGGGGCTTCGACGCCGATGCGATACGTTCCCGGCAGCAGGAACGGCAGGGTGTACTGCCCGTCCTGGCCCGATACCGTTTCGGTCCGGGCGCCGGTTTCAACCTGAACAGCCTCGATTTTCGCGCCGGGCACAACGGCCTGGCTCTGGTCCGTCACGCGTCCGGTGACGGTGGAGCGGAACTCCTGCGCGAAGGCGCCTACTGCAAGAAGGGTAAGAAGTGCAAGTCGCATAATCATCCTATGGCTGCTTCAGCCCACTGTTTGGGCGCCGGCCCGGTCTTCTTCGGGTCGAAGATGCCGTCCGGCGGGTAGAGTCCGCGCCACTCCTCGATGCGCGCGGCCATGCGCTTGACGCGCTCGGGCTCGCGGGAGGCGAGGTCGTGGCTTTCCCCGGGATCCTCGCCGGGGCGGTAAAGTTCGCTGGCGGCCCGGTTGGTTTTCCGCGATAGGGTACGCACCAGCTTCCACTCGCGGTCGTAAAGAGCGTACTGGAATTCGCTGCCGCCGCCCGTGCCGATGAAAATGTCTTCGCGCGGCTCGATCCTGCCGGAAGTAATGGCGGGCCACATGTTCCTGCCGTCGAGCGGCAGGCGGTTGCGCGGCGTTGTCCCGGCGGCGGCGGCGAGCGTCGGCAACAGGTCCATCACCGTCACCATCTGCCGGCACACCGAGCCGGGCTTCAGCACGCCGGGCCAGCGCATCACCGCGGGCACCCGGATGCCGCCTTCATAGGTGCTGCGTTTGCCGCCCTTGAGCGGCGTGTTGGTGGCGGCGTTTCCGGTGGGACCGCCGTTGTCGCTGAAGAACAGCACCAGGGTATTGGCGTCATCGATGGCCCTCAGCACGCGGCCTATGGCGTCGTCCATGTACTCCGTCATGGCGCAGAACTTGCGGCGGTCCGGATCCTGCTGCGCCGCGTAGTGGTCCATGAAGCGCGGCGGCTCGTGCAGCGGCGTGTGCGGCGCATTGAACGGCACGTAGAGGAACATGGGACGCGAGCGGTCGCGCTCCCGGAACAGGCGCGCGGCTTCGTTGGCGATGAGGTCGGTGGAGTAGCCCTGGTCCCGGCAGGTCTTGCCGTCGCGGTGCCAGTCGTAGCCGCCCTCGCGGTCGTGGGTGTAGTATTCGATGCGGCCGTTCAGGTGCCCGTAGGAGTGGTCGAACCCGCGCGCGTTGGGGAAGAACTTGCGGTGTGTGTGGCCCAGGTGCCACTTGCCGCTCATCGCCGTCTGATAGCCGGACGCCTTCAGGGTTTCCGGCAGAAAGTGCTCCTCTGCCGGGACGCCGTGCGGATCGAATGGCTCGATGGTGGCGTAGACCACGCCCAGCCGTATGGGGTTCCGGCCGGTCATCAGCGCGGAGCGCGTGGGCGAGCACAGCGGGAAAGAGCAGAAGCGCTCGAAGCGCATCCCCTGGCCCGCCAGGCGGTCGAGGTTGGGCGTGCGGATCTCGCTGCCGTGGAAACCCACATCATGCCAGCCGAGATCGTCGGCCAGGAAGAGGACAATGTTGGGCGGCCGGCGGGCGGCCGCCGCCGCCGGCAGGCTCAGAAATTCGCGTCGTCTCGTGACGGTACCCTCGGAACCGGTATAGTAGCGCAACGCGGGTTATCATATGGCTTCGTTATGAAACCCGCCGTGTTCACACTTGTTTCCGTCTCCGCCTGCATGGCAGGCACGCTTTTCGAAGACGACTTCCGCCGCCTGCCGCCGCGGATCTTCGCCGAGCCGGTAAAGCAGCTCACCAACGCTCTGCACGAGTACCACTACGTGGCGCACCGGGGCGTGCCGCTTGACCCGTGGGAGAACGCCATGATCCACGACGATTCCTGGTGCGGCGGCGACGAGGACGGCAAGACCTACGTCGAAATGCAGACCCCCAACAAACTGGGCAAGCATTTCAATCCCACCCTGATCGTGGGCGACCCCGAATGGTCCGACTACACCGTGGAGGTGAAGGTCCGCCCGCAACTACTGAAGGACATGGCGGGCGTGGTGTTCCGCTACCGCACCAACCGCCACTACTATCTTTTCTCCCTGGCGGATGGCAAGACGGCGCGTTTGCGGCTGCGCCTGCCGTTTGAGAAGAAGATGCGCGCGGGCGAGTGGAAGGACCTGGGCAGCGCCCCCTTCCCCTACGACGTGACGCGCTACTACACCCTCAAGGTGGAGAACCAGGGTTCCAGCATGAGAGCCTACATCGACGGCAAGCTGCTCATCGAGGCGAGCGATTCCGAAATTCTGAAGGGCAAGGCCGGTATCACGGCGAACCAGGCCGCGCGCTTCACGGATTTCCGGGTGACGGCGGCGGACGCGGCCGAGCGCGGCATCAAGCAGCGCATCGCCGCGCGCGAGGCCGAGCTCAAGCGGCTCCGCGCCGGCAATCCTCAGCCCAAGCTCTGGAAAAAGTTCGACATCACCAACTACGGCGCGGGCCGCAACGCGCGCTTCGGCGACCTGGACGGCGACGGCGTGATCGACATGCTCATCGGCCAGAACGTGCGCAAGGTTTCGAAAAACTCCTTCGACCACATCAGTTGCCTGACGGCGGTCACTTTCGACGGCAAAGTGCTCTGGCAGGTGGGCCGCCCCGATCCTTACAACGACGTGCTGGCCAACGATACGCCGTTCCAGATCTACGACCTCGACGGCGACGGCAAGAACGAAGTCGTCATGGTCAAGGATTTCAAGATCCAGGTGCTCGAAGGGAAGACGGGCAGGCTGAAGAAGTGGGTCTGGATGCCCAAGGCGCCCGCGGACAACGAGGAGCGCCCCTACGAATACGAAGTGGGGGATTCGATCTTCTTCTTCGACAACCCGCGGCAGGTGCTGGTGAAGGACCGCTATCGCACCTTCTGGGTTTTTGATACGAACCTGAAGCTGCTGTGGAGCGGACAGGGCAACCTGGGCCACTACCCGTATGCCGCCGACGTGAACGGCGACGGCAAGCAGGAACTGATGATCGGCTACGCGCTGTGGACCGCGGACGGCAAGCAGCTCTGGACCCACGACGACAAGCTCGACCAGCACTCCGACGGGGTCGTGCTGGGCAACTTCACCGGCGACCCCAAGGCCGAGCCGCGGGCCTACTCGTTTGCCAGCGACGAGGGCTTCATCGTCTTCGACATCAGGGGCAATATCCTGAAGCGGCAGCAGATCGGACATGCGCAATCGCCCGCGGTGGGAAAATTCCGCCCCGACCTCGCCGGGCTTCAGCTCATGTCCGTGAATTTCTGGCGCAACCCCGGAATCGTGACGCTATACGACGCCGACGGCAACATCCTGGCGCAGGACGAACCCATCCACAGCGGCAGCCCCATGCTGCCGGTGAACTGGCGCGGCGACGGCGAAGAGTTCGTGCTGCTCTCCGGCAACGTGAAGGAAGGCGGCATGATCGACGGCCGGCTGCGCCGCGTGGTGATGTTTCCCGACGACGGCCACCCGGACCTGGCGGCGGCGGCGCTCAACCTGACCGGCGACGCCCGCGACGAGATCGTCCTCTGGGACCAGAAGCGCGTGTGGGTCTACACCCAGGACCGCCCGTTCAGCGGAAAGCGGCTCTACGCGCCGGTCGTGAACCCCGACTACAACGAGTCCAACTACCGCACGGGCGTGGCGCTGCCGGGATGGAAGTAGCATTCCACGGCGTAAGACGGGCCGATCACGCGATCGCTTCGAACATCGCCAGCACGTTTTCCACGGGCGTCCGCGCCTGAATATTGTGGATGGCGTTGAACACGAACCCGCCGCCGCGGGCGAACGTCTCGCAGCGCCGGCGCACCTGCTCCCGCACCTCGTCCGGCGTTCCGAAGGGCAGCACCTGCTGCGTATCCACGCCGCCGCCCCAGAACGTGATGCGGTCCCCATAGGTGTTCTTCAGATGCTCCGGCGTCATCCCCGCGGCCGAACACTGCACCGGGTTCAGAATGTCGAACCCCGCTTCGATGAATGATGGGATGAACTTCTCCACCGCCCCACAGGAGTGCTTGAAGGTCTTCCACGCCGTGTGCCGGTGGATCCAGCCGTTCACCTGCTGGTAGAACGGCATCCACATCTCGCGAAACGAATCCACGGAGCAGAACGAAGACTTCTGCGTGCCGAAATCGGTGCCGCAGATGTACACGACATCCACGAACTCGCCCACGCGCGCGGCGATGCGCTCCAGGTTGCGCAGCGCCACCTCGCACTGGCCCTCGAAAACGGCGCGGACGTAATCGCGCCGGGTGCGCGTGGAGATGTACCACTCGGTCACGTCGCGGATGCCCTTGGGGTGGCGCAGCCCCACGCCGGGCACCAGGGCGATATCGCCGAAGGCGGTGCCGCCGAAACTCGCCACCACGGCGCGCCCGGTGGCCCGCGCCGCTTTCGCCGTCCGTTCCAGGTGGGCCAGTTCCTGTTCGGAGATGTCGCGGAAATCCTCGATGTTGTCGCGCGGGTCCAGCCGCTCCTCGTCGATGGGGTCCTGGCGGATGATGTTGTCGAAAAAATAGCCGCCGGCCGGCATGCGGGAACTCGGCGGCAGCGTCCGGTCGCCTTCCGGGTGGAGCAGGATGTCGCCGTTGGCGTCCACGGTGGGGTTGAACCGCCCCGGTACGAGCACTTCCAGCCCGTCCGGCATGCGCCACGGCATCCAGTCTTCGGCCGGGAAGCCGAAGCGGGTCATGCGGCGGAAGACGCCCTCGGTGTCGATTCCGAGGACCTGCTTCAGATCGCCGGCAATCTCGCCAAGCATCTGGCCGGGGTCCACCACCTTTACCGGGCCGGCGTTCAGCCCGAAATGACGCCTCAGGGCCGCCACCACGCTGACATGCATGCCGCTGACAAAGGTGGCTCCGAAATCTATGGGGATGCGGCCGGGGCTGCCATGCGCCACCGCCGCCAGAACGCGTTCGCGGCCTTGCATGGCCGCCATTGTAGCAGCAGTACCGCCCGGCCTTGACTTTGCGCGCGGCGGTAATTTATTCTGTCGATTCGACTTGGCCCATTTGGCCGGTCCGGCTATGGGAAATCGCGAGCGCGGAGAGATCGACGCGGTGAATCAGTACCTCGATTCGACACTGGACAGCGTGGATGACGCCGAAAGGCTCACGCTCCGCGCCGCGCAGCGCGCCGGCATGGATGAGGACGACCTCCAGAAGGTCGGAATGGCCGTGCGCGAATCCATGACCAACGCGGTGGTCCACGGCAACCGTTACAATTCCCATAAGAAGGTGCACCTCTCGGTTTCCACCGAAGCCGAGCGTTTTACCGTGGTGATTGCGGACGAGGGCGAAGGTTTCGATTACGAGAGCCTGCCGGATCCGCTCGCGCCGGAAAACCTGTTGCGCACCTCCGGCCGCGGCATTTTCCTCATTCGGGCATTCATGGACGAGTTCAAGGTAAGGCGCCTCCAGCCGCGAGGCACGGAGGTGACCCTGATCAAGTACCTGGTCTCAAAGGATTAAGATACGGCGAGGAGAAGACATGAGCATTAAACTGAACACGCGGCAAGTGGGCGATGTGAGCGTGGTCGACGTGGCCGGCCGCATCACGCTGGGCGAAGGCTCCAGCGCGTTGCGCGACACCCTGCGCGAACTCGTCACCAAGAACAATAAGAAAATCCTGCTGAACCTCGGGGAGGTCTCTTACATCGACAGTTCCGGGATCGGCGAACTGGTCTCCGGCTTCACCACCGTGACGAACCAGGGCGGGCAGCTCAAGCTCCTGAACCTGACCAAGCGCGTGAAGGACCTGTTGCAGATCACCAAGCTGTACACTGTGTTTGACGTCCACGAGGACGAGGCCGCGGCCGTCCGCAGCTTCGCCTAGCCGCCCCCGACGAACTGCACGATCTCCAGTTGCGCGCCGTCGCGCAACTCGGTGCTGCTCCAGAGGGGTTGCTTTAAAATTTCGCGATCCAGTTCCACCGCCACCCGGGCCGGGTCGAGTTCCAGCGCCCGTAGAAGGTCGAGGACTGTCTGGCCCGGCGCGATCCCGCGCGGCTGCCCGTTCACCGTGATTTCCATCCGTGAAGCGTTCATGAAAGTTATTGCTTTGTTGACATCCCTGTTTTCTGTTAATTAGTATACGCTGAAGGAATCGGGATGCCACAGTCTTACGCCGAGACGTATTTCCCTGTATTGGTCCAGGCTCTGATCGCCATGGCGGTCGCGGCCGGCATGCTGGGCGCCTCATGGCTGCTCGGACGGCGCGTCCGCAACCGCGCCAAAGACCTTCCCTACGAGTGCGGCATAACCCCCACCGGAGACGCGCGCGAGCGCTTCAGCGTGAAGTTCTACCTGGTGGCCATGCTCTTTATCCTCTTCGATATCGAAGCGATTTTCCTTTATCCCTGGGCCGTGGTCTACCGGGAGCTCAAGCTGTTCGCATTCATCGAAATGCTTATCTTCATCGTCCTGGTTCTGGCGGGCTACTTTTACATCTGGAAGAAAGGGGCGCTGGACTGGTCCCGCCAGGAGCGTTCCGGGAACTGACTGCATGCTTGCTGAAGAGATGAAGGGATGCGCGCCAGTTGCCGCGCTGGAAGCGCTGGATCCGGCGGCCGTACTGGGCGGCAAGCTCGATCGCGGCGAAGTCACGCTGGAAATCCGCGCGGACCGCATCGCCGCCGTGTGCGGGTTTCTCAAGAACGAGCAGGGTTTCACGCGCCTCAGCACCGTCACCGCGGTGGACCGCCATCCCTCCGAACCGCGCTTCGAGATTGTCTATCATCTCCACTCGATCGAGCGAAACCTGCGGCTGCGGCTGAAGTGCCGCATCCCGGGTGAGGACCCGGAGATCGATTCGGTCGCATCGGTGTGGCGCGCCGCCAACTGGTATGAGCGCGAGACCTGGGACCTGTTCGGCGTGCGCTTCCGTAATCATCCGGACCTGCGCCGCATCATGCTTCCCGAAGACTGGAGCGGCCACCCGCTGCGCAAGGACTATCCCATCACAGGGGAACGCGAATGAGCGCCGGGCCGCGCACCCTCACCCTCAACATGGGGCCCCAGCACCCCTCCACCCACGGCGTGCTGCGGCTGGAACTCCAGCTTGACGGCGAAACCGTGGTGGGCTGCCGGCCGGATATCGGCTACCTGCACACCGGCATCGAGAAGGAATTCGAGGCCAAAACCTGGCAGCAGGCCGTGACCCTGACCGACCGCATCGACTACCTCGCGCCGCTCTCCAACAACCTGTGCTACTGCCTGGCGGTGGAGCGGCTGTTGGACATCGAAATCCCGCCCATGGCGCAGTGGATGCGGGTGATGTTGACGGAGTTGACGCGTCTCAACAGCCACCTGGTCTGGCTGGGCACGCACGCCATCGACATCGGAGCCATGAGCGTGTTCCTCTATTGCTTCCGCGAGCGCGAGGAAATCCTGCGGATCTTCGAGATGTTCTCCGGGCAGCGGATGATGACCAGCTACTTCCGCGTGGGCGGGCTGGCGCTGGAGCCTCCCCGGGGCTGGCAGGACCGCGTGGGCGCGTTCATCCGCGAATTTCCCCGCCACGTCGAGGAATACGAGGAGCTGCTCACCAACAACCGCATCTGGATCGAGCGCACCCGCGGCGTGGGCAGGATGACTTTGGAAGACATGCTCGACCTGGGAGTCACCGGGCCCATGATCCGCGCCGCCGGCGTGCCCTGGGATACGCGCAAGGCGCAGCCCTATTCGGGCTACGAGAAATTCGACTTCGAAGTGCCGGTGCGCCGGGAGAGCGACGTGTACGCGCGCTACCTGGTGCGGGTGGAGGAAATGCGTCAGAGCGCGCGCATCGTCACGCAGGCGCTCGAAGGCATGCCCGCAGGAGCGTGGACCGCGGACGCCCCTCACGTGGTGCTGCCGGGCCGCGAGAAGATGAAGACCCAGATGGAAGCCCTCATTTATCACTTCAAGATTGTGACGGAGGGCTTCCGGGTGCCGGAAGGCGAGGTGTACCAGGTGATCGAATCGCCCCGCGGCGAGTTGGGCTACTACGTGGTGAGCGACGGCGGCGTGCGCCCGGTGCGCGTGCACGTGCGCGGGCCGAGCTTTGGCAACTTGCAGGCGACGTCCGCCATGGTGCAGGGGGCGCTCATCGCGGATGTGATCGCGTCGTTGGGCAGCATGGATTTCGTTTTGGGCGATACGGACCGGTGATATGACGTTCTCTCCCGACTTGGAAGCGCGGTTTGAGAAACTGTTGCGGAGCTATCCCGCCGGCCGCCAGCGCGCGGCCATGGTGCCCATGCTGCTGTACGCACAGGATGAGACCGGGTGTGTGACCCCGGAACTGGTGGCCGAGGTGGCCGCCCGGCTGGGCGTTCCGCCGCTCACGGTGGAGGAGGTGGCGAGCTACTACTCCATGCTGCGCCGCAAGCCCGCGGGCAGACATCACGTGCAGGTCTGCACCAACGTGAGTTGCCAGCTCAACGGCGCCGGGGAGATCTGGCGGCACGCCTGCCGCCGGCTGGGCATCGGCAACAAGGAGGTGACCGCGGACGGGCGGGTGTCGCTCGAAGAGGTGGAATGCCTGGGCGCGTGCAGTTGGGGCCCGGCCGTGATGGTGAACTACGAATTCCACCACGAGATGACACCTGAAAAACTGGAGCGGCTGCTGGAGAGCCTGGCGGGGCCGGGTTTCCAGCCTGCCGCCGGGCTTCCGCCCGGCGCACAAGATGGCGGCCATGCTCTATAACCAACCCAGCCCGCTCGAAGTCCGGGTGCTGACGCGGCGCTTCGGCCTGCCCAACTCCACGAGCCTCGACACCTACCTCGCCAACGATGGCTACGTGGCCCTGCGCAAGGCGCTCGAAATGACGCCGGACGACATCATCGGCGAAGTGAAAATGTCCAACCTGCGCGGGCGCGGCGGAGCCGGTTTCCCCACGGGCATGAAGTGGAGCTTCGTGCCGCGCACCTCGCCCAACCCGAAATACATCGTGGTGAACGGCGACGAAGGCGAGCCGGGCACCTGCAAAGACCGTCTGCTCATCGAGAACGACCCGCACCAGTTGATCGAGGGAGTTCTCATCGCGGCGCTCGCGGTGGAGGCCAGCGCGGGTTACGTGTACATCCGGGGTGAGTATCGCTACCTCATCGAAATCCTGGACAAGGCCATCGCCGAAGCGTACGCGCGCGGGTACCTGGGAAAGAACATCCTGGGCTCGAGGTTCTGCTTCGACCTTTACACCCACAGCGGCGCGGGGTCCTACGAGTGCGGCGAGGAATCGGCGCTGCTTGAATCGCTGGAGGGCAAGCGCGGAGTGCCGCGCATCCGCCCGCCGTTTCCCGCCGTGGTGGGCGCCTTCCAGTGCCCCACGGTGCTGAACAACGTGGAGACGTTCTGCGCCGTGCCCGCCATCATCCGCGATGGTTCGGCCGCATTCGCGGCGCTGGGCACCCCGAAGAACGGCGGCACGCGGCTGTTCTGCCTCTCCGGCCACCTGAACAGGCCGGGGGTCTACGAATTGCCCATGGGGTTCAACCTGCTGCGCATGATCGAAGAAGTGGGCGGCGGCGTGCGCAACGGAAAGAAGCTGAAAGCCGTGATCCCCGGCGGGTCCTCCTGTCCGGTGCTGAAGGCCGAGGAGTGTGACCTCCCCATGGATTTCGATTCGCTCGCCAAGGCGAAGAGCATGGCGGGCTCCGGCGGCGTGATCGTCATGGACGAAGACACCTGCATGGTGAAGACACTGGTGCGCATCGCCCGCTTCTACGCCCATGAGAGCTGCGGATGGTGCATCCCGTGCCGCGAAGGAACCACGTGGATGCGCAAGCTCGTCGAGCGCATCTGGAACGGCGCCGCGCAGTCCGCCGATGTCGACCTGCTGGGCGAGATCGCGCGCAACATCCTGGGCCGCACCTTCTGCCCACTGGGCGACGCGGCGGCCATGCCGGTCATCTCCTTCGTGGAAAAATTCCGGGACGAGTTCGAGGCCCACGTGGCGCAGCGTTGCGAGGCGGCGCATGCCTGACGCGGTCACCCTCACCATCGACGGCAGGACCGTCGAGGCCGCGCCCGGCACGCTGGTGATTGAAGCCGCGCGGCAGGCCGGCATCGAGATCCCCGCCTTCTGCTATTACGAAGGGCTCAGCCTGCAAGCCGCCTGCCGCATGTGCCTGGTGGAAGTGGAGCGCATGCCCAAGCTCATGGCCGCCTGCACCCTCACGGTGGCCGAGGGCATGGTGGTGCGCACGGAATCGCCGCAGGTGGCGGCGGCGCGCAAGTCCACGCTGGAGTTCCTGCTGACCAACCATCCGCTCGACTGCCCGGTGTGCGACAAGGGCGGCGAGTGCGAATTGCAGGACATGGTTTTCCGCTACGGCGCGGGTGAGGGCCGCTTCGCGGAGAACAAGGTCCACGTGCCCGAGAAGCAGTGGTCGCCTGTGGTGTTCTACGATGCCCCGCGCTGCATCCTGTGCTTCCGCTGCGTGCGCGTGTGCAACGAGGGCATGGGGGTGGGCGCGCTGGGGATCGTAAACCGCGGCGTGGTTTCGGAGATCGCGCCGAACCGCGGCGATCACCTCTGGTGCGAGGAGTGCGGCGCCTGCATCGACGCCTGCCCGGTGGGCGCGCTGACCAGCGGCGTTTACCGCTACAAGACGCGCCCCTGGGAAATGCGCCACACCGGCACGGTTTGCGCGCACTGCGCCGACGGTTGCACCACCACGCTGGGCGTGCGCAACGGCCGCATCATCCGCGCCAACAACCGCGACCGCTCCGGTGTGAACGGCGACTTCCTGTGCGTGAAGGGCCGCTTCGCCTTCGATTTCCAGGATCATCCCGAACGGCTGCGGACACCGCTGGTGGGAGGCAAGCCCGCATCCTGGGCCGAGGCGGTGCGCGCGGTGGCGGCGAAGTTCACGGAAGTGCGCGACGCCGGCGGGCGCTTCGGCGTGATCGGCTCCAACCACACCACCAACGAAGAGAACTATTATCTGGGGAAATTCGCGCGCACGGTGCTGGGCACGGCGAACCTCGATCATCACCGCACCGGCGAAGTTCCGGACGCGCCGCAGGCAACCACCGCGGACCTTTACTATGCGCCCGCCGTGCTGGTCGTGAATGCGGACCTGGCGCAGGAACACCCGCTGCTCGCTTATCAGGTGCGCGCCAATCAGAGGCATCACAAAGCCCATGTGTACGCCGCCGGGGAGTACGAGGAATTGCGCGGGCAACTCGCGGCGGAGCCCGCCCTCGTGATCGTCTCGGGCGCCTGCGACGCGCGGCGGCTGGTCGAGTTCGGCCGGTCGCTCGGCATCCCGGTGAAGTACGTGTTTCTGCTGGCCTACTCGAATTCGCGCGGCGCGCTCGATATGGGGCTCGTGCCGGGCGAAGGCGGACTCCCGCTCGAAGGCATGCTCGAACAGGAACTCGACGCGCTGTGGGTGGTGGGCGCCAACCCGTACAAGGACGGCGCGGCGCGGCGCGCGGGTTTTCTGGTGGTGCAGGACATGTTTCTGACGGAGACGGCCGCCGCGGCCGACGTGGTGCTGCCGGCCGCATGCGCCTACGAGAAGAGCGGCACGGTGACCAACGTCTGCGGCGAGGTGCAATGCCTGAAAGCCGCCCTCGATTTCCCCGGCGCGAAAACCGACCTCGCCATCATGGACATGATCGCCCGCGAAATGGGCGCGGACCTCGGCCCGGCCACGCCGCAAGCCGTGTTTGCGGAAATCCGGCGCGAGGTGGCGGGTTACGACATCCCGCTGCCGGTCCTGGGCGCCATCCCGGCCACGGCGCGTCCGCGGTCTGACCCCGGCACGGCGTACGTCCGGGAAAAGCTCTTCACCTCCGGCACGCTGGGGCGCTACAGCCGCGTGCTGGCTTCGCTTCCGGAGGCGCGGCGATGAACTTTTTCGTGCTCAGCCTGCTGAAATCGGCCGTGGTGGCGGCCGCTTTGCTTACCACCCTCGCATACCTGCAATGGGTGGAACGCAAAGTCATTGCGCATATTCAGGTGCGGTTGGGACCTTCGCGCGTCGGGCCTCACGGGCTGCTGCAACCGGTGGCGGATATCGTGAAGCTGCTGACCAAGGAAGACTTCGTTCCGCCGCACGTGAACAAGTTTCTGTACCTCCTGGCGCCGTTCCTGGCGATCACGCTTTCGCTGCTCTCCATCGCGGTGATTCCGTTCGGCTCCGAGATCGGCGTGATGGGCACGTCCACCTGGATGCAGCTCGCGGACCTGAACATCGGCGTGTTGTTCGTGCTGGCGGTCTCTTCGATGGGCGTCTACGGCATTGCGCTGGCGGGGTGGGCGTCGAACAACAAGTACGCGCTGCTGGGCGGATTGCGCAGTTCGGCGCAGATGATCAGCTACGAGCTGCCCCTCAGTCTCGCCATCGCCGCGCCGCTGCTGCTCGCCAATACCCTGAGCCTGCGCGAGATTGTGCAACAACAGGCCGGATTCACCCTCGGCTTCCTGCCGCGCTGGAGCGTGTTTCAAGGTCCCTGGCCGCAGCTCGTCAGCTTCGCGGTTTTCCTGATCGCCGGCTTCGCGGAAACCAACCGCATCCCCTTCGACCTGCCCGAGGCGGAAAACGAACTGGTGGCGGGGTTTCACACCGAGTACAGCAGCATGCGGTTTGCGTCGTTCTTCATGGCCGAGTACGCCAACATGATCACGCTGTGCTCGGTGACCACGGTGCTGTTCCTCGGCGGCTGGCACCCGCTGTGGCCCGCCGCGCTGGGCTCCGATTACGTCCCCGTGGCGCTGTTCGCCGTAGCGGGCGCCGCGTCCCTTTATTACGGGCTGAATCCTCCGCGGCCGCGCGACCGCAAGACGCTCCCTGTGGCGGCGCTGGCGTTCTTCCTGATTGCCGCGGTCTTTCTCGCCCCGCCCGTGCGCACCATTCTGCTGCCGCTTTTCTGGTTCGGCGCGAAAACCGGCTTCCTGCTGTTCACATTCATCTGGGTGCGCGGCACGCTGCCGCGCTTCCGCTACGATCAGTTGATGGCCTTCAACTGGAAGGTTCTTTTCCCGGTGGCCGTGGTGAACCTCATGATCACCGGACTGCTGGTCGCCCTGGTGTCCTGATATGGATGTCTTTCTGTTCCTGATCTTCGCCTCCATCGCGTTGGTGTGCGGCATCAACGTGATCGTACAGACGCAACCGATCGCCAGCGCCATCTCGCTCATCGGGGTCATGGGATCGCTCGCCGTGCTCTACCTGCTGCTCGGCGCGGAGTTCATCGCCGCCGCGCAGGTCATCGTCTACGCCGGCGCCGTGATGGTGCTGTTCGTATTCGTCATCATGCTGCTCAACGCGGGCGCCGAGACGCGGCGCGGCCGCTCGTTCATGGTTTCGCTGCTGGGCGTGCCGCTGCTGATCACGCTGCTCGGACTGCTTTCCTACTTCGTGCAGCGCCTGTTCCCGTCGGCGGCGGCGCAGTTCGGCGGCTTCAAGCCCGGAACGCGCGAGATCGGGCGCTCGTTGTTCACCACCTACCTGCTGCCGTTCGAGGCCACTTCGGTGCTGATCCTGATCGCCATCCTGGGCGCCATGCTGCTGGCGCGGAAAGAGGTGGACCGGTGACCGGCGTTCCCATTTCCTGGTACCTGACGCTCAGCGCCATCCTGTTCGTTCTCGGCGTCGCGGGCTTCCTGTTCCGGCGCAACGTCATCACGGTGTTCATGTCGATCGAGCTGATGCTCAAC
This sequence comes from Bryobacteraceae bacterium, assembly GCA_041946965.1. GTDB lineage: Bacteria > Acidobacteriota > Terriglobia > Bryobacterales > Bryobacteraceae > JBHGBM01. The sequence goes on from JBHGBM010000003.1 coordinate 61,172, forward strand.
GCCGTGAACCTGAGCTTCGTCACGTTCTCCTACCAGCTCAAGAACGTGGGCGGACACATCTACACGCTATTTGTGATGGTGGTAGCGGCGGCGGAGGCCGCCGTCGGTCTGGCCATCATTCTCGCCATCTACCGCACGCGCAGCACGCTGAACGTGGACGAGATCAACGCGATGAGAGACTAGCATGGCGCTCTGGCTGATCCCCGCATTCCCCCTGGCCGGCTTCCTGGTCAACGGCCTGCTCGGCCGCCGCATGACGAAAGCCGCGATCAACGCCGTGGCCGTCGGCGCCGTGCTGCTCTCTTTCGCCTGGGCGCTGCGCACCGCGCTCGCGCTTGAAGACGCGGTCGTGGAACACTATTTCACCTGGATCCAGAGCGGCGCGCTGCGCATCGGCTTCGATCTGGCCGCCGACCGCCTCACGGTCGTCATGCTGCTGGTGGTGACGGGCGTGGGCTCGCTGATCCACATTTACTCGATTGGCTACATGGCGCACGAGGGCGGCTATTACCGCTTCTTCGCGTACATGAACCTGTTCATGTTCTTCATGCTCATCCTGGTGCTGGCGGGCAACTACCTGCTGCTTTTCGTTGGCTGGGAAGGCGTGGGACTGTGCAGCTACCTGCTGATCGGATTCTACTTCCTGCGGCACTACGCCACCACGGCGGCGAACAAGGCGTTCATCGTAAACCGCATCGGCGATTTCGGCTTCTCGCTGGCGCTGTTTCTGATTTTCGTAAACTTCGGGACGCTCGATTTCGGGCGCGTGTTCGTGGCCGCATCGGGAAAACCGGAGGGGCTGCTGACGGCCATCGCGCTGCTGCTGCTGGTGGGCGCCTGCGGCAAGTCCGCGCAGTTCCCGCTGTACGTGTGGCTTCCCGACGCCATGGCCGGTCCCACACCGGTCTCCGCGCTCATCCACGCAGCCACCATGGTGACCGCAGGCGTTTACATGGTGGCGCGCTCGTGGCCGATTTTCGTGAACGCGCCCGTTGCCCTGGAGACGGTCGCGCTGGTGGGTCTGTTCACGGCGGTGTTCGCCGCCACCATAGGGCTCGCGCAGAACGACATCAAGAAGGTCTTCGCTTACTCCACGGTTTCGCAGCTCGGCTACATGTTCCTGGGCGCGGGCGTGGGCGCGTTTTCGGCCGGCATCTACCACCTGGTGACGCACGCTTTCTTCAAGGCGCTGCTGTTCCTGGGCGCCGGCAGCGTGATCCACGCGCTTTCCGGCGAGCAGGACCTGCAACGCATGGGCGGGCTGCGGAAGAAAACGCCGGTGACGTTCTGGACCATGCTGTGCGCCGCTGTGGCTATCGCCGGCGTGCCGCCCTTCGCGGGGTTCTTCAGCAAGGACGCCATTCTGCTCGCCGCGCATCATCACGCTCCGTGGATGTACTGGGTGGGGGTGGGCACCGCGGCCATGACCGCGTTCTATGTCTTCCGCGCGGTGTTTCTGGCTTTCTTCGGCGAGTACCGCGGCGATGCGCACCCGCACGAATCGCCTCCGGTCATGACCGTGCCGCTTGCCGCGCTCGCCGTGCTGTCGCTCGCGGGCGGGTTCCTGTTCAAGGTGCCGGCATTCCTCGGCGAGGCGGAAGCGCATCACGATTTCGCGCTGGTGGCGGTCTCCGTCGCCGCCGGCGCGGCCGGCATCGCGCTCGCGTGGCTGCTGTACGTGCGCAGTCCGGGACTCGCGGACGCCATCGCCGCCCGCCTCGGCGCGGCCTACAGGCTGGTCTACAACAAGTACTTCGTGGATGAGATCTACGCCGCCGCCGTGGTGAACCCCGTGGTGGAGGGCTCGACCACGGTGCTCTGGAAGCGCGTGGACGCGGGCCTGATCGACGGCTCGGTGAACGGCCTCGCGCGCGCGGCCCGCGGCGCGGGCAGCGTGCTGCGGCTCGTGCAATCGGGAAACATACGAAGTTATGCGGCCTGGGTCGCGCTTGGCTGCGTGTTCGTGCTGGCCGCCCTGGGCCTGGCGGGAGGCGCCCGGTGAACTTCCTGAACCTCACACTCGCCCTGCCGCTGGCCGGCTTCGCGCTGGTGCTGTGCGTGCCCGAGCGCGCCATTCGCGCCTTCACTCTGGCGTGGTCGCTGATCGCCTTCCTCGCCGGGCTGCCCCTGATCGCGACCGGCGGCGCCTGTGACGCGCTCTGGATGGCCTCGCCCAACATCCGCTACCACGTCGCCATCGACGGCGTGAGCCTGTGGCTGGTGCTGCTGACCACCTTCCTCACTCCCATCTGCGTGCTGATCTCCTGGCGCCATATCCACAGCCGGCTGCGCGAGTTCTACGCCATGCTGCTGCTGCTCGAGTTCGGCCTGGCGGGCGTGTTCGTGGCGCAGGACCTGTTCCTTTTTTACGTGTTCTGGGAAATCTCGCTCATCCCCATGTATTTCCTGATCGGCATCTGGGGACACGAACGCCGCATCTACGCGGCGGTGAAGTTCTTCATCTATACGATGACCGGATCGGTGCTGATGCTGGCGGCCATCCTCTGGCTTTACAACCGCACCGGCACGTTCGATTTTCCGCGCATCCTGGAGGCGCTCGGCTCGGGCAGACTGGCGCTGGGCCCGGCCGAACAACTGGTCCTTTTCCTGGCGTTCTTTCTCGCATTCGCCATCAAGGTGCCGCTATTCCCGCTGCACACCTGGCTGCCCGACGCGCACGTGGAGGCGCCCACGGCGGGCTCGGTGATGCTCGCCTCCGTGATGCTGAAGATGGGCACCTACGGCCTGCTGCGGTTCTGCCTGCCGCTGTTCCCAGGCGCCGCCCGCCAGTGCGCGCCCTGGATCGTGGCGCTGGCCATCGTGGGCATCATCTACGGCGCGCTGGTGGCCATGGTGCAGCCCAACATGAAGAAGCTGGTGGCGTATTCCTCGGTGAGCCACCTGGGCTTCGTCGTGCTCGGCATCTTCTCGTTCACCCAGCAGGGCCTGGATGGCGCGGTCTACCAGATGCTGAACCACGGCATCTCCACCGGGGCGTTGTTCATCATCGTCGGTTTTCTCTATGAGCGGCGGCATTCGCTGGAAATCGCGGATTACGGCGGCGTGGCCACGCCCGCGCCCTGGCTGGCGACGGCCTTCCTCCTCACCAGCCTGGCGAGCGCGGGACTTCCCCTGCTGAACAATTTCGTGGGCGAGTTCCTGGTCTTGCAGGGCGCGGCGCTGGTGAATTTCGGCTGGGCCGCGGCCGCCGCCCTGGGCGTGATCCTCTCGGCGGCTTACATGCTGTGGCTCTACCAGCGCGTGTTCTTCGGCGAGACGCCGGAGGGCGTCCGCCGCGACGTTTTCGACCTGCGCACGCGCGAACTGGCCGCCATCGTGCCGCTCCTGGTCATGATGGTGTGGATGGGCGTGTACTCGCAAACCTTCCTGCCGCGCGTGACCCAGGCCAACACGCGCGTGCTCGAACACACGCAGGTGAACGTGCCTTTCCAGGTGCGGCTCGGCCAGGAGTACGCCCGTGCCCGCTAACCTGATCCCCAGCGCGGCGGAGCTGATCCGCTTCCTGCCCGAGATGATCCTCACCGCCATGGGCTGCCTGTTCCTCATTCTGGAGCCGTTCACCGGGCCGCGCCGCGATCTCTACGGGCATCTCACCATCGGCGCGCTGATTGCCGCCGCGCTCGCCGCCGTCAACGCCAACACCTTCCCCGGGCCGGCCTTCGGCGGCATGCTCATGATCGGCGGATTTGCCACCTTCTTCCGGGTGCTGGTGTACGGCGTGGGCGTCCTCACGGTGCTCGCCTCCTATCGCTTCCTGAAGCGCGAGGAGGCGGAAACCGCGTCCTACCACGGCCTGCTGCTGTACTCGATCGTGGGGCAATCGCTCATGGCCGCTGCCAACGAGCTGATCATGATCTTCATCGGGCTGGAGATCTCCTCCATCGCCAGCTACGTGCTCACCGGATACATGCGCGACGACAAGCGTTCCACCGAAGCCGCGCTGAAGTACTTCCTGCTCGGGTCTTTCGCGACGGCCTTCTTCCTCTACGGCGTGGCGGTGGTGTACGGCATGACCGGTTCCACCAACCTGACCGCCATACGCATGTTGTTCGCGGGCGGCCGCGCCAATATGCCGGCCGCGCTGTTCGCGGGCATCGCCGTCGCGCTCATGTTCGTGGGGCTGGGCTTCAAGGTGTCGAGCGCGCCCTTCCAGATATGGGCGCCCGACGTTTACCAAGGCGCTCCCGCGCCCGTGGCGGCGTTCCTTTCCACGGGCCCCAAAGCCGCCGCGTTCGCCGTTTTCCTGCACATTTTCATGACGGCCTTCCAGCCGCTGGCGCGAACGTGGGAGCCGGTCGTCTGGCTGGCCGCGCTGGCCTCCATGACCGTGGGCAACTTCGCCGCGCTGGTGCAGACGAACGTCAAGCGCATGCTGGCATACAGCTCCATCGCGCACGCGGGCTACGTGCTGGTGGCGCTTGCCGCGCGTTCCAACCCCGGAACCGCCGCGGCCATGTTCTACCTGGCTGTCTACGCGCTGATGAACGTGGGCGCGTTCGCCGTGGTGGGTCACCTGGCCGGCAAGGGCGAGCGCTACCAGAACGTCAACGACTTCGCTGGACTGGCAACCCGGCAGCCCGCCACCGCCGCCGTGCTCGCCGTGTTCCTGCTTTCGCTCATCGGCGTGCCGCCTACCGGCGGCTTCTTCGGCAAGATGCTGATCTTCAGGGCGGCGCTCGATTCGCAGTTGGTCTGGCTCACCATCTTCGGCTTGCTCAACAGCGCCGCCGGGGCGTTCTATTACCTGCGCCTGCTGGTCCTCATGTACATGCGCGAGCCGGGCGACGCCGCCGACGGCGTGGAGCCGGTCTCCACGGCTTTGCAGGCCTCCCTCGTGCTCACGGCCGCGGGCACGCTGGCGCTGGGCGTCTTCCCGGGATGGCTGGTCGAGTTCGCGTCGCGCTCCGCGGTGCTGCGGTGACCAGGCGGGAGGCGCTCGCGCTGGCCGCGTTGCGCCACGAGGAAGCTGTCCCGAAATCCGCGCTGTGCCGCAGGCTCGAAGCCGCCGGATTGATCCTCCAAGACCCGGAATGGTGGACATGGTGCGCCAGTCCTATCGAGACTCCCGACGGGCGCGTGCACGTGTTTTATTCCCGCTGGCGGGGCGTCTTCGGAGACTGGCTCCACTCCTGCGAGATCGCCCACGCCGTCGCCGGCCGCCCCGAAGGCCCCTACCGCTACGTGAACACCGTCCTGCGCGGCCGCGGGGGCGGCCACTGGGACTCGGACACCGTTCACAACCCCACCATTCATCGCGTGGGCCGCCAATATGTGCTGCTTTACATCGGCAATCACCTTGCCGGCACCGACCTCCGCAACGTGGTGACCCACCCCGCCTCGCGGCAGCGCATCGGAATTGCCATCTCCGATTCCATTGACGGCCCCTTCGAGCGGCCGAACGGCCGGCCGCTGCTCGACGTGACGCCCGACCCCGCCGCCTGGGACAGCTACCTGGTCACCAACCCCGCGCTGCTCGCGCACCCCTCCGGCGAATTCTGGCTCTATTACAAGGCCTGGGACCGCCGCCACGACGGCTTCCGCAAGATCGGCCTCGCCAAATCGGAGCGCGTGGAAGGGCCGTACCGCAAGCATCCCGGCAACCCCGTGGTGGATTTTTCCCGCGAGCGCAAGCAGGTGGAAGACCCCTACGTCTACCGCTCGGCGGGCAAATACTACATGCTACTGGCCGACGACAACGAAGGCGTCCTGAAGAAGCACGCCGGCCTGCTGCTGGAATCGGAGGATGGCGAACGCTGGAGCAACGTGACGCTGGGCTACGACACCAGCGACGCTTATTTCGGGGGCGATACGCTGCGCTTCGAGCGGCCCCAGGTGCTCATGCGCCGCGGCGCGCCCGCGTACCTGTTCCTGGCCGTCGGCGGCTCCGCCGGGCGCAAGAGCTGCGCCGCCGTGCTGCGGGTGCGGTAGGCGGCCTCAGCCCAATAGCCCCGCCTCCTGCAACATCTTCCCGACAATTTCGACGGACGCCTCCAGGCATTCGCGGCCGAACTCCGCCGTCCCGAGGCGCGGGTCCTGCCCTCCCACCCCGACGGGCTTCACACTACGGTCCTCCGGAAGCTGCGAAAGGTCCACGAGGTCGCCTCGCAGGTGCATCATCAGCGACGTTTCGTTGCGTCCGGCGTGATCCACCTGGCTCCTCCACTTGCCGGCCAGGTCCTTCGTCACCCCGAACAACTTCAGCCCGAAGCGCGTCTGCCGCTCCTCGAGGCTTTGCGCCCAGGAGGTGCGCGAAGGTCCGTGCCCATCGGCGAACACGGCGCGGAATCCCGCGCGCTTCAACTGCTCCAGGATGGCATCCACGATCTGCACATGGAGCCCCAGCGGCACCCAATAGCAACTGCCGTCGAGTTGCCGTGCGGGCGTGGTGGAGGCGGCGTAGTCCATACCGTACAGCATCTGGCCGTTGTCCGCCGGGCGGGCGCGGTCGGGCCCGAGGTGAATGGGCGGCATCACGATTCCCCCGAAGCGGCGGGCGCACTCGATCATCAGGCCCTCGCTCTGGATGGCGTCGGAACCGAGCGGCAGGTGCTCACCGTGCCATTCCAGCGTGCCCAAAGGCAGCCAGGCTATGGGGTGCGCCGCGAGACGCTTGCGGAACTCGTGCGGCCGCAGTTCGGCGTAGCGGACCTTTTCGGCGGGAGGCCCGGGCGCCCCAACCGTCAGGCTCCCGGCGGATGCCGCGGCCTGTAGGAATCCGCGGCGGGAAGCATCGTCGTTCATAAGCTCGGCTCCAAGAAAAAACCGCATCGGACCGGCTCCAAGACTTGCAGGAGCCCTTCCGATGCGGCCTGCCCGTGTCGGGCTGGGATCCAGCGTCGGCTCGACTGAGGGCGAACCCCTCTCGCTAAGGGTTCCACCCCCGGCCCGGCCCGCGTCCAGTATTTGCCGCAGCCGGAGGCGTCAGGCGTTACCGCAACTCAGATCCCGGGCGAGACTCAAAAAATCGTATAAATACAAAAAACCCCTCTGTTGCAACCAACAAGGGAAGAACAATGAGCGACAAATTCAAAAAACACCGGCTCCCGCAAGCACAATGTCCTGTTGGCTCACTCTTCTTCCGCCTGCCTGTTGCAGCAGAGGGCAGGTTTGAAAGATTTACTTCGCCAATTCACCACAGAAAGTAGCAATCCACCAGCCAAGTGTCAACGGGTTTTCGCATTGAGTCTTAAGGGCTTAAGCGCACGGCCTCCACGGCGGGCGTGGAAGGCTGGGCAGTGGCTGTGTCGCTATGACACAATCGAAGGGAATGCCACGGGGTTGGGTTCTCTGCGCGGCCGCGCTGGCCGCAAGTACGGTTTTCGCCCAAACGGACGAACTGGCGGTCTACACCGAGCACCCCCGGCTGTTTCTGAAGCCGGCGCGGCTGCGTCTGTTGAAGCGGGATCGCGAACGCCAGGCTCCGCGCTGGGTGCAGTTCGAGGCTTTGGCCGCCGGCGGCGCGCGCATGCCGGAGCCCGGCTTTGCCGGGGCGCTCTTCTACCGCATCTCGGGCGACCAGGCCGCCGGCCGGCGTGCGGTAACCTGGGCGCTGGGACCCGGGCGCGACCTGCGGCAGCTCGCCATCGTGTTCGACTGGTGCCAGGAACTGCTTGACGAGCCCGGTTCGCGCGCCCTGGCCGCCCGCCTGCAAGCCGCCATGGAGCAGAGCGAGCGGGATACCTCCCCGGCGGCGGTGCGCAGCCGCGTGCTGGCCGCCATCGCGCTTGCCGGGCATTCGCCGAAAACCTCCACCGCCGCACTCGAGCGGTCCGTGCGGGGCTGGTGGCAGCGCGGCATCGCGCCCGCCCTGAAAGCCGGCCGCGATCCCCTGCCCCGCGACCAGTATTACGCCCTGTTCGAAATGCTGCACGCCGTGCGGGACAACCTCAACATCGACCTGCGCGACTCCGCGCCGGCCTACTTCAAGGAGTTGCCTGTATATCACCTGATGGCGTATTACCCGGCCTCCTACCCGGCCGGAGAGAACGAGTACCGCATTCAGGCATTCACCCGGCCGGGCGCGCCGGATCTGGTTGCAGCGGCGCTGGCGCGCGCGGCGGACCTCGCCATGGTGGCTTACGACCTGAATTCGCCCGGCGGGCAGGTTCTGCAAGGCTTCCTCATGAACGAACGCTTCGTCCTGCGCGGCGCGTTCGGCGCGCCGTATGAATTGCTATGGGCCAACCCCTACCAGCCCGGCTTGAGTTACTTCCACGTACCGCTGGTCTTCCACGACCCGGTGTACGGCCATCTGTTCGCGCGCTCGGACTGGGAGGAGTCGGCTGTCTGGCTGGGCGTGTTCGACGGCGCCGTGCAATTGTTCCAGGATGGCAAGGTCGTCCCGGTACGGCTCGCCTCCGGGCCGCTCTCGGTGAAGGAGGCCGTGGCGTTCTTCGGAACGAAATTCCGCGCGGAGCTGAAAACGGAAGAAGCGGCGTTTGCGCTGGGCCTGAAGCCCCGGACGGTGTACCAGGTCGAGGTGGACGACGAGGAAGTCACCGAGCAGGCCGCCGATCCCGGCGGCATCCTCAGGCTTGATCTGCCGCACGACCGGGAAGTCGGAGTGCGGCTGCGCGAAACGGCGCGCTAATACGCCCAGCGCCAGAGGCTTGCGCCCACGGTATAGCCTGCGCCCACGGCCGCGAAAATCACCAGGTCGCCCCGCTTGAGCCGCCCTTCGGCAATGGCGTCGCGCGTAGCCAACGGAATGGTGCCCGAGGTGGTGTTCCCATACCGCTCGATGTTGATCATGACGCGCTCCGGGGCGATGCCCAGCCGGTCCGCCGCGGCGCTGATGATACGCCGGTTGGCCTGGTGCGGAACCATCAACGCCACGTCCTTGCCCGTCAGGTTGTTGCGCTGAAGCAGGTCGCGGCAGGACTCGTACATCTTGCGCACGGCGTACTTGAACACCTGCTGGCCGTCCTGGTGGACGAAATGCAGGCGCTTCTCCACGGTTTCCCGCGAGGCCGGCATGCGGCTGCCGCCTGCGGGCATCTTGAGCGCGTCGCCGCCGGAGCCGTCGATCTCACCCAGAAAGTCGATGAAGCCTTCGCCGTCGCCATCGGCCGGCTCCAGCAGCATGGCGCCCGCTCCGTCGCCGAACAGCACGCAGGTGGCGCGGTCGGTGTAGTCGATAATGCGGCTCATGGTGTCGGCGCCGATCACCAGCACCTTGCGGTGCATGCCGCCCGCGATCAGGTTGGCGCCCACCGTGAGCCCATAGACAAAACTGGAGCACGCGGCGATCAGGTCGAACCCCCACGCGCCCTTGGCGCCGATCCGGTTCTGAACCAGGCACGCCGTGGCGGGAAACAACATGTCCGGCGTCACCGTGCAGACCAGGATGGCGTCCAGCTCGGAGGCCGCGATCCGGCGCTGCTCCAGCACGCACCGCGCCGCTTCCACGGCCATGTCGCTGGTGGCGGTTTCCGGGCCGGCAATGTGCCGCTCCCGGATGCCGGTGCGCTCCAGGATCCACTCGTTGCTGGTCTCGACCATCTTCTCCAGGTCTTGGTTGGTGAGCACGCGCGGAGGCGTATAACAGCCCAGCGCGGTTATTATCGCTTTCGGCAATTTTCCTCTCTCGGGTTGAACCCCCAGAGTAGCAGAGGTAACCCCCGCGTCTCCAGCCATATGGCCTGCTAAGATTGAGGTCAGGCGATGCCGGACCCGGGCCTTCAGAGCAGCCTCTTCTTCGAGACTCCCGAACAGATCTATGGCCGCGTGTTCCGCCTCGTGCGGCCGCGCACGGCCGTACCGCGCATCCGGGTGGAATTCTGCCGGTTCGCCAACGCCGACAGCTTCATCCGGCTGGAGGACGGCCTTCTGCACGTGCGCATCTCAGACCTGTTGGAAGGCGCGCCCGCGCCGGTGCAGGAGGCGCTGGCCTATATCCTGATCGCCAAGCTTTTCCGCCGGCCCATTCCGCGCGTGTACAACTACCGGTACCGCTTGTACCTGAACCGGCGCGACGTGCGGAGGCAGGCGCACCTGGTGCGCCAGATCCGCGGGCGCAAATTCCTCTCCAGCCCGCGCGGCGCTCATTTCGACCTGGACGAGATTTTCGAGAAGCTGAACGCCGAATATTTCGAGGGGATGCTGGGACGTCCGGCGATGAGCTGGAGCCGCCGCGTCTCGCGCAGCATGCTGGGGCACTTCGACCCCTCCCACAACGCCATCATCATCAGCCGCTTGTTCGACCGGGTACAGGTTCCGCGGCTGGCGCTCGAGTACATCGTGTTTCACGAGATGCTGCACCTGCGGTACCCGGTGGATCATTCCGGTTTGCGGCGGCGCGTGCACACGCGAGAATTCCGCGAGGCCGAAAAGCGGTTCCGCGGCCTCAAAGAAGCCAAACAGATGCTGAAAAGGCTTTGAGCCGCCGCGCACCCCGGCTGTTACAATCGAAGCGGGAATGTCCACTGATACCGGCCGGACCCGGATGACAATCGACGAACTCGCCGCGCGATTCCGCGAAGCCTTCATTCCGCTGACCAACACGTTTTCGTACTTCGCCACCACGCCCGTGGCGGAAGAAGACCTCAAGGAGTACCTCCACGAGCCGGTCGCGGCGCTGCCTCCGCGCGTCTGCGCGACGCTGGGCAACGTGGCCGTGGTGCTGGCTCCCTACCTGGAGAAGGGCGTCAACGGCGAGAGCGACGCGGTGGTGTTTGAGAAGCCCGCGGAGAGCCGCACGCTGTGGTATGCCCGTGCGCAGCTCGAACATTCCACCGTGCTGGTCCTGGGCATCAAGGATGCGGAAGTCGCCGATTGCCATTACACGCTGTTCAACGCGCTCGCCGCGTTGCTCTCGGACCGTTGGACCGCGGAGACCCAGGAAAGCTACTTCCGCCTGCTGCGCGAGGAGCTTGGAGCCGAGGTGCACGGCGAGGTGGATGAGAGGAGCTGGCACCTGAAGCAGGCGCTCGTCCGCCGCCAGGCCAACGTGCGCAAGGAAACCAAGTTGTTCCGCGACTACGCCCGGCAGTCGTTCGAAGACACCATGACGCTGTACCTGCACGGCATCTGCTGCGACATCGACGTGGACACCGGCCCGCGCCAGATGCCCAGCCGCTATCTGCGCCGCCGGCTGGAACTGTTCGAGAGCCTATACCCGCCGCCGGAAGGCTATGCGGTGTTCCCGGAGCACCTGCGGAAGAAGTAGCCGCGTCCGCTACCGCCCCGTGCGGAATGGGGAGGCCGGCAGGCCTTCGGCGTTGTACAGATTGCACTCGGGGTTGTCCTCCCAGCCGTAGCGCGCCCAGACGGGCTCCGGCACGCCGGGACTGGAGACCACCACCGTGTTGTTCTCGATGCGCGCCGTCGCGGGAACGAATTTCCCGTCGTCGCCGGCCACCGCGAAGCCGCGCAGTTCCCCGCCCTTGGCTTGAAGGCCGCCGCCCGCGTGCTCGAACCACAGGCGCAGCGCGCCGGGTTCCGCGGTCGCCTGCCGGAAAATGGGGCCGCTTGAGACCAGCTTCTCCCCGTACGAGACGGAGCGCGCGGCAAGCGCCAGCCGCCGCCCGACCTCCTGCTTGTTGGTGGGGTGAATGTTGCCCGGATTTCCGATATCGATCGTCACGGCCATGCCGGTATTCGCCAGGTCCAGCGTCTGGGTCTGCGCCTCGCGCAGCTCGGGCCACTGGTTGTCCGGCCCCGTCTTGAAGTTGGCCAGTTGCACGAACAGGAACGGGAAATCTCCCTGGCCCCACGCGCGGCGCCAGTCCTGAATCATGGTCCCGAAAAGGCGGCGGTAGAGGTGCGCCCGCCGGCGGTTGGCGTTGCTCTCGCCCTGGTACCAGATAGCGCCCCGAATCGGGTAAGGCGTGAGCGGCGCGATCATCGCATTGTAGAGACTCGCCGGCTGCCACTGGTGCCCGGGTCCGGTGGGCGGCGCGGGCTTCTTGGCGCCCGCATTCTTCAGCGCGATCTGGTAGCGCACGTTCGCCAGCGGGTAGCGTTCCAGCGTCTCCGCCCACTCGGCGAACACCGGCATCAGTCCCGGATCGGCGGCGAGCGCCTTGTAGCTGGTCCAGGATTCGGCCGGCGTGCCGCCCCAGGCGCTCTGCACCATGCCGATGGGCACGTTGAGGCTCTTGTGCAGGTCGCGTCCGAAATAGTAGCCCACAGCGCTGAACTCGCCCACCGTGTCGGGATTGCACACCGTCCAGGCGCCCTTCACGTCATCGAGCGGGTAGTCGCTGGTCTTCAGGGCGACCTTGAACAGGCGCAGGCGCGGGTGGTTGGCCGCGGCGATCTCGGCGGCGGCGTTGTCCGCCTGCCGGACCGCCCACTGCATGTTGGATTGCCCGGAGGCCACCCACACGTCGCCGGCCAGCACGTCGCGCAGGGTGATCGAATTGCCGCCCGCCACGGTCATGTCACCCGCCACGCCGGCTTTCACCGGCGGCAGGAAGACGCTCCATTGCCCCACGGCATTGGCCGTCGCCGCCGCGCTCCGGCCATCGAACCGCACCGAGACTTTCTCGCCCGGATCCGCCCAGCCCCACACGTGAACGGGCGCATCCCGCTGGATCAGCATGTGATCGGAGATCAGCGCGGGCAGCCGCACGTCGCCCTGCGCCAACGCCGCGAAGGCGCAAACCAGGAACAGGATTCGTCGCATAGAACCAGATGATACCGCGGAACGCGCTCAGTGCACCGCGGACCGGCTCGCGGTGCGTTCACGCGCCGCCGTGCGGGTTCCGGCGTCCAGCAGTTCGCGCACCTTCCCGGCGAGTTCATCCGGCCGGAACGGTTTTTGCAGAAACGGCGCGCCGCTCTCGATGATGTGATGATGCACCAGCGCCTCGTCGGCGTACCCGGACATGAACAGCGCGCGCGACTCGGGGCGCAAGGCGGCATACTGGCGCCACGCCTCGGGCCCGCTCAGCTCCGGCATGATCACATCCAGAATCACAAGGTCGATGCGGGACGGGTGGGTCCGGGCGATCCGCAAGGCTTCCTCGCCGCGGGCGGCTTCGAGCACCTCGTAGCCCTGCTCCTCAAGCACGCTGCGAAGCAGCTTGCGCAGCCTCGGCTCGTCCTCCACAATCAGAATCGTTTCGCACCCGCGCGCGCAACACGGCGCGTTTCCGGGCGCATCCGCCTGCGCCTGCGCCGCCGAGCGCGGCAGGTAGATGCGCATGGTGGTGCCCGCGCCCGGCGCGCTCTCCACCGCGATGGCTCCGCCGCTTTGCGTCACGATCCCGTACGCCGCCGCCAGACCGAGACCCGTGCCCTTCCCCGCCGGCTTGGTGGTGAAGAAAGGCTCGAACAGGTGCGACAGCGTCTCGTTATCCATGCCCACGCCCGTGTCGCTGATGCTCAGCACGACGTAATCCCCGGGCTTGAGGTTCGCCGGCGCGCCCTCTCCGGCGGTGGCTTCCGATACCTCAATGACGATCTTGCCCCCCTGCGGCATGGCATCGCGCGCGTTCACCACCATGTTCATGATGACCTGCTCGAGCTGCCCCGCATCGGTCTTCACCGCATCGCGCACGGCCGCCGGCAGCACCACCAGCTCGATGTCTTCGCGAATGAGGCGGCGGAGCAGTTTGTTCATTTCGAGCAGCAGCTCGTTCACCCGGATCACGCGGACTTCCAGCTTCTGCTTGCGGCTGAATGCCAGCAACTGGCGCGTGAGCGTGCCGCCGCGCAGCGCCGCACGGCGAATCTCCTCGAGCGAGCTGCGGTGGTCCGGGCTCATACTGTCGCCGGCCAGCAGCATTTCGCTGTATCCGCTGATGATGGTGAGCAGGTTGTTGAAATCGTGGGCCACGCTGCCCGCCAGCCGCGCCACCGCTTCCAGTTTCTGTGAATGCCGGTACTGCTCTTCGAGGTTGCGGCGTTCCTTGCGCCCTTCGGCGGCGCGCGTTTCTCTCATCACAGTCACGGGCAGCCGGCGCAGTTCCCGCGCCGAAAGCACATCCGCCACGCCCGCGGCCATCACGGCATAAGTTTCCGCGCGTGTTCCAGGCCAATCCAGCAGCACAACCGGCGTTTCCAGACCCGATTCGCGCACAACCGCCACGGCATCCCGCGGCCGGAGCCATTTCGGCCGCTGGGCAAGAACGATATCCCAGGGCTGTTCGCGCAACGCCGCCCTGAAGCCGTGGGCATCCGCGACGCTAACGATCTGCGGATCGTATCCACCCCGTCTTAATTCGGACTCAATCCCCGCTACGCTCGTACTGCCGTTTCCAAGCACTAACACCTTAAGTGATAAGGGCACATTCCTCTCCCCGGGGGTGGTGTAAGATGCATCATCCGATTACGAATCAGAGTAAACGATGTCATCCTCCGCGGCCACACTATCCAAGGACCACTCTGTGCGATTGGAAACAAATGACGGTCCGCGCCGGGGTGGTATCATAACTGCCATCATGCATCGCCGTCAATTTCTGCAAATGTCGGGCACCGCGGCCGCGGCATTCACCGGTTCTTCTCTGCCGGCGGCGACGCTGGGCAGGACGGGACTGCGCGTCACCCGCATTTGCGTGGGCGGCCATCACATGCGCGTGCGTGGAGAAGACGAAGGCATCCGCATTATCCGCCGGGCGATCGATCTCGGCGTGAATTTCTTCGACAGCGCGCACCATTACAACAACGGCGAGAGCGACGTCACCTACGGCAAGGCGCTGGCCGGAGGCTTGCGGCAAAGGATCGTGCTGATGGGCAAGGCCCATCTCCGCACCCGCGACGCCGCCATGCGGCAACTCGAAGAGACGCTGCGGCGCATGCAAACCAGCCACCTCGATCTGTGGCAATGCCATGAGGTGAGCACCATGGACGAGGTGGAGCGCATCTTCGCGCCGGGGGGCGCGCTCGAAGCGTTCGTCCGCGCCAAAGAGCAGGGAAAAGCGCGGCACATCGGCTTCACCGGACACCGCGACCCGCGGGTCCACCTGGAGATGCTGAAGCGCTTCGAAGGATGGGAGACCGTGCAGCATCCCGTCAACCTCATCGACCCGCATTACCTGAGCTTCATCGGCTCCGTGCTGCCGGAAGTGCGCCGCAAGGGGCTCGGCCGGATTGCCATGAAGAGCAACGGCATGGGCAGCATCGGGAAGAACGGCGTGGCCTCCATTCAGGAGTGCTTGCGGTTTGCCTGGAGCCAGGACGTCGATACGCTGGTATCCGGCGTGGAAACCGTGGCGCAGCTCGAGGAGAACGTGGCCGCGCTGCGCGCTTTCCAGCCGATGTCGCGCGAGGAGCAGCGGCGACTGCTCGCGCGCACGGCCAAGGGGCCGCACGGATCCAAGGTGGAGCGCTACAAGAAACCCGAAGACGGCGCCTGGCACGCGCCGCACCGCGACGGCGAGCGCGCGTGACCCGCGAGAACAAAGCTCGCGCCGCCACCGTGGCGGTGATGGCGGCCGCCGCGTTGATTGCCCTGGGTGCGAAATCCGGGTGGAAACTGCCGTCGTTCGCGCCCGCCGCCGCGAAACCCGCCCCCACGCCCCAGGACACCGTCTACGCCATGCTGGACGCCGCGCGAGCCGGGGACGTCAACGCCTACCTGTCCGCCTACACCGGCCAGATGGCGGCGGCATTGCGGCAATCGGCAGCGGAGAGCACTCCGGCGGGCTTCGCGCAATACCTTCGGGATTCTAACGCGGCCATCAAGGGAGTCGCTGTCAATGAACCCCAGCCGTTGACGGACCGCGAGGTGAAACTGCGCGTCGAGTACGTCTACCAGGACCGCAACGAGGCGCAATTCTTCTACCTGGAGAAGACCGGCGCGGGCTGGAAGATAGCGCGCGTGGACGGCGTCGAACGCGTCAAGACGCTGGTGCCTTACGGCACGCCGGTACAGTAGCCCCCTACCTCAGCAACGGCTTCAACACCCGTCCCGCCGCCTCAAAACGCACACCCAGCAATCCGCCGATCGTCGGCGCGACGTCAATGGCTTCGGCCGAGGCCATCTCCGCGCCGGGGCGCACGCCGTCGCCCCAGGCGACCAGCATGGCGTCCATCTCGGGATCGGAGCTGAGGTAGCCATGGCTCCCTCCCGTGGGCACTTCCACCACCGGCGGGCCTTCCGTCCCGCCGGCGAACGCGTACCCGGGGCGGGCCGCCGCAATCAGGTGCGGCGCCTGGCTGTTCTGCGCGCGGGTGGGCATGCCGAGCGGGCCAAACTCGCTCTCCTCATAGACACGGGCGACACCCTCGATGGCCGCCAGCGCGCCCTTCACCTCTTCGCGCTGCGCCGGGTCGCGCAGATAGACCATCGCGGCGCCGCCTTCCGGGATGACCTGGGCCTTCGAGCCCACCGCCACGGAGGCGCGGATGTTGCGCCGCACCGCCTTGAAGCCGTGATCGGAGATCACCAGCACGGAGGTGGGCCTGCCGGTTTCCCTCACCGCGTCGAGAACCTCCCGCAGCCGGTCGTCGCAGAACGCGGCTACCGCCAGTCCGGCCACGGTCCCGGGACCGTGGCGGTGATGCGTGGAGTCCATCGAGAGCAGGTGATACAGCAGCAGGTCCGGTCGATGTCGGCGCAGGATGTGCGCCGCGGCGGCGGTCCAGATCCGGTCGCGCCAGAGGATATTGCCCTTGGGGAAGTCCGCCAGGTCCGCCTCGCTCACCAGTCCGGCCGCGGTCATCTCGCGTTCAATCGGACCTTTGGGATCCGGCACCTCCGGAAAGGCCCAGGTGATCCCCGGCGCCTGGTAAATCGCGACCCAATCCACCTGCGCGGTGGTGAGCCCGGCGGCGTGCGCGGCGTCGTATACGGTCCGCGCGCGGACCATCTCCGGCTGGGGCCGCCATGGCTGCACACGGCCCTCGATCAGCATGCCGTTGTACAACACCCCGTGGCCGGCCGGCCACACGCCCGTGATCAGAGTGGTGTGGCTGGGCCACGTCACGGAGGGATTGGAAACGCGCACGCGCTTCACCGCGGCGCCTTCGCGCATCAGCCGCCGCAGCGTGGGCATCGGCAGCCTGGGGTCTTCCAGCATACCGGCCGGTAATCCATCCAGGCTGACCACCACGACCGCGCGGCGCGCGTTCTGAGCCGCGGCCGCGGCACACAAGAGCAGGCATGCGAACCAGCGCATGCCCTCAAGGATAGAACACGCCGGCGCCCGGCTGCTTATTCCACTTCGCGGGGAGCCGTGTAGCCGCGCTTGGCGATGATCTGGTACTTGATGGGCTTGCCCTTCTCATCCACCACGCGCAAGGGCTGATTGGTCTTGGGGTCCACCAGTTCCACCTTGATCGTGCGGAACTTCCCGTCGCGAGCCTTGTTGGTCGGCTCGTAAAGGAGCTGATACTGGTTGCGCAGCGAGTGGGAGATCTGCTGGAAGATGCCCGGAAATTCGCCGTAGAAGCGTGGGAAGAACGCCATCCCGCCGGTCTCCTTGGTAAACGTGCGCATCTGGTTGTCGGCCTGGAGGAAATCCAGCCGCTGGATGGAACCCATCATGCCGTAAGCATCGGCCAGCTCGCGCAGCGTCTGCATCAGCCCGATGCCATAGATGGGCACGCCGGCATTTTGCAGCGCCTTGCGGGTCTTGTCGAAGGTGAGCTTGCTGAAGGTGTCGATGCCGGAGGCGATCAGCACGATGGCCTTGCGGCCTTCAATGCCGGACATGCGGTCGGCCGTGTCCACCAGCGCGTCGAACAGGTTCGATTCCGAAAACGCCGGGATGCGCAGCCGCTGCATCGCCTCGTAGGCCTTGCGCTTGTCGGTGGAGAAATCCGAGAGGATCTCCGGGCGCATGTCGTAGGCCACCACGGCCACGTAGTCCTCGGGCTTGAGAGTTTCGAGGAACCCATAGGACGCGGTCAGGGTCTGGTACCACGTCTCACCCCAATAATACTGAAACAGGTTGCTGAACTCGATGACCATGGCCACGGTCATGGGCGCTTCCGCGGTGGCGAAGCCTTTCACCTGCTGTGGGGTGTTGTCTTCCAGGATGCGGAAGTTCCCCGCGGGGATGTTGGGAATGAAGTGGCCCTTGTTGTCGAGCACCGCCACGTCCACCGAGACGAGATCAACGTCGCTCTTGAAGCTCGGCAGGTCCTGGGGTAGATCGGGCCTAGCCTTCTTGCTGAGCTTGGAAGGGATCGGCGCCTGGTCGGGCTCGGGGGGCGCGCCGGGCTTCCGCGGCTTGGCCACGGTTTCGCCGGGATCGCGCCGCGGACCCTCCTGGGCCTGCGTCACCCCGGCCGGCGCCACCAGCAAGGCAGCAAGGAGCAATAGCAGTCTTTCCCGCGATTTCATACGGCTTAACTTTACCAGAATAGACGTTGGCGGACAGCCCTCAGTTGCTCAATTCACCCAAGGGTTCCGGTCCGAGTTGTGTTTCCGCAGATAAACCTGGAACTTCCGCTTGGCACGTTGCAGCTTCCACTGCCTGTAACGGTACCCCAAATCGCCGAAGGAAACGCGCGGCAGCCGGGCTTTCAGGTAGATCAGGCCGAACAGCATGCCGCCCAGGTGCGCGATGTCGCTGACGCCGCTGTTCACGTTGAGCGAGCTGAGCAGCGCGATGGCCCCGTAGATCATCACGAAATACTTCGCCTTGATGGGAAACAGGAAGCTGAACAGCACCACCTGGTTCGGGTACATCACACCGAACGCCAGCAGCAGACCGTAAATGGCGCCCGAGGCGCCGATGGTGGAGGTGCCCCAATTTCCGATGGCGGCGTTCACCGCCACATCGCAGATTCCCGCGCCGATGCCGCACAGGAAGTAATATTTCAGAAACCGCCGCGTGCCCCAGTCCTGCTCCAGGGTCAGGCCGAACATCCAGAGTGTGAACATGTTCACCAAGAGGTGCCAGATGCCTCCGTGCAGAAACAGGTAGGTGGCAAGCTGATACACCTGAAGGTGGAACACCACCGAGTAGGGCGTCAGGTAGAGCAGGCGGAACGGACGGCCGAAGCCCGCCGCAGCCGCTACATAGGCCAGGATAAACAGCGCTATATTACTGATCAAAAGCCACTTAACTCCAGCCGGAAAGTAGCCTGACGGGCTGAATCCAATAGTTCTCGGGCGGGAGGTATAGCGCATGACAGCCTACTGTTCAGGATAGCAAAAGCGGCAATCCGGACTCTTCAGGATTCCTTGGATTCAGCCCGGCCGTCTTCGCGGCCATAGTGGTTCAGTGCTCGGGAGCACACCATCAGGACCGCGGCCGAGGCCAGCCAAACCTGCCAGTGGGAAAACAATCCCGAAGAAATGGCGAAATCACCGGCCATCTTCAGGTCCGCGGCCAGCCGCCAGCATCCCAGCACGGCGGCCATGACGGCGGCGGGTGTGAGCAGGGCGCCCATGGCCAGTGCAGCGCGGCGGTTCTTCCGCCCCGAGCGCTCCACCTTCGGCCCTTTGCCAAACCGGATTCGCACCCGCATGTCGTTACCACTGTAACAACATTTGCGGTAAATTATTCGTTCCGCGCGCCACCCGCGCGAGAGAGGACTACATATGGCCAAGAGACTGAAGACTGCTGTTCTGGGCGCCGGATTCGTGGGCCGCGTTCACGTGGAAGGCATCCGCCGCGTCGGCTTTGTGGACTTGTACGCCATCGGCGAGGCCGACGGCGCCAAAGCCAAGCAGGTGGCGGACATCTACGGCGTGAAACACGAGACCGACTACCGGCGCCTGCTGGCAGACCCGGAACTGGACGCCGTCCACGTTGCCACACCCAACGCCCTGCACTTCCCCATGGTGAGAGACGCGCTCGAAGCCGGCAAGCACGTGGTCTGCGAGAAGCCGCTGGCCATGTCCTCGGAAGAGGGCAGGAAAATGGCGGCGCTGGCGCGCGAGAAGAACCTGCGCCACTGCACGCACCACAACCTGCGCTATTACCCCATGGTGCAGCACATGCGGCGCATGCGCGAATCGGGTGAGTTGGGCGAGATCCTGGTGGTGCAGGGCACCTACTCGCAGGACTGGCTGCTCTACGACACGGACTGGAACTGGCGCATCAACTCCAAGGAGAACGGCCCCTCGCGCACCATGGCCGACATCGGCTCGCACTTTTGCGATATGGCCGAGCACGTCACCGGGCTGCGTATCAGCTCGTTGTGCGCCGATCTCCAGACCTTCCACAAGAAGCGCAAGTACCCCAAGCAAGCCATTGAAGCCTTCGCCGGCAAGACCCTGCGTCCGGAAGACTACCAGGAAGTCGATATCGACACCGAGGATTTCGGCAGCGTGATCTTCCGCATGGGCGGCCGCGTGCGCGGCGCCTTCACCGCCAGCCAGGTTTCGGCGGGCCGCAAGAACCGCCTGAACATAGAAATCTACGGCACCGAGGCGGGTGTGGCCTGGGACCAGGAACGGCCCGACGAGCTGTGGATCGGCCGCCGTAACGAGCCTAACCGCATCATCGTGAAGGACCCGTCGCTCATGAATGAGGGCGCTCGCTCCTACGCCGACCTGCCGGGCGGCCACAGCGAAGGCTATGACGACACCTTCAAGCAGGTGGCGCGACGCTTCTATGAATCCATCCTGAATCCCGAAATGGCGCCCGAGTACCCCACCTTCGACGACGGCGTGCGCGGGCTGACCATCCTGGAAGCGGAACTGGAAAGCTCGAAGACGCGCGCCTGGGTGGACGTGCCGGCGTAAGACGCGCCGGGCCGAAGCCCGGGGGCAGCCACGATGGTCTGCCTCACTACGACGCCTTCACCTCCGTCCACAGCCGGTCGCGCAGGCGCTGCGCGGCCGGCGGCGTGGGCGGCGGCCATTCCCCGCGAGCGAAAATTTCCGGCGGCGGATAGAGAGTCGCGTTGTTCTTGATCGAGTGGGGCAGCAGTTTCTGCGCCTCGGCGTTGGCCGTCGCGGTGAGCGTGGCCCGCACAATCGCCGCCGAGACCCGCGGGCGCAGCAGGTAGTCGATGAAGCGGTGCGCCATCTCCGCGCGCCGGCTCTCTTTCAGGATCACCGCGCAATCCACGTACAGCGGAAACCCCTCTCGCGGATACACGAATGCCAGGCGCGGCGAGGCCTCGATGGCCTGCTGGGCGGTGGTGGACCAGAGCTGCGCCACCAGCACATCGCCGGCCACGAGCTGATCCCGCACCTCGGCGTTCAGATACGCGCGCAGCAGCGGCTTCTGCGCGATGGCTTCCTGTTGCGCGCGCCGCAGCTCGCCCGGGTCGGTGGTGGCGAACGGCAGCCCCAGTTTGCGCAGGCAGGCGCCGAGCACGTCTTCGGGATCGTCCAGCATCGTCATGCGGCCGCGGAAGCGCGTCTCCCACAAGTCGGCCCAGGCCGCGGGCGCGGGCTTCACCTCGCGGTTGTACACGATGCCGGTGGCGTACCACATGTAGGGCACGCCCCACGCAAGGTCGTCCGTGCGGAAGCGCGGGTCGAGGTTGCCCAGGTTCGGCAGCCATTCCGGGTGCAGGGGCGCGAGCAGGCCGTAATCGCGCATGGGCCGCACGCGGTTGTGCGTGGGAAAGACGATATCCCAGCCGGAGTTGCCGCCCAGCACCTTGGCCAGCATCTCCTCGTTGCTCTCGTAGGTGGCATAGCGCACCCGCACGCCGGATTCGCGCTCGAAATCGGGAATGGTCTCCGGAGCCACGTAGTTGGACCAATTGTAGACGTTCAGCCGCGGGCGGTGGCGGCCGCAACCCCCGAGCGCGCAGCCGAACACGAGCGCGCGCCGCGTCATTTGCCCATCCTCTGGGAAACCAGCACCAGCGCGCCGAAGAACACCACGATCAGCGCCGAGATGGCGTTGATCACCGGGCTCGCGCCGCGCCGCGCCATGGCGTAGATGACCATCGGCAGGGTCTCGGAATCCACGCCCGCCACCATGCTGGTGATCACATAGTCGTCGAAGGAGACCGTAAGCGCCAGCAGCGCCGCAGCCACGATCCCCGGCATGAGCGCGGGCAGGGTCACCAGCCGGAAGGCGCCCCACTCGGTCGCCCCGAGGTCCATGGCGGCTTCCTCGAGCGCCGGGCTCAGGGTGCGCAGCCGCGCCTGCACCACGATCACGACGAACGCCAGGCAGAAGGCCACGTGCGCCAGCACCACCGTGTGCATGCCGAGCTGCCAGCCAAGAAAGCGGAACATCCACTGAAAGAGCGCCAGCAGCGAAATGCCCGCCACGATCTCCGGCGTCACCAGCGAAAGATACAGCGCGCCGGTGATGACGCGCGATCCGCGCTTCCACAGCGCATAGGCGCACAGCGTCCCCGCCGCGGTCGAAATCGCGGTTGCGGCGATCGCGATGACCACGCTGTTCCGGGCGGCTTCCAGGAGCTGCGGGTCGCGAAAAATCTCCTGATACCAGCGCAGCGAAAAGCCCTCCCATACCGTGAACCGCGACGAGTTGAAGCTGAACACCGCAAGGATCGCCAGCGGCAGGTGCAGGAACGCGAAGATCAACGCCGCGTAAACGCCCAGCCAGCGATTCATGCCAGGTTCTCGCTTTCGCGCCGCAGGAAGACGAACACCAGGGCGGTCACCAGCGCCATGAGCGCGATGGAGAGCGCGGCGCCGAAGGGCCAGTCGCGCGCCGTGGTGAACTGGTTCTGCACCAGGTTGCCGATCATAACGGTGCGCCCCCCGCCCAGCAGGTCCGGCGTGAGATACGCGCCCAGGCAGGGGATAAACACCAGGATGGCGCCGGCGCGCAGCCCGGGTTTGGCCAGCGGAACGAGCACACGCGTGATGGCGGCCCAGGGGCGCGCGCCCAGATCCGCCGCGGCCTCCGCCAGCGAGGGATCCAACCGCTCCAGCGTGGCGTACACCGGCAGCACCATGAATGGCAGGTAACCGTACACGAGCCCGACCAGGACGGCGAAATCGTTGTACAGCAGCGGCAGCGGCTCGCGGATGACGCCCAGCGCCTGGAGCGCAGTGTTGATCAACCCGGTGTCGCGCAGGAGGAACAGCCAGGCGTAGATGCGCACCAGGAAGCTGGTCCAGAACGGCAGGATGACGAGCTGCAAGTACAGGTTGCGGCGCGAACCGGCGCGCGAGATGAACAGCGCCAGCGGAAAGCCCATCACCATCGAGATGGCGGTGGCGAGCGCGGCCATCCAGAACGAGCGCGCGATGATGGCCAGATAGAGCGGGTCCGCCAGCCGCGCGTAGCTTTCGAGCGTCCATGGCGGCGCGAGTCCGCCGTACGCCCCGCGCGTGAGAAAGCTGTAAGCCAGCACGATGGCGAACGGAGCGGCGAACAGCAACCCCAGCCACACCCACGCGGGCGCCAAGAACCAGCGGCGCAGGGCCGTCACGAGAACCTCATCTCATCGGCGGGATCCCAGGAGAGACGCACCGCGTCGCCCGGCTGGAAGGCCGCTTCGGCGCGCGGCACCTGCGCCACGACCTGCTCGCCTCCCGCCAGCTTCGCCACCACCTGCACGCAATCGCCGAGGAATACGCAGCCGGTCACGGCGGCTGGCACACCCGCGCCGTCACGCGAGACGCGCGTGGCCTCCGGACGCAGCCCCACCCCGCCGATCCAGTTCACCGCGCCCATGAAGCCCGCCACGAACGCGGTGGCGGGGCGCAGGTAGACGTCCTCGGCCGTCCCTACCTGCTCGACGCGGCCCGCGTTCATCACCGCAATGCGGTCGGACATGGAGAGCGCCTCCTCCTGATCGTGCGTCACCAGCAGGAAGGTGATGCCCACGCGCCGTTGCAGGTTCTTCAGCTCGATACGCATCTGCTTCCGCAATTTCGGGTCGAGCGCCGCCAGCGGCTCGTCGAGCAGCAGCACATCCGGTTCGAGCACCAGCGAGCGCGCCAGCGCCACTCTCTGCCGTTCGCCTCCGGAAAGCTCGGCGGGGCGGCGGTCCGCCTTGCCGTCCAGCCGCACCAGTTCCAGCGCCTGCCGCGCCCGCCGTTCGACATCTCTGGCCCCGTGCCGCCGCAAGCCGAACTCCACGTTGCCGAGCGCGGTCAGGTGCGGAAACAGCGCGTAGCTCTGGAAGACGGTGCTCACATTGCGCTCGTACGGCTTCCGCGCGTTCACCACCTCTCCGTTGAGTAGCACCTCTCCCTCGGTGGGGGATTCGAATCCGGCGATCATGCGCAGCGTGGTGGTCTTGCCGCACCCGGAAGGTCCCACCAGCGAATAGAACGCCCCGCGCGGAATCGCCAGCGATACGCCGTCCACGGCGCGGTGCCCGGGATAGTGTCTCACCAGCCCGCGCAGCTCCAGAATGGGAGCCATCGAAACTCATGCCTCCGGAACGTTGAACTTGTCTCCGGAGCCGGCAATCCACTCCCGCAGCCGCGAGACGAGGCGCCTGCGCTCGGCGCGGTACTTGCTGTTGTGCGCCACGTTCACCAGCTCGTACGGATCCTCGTTCAAGTTGAACATCACCCAGCTCACGCCTTCGAAGCAACAGTACTTCCACCCGTCCCTGGTCACGATGCCGCGCCACGGCTTGTCCACGCTGTCTCCGTGCATGGTGGGCACCACGGATTGCAGGAAAGCCGAATCCGGCTCGCCGCCGCGCTTGCGGCCGCGCAAGCGGTAGTGCGAGTAGTCCGTGCCTTCCATCCACTCCGGCTTTTCGATGCCGCACAGGCCGAGCGTGGTGGCGGAGATGTCCACGTGGTTCAGCGGCACGCGAAACGCGCCCGCGCCCCATCCTTCGTAGCCATGCGGCTGTCCGCCGCCGATCAGGAACGGGATGCCGATCGACTCCTGGTACGCGGTCATCTTCTTGTACTGGCCATGTGAGCCGTGCATGTCGCCGTGGTCGCTGAAAAACAGGATGTGGGTGTTCATGGCGATGCCCGCTTCCTCCAGCACCTTCCGCACCCGGCCCACGTTCCAGTCCAGGTTTTCGATCTGCGCGTAGTAGCCGGCCAGGTCGCGGCGGGCGGTCTCCACAACCGGGGCGATCCGCGGCACGTTCGGCCGCAGTTCGATCCTGGCGGGCGTGTGCCGCCCCATGAACTCCGGCGGGGCCACGTAGGGGTTGTGCGGCGGCTGCACCGAAAGCGCCGCGAAGAAGGGACGCTTGGCCGCCGCCTGTTCCCTGATGTACTTGATAAACAGGTTGGTCAGCTCGTCGGTTTCGTAGCCGGGCAGCCGGTAGTGAAACGCGTCCTTGCCCGCGCCGCCCTGCACCCAGCAGTCGTACTGGCTGTTGTTGTTGTCGTAGCCCACCCACGTGTCGAAGCCGCCGCGTTTGGCGGGCGGCACCGGCCGCAGCGCGGAGCGGCCTTCGGATTCGTGGATCCCCGCCAGGTGCCACTTGCCGAAGTAGCCGGTGTGGTAGCCCGCGCCGCGGAAGACGTGCGCGATGGTCTGCTGGCCCTCCGGAAGCGGGTACTCGTGTCCCGGCACGCAGTGGTGCGGGTAGCGGCCGGTCACCAGGGAACCTCGAAAAGGGCAGCACAGCGGCATTCCGGATACGGCCGCCGTAAATCGCACGCCCTGCGCGGCCATGGTGTCCAGGTGCGGCGTATGGGCGTTGGGGTCGCCCGCGCAGCCCATCGCTTGCGCGCGGTGCTGGTCGCCGAAGATCCAGATCACGTTGGGCTTCCGCGCGGGGGGTTCGGCGGAAAGCGCCGGCGGAACCGCGCCGGCGGTCTTCAAGAATGTTCTACGGTTCATTGTGAACAGGCCAGCATATCACCCGCGGAAACGCGCCGCCGCGGGTTCTTCAACTCCACAGCCTGTCCCAACTCCGCTCCTTGTTCCACTCCGGCGTCGGCTCGAAGCAGCCGGGTTGCGCGAGGTGCTGCTTCACCGCCTCTTCGTTCAACGTGATCCCCAGGCCCGGACCTTCAGGGACCTTCATGAACCCGCGGTTTACGATGGGCTTCTCAATCCCGTCCACCAGGTCGTTCCACCAGGGAATATCCACCGCGTGGTTCTCCACCACCAGCACATTCTCCGTAGCGGCGGCGCAGTGCACATTGGCCATGCAGGAGACCGGCAGACCCGCGAAGTGCATCGCCATCCCCACACCGTATTCCTGAGCCATGTCGCCGATCTTCTTGGTCTCCAGGATGCCTCCGGCGGTGGCCAGGTCGGGATGCACCAGGTCCACCGCGTGCTCGCGGCACAGCGTCTCAAACGGCTCTTTCAGATAGATGTCTTCCCCGGTGATGGTGGGCGCATCCACGGCGTCCGTGACCTTCTTCCACAGCTCCGTGTGTTGCCACGGGATCATGTCCTCCAGCCACGCCATGTTGTAACGCTCGAGCGCCTTGCCCAGCCGTATGCAGGAGTTCACCCCGATGTGGCCGAAATGGTCGGCGCCCAGCGGCACCTCGTAGCCCACCACCTCGCGCACCGCGGCCACGTAATCGGCGAGCATGGCGATTCCCTTATCCGTAAGTTCCATGCCGGTGAACATGTGTTCGGTGCGCAAAGCATCGCGCTGCGAATAGCCCAGCGGTCGCGTCACGGCGCCCGGCGTCTTCTCCACCAGTTGAATGCCAAGGTCCATCTTGAGCCAGGTGAAACCCAGGTCCATGCGGGCCTTCAGGCGCCGGCCGAACTCGCGCGGGTCGGGCGACTGCGTGGTATCAGCGTAGCAGCGTATGCGGTCGCGGAAACGCCCGCCCAGCATCTGGTACACCGGCACGCCGTACGCCTTCCCCGCCAGGTCCCACAGGGCCATCTCGACGCCGGAAACGCCGCCGCCCTGCCGCGCGTGAAAGCCGAACTGTTTCACTTTGCGGAACACCCGGTCCACGTC
Organism: Bryobacteraceae bacterium; assembly: GCA_041946965.1. GTDB lineage: Bacteria > Acidobacteriota > Terriglobia > Bryobacterales > Bryobacteraceae > JBHGBM01. The sequence continues at coordinate 87,845 of JBHGBM010000003.1, forward strand.
GCAGGGGTTCTCTCCAAGCAGGCGGCTCTTGAGCATCAGCGCATACGTCTTGCTCGCTCCGTCGCGCACTTCGCCCAGCCCGCTGATACCTTGGTTCGTGTCCAGGCGGATCAGGGCCGCGTTGCGCACTACGGCCACGCGCAGGTCCGTGATCTTCAGGTCCGAGGGCCGCGAGGCCGCCCTGACGTTCCCTAAAACCCACTCCGCGGAGCCGAGCGCCAGCCCCGCACCCAGGAAAGTGCGCCGGGATGCCTTCTGCATAGGATCCGCCATTTTACGCCACCGTGGCCCGTTGCGCACTATACCGTCCAGACGGTATACTAGGGTTTTTCCGGATGAACTCACGCGAACACATACTCGAGTGCGCCGAACGCATCGTCGTCCGTGACGGGGTGGGCCGGTTGACGCTGGATGCGGTGGCGGCCGAAGCCGGTTTCAGTAAGGGTGGCGTTCTCTACCATTTCCGGACCAAGGACGACCTCGTGCGCGGCATGGTCGCCCGCCTGATAGAGGAATTCGACGGAGAAATCGCGCGCCACGCGTCCGCCGACCCGGAACCTGTCGGGCGCTTGGCGCGTGCCTATCTGAAGATGGCTTTTCCGGAGCCGAGCTCCCTGGCCGAACACCACCAACAAGTGGCGGCAGCTTTGCGCGTGGCGATTAACAATAATCCAAGCCTCATGCAGCCGGTTTGCGACGTTCGCATCGCGTTCCAAAAACGTATTCTGGAAGACGGCCTCGATCCGGTCACCGCGCGCCTCATTCAACTGGCCGCGGACGGCCTGTGGATGGCGGAGGTCCTGGGACTGCCCGTCCCCGGCGGTCCCGAGCGCGCGGCGGTGCTGGATCGTTTGGAGGCGCTCACTCGTAGGTAATTTATATGCGACTTATTTTGTTCATCCTGCTCTTTTCGTCTTTTGGCCTGGCGCAGGACCCGCTCACGGTCACGCTGGACGAAGCCGTGAAACGGGCGCTCGACCATCACCAGGACATCGCCAAGGCGCGCGCCGCCGCCGACGCCCTGAAGGGCAAGATCCGCGAAGTGCGTGCGCAGGCGCTGCCGGAGGTCAACATCGTCTCGGGCGCCATGCGCTGGCGCGACCCGAGTTTCCTGAACGCTTCCGGTCTGGACAAGTTCCCTGCCGAACTCCGGGACGTGCTGGTGCCGGAAGGCGTCAACCTTTTCGATTACGCCATCACCGTGAAACAGCCGCTCTTCACCCAGGGCCGCATCGGGACGGCGCTGCGGCTGGCCTCGGTGGAAGCGGAAGCGTCGCTCGCGGAGATCGACCGAGCGCAGCAGGATGTGGCGCTCGAAACCGTCCGTGCCTTCTACGGCCTGATGTGGGCCGAGCGCTACCGCGACCTGGTGGCCGAAACGCAGCGGCAGAAGAAACTGCACGCGGAGATGGCGCGCACGCGCTTCATAAACGGTGTCGCCACCGAAGTCGACGTGCTGCGTTCGGAAGTGGCGGTGGCCAACGGCGCGCCTGACCTGGTGCGCGCGGAGAACGCCATCAAGCAGGCCCGGGCGCAGTTGAACTACTATATCGGCAGCGCGCTGGACGCTCCCACGCGCGTGGCCGGACAATTCGAGGAAAAGCCCGCCGAGACGGACCTCGGCTCGCTCGAAATGCAGGCTCTGCGACGGCGCCCGGAACTGCTGCGCCTGCGCATCGCCGAGCGCAGCGCGGCCACGCAGCTCGACCTGGCGCGTTCGGAGAGCCGCATGCGCGTGGACTTCAACGGCTCTTACGGCATCGCCTCGCGGCTGCCCTCGAACCTCTTCAACCCCAAGTTCACCCGCTGGACGATGGGCGCCAACTTCACCCTGCCGGTTTTCGACGGCTTCCGCCGCAGCGGCCTGGTGTGGCAGGCCACGGCCAGCCAGCGCGCGGCGAAACTCGAGCGCGAGAAGGTGGAGCGGCAGATCCGGCTCGCGCTCGAACAGGCCGCCGACGAGCTGAAGGCCGCGCGGGAGACCATCGCCGCCGCGCGCGCCAACGTGAGCCAGGCCGAGAAGGTCCTGGCCATGATGCAGAACAATTACAAGTATGGAGCGGCCACCACTCTGGACGTGGTGGACTCGCAAACCGCCGTTACCGTGGCGCGCACGAACCTGCTGCGCGGCCTTCACGATTACTCCGTGGCCCGCGCGAACCTGCGCTGGGCCGCGGGCGACACCCCCTGGGAATAACGTCATGCGCAAACTGCTCGTGGTAGTTCCACTCGCTTTCGTCTACACCGGATGCGGCCGTCAGGAAGCCCAGACCACCGCGCCTGCCGCGGCGCCGGTGGCCGCGCCGGTGTGGACCGTGCAGACCGAATCGTTCGCCGCCACGGCGCCCGTGACGGGAACGCTGGTTTCGAGCGCGCGCGTCGACGTGAAAGCCGAAACCACCGGGCGCGTGGTCCGCTTCGACAAGGAAGAAGGCGACCGCGTTGAAGCCGGCGAATCCGTCATCTGGGTCAACGACGACAATTTCAAGCTCTCGGTGCGCCAGGCCGAAACCGCCGTGCAGGTGGCCGAAGCCGGCCTCGAGCGCGCCCGGCTGATCGAAAGCCACAGCGTCGCGGAACTGGAGCGCGCCGGTAACCTGCTGAAGTCCGGCGGCATCACGGACAAAGACTTGAAGGCCGCCCAACTCGCCGAGCGCGACGCCAGGGCCGGCGTGCAGGTGGCCGCCGCGCAACTGGAACAGGCTCGCGCGGCCCTCACCGTGGCCCAGAAGCACCTGCGCGATTCGGTGGTGAAATCGCCCGTGGCCGGCGAGATCCAGAAGAAGTTCGTTAACCAGGGCGCCTACGTGGAGCCGGCCACCCCCGTCTTCACCGTGGTGGACAACAACCGCCTGGAACTGGAAGCGCTGGTGGCTTCGGCCGATCTCGCGCCCATCCGGCCGGGGCAGCGCGTCACCTTCTCCGTCAACAGCTACCCGGGCGTGAAGTTCGAGGGCCGCATCATCGAGACCGCGCCGGCCGTGGAGATCGACACCCGCTCGGCCAAGGTGCGCATCGGCGTGTCCAACTCCGGCGGGCGTCTCAGGGCGGGCATGTTCGCCGAAGGCGAAATCCTCACGGGCGTTTCGGCGGGCGCCATCGTGATCCCGGCGGCGGCGGTCTACCGCGACGACCGCTCGGCGAAATCCTCGCACGTCTTCGTGGTGGAAGGCGGCAAGGCGGTGAAGCGCAACGTGCGTATCGGGCGGGAGCGCGATTCCCGCCTGGAAATCGTGGAAGGACTCAAACCCGGCGACGCGCTCATCACCGAGCAGAACATCCAGATCGCCGAAGGCGTGAAGGTGCAGCCGCGGAGTTGATATGTTCCTGAGCGACCTTTCTATCAAACAACCCGTGCTGGCCACCATGCTGGCGGTGTCGCTGGTCACCCTCGGCGTCTTTTCTTACAGGCAGCTCGCCATCGACCAGTTCCCCGACGTGGAGATTCCGGTGCTCACGGTGCAGACGCTGTATCCCGGCGCCTCGCCCGAAACCGTCGAGCGCGAGGTCACCAAGCGTATCGAGGAGGCGCTCAACACCATCTCCGGCGTGCGCCACATCTCCTCCACGACCACCGAGGGGCTCTCCGCCATCATGGTCGAGTTCCGCCTGGGGACGCGCATCGCCAACGCACAGCAGGACGCGCAGGCCAAGATCAACGCCATCCGCGCGGATTTCCCCAAGGACATGAAGGAGCCGGTGATCCAGCGCATCGACTTCAACGCCATGCCCATCGTCTCGGTGGCCGTGGAGAGCGCCAACGCGGACGTGAAGGTGCTCTCCTCCATCGCGGAAAAAGTCATCAAGAAGCGCCTGGAGACCGTGCAGGGCGTGGGACAGGTGAACCTGGTGGGTCTGGCGCGCCGCGAGATCCAGATCTTCCTCGACCGCGACAAGTTGAAGTCCTACGGCCTTACCTACGCGGAAGTAGCCGGCGCTCTCCAGCGCGAAAACCTCGACGTGCCCGCGGGCAAGCTGGAACAGGGCAGGCAGGAGCCGCTGGTGAGGGTGGCGGGCAAGTTCCATTCCGTGGACGCCTTCGGCCGCCTCATCGTGGCCACGCGCAACGGCGCCAACATCTACCTGCCGCAGGTGGCGCGGGTGGTGGACGGCGTGGAGGAACGCCGCAGCGCCTCGCTCATCGACGGCCGCCCGGGCCTGTCGCTCGACGTGGTGAAACAGTCCGGCGCGAACACCGTGGAGGTCGCCGACGAGATCGAAAAAGCGGTGGAACAGATCAACCGAGAACTGCCCTCCCACATACGGCTGCGCAAGGTAGTGGACCGCTCGGTCTTCATCCGCGAGTCGGTGGAGGACGTGCAGGTCACGTTGCTGTTGGGCGGCGTGCTCACGGTCCTCATCGTGTTCCTCTTTCTGAATAGCTGGCGGTCCACGGTGATCACCGGCCTGGCACTGCCGGTTTCGGTGATCAGCACCTTCATCATCATGCGGGCGCTCGGATTCACGCTGAACATCCTGACCCTGATGGGGCTTTCGCTCGCCATCGGGCTGCTGATCGACGACGCCATCGTGGTGCGCGAAAACATCGTGCGCCACATGCACATGGGGGCGGACCACTTCACCGCCGCCCGCGAAGCCACCAACGAAATCGGCCTCGCGGTCATGGCCACCACCTTCACCATCATCGCGGTGTTTGTGCCGGTGGCGTTCATGGGGGGCATCATCGGGCGCTTTTTCTATGAGTTCGGCATCACGGTGGGCTTCGCGGTGCTGGTCTCGCTGTACGTGAGTTTCACGCTGGATCCCATGCTCTCCTCCCGCTGGTACGACCCGGCCGCGGACCCGCGCGTGCCGCGCTCCTGGTTCGGCAGGCTGCTGGGCAAAGGCAACGATCAGCTCGACCGGTTGCAGAACCTGCTTGCGGGAACGCTGGGGTGGTCGCTCGGCCACCGCTGGGCCGTGATGGTGCTCGGAACGGCGGCGGTGTTTTCGAGCTTCGCCCTGTTCGGGCGGCTCGGCTCGGCGTTCATGCCCAACGCCGACCCCGGCCACTTCCAGGTGGCCTACAAGGCGCGGCCCGGCATCAGCCTGAACCGCTCGGTCGAGATCGCGCGCGAGCTCGAAGCCGAGATCCGGCGCAATCCCGCGGTGCTGTACACCTACACCACCATCGGCGGCAACGCGGCCAAGCCCATCAACGAAGGCAATATCTTCGTGGAACTGAAGCCGCGCAAGACCCGCAAGCACTTCCTGTTCGTGAAGCCGGAAATCCGCGCGGCCCTGGCGCGCTTCCGCGCGGTGCGCACGTCTATTGAAGACGCCGACCAGGTGGGCGGCGACGTGAAGCCCATTCAGATTGCTGTGCGCGGCAGCGAACTTTCGCGCCTGGCGCCGCTCAGCGAGGCGGTCATGAAGGAGGTGAAGGGCACTCAAGGCGCGGTGGACGTGGACACCTCCGAGGAAGAGCCGCAGGCGGAAGTGCGGGTGGCGGTCAACCGCCGGGCCGCCGGCGATCTTGGGCTCGACCTCGGCACCGTGGCCTCGACCGTGCGTGGCCTGGTGGCGGGCGAAGTGGTCTCACAGTTCGAGGACCCCGACGGCGACAGCTACGACGTGCGGCTCCGGCTCGACCCCGGGGCGCGCACGCACGCCATGGATCTGCTGGGGCTCGACCTGCCGGCCAAGGGCGGCCGCGCGCTGGTCCCCGCCAGCCAGGTGGCCTACCTCGAAAGCGGCGCCGCGCCCTCCAAGATCCGCCGGCTGGACCTGCTGCGCGAAATCCGCATCAGCGCCGGCACCGAAGGCCGCTCCATCGGCGAGGTGGTGGCGGACATCAAGCAGAAAACCCCCGCTCTGAACGTGCCGCCCGGCTACCGCATCGATTACACCGGCGAATCCGAGGAGATGGTAGAAAGCTTCGGCTACGTGATGCAGTCGCTGCTGCTCGCGGTGGTGCTGATCTACGCCATTCTGGCTTCGCAATTCCGTAGCTTCCTCCAGCCGTTCGCCATCATGTTCTCGCTGCCGCTCTCGCTGGTGGGGGTGGCGGGCATGCTCTACCTGGTGCGCGACACGCTGAACATGATGTCCATGATCGGCGTCATCCTGCTCATGGGGTTGGTGACCAAGAACGCAATTCTGCTGGTGGATTTCGCCAACCAGCAGCGGCGCGAAGGAACCTCGCGTAAGGAGGCGCTGATCGCCGCCGCGCGCGTGCGGCTGCGGCCCATCCTGATGACCACGCTGGCCATGATCTTCGGTATGCTCCCGCTGGCCTTCGAAATCGGCGCCGGCGCGGAGTTCCGCGCGCCCATGGCGCGTGCCGTGATCGGCGGCCTGATTACGTCCACGCTGCTGACGCTGGTGGTGGTGCCCGTCGTCTACACCTTCGTCGACGACGCGGGCAACCGCTTCGTGCGCTGGTGGGGGCACAAGGAGCCCGCGGCGGCCGAGGGCGTGGCGGCGGACTGAACCGGGCGTCAGACTCGAGCCAACTCCGGCGCGTGCTTCTGGACTTTGCGGATCGCCTCGGCGATCTGGTCCATAGCTCCGCGGTCCGCCAGCAGGACGCTGTGGCCCATCCAGCAGACTTCGTTGCACATGCGGTCGTTCATCGGAGTGACGTTCTGCTCCTCCCACCGCTTGATGCGTTCGGCGGAGAACAGGCGGCGGAACCCGCGGCTTTGAAGCGTGGTCTTGAGGAACGGCGACCTGTTGAGAGGTCCGTAACCCTGGCTCAGTGGAATGCCCTCGGCGCGCACGGCCTTTAGGAACTTGTCGCGCGGGAGTCCGGCGAACTTCTCTTTCTCGTACCGTAGCATGTAGAGGTGATACGCGTTGCGCGTGCAGCCTTCGTACATCCTGGCCGGCGCGATGCCGGGGATCTCCCGCAGCAGGCTGGTCAGGTACGCGGCGTTCTGTTCGCGGCGCTTCGAGTGCTCCTCCAGGCGGCCCAACTGAGCTTGCAGCACGGCCGCCTGAAACTCGGTCATGCGCAGGTTCGTGCCGCTCATGCCGTAGCTGAACTCGTCGAAGGACTTGCGCATCCGGCCCTGGGTGTGGAAGCCGTAGCAGCGCTCGATGAAGTTCTCGTCGTCGGAGATGATGGCGCCGCCTTCTCCGGCATTGATGTTCTTGGACGCCTGGAAGCTGAAGCAGCCGCAGTTGCCCGGCCGCCCCACGTTGCGCCCGCGCCACTGCGCCACCCAGGCCTGGCAGGCGTCCTCGATGACCAGGAGATTGTGCTTGCGCGCCACCGCGAGCACGCCGTCCATATCCGCGGTGTTCCCTCCCAGGTGTACGGGAATCACGGCCCGGGTGCGGTCGTTCACGAGCGGTTCCATCTTCTTCGGATCGATCTGGAAGGTGTCGATGTCGCTGTCCACGAAGACCGGCAGCGCGTGCTGGCGCAGCACCACGTTGACGGTGGCGACAAAGGTGAACGGCGGCACCAGCACCTCATCGCCGGGCTCCACGCCGAGCACGTTCAGCGAGATGTAGAGAGCGTTGGTGCCGTTCACCGTGGTGAGGCAGCCCTTGGCTCCCGTGAACCGGGCGTAAGCCGCCTCGAAGCGGTTCACCTCCTGCCCGCTGCCGCGGCCCCACTTGCGGCTGCGCAGCACTTCCAGGAGGCCCTGCTCCTCGGCGGCGTCGAACAGCGGCCAGGACGGGAAGGACTCAGACCGCACGGGCTTGCCGCCCAGCGCGGCAGGCCTTTCGGCGGCCATAAGGGAAGCCGGCGTTACAGCGGCGGGAACGGCGGCAAGGAAAGCTCTTCGGTTCACGGATTTCCTCCTGCTTCTTAATCAGGCCGGCGAGAGTCCCAGCCAGCGCTCCGCGTTCTTCGAGCGGAGTTTTTCCTTCACCGCGCCGGGGGCCTCGAGCATCTCCAGGCGCGTGAGCGCCGGACCCGGGTAATGGAACGGCATGCCGGTTCCGAAGAGCACACGATCTTCGCCCAGGACCTGAATGGTGCGGGCGAGATCGTTGCCGAACTCCACGGTGAGGCGGGCGGTGTCCACGGCAAAATTGGCCGGCAGCTTCGCGCCGCCCAGCGCCGATCCCGCAACGCCGGCCGCGTTCTGCACGAGGAACCGCGCATTCGGGCAGGCGCGGATGAGCGCGGCGATGTCGTCCAGCTCCACGTCGGGGATGTCAATGAGCCAGCCCTGCTGCCTGCGGTCCTCCACGCGCACGGGGATGGCCACCACCATGCGGCGCTCCGCGGCGGCGTTCACCAGCTCGCGGCAACGCGGGTCCGTGAGCGCGTACTTGTGCCAGCCCGGATACAGCCGCACGCCTTTCATGCCGAACTGCTCGTGACAGGTCTTCAGATCGTCCCGCCAGCCCGCGTACACCGGGCTGAGCACCGCGAACGGGATGAGCCGCCCGCGGTCCGCCTTCACTTCGGCCGCGAGTTCTTCATTGCCCGGCTGCGGGTTGCGGTACGTGATGGAGGCGGCGCTCGAAACCACGGCGCGCTGGATGCCGAAGCGGTCCATCAGCCGCGTGAGTCCGGGGCCGGTGTTGTGCCGGAGTTGCCGGAACGCGAAATGTCCGAGGTAGGCGTTGGCGTCGATCATCATGCCCTCCGCCGCGCCAGAATGCGCTGCATATTGCCGCCTAGGATTCGCGCGCGATCGGCATCGCTGAGGTCCGCGGAGCGGATGCGGCCCACGCCGGCCGTCATGGACATGTCGCAGCCGAACAGCAGCCGGCCCGCGCCGAGGGTGCGCACGGCCATTTCCACGATGCCCTCGTCAGGAACGCTGCCGCTGGTGTCCAGGTAGACGCTGGGCGCGTCGCGGAGCGCTTTGATGGTCCACTCCCAATCGCCGCCGCCCGCCACGTGCGCGCAGATCAGCATGGCTTCGGGGTACCGCTTGGCGAGCTCGGCGAGGGCCCCGCCGTCGCTGATGCGGGGCTGCGCGGGGTTGAGATAATACGTGTGTCCGGCGTGGTGCAGGATGGGGACGCCCAGCTCGATGACCTGCTCGACCAGCGGCCAGACCACGGGCTCGGTGGCGACGTATTCGTTGTACAGCTTCACGCCGATGAAACCGAGCTTGCGCACGCAGCGGTCCACCTCATCGCGCGCCTCCTTCGCGTATCCCGGGTTGACGTAGGCGTAGCAGAGAATGCGCCCGGGGTAGCGGCGGGCGGCCTCCGCGGCCCAGTCATTACACTCGCGGAATTCCTCCGGCCGCGAGGGCCGGCGGGGAGTCAGCATCGAGCAGCAAAGCTGGTGGATGCCGAGGCGGTCCGCGGCGTCGATCAACTGCCGGTCCATTTCGCTCCAGCGCGGGTTGCTGTGATGCGCGAGGTGCGCGTGGGAGTCGATCACCTTGACTTCGGTGGCAGCACGCGCCGCGCGCATCGAGGCCCCCAGAACCATGCCGGCGTTAAAGGCCCGCCGCGAAATGGATGCCCTCATGGGGAACAACGTTATACGCCATCGCCCGGGCTGTCAAGTTGTTCGTTGCAGGCTGACAGCAACGGTCATTCGAGCGGCGCGAGCAAGACGGACGCGATGCGTACTCCTCTTCCGGCGTCCCCGGTGGGCCCTATGGAGAGCGTATGCGCGCCGGCCGCGGGCAGGTTGATGACGCCCACGCGGTACGTGCGGAACCGCGGCAGCGAGCCGGGAAAAGCCGCGCGCTTTTCGCGCTCGCCGGTGTCGATGAAGGGCACGGTGATGCGCTTGCCGTCCACCGTGATCTGCCACTCGGAGTAGTCGTCCTCGAGGGGGCAGGAGTAGGCGACCTCCAGCCGGAAGGCCCCGGGTTCCAGCGTCCGGAACTGCCACGTGGCCGCGCTCTGCGCTCCTTGCCAGCCCAGCGCGCACTCCTCGTGTTTCCAGTCGCCGAACTTCTCCATCCAGCGGATCTTTTCGGCCTTGCAGCCGGCCAGTTTGGCGAGCGAAGGGTCGAGGCGGTTGGTGTGGCCGCGCAGCACGAACAGGTCCCGCCGCGCCTTGACGCCGCCGGCGATTTCCAGTTCCACCACGGGCGCCAGCTCCGGCGGACGCGCAGGCAAGCGCACGATCACGCCGCCGGCCATCGGCTCGACGTGCGCCGCGGCGCCGCCAACGCTGGCGCGCGCCACCTTCGATTCCAGGCCGGGCACCACCAGGCGCCCGTCCGCGGGCCAGTCGAACACGTGCAGGTAGAGCGTGCCGCCTCGCGTGGTGCACTCGCCCCAAGGCAGCGGCGCGAGCGGCGTGGGACCCGAACCGTGGATGGCCGCTTCGTGTTTATGCACCCATTGGCCCACTTCACCGAGCGCGCGCACGGAGGCCTCGGGAATTCTGCCCTTGCCGTCCGGACCGACGTTTAGCATGTACACGCCGCCCTTGCTCACCACGCGAACAAGCCTCTCGACGATCTCGCGCGGCGTCTTGAAGTTGATGTCGTTGACCGCGTAGCCCCAGGAGTCGTTGTGGGTATCGACCGTCTCCCACAGGCCCGCGCGGGGCAGGCGGGGGATTTCCATGTCGCCCAGCGTGACGTAGTCGCCGAGATCGTTGCCGATGCGGCTGTTCACGATGGCCTGAGGCTGTTCGCGGTGCACCAAGTCCACGAGCTCGCGCGACTGCTCCCGGGTGATGGGACCGGGGGTATCGAACCAGATGGCGGCGATGGGACCGTAGCCGGAGAGCAGCTCGCGCACCTGCGGGATGGCTTTCCCGCGCAGGTAGGCTGGGAAATCCCCGGGCTGGCGGAAGTCCCAGTCGTTGCCCACCGCGCCGCTTTCGTGCCAGTCCTGCGTCTGCGAATAGTAGAACCCGAGCCGCAGCCCTTCGGCTTTGCAGGCTTCGGCAAGCTCCTTCATCGCGTCGCGGCGGAAGGGGGTGGCGTCCACAATGTTGTAACGGCTGACGCGCGAACCGAACATGGCGAAGCCGTCGTGGTGCTTGGAGGTGATCATGATGTGCCGCATGCCAGCGGCTTTGGCGAGGCGCACCCACTCCCGCGCGTTGAATTCCACGGGGTTGAAACGCGCAGCCACGGACTCGTACTCGGCCACCGGGATTCTCGCGCGAAACATGATCCACTCGCTGATGCCGTAATGCGTGCGGCCCTTCCACTGGCCGCCCAGCTCGGAATACAGGCCCCAGTGAATGAACATGGCGAAGCGCGAATCCTTAAGCCAGGCGCCGCGCGGCGCCTGCGCCAAAGCCGCTCCGCCAAGCAGCAGCCACAGTGCGATCCGTTTCATGTTTTCAACCGCTCCACGTAAACGAAGTAGGCGCCCCGCTCGGTTCCATCGCTGCCGTAGAACCACGTGCGCAGCTCGGCCGGCCCCTTCGGGAGCTTCACGGTGAACGCGGCAGCCGTGTCGCCTGGCGCGACGGCGCGGGTCTCATCCACCGCGCCGATGCTGAGCCTGGCCTTCACCGCGGAGATGGCTCTGCCGGGTGCCGTTTCCCGATTGGGTTTCGCGTCGCGGTAAGGTGCATTGACCGGCAGGTCCACTTCCTTCGGCCAGCGCCGCAGCTCGAAGCGGTACTGGCCGGCGCTCTCAACGTCCACCGTCCAGAAACCATTCGCCGCGGGGCCTTGCCGAATCGCCCTCTGGTTCCAGACCAGCTCCGCGCCGCGCTCGCCGTGCCAGTCGTGGGCGGTGAGGCGCAGCGGGTTTTCGCGCGGGTTGCCGAGCACGATGCGCACGTACTCGCCGGCACGCTGCGAGACGGTGTTCCACCATTGGTCATAATCCCGCGCAAGCCGCGCCACTACGTCCGGATTCTGCGCCGCCACGTTCTGCTTCTGCCCGGGATCTTTCGTTATGTCGTACAACTCGAGCGCTTCCCGCCGCCCGTCCTGGCTCGGGTTGACCAGCCGCCACTGCGAGGTCATCAGGGCCGCCTGCCGCCATTTCACAAGGTGCTCCAGGCGCTGCGAATCCACCCCGAGAGAGCGGTCCGGCCAGCGCGGGTTGCGGTCATACAGCAGCGGACGCAGCGATGTGCCGTGCAGGACCGGGCCGGCAGGACGCTTGAGCCCGCACAGGTCCATGAGCGTCGGCAGCACGTCGATGTGCGCGGTGAGCGCGCCGATGTCGCGCCCGCCTTGTATGCCGCCGGCGGGCCAGTAAACAAAGAACGGCACGCGGTGTCCACCCTCGTAGGGGCTGCCCTTCTGCCCGCGCATGCCGGCGTTGAAGACCTGCGCGCCGGAGGAAGTGCCGTTGTCCGTCATGAAGATCAACAGCGTGTCGCGTTCCAGGTTGCGGTTGCGCAGAAACTTCACCAGGCGCCCGACGTTGTCGTCGATGTTCGCGATCATGCCGTAGAAGCCCGGCTCCCGCAGTCCTTTAACGCCTTCATACCGCGCCGTGTAGGAATCCGGCGCCCACATGGGACCGTGCGGCGCGTTGGTGGGCACGTAGCAGAAGAACGGATTGCGGCCGGCGCCATCGATGAACTGCATGGCCCGATCGAACCAGACGTCGGTGCAGAAACCCTTGACAGGCTCGGGTCGGCCGTTGTGGAAGTAGGTGTCATCCTCGTAGTCGTTGCCGAAGGTGTCTGGAGTCTGCCAGACGCCGCCTCCGCCGCAGACCAAAGCTTCCTCGAAACCGCGGTCGATGGGGCGGCAGGGATAGTTGTCGCCCAGGTGCCATTTGCCGAAGATGCCGGTGCGATAGCCGGAGGCGCGGAAGCACTCCGCCATGGTCACTTCGCCGTGCGCGAGCAGGCTGCGCCCCATGATGGTGTGCCAGGCGCCGGTGGCATTCGTGTAGCGTCCGGTCATCAGCGCGGAGCGGGTGGGTGCGCAGGTGGGACTCACATGGTAATTGGTGAAGCGTACGGAGCGCGCGTGCAGCGCGTCCAGGTTGGGCGTCTTGATCACCGGGTTGCCGTGGCAGGCCAGGTCGCCGTAGCCCTGATCGTCGGTGAGCACGAGAATCACGTTGGGACGCCGCGCGGGCGCGCCGAGGGCGCTTGCGGAGATCGCTCCGGCCGCCGTTTTGAGGAATGCGCGCCGGTGCATGTCAGCTTGGGGCATATTACGTTAAAGTTATCAGAGTAGAATCCTTTCGATCAGGTAAGGAGCGTACACAGTGTCTCAGACGAGGCGTAGTTGGATCGGGGGCGTGACCGGCGCACTGGCCGGCCTGCGGCCCGCAGCCGGCCAGGAACGGCCGGCCTACGTGGCCGGACCGTTTCAGGGCACCCGGGAATCGTTGCGTGGGTATCGCGTGCCGGAATGGTTCCGCGACGCGAAGTTCGGCATCTGGGCGCACTGGGGTCCGCAGTCGGCGCCGGAGTACGGCGACTGGTACGCCCGCAACATGTACATCGAAGGGCACCGCCAGTACAAGTACCACCTGGAGAAATACGGCCATCCTTCCAAGTTCGGCTTCAAGGACGTGATCCCCACTTGGAAGGCCGAAAAGTTTGACCCCGAGGCGCTGATGGCGCTCTACAAGAAAGCCGGCGCAAAGTACTTCGTCAGCATGGGCGTCCACCACGACAATTTCGATCTGTGGAACTCCCGCCACCAGAAGTGGAACGCGGTGAACATGGGACCGAAGCGGGATATCGTGGGCCTGTTCAAGAAGGCGGCCACGCGGCAAGGGCTTCGGTTCGGCGTGAGCGAACACCTCGGGGTGAGCTACAACTGGTTCCAGACCAGTCACAAGGCGGACACGCAAGGGGCTTATAAGGGCGTGCCGTACGACGGGGCCGACCCGAAATACGCCAGCCTCTACCACGAGACGCACGACGCGCCGAAGAACTCCTGGGAGCAATCCACCGTGCCGCTCAAGTGGAAGCAGCACTGGTACGCACGCATCAAGGACCTGCTCGATCAATACCAGCCCGACCTGCTCTACACCGACGGCCCGATTTTCTTCGAAGAGTGGGGCCTGGGCCTGACCGCGCACCTTTACAACATGAGCGCGAAGAAGAACGGCGGGCGCGTGGAGACCGTCTACGCAAACAAGGGCAAGACGGATTGCGTGAACGGCACGTGCGTGTTGGACCTGGAGCGCGGCGTGGTGGAGACCATCCGCGAGGAACCCTGGCAGACCGACACCTGCATCGGCCACTGGCATTACGACAAAGAGGCGAAGTACAAGTCGCCCAAAATCGTCATCGACATGCTGGTGGACATTGTGAGCCGCAACGGAAACCTGCTGCTCAATTTTCCGCTGCCCTCGAACGGAATGCTGGATGCCGAAGAACTGAAGATTCTGGACGAGATCACGCGCTGGATGGCCGTGAACGGCGAGGCCATCTATGGGACGCGGCCGTGGAAGACTTTCGGCAGCAGCCCCGCCGCCGCCGCGGCCGGCGCGCAGGGCGGCACGTCCGCCCACCATGCAGCCGGCGCGTTCAACGAGCGCACCCGCAAGGAACTCGGGCCGCGCGACGTGCGTTACGTGCAGAAAGGCTCCACGCTCTACGCGTTTTCCATGGGTTGGGGCGAGCGCGAGGTGGCGTTCCCCGAGCTGGCGCCGGGCGGGCAGTACCAGGCGGGCAAGATCCGGAACGTGGCGCTGCTCGGCTTCAAGGGCAAGCCGGCCTGGCGGCAGGACGACTCCGGCTTGAAGGTCCAGCTTCCCGCGGAGAAGCCATCCAATCACGCGATCGCCTTCCGTGTGGATCGCGCCTGAGCGAAACGACAACTATGAAGCGCAATGACGAAGTGAAAATCGACCGGCAGATCGGCCGCGATGACCTGATCCTGGTTACGGGCGCGGGCGGGTTCATCGGCGGCGCGCTGTGCCGCTACTTCCACGACCTGGGATACACGCGCATACGCGGCGTCGACCGCAAGCCGCTCCCGGAATGGTACCAGCGCGTGCCGGGCGTGGAGTGCCTCTCGATGGATTTGAGCGAGAAGAAAAACGCCATCCGCGCGGCGGAGGACGCGGTGGAGGTCTACAACCTGGCCGCCGACATGGGCGGCATGGGTTTCATCGAGCACTTCCGCGTGGAGTGCCTGCGCAGCGTTCTGATCAACACGCACCTGATCGAGGCCGCCTGGCGGGCCGGAGCGCGGCGGTATTTCTTCTCCTCCTCGGCCTGCGCGTACAACACCGGTCTTCAGCGCGACCCGAACGTACGCGCGCTGAAAGAGTCCGACGCGTATCCCGCCATGGCCGAGCGCGGGTACGGCTGGGAGAAGCTGATCTCGGAGATGTTCTGCGAAGAATACTGGGCTGAGCGCGGGCTGGAGACCCATATCGCGCGCTTCCATAACATCTACGGG
This sequence comes from Bryobacteraceae bacterium, assembly GCA_041946965.1. Classification (GTDB taxonomy): domain Bacteria; phylum Acidobacteriota; class Terriglobia; order Bryobacterales; family Bryobacteraceae; genus JBHGBM01. The sequence continues at coordinate 103,027 of JBHGBM010000003.1, forward strand.
CCGCACGGTACATGGTTCGGCGGGCGTGAGAAGGCGCCGGCGGCAATGTGCCGCAAGGTACTGGAGGCCATCGATTCCGGGCGGCACTCGATCGAGATCTGGGGCGACGGCACGCAGACGCGCAGCTTCTGCTTCATCGAAGATTGCGTGCTGGGCATCGACCAGATCATGCACTCGCGCGACCTGATCGCGACGCCCATCAACCTGGGCTCGAGCGAGCTGATCTCGATCAACGACCTGGTCAGCATGGTGGAGGACATCGCGGGGGTCAAACTCACCCGCACTTACGATCCCGACGCGCCCAAGGGCGTGGCGGGACGCAACAGCGACAACACGTTCATCCGCAAGGTACTCGATTGGGAGCCGCACACGCCGCTGCGCACGGGCATGGAGAAGACCTACGCCTGGATCGCGCAGCAGTTCGCCGACCGCAAGGCGGGCAAGCGGGTCGTGAGCGATTGATGCCGGGCGACCCGATCGGCCGGATTCCCCATCGCCTGGCGCTGGCGGGCGGCTGGATCGACCAACCGTTCGTCTCCTCATGCAATCCTTCGCCGCCGGGCTCCATGGTGGTGGTGAGCCTGAAACCCGATTGCTGGTTCATGGAACGCGCCGGCATCGCGGGCGGCACGCGCAAGATCGCGGCGGAGCTGTGGGGGGGCACGCTGCCGGATCGCCCGCGCGAGGAGCTCGTCCGCGAGCTGTACCGCGCGGAGAACGAAGGCCGCGCGGAGCCCTCGGGCTCGCAGGACATGATCGGGCTCATCTATCCGGGCGTGAGCCGGCTGGATTACGACGCGGCTTGCGAGGGCGGATACTTCCCCGCCCGCATCGAGTCGAATTGCGATCCGGAAGTGGCGCGCTGGCTGGAATCGGTCTTGCAGCTTGTGGCCGTGAACCAGCGGCCCGAGGGCTACAACCCGCTGGGTGTGAAGAACCTGGATCCGGCGTGGATCGAACGCCTGGGCCGGACCGGCAAGCGCTGCTACGACGCGATTGTGCGGCGGGACCTTGAGGCGCTGGCCGAGTCCCTGAACGCCTGCATGGAGTGCTGGGAGGCCATCCTGCCGCACGTGGTGCGGCACCCGCTGATTCACATCGACCTCAAGGCCATTCTGGAGCACTTCCAGCGGCGTTATCCGGGAGCCATGTACTCGGGGTGCGGTGGGGGTTACCTCATCATAGCCGCCGACGAGCCGGTGCCGGGCTCCTTCCGCGTCAACGTCAGGACGCGGTAACCTACCAGAGCAGGCGCAGCGTAAGCTGGAGCACCCTGGGGTCGTCCACCGAGTTCCGCATGCTGATCAGGCCGCTCGACGCCCCCGGCATCGGCATGCCGGGCATGTTCAGCACGTTGAAGAAATCCGCGTTGAAGCGGAGCTTGAGCTGTTCGGTGATGGGAACCATCTTGTACAGCGAGGCGTCCACGGACCAGTTCATGGGCCCGAGCCGCCACTGGTTGCGCCACGGGTGCAGACCGCTATCGTAGCCCACAGGCTGCTGCGTGCCGTTCTTCAGCTTCACGAACACGATGTTCGATCCCAGGTACTGGTATTCCGGATCGTTCGGGTTGCCGCCGTCGGGAGGAATGGGCCGGATGGGCGCGAAAGCCGCCTTGTAATCGGCGGGAACGCCCATCACGCCGTTCGGCTTGCCGCTTGCGTCGTAGCTGTTGATGCGGTTGGCCGGCAGGTACCCGTTGAAATAGAGATAGCCGCGCACGCATTGCCCGCTCCGGCAATCCTCCACCGGGTACTTCGTGCCATAGAACTGCGGCTCGCTCAAATAACCCCAGGAATCGGCCGGCATTTCCCACCACCGGCTGTTCAGATTTCCTGTTCCGGCAAGTTGCCAGCCGCCGGCGATCCGGTTCAGAACCGGGCCGGCGCTCCGGGCGAAGCGCTTGCCGCGTCCGAACGGCAAATCCACGAGCCAGTTCCAGCGGACGCGATGCCGGGGAATTTCGGAATCGAGATGCGAGTTGAGAAACTTGTTGCGCTCGTCGAAGTCCTGGGGCACGGCGCCGTCCAGGTACAGCCAGGGGTCCTTCATGAAGTCGTCGCGCCAGGAGTTGCCGCCCATGCGCCAGGCTTTGCTCCTCAAATAGAAGAACTGAAAGCCGACGCCGCGGGAGAAGCGCCGCTCGAACTCCACCTGAAAGCCGTGGAAATTCGACTTGCCGGTCTTGAGCTGCACTTCGAGGTTGCCGTACGGCTCGGAGCTGTAGGGCCGGCGCGCGACGCCGGCTCTCTCGCCCGTGGGCAGCGGAAGCCCCGTCTTGACGAACCAGATGTAGTCGCTCATCGGGTCGTTGTAGTTGTACATCTGGTCGAGGTCGAAGCCGTGGTTCCCCAACAGCGAAAGCCTCAGAACGGTGTTGGAAATGATCTCCCGCTCGAGCGTCACATTCCACTGGTCGATCTTGGTCACGGGCTGGTAGGGGTCGTAATAGGAAGCGCCGATGGATCCCACGTTGCCGATCACCGGCTTGTCCGCGGAGATCATGTTCCTGGCGTTCTTCCCCACCACGTAGACGGGCGCGTTGCGCAGCAGGTAGTTCGGCAACCCGTCCGGGCTCTCCGCCGCGTTGTTCATGTTGATCGTGTAATTCACGTTCAACGGCGCGTTGCTGCGGGCGCGGGCGTAATAACCGCCGACGGGGACCGGATAGGCGAAGCGCGAATAGCCGCCGCGCAGAACGATCGCCTTCTGCGCGCTGGTGAGCCGGTAGGCGAAGCCCAGGCGTGGAAGAACGTTCACGCGGTCGGTGTAAATGGTCTCGTCCGGCATGCCCGCCTGCTGGGGCGTGGTGAACTTCACCCCCAGCCGGGTGTAGGCCTGGATCACCGCGGGGTTGATTACGTCCATGGCATACAGTCTGTCGAGCGGCTGCCCCACGACGATGGACATGGTTTTCCGGTCGAAACTGGTCATGAGGTTGTCGCGTTCCGCCATGATGGGAAACGATTCGAAGCGCACACCCAGGTTCAGGGTCAGCCGCGAACTGACCTTGAAGTTGTCCTGCAAGTAGCCAGCATACTCGGGCCCCTGGAAATGGAACCAGGGCCGCGTCTTGTTGACCCGCGACAAGCCCGGGACGCCCAGAAAGAAATTGGCGATCTCGTGCCCCGTACGGGCCACCGCGGCGTACCGCGAGCCGGATCTGCTGTCATAGAGAGAGGTCGCCAGGCTGCTGAACTGGTGCATGCCGCGGACATACTGTTCCTGGGGACGGATGTCGGCCCAGTTATAGCGGTACGACCCGCCGAAATCGACCTCGTGCCGCTTCCAGACCTTGGTCATGTTCTGCTGCACGGTCAGGATCCTGGTGCCGTCGATGAAGCTCTGGTTGCTCTCTCCCGTGCCGATGTCCAATCCGACGTTGTTGAGTTCGGGGAAACCCAGGCGGTTGAAGGGATTCGGCAGGCCGAGCAGAGCGGCGTAGTCCTTCGTCTGGTCGCCGGTGAGGTTGGTGCGCAACTCGTTGGCGCGGTTCACCGTGGTTTCGGAGAAGAAGGTCGGGCTGAACATGCGCGTCCAGGAAGCCGCGATGGTCCGGTTGGGCGTATCGAGCAGGCGGATGTTCGTGGAGCGGTCGAGCGCCACCGGCGCACTGGCGTTGTTCTTGAAGGTCTGAAGAGCGGTGCTTTGCGTATACCGCACGAATACCTGGTCGTTATCGGAGAGCCGGTGGTCCACGCGCAGCGTGCCGGTATGGTCGTCGCGATTGCTCGGAGCCGGGGCGAAGTAGTTGTCGGCAACCAGCGGGTTGATGCCCGCCAGGGTCGGCTCCGGCATGATCTTGAACATGTACTCGGCCATGGGGCTGCGCATGGTGAGCGGGATGCGGTTATTCGGGAAGGGTGTGCGGCTCCAGCCGGCCGCGGAAGAGTACGGGTCGTACAGGGTGTACCTGCGCCCGGCGCCGTCGATGAGCCCGCTGAAGTCGCCCTGCTCCATCTCGGCCGTGGGCAAAGCCGACGATGCGGTGTTGTACTGCCGGCGCGCGTACCGTTCATACGCCATGAAGAAGAACGTCCGGTTGCGGCCGTTGTAGATCTTGGGCAAGACCACCGGCCCGCCGCCGGACGCGCCGAACTCGTTGCGGATGAGCGGCGGCGCCTTGGTGTAGAAGTCCTCCCGCGCGCGCGCCAGGCCGAGGCCGTTGTTGCGGGCGGTCTCAAACAGCGCGCCGTGCAGGGTGTTCGTGCCGCTCTTGGTCTTGATGATGGCCTTGGCGGGGCGATTGCTCTTGGCCGAGGCGTTGTTGGTCTCCATGCGGAACTCTTCCACGGTGTCGAGCCCGGGCATGCGCGCATAGCCTCCGCCGCGGCGGAAGTCCGCCGTGGTGGCTCCGTCCTGAACGTACTCCATGGACCCTTCGGCCATACCGTAAATGCGGATGGCGCCGCTGCCGCCGCCGAGTTCGGCGCCGGGCGTGGTGATCTGGATCAAGGTGGAAAGGGAGCGTCCGTCCAGCGGCAACTGCTCCACGCGCTCCTGCTCGATGGTGGTCCCGAGCGTGGCGTTGCTGGTCGTGACCAGCGCGGTCACGTCGCCCACCACGGTGATCGCGGTGGCGGTGGAGGCCACCTGGAGTTCAATATTGAGCGAGGCGGATTGGCCCGTCTGGAGCACGAGTTGGCCCGACCAGGGCTGCATGCCCGCCGAACGCGTCTCGAGCGTGTAGCGGCCCGGCAGCAGGGAAGGAAAGACATACAGACCGGCGTCATTGGCGATGGCCGTGTGCTTGGCGCCCGTCCCGGCGTGAAGGGCAGTCACCTCGGCGCGCGGGATCACCGCGCTGCTCGCATCTCTGACCAGGCCGCGAAGACTCGCGGCCCCCGTTTGGGCCGACAATATGCAGCCGCCGAACCACAACAGCACGGGAAGGAAAGATGAAATGCGTTTCGACATGTTGTTTCCGGACGAAGTATAGCTGAAAGCGCCGGGAATGTCCGCCGCGCCGCGAGAACGCGGGATAATCGAACTGGAGACATGACACTCATGGATTGCCTCACACGGCGCGGGTTCCTCTCGGCGGCCTCCGCCGCGCCGTTGTTTGCCGGAGCGGCGCGGCCGTCGTCGCCGGCCATGGGCGAGCTGCGGCGCGACATTCTCGGCACGCTCGACTATCCCCGCGTGGCGCTGCACCGGGCGCGCGTGTTCACGCGCGTATTCCAGGAGACCGAAGGCAAGCCCTGGGAAGTCCGCAAGGCCATGGCGCTGCGTGAACATTTCCGGACCGTGCCGCTGTACCTGCGTCCCGGCGACCGCCTGGCCGGCTCCATCTGCGAGACGCCGGGGGCCATGTCGCTGATGGCCGAGTTGGGATTCGGCGAGATCGGCACGAACATGAACCCGCAATGGCGCGGCTACCTGAAGGGCAAAGTGCCGCCCGAGATCTTCGAGTACTGGAAGACGCGCAACCTGTGGGGACGGTTCGCGGCCGCCAATCCCGGCCAACCCGCACCCTTCCCTCCCGATTCCGGGCGCATGGCGCCGTATAAGTTCATCTCCAATCAGGGCCACCTGAGTCCCAGCTACGGCGAGCTGTTGCGGATCGGGCTTGGCGGCATGCTGAAGCGCGTGCGCGAGCGCAAGGCCGGCGAGCGGGATCCGGAAAAGGTTGCGTTCCTGGCCGCCGCCGAGGAGTCGCTCTGCGGCGTCTCCGAGTGGATCGGGCGCTATTCGAAATTCCTGAAGGGCGGCCTCGCGCGGATTGCCGCGAAGGTCGCCGCCGAGCCGCCCTCCACCTTTCACGAGGCGATGCAGTTGATCTGGTTCGCGCACCAGGCGATTCACATCGAAGGCCACGGCTGGTCCTGCGCGCCCGATCACATCGACCGGCTGCTGCTTCCCTACTATGAAGCGGACCGGAAGGCGGGACGCCTCACCGACGCCGAGGCGCTGGCGTTGTGCGAGAACTTCGTGCTGAAGATGCTCGACAACACCTATTGGGGTCCGCTCGAGCTGACCCAGGGACTTTGCGTGGGAGGCTCAACGCCGGACGGCCAGGATCTGACCAACCGTCTCTCGTGGCTGTTCATCGAAGGTGGAACCAATCTCGCGCTGCCGGAGCCGCTGCTCTGGATCCGCTGGCACCCGCGCATCAACCAGGAATTTTTCGATTTCTGCCTCTCCCGCCTGGCGCGACACACCTGTTTTCCGCTGATGTGGAACGACAAGGTGGTCCCGCGGGGCTTCATGGAGTTGGGCGTCTCGCGCGAGGATGCCTACAACTACATCGCCGTAGGGTGCAACGAACTGGCCATTCCCGGACAGTGCTATTTCAATCCGTGCGCGAGCGCGAATTACCTGCGGTCGATCGAGCTGGCGCTCACCTCGGGGAAAGGCTATCGCGGCGACGGCCGGAAGCCACTGGCGCCGCCCGCCGCCGCGCTTGCCACGTTCGAGAGCTTCGCGGCCGCCGTGGGCGCTTATCTCCGCGACAGCATAGACAAGAGCTACCGCGCCGATATGCGGGTGCTGAAGGCGACCATGGAGTGGGGCCGCACTCCGTTTACCTCCTGCTTCTTCGACGGGTGCATCGAACGGGCTCGCGACATGGCGCTCGGCACGAAGTACAACATTCTCTCCTGCGGCGGCATCTTCTTCGCCAACGCCGTGGATTGCCTGGCGGCGATCCGGGCGGTGGTCTACGAGCGCAAGGAGGCGACCCTCGAAGAAGTGGCCGCCGCGTGCAAGGCCAACTTCAAGGGATACGAGCCGTTGCGCGCCAAGCTGTTGGCCGCGCCGAAACACGGCAATGACGACCCGCGCGTGGACGATATCGTCCGGCTGGTGGAACGGCTGCGCGACGAGCCCATGAAGGAGATCTGCCGCGACCCGCGCGACGGCACGAAATTCGGCAACGTCCACATCACGAAGGCGAGCGCCGTGCTTACCGGCAAAGTAACGCCGGCAACGCCGGACGGGCGGCTGGCGGGCACGCCGCTGGCGAGTTCCGTGGCGGCATCGGCGGGCGCCGAGCGCAGCGGTCCCACCGCCTTGCTGAACTCCGTGTGCAAGCTCCAGGCGGCGAAAAGCTGGCAGAGCGGCTACCAGGTGAACGTGCGGTTCCAGAACAGCATGCTGGCCGAGGCGGCCAATCGCCGGAAGGTCCGCGCCATGCTCAACGTGTACTTCAACAACGGCGGTCAGGAGATGCAGATCAACTGCATCGATACGGAGATGCTCCGCGCCGCGCAGAAGAACCCGGGCCAGTACCGCGACCTGGTGGTGCGCGTGGCCGGGTTCAGCGAATTCTTCGTGAACCTCACGCCGGAGATGCAGGAAGAGATCATCGCCCGCACCGCCCACATGTGAGGCGGAAGGCCCCCTACGGCAGGTTCGCAACGTCGGCGCCGGCCGCAAGCTTTTTGCGCACCAGCCCCACCCGGCGTGCGCCCGAATCCTTGGCGTGCATCCAGTACTCGAGCGCGAACCGCACGCTCTCTTCGTAGCCGGCGAGCGCCAGGCGGTTCGGTCCCGGCGCCGCAGGCATTCCCACCGTGATGACCGCGCCGGCGTTGCTTTGCGGCGCGTCCTGCGCGCTGTAGAGCGCGGCGGGCCGTCCGGAGGCGCTCTCGATGGTCGCGGCCAGCAGGTACGCGGCCTCCATCTCGATGTTGGGGCAGTTCTCGCCGTAGATCACCGTGACGGGGCGGTTCAGGTCGAACGCCGCGCCTTCGGGCTGTCCGGGTTTGCGAACTTCGCCCCAGCCGTAGCGTAGGAAGCCGTTCTCGCCTTCAAGCCGCAGGAACAAGTGGTAGAAGCCGGGCTTGGCGCCGGGCGCGAGAGTTACGCGCACCGGAACTTCGGCCTCGGCGCCGGGGGTGAGCCTCACCACAGCCCGGCCCACGCGCGCACGCAGGCTCTGGTCGCACTCCACCGAAACCGCCAGCCGCAGCGTCGCTGGGCCGCGGTTGCGCAGCCGGAACCGCACCTCACCGTCGGGCCGCGCGAGGTCGAGCACGGGATGGTCCGCCGCCAGCACGCGGTTCGGAGCCTCGGGCAGCGAGTAGCGCTCAATCAGCTTCATCAGTTCGAAACCCTCCGGTTTGGGGCGGCGGCTGAGCCACAGCGGCTCGTATTGCCGTATGCCCTTGCGCGTGTGCGGGTTCACGCACATGGTCTGCTGAAACTGAAACGGATAGAGCTCGCGAATCGACCGCGTGGCCAGAAGGTTCTCCATGATCGGCGGGTAGACGCGGGCGCGAGCCTCGGGCGTCATCCGGGTAAGGCCACGCCAGTTCCACTCGGTGTAGATAGCGTCCTTGCCCTTGCGCGAGGCGTAATTGCCGGCGGCGAGAGCGAACCCGCGGCCGCTCGGAATGGCGTCCAGCGCGTCGATATAGGAGTGCGCGCCCACGGCATCGTAGCGCAGCCGCAAGTCGTCCAGGCGGTCGAAGATCCCGGTGTTGAAATGGCCCGTCCAGTGGACTTGCACTTCGGGCGCGGCTTTCTTCACGGCGTCATAGATGCGCGCCCAGTACTGCGGCCGGTCGAGCGGTATGCCCCAGATCAGCACTTCGTTTTCGATCTCGACACGGCCGATCACGTCCCGGTAGCGGGCCACGCGCGCGGCGATCTGCTCCGGGCTCCAGTAAGGGAAAGCGGTGCTGAACATGGCGCGCAGCCGCAGGCGCCGGAGTTCCGCGAACAGGAAGTCGAGGTATTCGAACTGCACCGCCTCGGGGAGTTTGGAGATCACGTCCACGTAGTGCAGCCGGATCACGGAAAACCCCATGGCCTTGGCGATACGCAGATCGCGGCGGATGTCCGGCGCGAAGTCCTTCCAGCGCGTCACGGTGTCGGCCGAGAGCGGCCAGTAAGCGTCGGTCTGCTGCCCGGGAAGTTTCAGGTCGCCGAAGTTCTCGCCGAGCGTGGAGTAGGGGAAGTAACTCGTGCCGAACACCACTCCGGGCACGCCGATCTCGATGCGGTCCGCCGCGCGGCCGGTCCAGGTGTTGTATGCGGTGAACTGCGCGTCAGCCGCTTCGCGCGAGGGCATGGCGGCGGAGAAAACGATGCGCTGCCCATACCGTATCGCGCGGCCGAGGCCGGGCAGGCAGCTCTCGACGAAGCGGTCGCGGTAGGGCCGGTTCTCGCGGGCGAACTCGCCGATCAGGTACAACGCGCCGCCGGCCGCCTGCGCTTCGTTCTTGAACTGCGGCAGGCTGGTGTTCAAGAACCGCGGGCTCTTGTTGCGGACCGATTGCGTGTCGTCGAGCGTGGTGGAGAGCGGATCGAAGCCGTTCAGCACCAGCGCCGCGCTCTTGCGGAAATCAAGCGCCATCCAGTCCAGGCCGTGCTGGAGGGCGTGATGGCGGTCCTTGCCGGCGCTGAAGCGGGTCTTGCCGGAGCGGTCCAGTTCCTCCGCGCGGTTGTCGTAAGCGAGCATGCGGCGCGCGGCGGCGGGGTGCTCCCACCGTGCGACCACGGCCCCGTACATGCCATACAACCGTTCGGCGGAATCGTTGCGGAGCGTCATGGACCAGTCGAGAAAGCCGTCCCTCCAGACCCGGGCGCGCAGCGCAACCTCGAATCCGGAACGCCGCGCGGAGGCCTTCCAGTCCGAGTACATCGCGCTTCCGCCGGAGCGTTTGAAGGCCAGCGGGAGCGGCTCGAAAAGGGAGGCGTGATCGAGGGCGCCGGCGGGCTTCACGATCAGCGCCCAGGCCAGCCGTCCGGCATCTTCCGGGCCGCAGCGAAGCCGGAGCCCGGGCGCTTCGGGCGCGACGTCGAGCAATGCAACCGGCTTCTGCGGAAGGATAATCACACTTCCGCCCGCCGCCGGCGCTTGCACCAGGATATCGCCTACCGGAAGCCGGACCGCATACGGGAGGTTATTGACAACTTCGACCCGCGATTGCGCCGCCAGCGCGCACGCGCAAAAAACGGAAACCAACAGTCTGGTCATGACAGTTCGCGCGCGCCCTTCTCGAGCGCGGCATCGCTCCAGGGCTTGGGGCTTGCGTAGTGTACGCTGCTCAGCACGGTGCGGGATTGGCAGAGGGTCCGCAGGGTGTTGACCGCCGAGCGCGGATACACAGCATTGGACCCATCGATCACCTCGACGGAGGCGGGGGCGGGCCAGGTGGCGACGCACCCCGTACTCCCGCGCAGGATTCCGCCGCTGCGCGCGGGGCGCTCACCGGAGCGCAGGCCGAGCGCGGGCGAACCTTCGATGGCTTCCAGCCCCTCCGCACCCTTCACTTCGTGGCGGCGGACTTCGAACTCGCCCGCGAGCCGTATGGTCGTGTCCACCGCGATCCGGCGGCCTTCGAGTTCCGCGATCCAGCGGGTATGGACGCCGTCGCGGGTCAATTCTCCGTGCTCGATGGAAGAGCGCGCGGCCATCGCCCCGGTGGCGGGATTGCGGAAGACCAGCGCGGCGTCCCACGGCGGGCGGTCTTCGGCCGGCACGATGTTGAAAGGGAAATGCGAGGAGTAGACGAACTTGACGTACTTGTCGCGGTAACGCAGGTGGTGGTACGCGCAGTTGGCATGAAGCCAGCGCACCTGCCCCGTATCGCGGCAGCCGGCGAGCAGCATGCGGGGTCCTTCGAAACGGACCAGAAAGTCCCCCTTTTCGACGGGCAACGGCTCCTCGGCGGCGGTAAACAGCCGGTCCGAGCGCGGCAGCGCGAGATAGGAGAACGCCGGCATGCACCAGTAGGGGTGCCCGTTGTCGATGTAAAACTCGCGCAGCGCAGGCGTGCCTTCAGAGGAATAAGTCTCGCGTAACTTGCCTGCCGCGGAGTCATAACTTCCTATGGCGCGATGATACTCCAGACTCTTGCGAATGATCCGCCGCAGCAGGCCGGGCGAATGCGGCCACAGTCCCTGGCGGTATGCTTCCACCAGCGGCGCGAGCAGCGCCCAGCGGTAGATCAGGGACCGCCCGAACAGGGGATGGCGTCCGTCGGAGGCGAAGAAATACGGGGTCTTTTCCAGGAACAGCCGCAGGCGCGCGGAGAAACGGCGCGAGATCTCCGGGTAGCGCGCCCCGATGATCTCGTTCCATTGCAGAAAATGACTGGCGAAGGTCCAGAAGTTGTAGTAATCGAAGATGGGCAGCGTAAGCGAGTCGCTGTACCAGCCGTCGCCCGGCGACGCCATGCTGTCGAGCGCCGCCAGGTCTTCCAGCATCCAGCGCTCGTCGCCGGAGAACTCCTTCCACTTCGGCGCCAGCGCCAGGCGTCCGGCGTGGTTGATGGCGGAAAACCAGGCGTGGTTGTGCTTGCGCTCGGCCACTCGGGTGCAACTCGCCAGCCACGCCTGCGCGTTGGCCCGCTGGCGGGAAGTGAGCCGTGCCGCCACCGCGCCGCCAGCGCGCCACAGCGACCAGGAAACCAGCGCCGCCTCCACCTGCCGCTGGTTGGCCTTGTCGCGCGGCGGCTCTTCCCAATAGTCCGGGCACTCGGGGTCGAACGCATTGCGGAACGCCGCGAGCAACACCGCCGGTTCCACGCCGGTGGCCGCCAGCGCAGGCATCATGCGGGCCACGCTGACGTAAGTCTTGCCGGACCGTGCAACGCAGTTCTTGAGCCTGGTGCCTCGCGGGTAGTCGCAGACGGCGAAGGTGGACGAGGTCGCGCGCGCATTGCGCACGAACCCGCCCACAATCTCCCTGAAGAACGCCTCACCGGGGCGCTCCACGGGCAGCGCGGCCGCCGCCGCCGAGCCCATGAATTGCCGCCGCGAAGTCATGCGATCAGAACTCGAGCCGCGCCCCGATGCGCACGCGCCTTTCGCCGGAGGATGACGTGATCTGGCCGAACGCGCCCGTGAAACTGCCGGAGGGTTCACCGAAGTGGGTCGAGTTGGTCACGTTGAACCCGGAGAGCGTCATATTCAGCTTGAAACGCTCGGTAAGGCGGAAGACGCGCGAAAGGGTTGCGTTCCAGTTCTGGTATCCGGGGCCGCGCACGGTGTTGCGTCCCACCGTGCCGATGGTCCCGGGCACGGGCTCCACGAACGTGCTGGTATCGAACCACAACTGGCCGCGCCCGGTTCCGTACAGGTATCGCACCGGGCCGGTGCTGCTCGGGTGGTTGGTGAAGCCCTGCCCCACATTGGCCGCCAGCCGCACTCCCGTAATGTTCACGGGCGTGCCGGAGCGGATGGAGATGACTCCGCTCAGGCGGAATCCGCCGAGAATCCGGCTCGCCGGTCCGGAACGGAACCAGCGCTGGCCGCGTCCGAAGGGCAGCGGCAGAACGTGCGAGATCACCAGGTTGTGAGGGCGATGGAAGGAGGAGACGCCGCGGTTCAGGTCGATGTTGAGTGGAATGGAAACGGTGAAAGCGTCGGTGTAGTCGAGCGACTTGCTCCACGTGTAGCTGAGCGTCAGGCTTCCGCCCCTGCGCAGGCGGCGCTGCACGCGCGCTTGCAGCGCGTGATAAGCGCTGCTGAGCATGTAGTCCTGGAGGTTGGTATCCGCGGTCCGTCCGAAGCGCCTGGCCAGCGGGCGGTCGCCCACCACCGCGCCCGGACCGGCGGCGTTGAGCGCCAGCGTGCCGGGAATGCGCCGCCCCAGCGTGCTGACGTAAGACGCGCTGATGACGAACCTGGCGATCTCCTGCTCCACGGTGAAGTTGTACGACTGCACGTAGCCGCGGCGCGCGTTCGGGTTGAACGCGTTGAGCAGGATGTTGCCCGGGGGCGTGATCACGCCGTTCGAAACATCCACCGGCGCAAGCACCGGAATCGGCGCGCTCAAACTGCCCGCCGGCGTCAGGCTGTTGGGGCCGCGCGCCTGAATCGAGATTTGCGCGGGATAGTTGTTGACCGCCAGCGAATTGATCGACTGCGGAATGTAACTGATGCCGTAGCCGGTGCGCAACACGGTCTTGGGCGCCACGCGGTAGGCGATACCGATCCGCGGGGCGAAGCCGCGGTAGTCGGTGTTCACGCCCAGCCGGTTCCCCACCGGCCCGTAGCCTCCGATCAGGAGCGTGTTGTTGGAAATGTCGTAACGGCTCTGATCGCCCGGGTTGGCCGTGGTGGAGAAAGGCGCGACTTCGTACCGCAGCCCGAAGTTCAGGGTCAGCCTCGGGGTCGCCACCCAGCGGTCCTGAAGGAACGTGTAGTACTGCTTCAGCCGGAAACCGCCCAACTGGTAGATGTAGGTCCGGTCTTCCTGCGAGGGCAGCCCGAGCACAAACGAGGCCATCGCGTTGGAGCTGTCGGTGAGCGACCCGGTTGTGCCGGTGGTGGTGGTGCCGAAGGTGTAGATGCCGCGCGGGTCCGAGTTCGACTGGTACTTGTTCAGGATCAGGTCGCGGATATCGACACCCCAGCGGATGGAATGGTTGCCGTGCTGCTTCGTCCAGATATTGACGAAGTTGGAGCTGGTTTCGGCGATCTTGAACGGCATGGTGGCGGCGAACCCCAGCGCCGTGTAGCCGCTCACCGACATGCGCGGCATGCCAGGCGAAAAGAAATCGCCGCGGTTGCCGCCGGGGATGCCGAGCTTCGCGGCGATGTCGGGATCGCCGCCGGTCTGCCCCTGGATGAGCACGCGCACCAGCCCGCCGCGGAACTCGGTGACCAGGACCGGGCCCAGGACGTGCGTCAGGTTCGCCGAAGCGCTCTGGATGCGCGACGGCCCGATGGCGGAGGTGCCGCCGTTGGCCGAGGTGGGACCGCCCAGATCCCCGAACACCGCCGGGTCCGCCGTTTCGGCCGCAAAATGACTGTAACGGACGAAGCCTTCCGTCATGTCGCTGAACTTGTGGTTGACCTTCACGTCGCCGCCGTCGCGGTTCTGGCGGAAGCTTCCCGTAGCCTCGTAGTTGTTCACCAGCCCGGAGAGATTCGGCTCCGGCAGGCGGGCGAAAATGGCTTTCGCCACCGGGCTGATCCGGCTGGCGGGAATGACGCCGCCCGGGAACCGCTCACGGTTCGCACCCGCCGCGTTCCCGGTGAGCGGATCGTACACGGGATAGCGGGAACCGGAGAAGTTGCCGCCGCGGTACGGGATGCCCGGCACGCTGAGCAGCGCGTTCTGGCCGCGCCGGTCGCGTCCCGCCTGGTAATCGCCGAAGACGAAGGTGCGATTGCGCCGGATCGGGCCGCCCAAGGCCAGGCCGGCCTGCGTGAGGTTGGTATGCGGCTGGCGCGTCAGCGAAAGCGCGTTGCGCGCCTTGAACTCGCTGTTCACGTTATAACCCCACGCGCTGCCGTGCACCTGGTTGGTTCCGCTCTTGATCTGCACATTGACCACGGCGCCGGTGGCCCGGCCGCTTTCCGCGTCGTAGGCGTTGGTGGAAACGTCCATCACCTGGATGGCTTCGGGCGGCGGCACGATGGCGGACTGCGAAATCACGTTGGTTTCGTTGTTGATGGTGCCATCCAACTGGAAGCTGTTGCCGCGGTTGTTTTGGCCGTTCACGTAATTCGCAAGCGAGCCGCTGGGATTGCCGAACGCCGAGCCGACGGCCTCGGGCTCGGTCGAACCCGGAATCAGTTCCAGGGCCGACTGGTAGTTCCGGTCGGGAGAGAGCGGCAGGTTCTCGAACTGGGTCGAATCCACCTGCTGGCTGAGGTCGCCGCGGTCCGTCTTCAGAGCCACGGCTTCGGCGGTGACGACGATCGTCTCCGTAACGCCGCCCACCACCAGCGAGGCATCCACGCGGACCGTACTGTTGATTGCCACCTCCACCGTGTCGCGGACGAAGGTCTTGAAACCGGACTGCTCGATCTGGATCTTGTACACGCCCGGATCCATGCTGGTGATGGTGTAGTTGCCGGCCTCGTTCGTAGCGGTCTGGCGCGTAACGCCGCGGGCAACCTCGGTCGCGGTTACTTTAGCCCCGGCGACGCCGGCGGCGCTGGGATCCGACACATGCCCCACAAGCGAGCCGGTCACGGTCTGTCCGTAGCAGGATGCCGCTGCCAGCACGATCGGGAACAAAAGACGAGCGGTGCTCATAGGCAATGCGGGCGCTCCAATGTTCCTTTTTAGCACCAGTGGAGTCAGCGAATGCTTTCGTAGTACGCGCGGCCCTTGCGGAAAAGCGTGAGCACCTCGTTGCGGCGCTCCTCGGAGGCGAAGCGCGGCGAGGCGGCAATATCCTGGATGACGCGGTCGATCCACGCGATCACGATCCTGGCGTCGGCCGCCGAGGCGACCTTCCGCCCGGCCACGTAGCAGTAAACCGGGCTGGTGTGCGCGAACGCTTTCGCATCGTTGACCACCAGGCGGTGCCCCGGCCCCCAGACGCGCGCCGCGATCCAACTGCTCTTGTCGATAGGTATCTCGCGCGCGATCTCCGCCGCGGCGCCGCCGCCGGCCGCCTGCGCGCTCGCCACCACTTCGCCGTTGACCACGAGTTCCAGCGCGCTCATCGGCACAATCGACTGCGCCTTGGCCGTGACCCGGACCGAACGCGGCGCGGCAAGCTGAATCTCCTCGCCCGGCCCTTTCCCTTCCACCTGGAACGAAACCAGCGGGCCGTTGGAGACGAACGTGCGCCCCGCCTTGTAGCCGGCCAGCCAGTTTTCATAAGTGAGCGGCGAGGCGGTATGGACGTACACCTTGGAAGCGCCGGGCAGAGAGGCGCGCATGACGTCCATCTGGGAATCGGTGCCGGCCGACGCGGTGCACTTCAGCCCGCAGTTCAGGACCCGGTAGTACATCCAGCAGCCGGCTTCCTCGTCCATGTTGCTCAGCACGTCGAGGGCGTCCACGGCGCCAAGCGCGAGGTCCACGGGAAACTCGCGCGCCAGGTGGTCGCCCACCGGGATCTCCGGCTTGTTCGCCGGGTGCAGGTACGCGACCGCCGCGCCCTGGCGCTTGGCCGCCATGGCGGGCGCGAAGAGCGCGGGGTAGTCCTCCCAGTTGTTCGAGAGTTCCTGGCCCACGTAGAAAGGATCGACGAAGCGCGAGATGCCCAGCAGCGCGATGTGGCCGTACATGGCGGTCACGTTGCGCACTTCCTGTTGGACCACCATGAGGTGCTCGGGCGTCGAAAGGGGGTCGGGCTTGCCGAAACGGAAGAACTCTGTGTCGAAGACGTGCGCCAGCACGCCCACGCTGCCGGCCAGCAGGGTGGCCACGTGAATGTCCTCTCCCTTGGCCAGCAGGAAGCAATCCTCCATGGTCATGTACAGACCGCCGGGGACATGGTTCGGGTGCATGTGAATATCCCCGGATCGCCAGCCCGCCGCGGGCATGTCAGCCAGGCGTTTCAGGGTCAGGGTGACGGCCGCGGTCCGGTCCGAAACGATCTGCGCGCGCTGCTTGACGGGCACGTATTCGAAACCTTTCACGGCTTCGATCGAGGCCGGCCCGGGCGGCATTTCGAGCCGGAATTCGCCGTCGGCGTGGAAATAGAACTCGCGCGACCGGTTCAGCCGCGCGAGAGTTCCCGGGGGCACGTGGGCCTTGCCGTCGCCGTCCTGGAGATAAATCCTGGCCGCAACGGGCTTGCCCTGCTGGTCCTGAATGCGGACCCACAAACGGCCCGGTGTCTGGGTGATGCCGGCCTGGGCGCACGCGGAAAGCGCCGCGGCGAGAAAGACGATTTCGGTTCTCATCGCGGCGCCCATAATACCGCAGTTGGGGAGCGAAGCGCCCGGTTCAGAAGTCGATGCGGCCGCGCAGTTCAATCTGCCGGCTCTCTCCTCCTTCCACCAGGCTGTTGATCACCCCCACTTGACCCGGCACCGAGATGTTCGCAGCGGGCGGCCGGAAGTTGGCGTGATTCAAAATGTTCGAGGCCGCCGTGGTGAACGTGAACCGGAAGCG
Source organism: Bryobacteraceae bacterium (assembly GCA_041946965.1). Taxonomy (GTDB): domain Bacteria; phylum Acidobacteriota; class Terriglobia; order Bryobacterales; family Bryobacteraceae; genus JBHGBM01. The sequence goes on from JBHGBM010000003.1 coordinate 119,789, forward strand.
CTCGGTGATCGGGAACGTTTTGGCGATGGAGAGATGCTGCATGTTGTAGCCGGGCCCCTCCAGGACGAACGCTCCGGAGTTGCCCAGCGTGCCGCTCTGCGGCACGGCAAAACAGGAGGCGTCGAACCAGCGGTTGATGCTGCGCTGGCTGGAGGGCAGGTTGCCGTTGCAGATGCGGTCCGGCAAGCCGCCCGTGGTGTTCGTGTTGGAGGCGTCCCTGCCGGAGTAACCGGGCGAGAAGAAGTGCCCGGTTTCGAGGTATCCGATCCAGTACACCTGCCAGCCCCCGAGAACGCCATTCACCACGGGATGCGCCGCCGGCATAAACCGGCGTCCCTTGCCCACGGGGATCTCCCAGGTCAGGTTCGTGACGAAGCGCTGCCGGGGTGTGTACTGGTCGCGCGAGAACACCGGCGCGCGGTACGGGCTCTCGAAGTTCGCGCCGCTCTGGAAATTGGAGTAGCTCGAAGCCAGCGTCCAGTGCGTGTCGAACGTAAGCTGCCCGACCTTGCGGATCGCCTCGAGCGTGACGGCGTTGAATTTCGATTCGCCGTCGTTCCGGTAATACGAGGCGGCGGTGTACTGCGGCCACGGCCGCCGGTCCGCGGTGAACGGAATCAGGCTGGGCTGCGGCTTGTTGACGGCGATGCCGTAATGCATCCCGTAATCGTGCGAGCCGACGTACGAGAGGCGGAAACCGGTGTCTTTGAACTGCCGCTCCACGGTGAGGTTCCACTGGTGGATCTTCCCGTTGGTTGCGTCAACCGGGTATCCCGTCACGCTTTGTGAGGGAATGCGCGCGCCCGCCAGCGTGGGCGGGAACGGGTTCGGGAACATGAACTGCGGCTGCCCGTTGGTGATCGCGTTCTGGTACGTTTCGCTGATCTGAAACGGGCCCGTGCCCTGCACGTACGCGTACCGGCCGAGCGTCTCGCTGAACATGCCATACCCGCCGCGAACCACCGTCTTGTCGCTGAGACGATAGGCGAACCCGATGCGCGGCACGAAATTGCTCTTGCTGGGAGACATCTGCACGTCGCCGGAGACCAGCTTTATGTTGCTTGGATAGAGCGGACTGACCTTGCCCTCGGTGCCGGGCGGAATCACCACGTTGCCGGAGGCCAGGTCCCACCGGTACATGAGGTTGTCCTCGTAGTTCGGCGAGCCGAAGCGGTCCCACCGGAGTCCGAGATCGAGCGTCAGGCGGTTGTTCACCTTGAAAGAGTCCGTGATGAACAAGCCGAGTTCGCTGTCGCGCAGCGTGCGGTTGGTCAGCGGATCGAGGCGCGTGCTCGTGAACGGGATGCCGAGCAGGAAGTCGGCATAGCCGTATCCCGAGAACGAACCGTTGAAGGCGAAGACGCCGTAGGTGCCTTCCGGTATCTGGCCCGAGAAGCGCGACTGCGGCTTGTACTCGCCGCCCATCTTGATCACGTGCCGGCCCTTGTTCCACGTCAGGGTGTCGGCATAGCCCCAGTCGTGGTCGTTCTGCCGCACGCCGCCGGGCTGCGTGTACATCTCGGGGTAGCCCGTGATGTTCATGCGCGGAAAACCTTCCGCGCTGTAACCCTTCGGGTTCACTCCCTGCAAGCCGATCTTCTTCACGGCCTCGTCGCCTTTAAACGGGGTGACGCCGTAGAGCGGGTCGCCGTCGGTGTACTTCTCCTTGTACAGGCCCACGCGCGCCGTATTCACCAGGTTCGGCGAGAAGATGTGGGTGTCTTCAAAGACCGCGTGAACATTGAACCGCACGCGCGTCCAGGAGAAAGACGGGAAGTTGGTGGGCAGCACGTACAATCCCCAGTTCTCGATCAGCCGGCCCATGATCCGGTTCTTGCTGCTGACCTGGTGGTCGATGCGCTGGGTGAAATCCTTGCGCAGCGTGTAGTCCTGCGGGTACGGGAATGTGAACGCGTAGTTGTTGGACTGCGCACCCTCCACGCCGCGGTTGGGGGCGGGCAGATAATTCTGATTCACGGCCTGCGAAACCGCGCTGATGCGGTTTTGCGGGATCACGTTGCGGGGAAACGGCTGGCCGGAGAGCGGGTCCGTGATGACGATTCGCGGCAGCAGTTGCGAAAAATCCCCGCTCCGCATCAGGTTCGTGGGCACGCTTCTCAGGAAGAAACTCTTGCTGGGGATCTTCAGAATGTTCGCCGACGCGTAGAAGAAGGTCTTGTTCTTGATCACCGGGCCGGCCGCGGCGACGGAGATGGTGTGAATCAACTGCCTGCCCTTGGTGTCCTCGAAGAACTGCCGGGCGGCAAGCGCGGAATTCAGATTGAAGTACGCCGCACGTCCGTGAAATTCGTTGGTCCCGGCCTTGGTCGTCATGTTCATGAAGCCGACCCGCGCGAATTCCGCCGTGTTGTTCACGGTGACCACGGTGACTTCCTGGGCGTCCATGATGTCGTTGATCTGGTTCACATCCTGATCGTTGGTGTGGCCATCCTGGCCTTCCTGAACCTGACTGCGGCTTTGTCCCGCCCACTGTGCGTACCAGGCGCCGCTCTGCTGGCTCACCAGCGGCGCGCTGGTGATGAACAGGCTTGGATCGAGCGTCGCCATGCCGCCCACCCATGGCGTGTCGAGATGCTTGGCCGTGTCGATATCGGCCTGCACCTTGGCGGTATCGGTCTGGATGACGGCGGCGTTCGCCTTGACAACAACTTCCGTGCCGACCGAGCCGATTTCCAGCGAGACATCGATGCGGCGCACCTGGTTGCCTTCCAGGATGACGTTGTCGGCAACGAACGTCTTGAAGCCCTCACGGGTCGCGTTGAGCCGGTACGTGCCGCGCTGCAAGTCGGGGATTTCGTAATCGCCGCTCGCGCCGGTCCGGACCTCGCGTCTCGCGTTGGTTTCCAGGTTGGTCACGGTAATCAGGACGTCGCCCACCACCGCACCCGTGGGGTCAGTCGCCGTACCGCGAATGGTCGAAAGGGTTAGCTGGCCGTAAAGCGCAGCGCCAAAGACGAACGTTGAGATGATGCATTTCACACCAGTCCGAAATGACCGCAACGTCCCAGCATGCATATACAACCCCCTGTGGGAGATTTTTATACCACGTCCGAAATAGGATGTGCAAGCAAAGGGCGAAGAAATTACATCGGCGTTCCGTCCTGTGCAACACAACGATTCTCCGTTCCACGCGATGGAACGACTATCGCGGACGGCGCGGAACCGGATTATGCTGAACCTTCGTTATGTCCAACCTGAAAACCGCATTCGCAATCCTTCTGGCGTGCGCCGCCTGCTTTGCCCAGGAGTTCCGGGCTTCGATATCCGGGCAGGTGACCGACGCGCAGTCCGCCGCCATCCCCGGGGCGAAGGTAACGGCCACCAACGTGGAAACCGGCGCCGTCCACCAGACCGTCAGCACCGTGGAGGGCCAGTACACCATCCCGTTTCTGCCGCCCGGCTTCTATCGCGTCGCCGCCACGGCCGAGGGTTTCAAGCAGTACGTGCGGGAGAAGATCCGGGCCAGCGCGAATGAGCGCGTGCGGCTCGATATCCCGCTCGAAGTGGGCGCCCTCAGCGAATCGGTCACGGTGACCGCCGAGGCGCCGATGCTCGAAAGCGCCACGGGTTCCAGCGGGCAGGTAATCAACACCCGGCAGATCGAGAACATGCCGCTCAACGGCCGCACGCCGTTCATCCTGGCGCAACTGGCCTTCGGCGTGATTCCCGATGCGGACCCCAAGAACACGCGCCCGTTCGATAACGCCGCGGTCTCCGACATCTCCATGGGCGGCTCCCCCGGGCGCAGCAACGAAATGCTGCTCGACGGCGGACCCGACGTGCAGGCCAAGGGCGGACAGGTGGCCTACAATCCGCCGGTGGACGCCGTGCAGGAAGTGAAGGTGGAGACCTTCCAGGCCGACGCCGCCTACGGCCACACCGGCGGCGGCACGGTGAACCTGATCCTGAAGAGCGGCACCAACGCGCTGCACGGCGCGGCCTACTGGTACAACCAGCAGTCGCGCTTTGCGGCCACGCCGTTTTTCACCAATCGCGCAGGCCAGAAGAAGAGCGACCCGCTCTACCACCAGTACGGCGCCAACGCCGGCGGCCCCATCGCGCGCGACAGGCTGTTCTTCTACTTCGCCTTCGAGGGCATGAAGAACGACCGGCCGTCCCCCACTTCCACCACCGTCCCCACAGCTGAGGAGCGCGGCGGCGATCTCTCCGCGCTGTTGAAAGTGGGCAACAGCTACCAGATTTACGACCCGCTCACCGGGACGCGCGAGGGCACACGTGTACGGCGCCAGCCGTTCGCGGGCAACATCATCCCCGCCGCACGCATCAGCCCGATCGCGAAGAACTACATGCAGTATTACCCGGCGCCCAACCAGCAGGGCCAGGCGGACGGCCAGAACAATTACCTGACCCCCAAGATCGAGCACAACAGCTTCGATAACGAACTGGGCCGCGTCGATTACATCCTGGGCGAAAAGCACAAACTGTTCGCCAATTTCCGCCACAACAACCGGGACATCCGGGCCCAGAACCTGTTCGACAATATCGCCACCGGCGAGCAGTCCGGCCGCAAGAACTGGGGCGGAATGATCGACGACGTCTACACCATCACCCCCACCACGGTGCTCGACACGCGCTTCAACTGGACGCGTTTCACCGGCTACATCGGGCAGGCCAGCGACGGCTTCGATATGACCCGGCTCGGCTTCCCGCAGGCGCTGGCGGCGTCCGTGACCAGGGCCATGATGCCGATGGTGAATGTGGGCCGCTTCAACGCGCTGGGGCACTCGAAAGGCAGCAATACGCCGGGCGACAGTTTCCAGGTCTTCTCCAGCGTGACGCGCGTCGCCGGACGCCACACCCTGAAGGCCGGAGCGGACCTGCGCATGGTGCGCACCCACTCCACCAATTTCGCTAACGGCAGCGGCAGCTACACGTTCGGCTCGGAGTGGACGCGCGGGCCGCTGGATAACGCCAGCTCCGCGCCGCTGGGCCAGGACCTGGCTTCATTCCTGTTGGGGCTGCCCACCGGCGGCACCTTCGACGTGAACGCATCGGCCAGCGACCAGGGCCGCTACTACGCTTTCTTCCTTCAGGACGACGTGCGGGTGCGGCGCAACCTGACACTCAACCTCGGCATCCGGCACGAACGCGATCTCGCGTTGACAGAGCGCTTCAACCGTGCCGTGAACGGGTTCGACTTCGGCGCCGCCAGCCCCATCAGCTCCGCCGCCGCGGCGGCTTACGCCAGGGCGCCGATCGCCGAGCTGCCCGCCTCGCAGTTCCGCACCATGGGCGGCCTGACCTTCGCCGGGCCCAACAACCGTGCTTTGTACCGCACCGGGGCGCGCTACTTCAGCCCGCGGCTCGGCTTCGCCTGGACCGCGACGCCCAAGCTGGTGGTGCGCGGCGGCGTGGGCGTGTTCTTCTTCCCGCTGGCGGGCAGCTATTACCAGACCGGTTTCACGGCGACCACGCCGCTGGTGGCGACGCTCGACGGCTATCTCACGCCCAACGTCACGCTGGCGAACGGCTTCCCCAACGGCCCCTCGAAGCCGGTGGGCTCCGCCGCCGGCCTTGCCACCAACCTCGGCCAGTCGGTCAGCTTCTACAGCCCGGACCCGCGCAACGCTTACAGCATCCGCTGGAACCTGAGCATCCAGCGCGAGATCGCTTCCAACCTGTTGGTGGAGATCGGGTACATGGGCAGCCACTCGCTGCACATGGAGACTTCGCAGCAGCTCAACTTCGTGCCGCGGAACTACCTGGCTCAGGGCCTGGTGCGCGATCAGGCCGTGATCAACATGCTGACCGCGAATGTCACGAATCCCTTTGCGGGACTGATCCCCGGAACCTCGCTCAACGGCAGCACCGTGCAGCGCAACCAGCTTCTGAAACCGTACCCGCAATTCAGCGGCGTGACACAGGCCGGCATCAGCGCGGGGAGTTCCTACTTCCACATGCTCCAGGCGCGGGTGGAGAAGCGCTTTTCGCACGGCATCCAGTTCATGAGTAACTTCGCCTGGTCGAAGATGATGCAACAGCTCTCGCGGCTGAACGATTCCGACCCATTCTTCGAAAAGCGCGTGGCGGACGAGCACCGGCCCTACCGGCTGGTGACCAGCCTGAGCTACGACCTGCCGTTCGCCAGAGGCAGGGAGCTGTGGCGGCGCCTGGCGGGCGGCTGGACGGTGAACGCCATCTCGACCCAGCAGGCGGGCGCGCCGCTCGGCTGGGGCAACGCCATTTACTACGGCGGCGACCTGCAAATGAACCCGAAGAACATCGACGCGGTCTTCGACGTCACCCGCTTCAACCGCGTCTCCTCGCAGCAGCTCGACTGGAACATCCGCACCTTCCCCAGCCGCGCAGGGCGGGGCGACAAAATGAACAACCTCGACTTCTCCGTGGTGAAGAACTTCGCCGTGACGGAGAAGCTCACGGCGCAGTACCGTTGCGAAGCGTTCAACGCCCTCAATCATCCGCAGTTCGGCACGCCGAGCATTACGCCGACCAGCTCGGCATTCGGCAGGACCACCTCGCAAGCCAACCTGCCGCGCTCCATCCAGATGGCGCTGCGGCTGAAGTGGTAAGCGGCCCGGGCAGCATGGAGATCGTCGCGCACGGATTGTGGGCCGCGGCCGCCGCCATCGCCGTGAAAAACTCCGCGCGGCCGAAGCTTCGTCCCGGGTGGACGGTGTGGTGGGGCGTATTCCCCGACGTGCTGGCATTCGGGCCGTCGATCCTCGCGGGAATCTGGTTCTGGTTGCAGGGCGCTCGAGGTCACGATCTGCACGTGCATCTTGGAGTGCCGCTCTACCCGATGGCTCACAGCCTGATCGTGTTCGCGCTCGCAGCCGCTATCGCGAGCATCCTGGCGCGGCGCATCGTCTATGAAATGCTCGGCTGGCTGCTGCACGTGGCCATCGACATACCGACGCACAGCATGCGCTATTACGCTACGCGCTTCCTGTGGCCCCTCTCGGACATCCGCGTGGATGGCATCGCCTGGTGGACACCGTGGTTCTGGATAACAACTTACGCGGCGCTGGCGGTAGTCTACTTCCTGCTGTGGAGATTTGTGCGGCGGCGGGCATGAACAACAGGATCAAGCCGATCAGTCAGCGGTCTTTCGGATTCCACAGCGCCAAGAAATCGGAGAGGAGCCGGTTGCGTCGCCCTTTTACGCGGCCGCGCGGCGCAGGCGGTCGAGCACGCCGGCCCATTCGGGCGTATCCGGCGGTGATTCGGCGGCGATCCAGTCATAACCGCGCAGGTCGAGGTCGTGCAGCACGCGGTAGAGCAGCGCGGCGTACCCGTGCGGTTCGGCGGGCATTTCTATGCCACGCGACTTGCGCGGCGCGCGGGTGATCCACAGCCAGAAACCGTTTCCACCCTGCGGGGCCTGGCCCAGATGAAATGGAGTGCGAGGGCTGTAATGGCGGCGGTGCATGCCGGGCGAGGCGTGCGCGCCCTTTCCAGGTGTGGCGCGCACGAGCGGCCCGGTGATCTCCTCCAACTCCGAAATGGGAATGATGCCCGGCCGGTAAAGAATCGGCGGATCCGGCGAGAGCACCGTCGATTCGATCCCCACCGGGGCCGGGCCGCCGTCGAGAATGCAATCCACGGCATCTCCCAGCGAAGCGCGGACGTGTTCGGCGGTGGTGGGCGAGAGTTGCGTGAACCGGTTGGCGCTGGGGGCCGCGATGGGCACTCCCGATTCGCGGATCAACTCTAGCGCCATGGGATGCGCGGGCACCCGCAAACCCACGGTGGGCAGCCCGGCGGTGACCACGTCCGGGATGCTCGGGGCCTTCTTCACCACCAGCGTGAGGGGGCCGGGCCAGTAGCGCCGCGCCAGCGCTTCGGCCGGGGCCGGCCAGCTTGCCGCCAGGCCGCGCGCCATCTCGAGCGAATCCACGTGCACGATGAGCGGGCTCGTGGAAGGACGTCTCTTGACCGCGAAGATACGCCGCACCGCTTCGGCGTCAAGTGCGTTGGCGCCAAGCCCGTACACCGTCTCCGTCGGAAACGCGACCAGCCGTCCGGCGCGGATCAGCTCACTCGGGGAGGTCATCCTTGCCGTCGCCCGCGGTCTTGCCAGTCTTGCGCCACACCAGATACGCGTGGATCATCGGCTCCAGATCGCCTTCGAGCACGCGGTCCACGTCGCCCACGGCCAGCTTCGTGCGGTGGTCCTTGATCATGCGGTAAGGCGCCAGCACGTAGCTGCGGATCTGGCTGCCGAAATTGATATCGGCCTTGGATTCCTCGGTCTTGCGCGCCTCTTCCCGCTTCTTGTCCAGCTCGAATTCGTAGAGCCGCGCGCGCAACTGCTTCATGGCGCTATCGCGGTTCTTGTGCTGCGAGCGTTCGTTCTGGCACTGCACCACGATGCCGGTGGGGAAGTGCGTGATGCGCACGGCGGAGTC
>JBHGBM010000030.1:0-74414 GCA_041946965.1 Bryobacteraceae bacterium
ACCAGCAGCGAGATGCCCGCGATGCAGATCATGACGATGTTGAAGATGAACTGCGTGCGGCGCCGCTCTTCGAGCAGTCCGGCGGGCACCACGACGGTAAAGTCGCCGGCATCCTTGTGGGTGGCGGCCAGGATGGCGCGCACCACGTTGGAGGTCTCGATGGAATCCGTGTTGGGGGCGACCTTCAGGTAGATGCCGTCGATCTCGTCTTTCAGATAGCTGGTGTTGTCCTCGAAACGCCGCATCACGGTGTTGAGCGGCGAGATGATCAGGTTGTTGCGGTTGAGCGCCTGAAGGCCTTCCACGTCGGTGTCTCCGCCCGCCTGAGGCGTCAGCACCCCGATCACCTGAAGCCACACGTCGTTGACCTTCACGTACTTGCCGACGGCGTCGTCATAGCCCAGAAGGTTGACCTTGGCGGTCTCGCCCAGCACGCAGACCGGAGCGGAGCGCTCGTTTTCCTCGTGCGTGAAAAACCGGCCCGACACCAGCTTCAGGCTGTTGATCTCCACGAAATTCGGCAGCACGCCGATGAGCTGGGGCGGCTCCTGGCTGGTCTTGGGCAGGACCTTCTGCGGCTTGAAACGCTTGCGCGGGGTGGCCGAATCCAGTCCCTGCACGTTCTCCATGATGGCGCGGAAATCGCGGAAGCTCAGGCCGGGCGAGATGGCGCGGATGGCTTGCAGTTCGTTCCGGTCCACCGCCTCGCGCGCTTCCACGATGATATTATTGACGCCCAACTGGTCAATAAAGCTCATCATTTCTTTTTGCGCGCCCGCGGTAATGGAGAGCATGGCCACCACCGCGCCCACGCCGAAGATCATGCCCAGCATGGTGAGGAGGCTGCGCAGCTTGTGCGCCAGGAGGCTCGAAAGCCCCATGAACAGTTCCGGTAAGTATGCTCCCAGCCCGAACATTACTGTTTTCCTCCCGCCGGCATGGCGCCCATGGGGTTCCCGCCGCCGCCTTTCTTTTCCTCCGCGCCCTTCTTGCCGCCGCTCTTCTGCTTGGCCATCGGGTCGGTCATGGCGATGGTCTCTCCCGGCTTGACGCCGCCGGCCAGCACCATGATCGATTCGCTGCGCTTCACCAGTTGCACCTCGCGCGGCTCAAAACGCTTGTTGTTCTGCACGTAGACGATGGACTTGCCGTCCTTCTCGAACACCGCCTGCGCCGGCACGTGCAAGGCGTTGGGGATCTTCTCGACAATGATCTCGACGTCGGCGAGCAACCCCGGCCGCAGCAGCGCCTGCAATCCCGAATCCTCCTCGGGAGGGGCGGGCAGCTTGGCGTTCTCGCGGTCCGCGTCGCTAAACTGGCCCGTTGACGGCGAGCGGAACATCTCCATGGGGTTGCCCGGCGCGCCGGAACCGCCCTCGCTCCGCCGCCTGCCGCCGCGGCCCTCTTCGCCGCCCTTTTTGGAGTCGCCGCCCTTTTTGGAGTCGCCGCCGCGGCCCATGGCCTCGCGCACTTTGGCCAAGGCCGCCTGCCGTTCCTCGGGACTCAGGTCGGCGGGATTCTTTCCGCCCAGGGCCTTCTGGAAGGCTTCCCGGAACTTCTTTTGATCTTCGGCGGACATGCTGCGGCCCTGCCGGCCTTCACCGCCGCCGCCCCGGCGCGCGCCGCGGCCCTCACCGCCTGCGCCGCCTTCGCCGCCCGCGCCGCCTTCGCCGGCCGGCCCGGCCTGCATGCCGAAGGCGCGGCCCTCGCCGCCCTGGCCGGGACCGCCCGGCCCGCCGCCGAACATCATCATCGGGCCGCCTCCGCCACCGAACATCGAGGCGGAAGGCGGGGGCAAATTCTTCTTGGCGTTGACAGCGGCCTGCGCCATGATCTTGTCGATCTCGCTCGCTTTCACGCCTAGTGCGGCCATCAATTGCCGCATGTCGATGGAGAAGATCACGTCGAACTTCTTGGCCGGGTCGCCGGAAAACACGTTGGCGCTAGCCGTCCCGCTCATGCCCTTGATCTTGCCGCGAAAGGTCTTCTCCGCCACGGCGTCCAGGCTGATGGTGACTTCCTGCCCTTCGTGCAGGTTGGCGCGGTCGAGTTCGCCCACCTTGGCCACCACTTCCAGTTCGGAGAGGTCCAGAACGTCGGCAATGGGCATACCGGGCTGCACGGTGTCGCCCTCGCGGATGTCCGGCACCTGCTGCCCGAAAATCATGAACCCGCCGCGGTTCTGCTTGATGGCCACCAACCCGGTCATGGGCGAGAGCAGCTTGGTCTGAGCGATGCGCAACTTTTCGCGCTGTACGTCGATCATGCTCTTGTTGCGCGTCTCCTGGAGCACGGCGAGCGAAGCCAGCCCCTGCTCCTTGCGCGATTTCACGTCGCTTTCGAGCTGCTTGAGCCGGCGCTGCGCCTCTTCGAGCGAGAGCACGTTCTTGCGCGCGTCAATGGCCGAGATCAGCGGGTTGCGCTGCACTTCGAGCTGCGCCCGCCGCACGTTGTAGCGGGCCTGGAGCAGAGAGACCTGGTCCTGGTTGTCGCGGATGGCCAGATCCGCCTTGGCCTTGCGGATCTGCTCGTCGATCTGCTCTACCTCGAGCAGGGTTTCTTCCAGGGCGGCGCGCCGTTCCGAGTCGTCGAACTCCGCAATCAGGTCCTTCTCCTTGGCGAGAGCGCCCATGGGCGCCAGCCGGGTCACCTGCACCGTACCGAACAGGTTGGGCGCGGTCAGGGTCACCGAGCGGACGGCGCGCAGCTCGCCGCGCGAATAGGCGCGGATAACGACGTCGCCCTTGCGCACCTTGGCGACGGCGATGTGCTCCTGCCGCTCGGGAAGCGACTTGATGAAACGGTATCCGTACCACGCCCCCGCGAGCAGGATGAGCAGACCGATTGTGCGGAACAGTATCTTTTTCATGAAATCCGGCTATTGCCGCCCATGGCGCCGGCCGCGGGCGGCCTGTCGCTACAGTTTTTTCTTTGCCCGCTTGGCCGCCTCGATCGGATTCTCGAGCGTCACGAGTTCCCCTTCCGAGAGGCCTTTGAGCACCACCATATCCTCTTCGTTGCGCTTGCCGACCGCGATCTGGCGCGCCACAAACTGCTGCCCGCGCTGGATGTACACGGCGGGTTTGTCATTCTGCGTGAAGCTGGCTCGCACGGGGATGAGCAGCGCGTTCGGGTCGCGCTCGATGATCACCTCGGCCGTCGCGCTCATGCCCGGCCGGAGCCGCGCATCCAGGTTCTTGAGCGTCGCCCGCGCCGGGAACGTCTTCTCCGAAGTTCCCCCGCCGCGATAGATCAACTGGGCGATGGGACTGATCCAATTCAGATCCGCGAGGAACTCCTTTTCCGGAATGGCGTCCACGCGGATGCGCACCTGCTGGCCCAGCCTCAGCTTGCCGCGGTCCACCTCGTCGAGCTTCAGGTCGATGTGCATCTCGGAGAGGTCCGGGATTTCGGCAATCGCCGCGCCGGTCCAGGCGCGGTCGCCTTCCTTGAACGGCGGCGGCGACTGGCCGAAGGAGCCGCCCGAGCGGAAGTTCGGCAGAATGTTCACGATCCCGTCGATGGGCGCGCGGATCACCATCTTGGAGAGATACCCTTTGGCCAGCTCCATGTCGCGGATGGTCTTGTCCTTGCGCTGCTGAAGGCGGTCCAAGTCCGCCTCCTGCGAGATCTTGCGCGAGTCGATGGTGGTCTTCACCTGCTTGAGGTCGCCTTCCGAGACGGTCACGTCGATGCGGTACTTGGCGCCCTCGATCTCGCTCACGATCTCGGCCTTGCTGGCGTCGAGCTTGGCGCGTTCCAGGTTGTACTCCGACTGCATCAGCGTCATCGCGTCCGATTCGTTGGCGATGCGGTGCGTGGCCTTGGTCTGGACGATTTCGCTATCGGCGGTGCGGACGCTGGTGGAGCGCTCGATGTAGTTCTGCTCCTGCTGGACGGCGTCGAACTCCACCACCACGTCACCCTTCCGGATGGCTTTTCCGGACTCGGCCAGCGTGACGATGCGCGGGTCGGGCACCTGCGGCGCGGTGAGGATGATGGAGCGCGTGCTCTTGATTTCGCCGCGCGTCCGCACGCTGATGATGAAATCGCCGCGGCGCACACGCGCCACCGGCACTTCCACCTCGGTGGTCCCGGTATAGTGATAGGCGGCGTAAACGCCGCCCGCGCCGGCCAGACCCAACACCACCCAGGTGATGATCCGCCTCTTCCTGGAAACTTTCAGTAAACGGCCTTTTCGTAAATCCTTCGACATGCGATTTCCCTGCGGTCGAAAACTCCCCGGCTGGAATGTGCTACGTCTGCGGGCGTTCGATCGCCAGAACGTCCCCTTTCCTCAGCCCCGAGCGCACCGCCACCATGATGTGATTCTCGAGCCCTAGGTCCACCTGCCGCCGCACCCAGCCGTTACCCTGCTTCACGAACACGAACGGAGAATCCCCCCCGGCCCGGAATACGGCCTCGCGCGGCGCCAGCACCGCGTTGGACTCGGACGAAATCACCACGTCGGCGCTCGCCGAAAGGTCCGGAATGACGCGAGGGTCCATTCTATCCAGCTTCAGCCTCACCGGAATCTCGCGCACGTAGCTGGCGCGGAAACCGCCCGGCTTGGTCATGGCCCCGATGCCGATCACGGTGGCCGGCAGTTCCAGGTCCGGATAGGCGTCCAGGCGCACGCGCGCCTTCTGTCCCAGCCGCAACAGCTCGCTGTCGGCCTGATTCACGCTCGCATTCACCACCATGGAGCTCGGATCCACAATGGACATGAAGAACATGCCGGAATAGACCTGGTCGCCCTTCTGGATCTGGGCCTGCTCACCGCCGTGCCGGTGCAAAGACTGCATCACCACGATCCCGTCGATGGGCGCCTTCATCAGCATGCGATCCACGTTGTTGGTGGCGCGCTGCAACTCGATTTTGGACTGATTGTGGTCGATCTGGAGCGCTCTAAGCTGCGCCTTCTGGCCTTCATTGAAATCGTTCACTTCCGTGAGAATCTGCTTGTAGCGGGCCTGAGCCTCCTCGGCGAACAGGCGCAGGCGCTCGGAGTCGATCGCGGACCGGACCTCGGTGGTCTTCATGTCCAGGTTGGCCTTATCCAGGTCCGCCTTGGCCACCAGCAGCAACTGGTCGTGGGCCTGCCGCGCCACGGCGAGATCGGCCTGAAGCTTCTTGATGTTGGATTCGTGCTGCGTGACCGACGCCTTATAGTCGTCCAGGCGGAGCAACTGGTATTGCCGGTCGAACTCCGCCACCACCTCGCCCTTCTTCACGAAGGAACCCGGTTTGGCCACTTCCAGCAGCACAAGGGTGAAGTCGCTGCCGCCGCGCGGCCCGCCGCCCCCGCCGCCCCGCATGAGGCTGCCCGAGGTGGATCCCAGGTCGGCATCGCCCACCGGGCTCGAAGAGCGGGAGGAGCCGCCGGAGGAACTGCGGCCGGCGCGCGCGCTGGAAGTCACCGCCGAACGGTTATTGCTCACCCGCGCGCCGCGCGAAGAACCGCTGCTGCCGCCGGCAGCCGCCGCATCCGTGCCGCCGCTCGAGACGGCCGCGCCGGAGATGGTGCTGACAATGCTGCTGGCGGAGGTCGAATTGGTCGCCGAACTGACTCCCGAGGAACCCATGCTGGTGACAGCGACCGTGGTAACTCTCATGCTGGGGCTGCTGCCTCCGTCGCGACCTCGCCCGCTGTGGCTGCCATGAAGTTGCGGGGCCATGATGGCGGCGAACCTCTCGGCCGAAATCGTTCCGGAAAGACGCACGGTACGGTGCAGATCTCCCGCCACCACGACGGCCGTACGGATGACCGCCGCGCCGCCGCCTCCACCCTTCTTCTGGGCGGCCGGCCGGGTTCTCAGAAACACCGCGCCCGCCGCCAGAGCCACCACGACGAATGCGGCGGAAATCAGCAGGAACACCTTACGCGGCCTGCGCGGTCCGGGTTGGACCACGGCCGGACGTGGCGCCGGAGAAACGGGTGATGTTGCCGCCGAGGGATCCGGCGCTGAAGCACTGCTCATCGAATGCACACCCTCCTTCCAGCCCGCGCTGGGGCAGTCTGGCAGCCTATCGAAAAAGAAATGACGCTTTTCCGTCTCCCAAGGTTAGCTGGTCCCAAGAAAAAAGCGCACCCTCGGTCAACCTGTTGTAAATACATACTTTCCCAGTCTTCACGGCGGCTGTCAAGCGGCCTTTGCCTCCCGGTTTTTCTGTCCCGGTCCACCGTGTTATGGTGGATACCAGTGTCCGGCCCGTTAAACGTCCATCTTGAGCAGTACGAAGGCCCCCTCGACCTGCTGCTGGATCTCATCCGCAAGCAGCAGATCGACATCAAGGATATCCCCATCGCCACCATCACGGCGCAGTACCTGGACTACATGGAGAAGGCCCGGGAGATGGACATCGAGCTGGGGGCCGAGTTTGTTTACATGGCGGCGACCCTGATTCATATCAAGTCGCGCATGCTGCTGCCGAGGGATCCGGCGCTGGAGGTGGAGACGCCCGGGGAGGATCCACGCCAGGAACTGGTGGAGCGGCTGCTCGAGCACGAACGCTTCAAGAACGCGGCGGAAATGCTGCAACAGAAGCGCCTGATCGAGGAAAACGTCTGGTCGAACCCGCAGATCAAGGATTTCGCCTCCGATGACGAGGACCCCGGGCTCGCCATCACGCTGTTCGACCTGGTGAAAGCCTTCGGCGAACTGCTGGAACGCGCCAGGAACCGTCCCGTGTACGAGATTGCCGAGGAGGATGTCACGGTGGCGGACATGATCATGCACCTGAAGTGGCATTTCGACCGGGTGAAGGAAGACGAGCCGGTGTACATTCTCCGCATCTTCGAGCGGCAGCGCTCGCGCCGGGCCATGATCGCGATGTTCCTGGCG
The DNA here is from genome assembly GCA_041946965.1 of Bryobacteraceae bacterium. Taxonomy (GTDB): domain Bacteria; phylum Acidobacteriota; class Terriglobia; order Bryobacterales; family Bryobacteraceae; genus JBHGBM01. The sequence continues at coordinate 6,846 of JBHGBM010000030.1, forward strand.
GTGCTGGAAATGGTCAAGATGCAGGCCGTCACGGTAGCTCAGAAAGACCTGTTCGGCGAGATCGCCCTGGTGAGGCACAAGTTGTACGAGACCGTGTTTGCCTCCGGAGAGCCGATCAGCGCCATCGAAAAAGATTACAGCTAGGCATGGAAGAACTGGAACCCCCCACCCCCGAACCCGTCGAGGAGGACGCGGCCTCGCTCCCCGAAAGCCCCGCCGCCGCGGTGGAGGAGCAGCCCGTCAGCGCGGAAGACCTGCTGGCGGAAGCGCCCGCCGAAGCACCCCAGGTTTCCCCCGAGGATGCACAACTCAAGGCGGTGCTGGAAGCCATCGTCTACGTCACCGACGAGCCGCTCACTCTGGCCCAGATCGCCGGCGCGCTAGGTGAGCCGCAAGATCGCGTGGACCGGCTTCTGAACGAGTTGATCGCCGAATGCGAGCGGCCGGAGCGCGGCGTCACGGTCCGGGAAGTGGCCGGCGGCTACAAGATGACCACCAAGCCGGAGCACCACGACGCCGTCCGGAACTTCGTCAAGAGCCTCAAGCCGCCGCTGAAACTCTCGCTTGCCGCCCTGGAGACGCTGGCGGTGATCGCCTACAAGCAGCCGGTCACTGCCCCGGAGATCATGGAGATCCGCGGCGTGCAGGGCGCCGGAGTGCTGAAGACTCTGCTCGACCGCAAGCTGATCGCCGTGGCCGGCCGCAAGAACGTCATCGGCAAGCCGATGCTCTACAAGACCACCAAGGAATTCCTGATCCAGTTCGGCCTCAAGGATCTTTCCGAGTTGCCGACGCTTAAAGAATTCGAGGAAATCGGAAGATTGGCCCTGAGCGAAAGCGAGCCCGCTCCGGCTGAAACCGGACCGGCCGCGCCGGAAGCGGCCGCGGAGCCCGAGCCCTCCCCCGAAACCGAAACCGAAACCGCGCCGGCCGAACCGGTCCCGGACGCTCCCCCCGAAGAACCGCAGCAGTAAATGCCTGAAGAACGGTTGCAGAAAATACTCTCGCGCGCCGGCGTGGCGTCGCGCCGCAAAGCCGAGCAGATGATCCAGGAAGGGCGCGTGACGGTCAACGGCAAGGTGGTCGCCGAACTGGGGGCCAAGGCCGATCTCGACCGCGACCACATTAAAGCCGACGGCCGTCTCCTGCACGCGCCCAAACGCCTGGTCTACATCGCCATGAACAAGCCGGACGGCGTAGTCACCACCGTCGCCGACCCCCAACGACGTACCACGGTCATGGATTTGCTCAAGGGTTTAAAGGAGCGCGTGTATCCCGTGGGGCGGCTGGACTATCACAGCGAGGGGCTGCTGCTGCTCACCAATGACGGCGAACTGGCCAATGCCCTGATGGCCAAGGCCACCCACGTGCCCAAGACGTATGTGGTGAAGGCCAACGGCACGCTTACCGCCGAGCAGGAGCAGCAGTTCCGCGAGGGCGTTCCGCTAGGCGGAAAACGGACCGCTCCGGCGGGATTGCGCCTCGTGCGCCGGGGCCAGAATTCCTGGTATGAAGTGCGGCTTTACGAAGGACGCAAGAACCAGATCCGGCTCATGTTCAAGCACTTCGGACTGCTGGTGGAGAAGCTCAAGCGGATCGCCATCGGAGGGCTCGACCTCGGCAGCCTGAAGCCCGGCGAATACCGCCACCTGGACGCGCGCGAGGTGGAACGGCTGAAACGGGAGGCGAGATGAATATTGCGGAACTGCTGGGCGCGGCGAGGACCATCGCGGTGGTGGGGCTTTCCAGCAAGCGCTACCGGCCCAGCTTCGGGGTTGCCGAGTACATGCAAAAGGCGGGATACCGGATCGTTCCGGTGAACCCGGCGGAGACCGAGGTGCTTGGCGAGAAGGCCTACCCGGACCTCGACTCGGTCCCCGTGCCGGTGGACATCGTGGATATCTTCCGCAGGCCGGAAAACGTGCCGGAGATCGTGGAAGCGGCCATACGGGCCGGCGCCAAAGCCGTGTGGATGCAGGAAGGCGTCATCCACGAGCAGGCCGCCGCGCGGGCGCGCGAAGCGGGCCTCGAGGTGGTCATGGACCGGTGCATTCTCAAGGAGCACCGGCGGCTGGCCTACTTCACTCGATGACGGACTGCCAACCGCGGCGGTTCAGGTCCCAGTAGATCACTGCGCCGGCAAGCACGGCGAACGCGAGGAAGATCGCCCCCAGCAGGTAGTCCTTCAGGATCAGCTTACCCACGCCGAACAGGGCGCCGTAAATCATCACGCAGCCCGCGATCCAATCCAGGAAGTTGTACTTCAGGTCACGGGAAGACTTCACCTCGGGCGCCAGGCGCGCGATGGGCTTCCAGAAGGCGTCGGAGGGCCGCACCCGGCGGTAGAAGGAAACCAGCTTCTCCTCCGGTTCCGGCGGGGTCAGGTAAGTGACCAGCAACCACACCGCGGTGGTGATCCCCACCGTGATCAGCATGATGTAGGCGAAGCCGCGTGGGTCTGAGCTGTCCAGGCCGAAGGCGGCCTGGAGCGCGACCGACGTCACAAACGCCGCCGCCATGGCGGACACCTCGCTCCAGGCATTGATGCGCCACCAGAACCAGCGCAGGATCAGCACGGTGCCGGTGCCCGCGCCGGTGACGATGAGCAGTTGCCACGCGCCCGCGATGGATTCCATGAAGAAGGTGACCATGGCCGAGATGATGGTGAGCACCACCGTGGCCGCCTGCGAAATGCGCACGTAATGCTGTTCGGTTTCCCCCTTGCGCCAGAAGCGGCGGTAGAAGTCGTTCACCAGGTAGCTCGCGCCCCAGTTGAGCTGCGTGCCGATGGTGGACATGAAGGCCGCGGCGAACGCCGCCACCATGAGGCCGCGCAGGTACGTCGGCAGGTGATCGATCATCACCAGGATGTAGCCGGTTTCCGGGTCGGCGAGGCCGGGGTAGAGGATCACCGACGCGAGTCCCACCAGGATCCACGGCCATGGCCGCACCGCGTAGTGCGCGATGTTGAACCACAACGTCGCCAGCAGCGAGTGCTTTTCGTCCTTGGCGCAGAACATGCGCTGGGCGACGAACCCGCCGCCTCCGGGTTCCGCGCCGGGATACCACGTGGCCCACCAGTTGAGCGAGATGTAGACCAGGAAGGTGATCAGCGGCATCCAGGCGGAATGGAGGTCGGGGACGAAGCTCAGAATGGAACCGGCGCTGCCAGTGGCCAGATCCTTGGCGCGGTCCACGGCGGCCAGTTTGGTCTTCATGGCATCGATGCCGCCCACCGCCCCCACCGCCGCCACCGCCAGCACGATCACCATGGACATCTTGATCACGAACTGGAACAGGTCCGTCACCAGCACGCCCCACAGGCCCGCCAGCGTGGATATGAACGAGGTCAGCGCGATCATTCCCAGCACGATCACCAGGGCCTCGAGCTTGCCGATGCCCAGGATCAGCATCAGGATCTTGATCATCGCCAGGTTCACCCAGCCGAGGATGATGCAGTTGATGGGGATGCCCAGGTAGATGGCGCGGAAGCCGCGCAGGAATGCCGCAGGTTTGCCGGCGTAGCGGATTTCGGCGAACTCCACGTCCGTCATCACACCGGACCGGCGCCACAGGCGTGCGTAGAAGAACACCGTCAGCATGCCGCTGGCTACGAAGTTCCACCACAGCCAGTTGCCCGCGATGCCGTTGCGGGCCACCATCCCGGTGACCGCCAGCGGCGTATCCGCCGCGAAGGTGGTGGCCACCATGGACGTGCCCGCCAGCCACCACGGCACGTTGCGTCCTGAAAGAAAGAACTCCCCGGTGTCCTTGCCCGCACGAGATTTGTAGTAGAACCCGATCAGGAGGTTGAACAGGAAGTAAGCGGCGACGATCACCCAATCGACAAGAGTAAGTTTCACAGAGAGTCCTTCCAGATTTCCCACCCGGCTGTGGAAAACCCTGTGGATAACTAGCCAGTCCAGTACGGTATTTTACAATTCTGCTAACGGTTTCAGGACACAATGCACAGATCTTAAGCAGACCGTGCGGCCGAAGAGCAAGTATATACCATTCTTCAAGTTGACAAGCTTTGAGGAGGTTCCCGGCGAAAGGATTGCGGCCTTTCCCCCGCGGGATACCCTGAAAGGCTTGCTGCCCAGTACTCCGGCTCGCCTAACGCTTCAGTTCCGCCAAGATGCTGGCCGCCACCTGGGAGGCCAGCGCCTCATATCCGGGCCCGGTGAAGTGCACGTTCGCGGGAAGCTGAATCTCCGCCAGCCTGGGCTGGGCGAAGCCGTACAGGTCGTCGAGCGGCACCCCGGCTTCCGCCATGACTTTCTTGGCCACCAGGTTGTAAGCGACGACGTCGGCGGGCTCGCGCGGCGGGTTCAGCTTACCCGCCGGCACGGGCGTGGTGGTGGCGAAGATCAGCCGCGCGCCGGTCCGGTTCAGCCGCGCCACGATCTTGCGCAGGTTGGCCTCATACTCCTCCAGAGGCACCTGGCGCTTGCCGCCATCCATGATCTTCAGGTCGTGCAGCCCGAAGTTGAAATGGATGAGGTTCCACTTGGACTCGCCGAGCCACTGATCGAGCGACTCGAGCCCGCGCGAAGTTGGACCGCCGTTGGCCGGGATGCGGTGCACGTTGGCTTTGCCGCGCAGCAATTCCCGCACGGGCAGGGTGTAGCCGATGGAGATGGAATCGCCGATGAGCAGCACGCGCGGCAGTCCGGCCGTGTCTGTAATGGGGGCGAAGGCGGGATTCGGCGTTTGCGCCGCCGCACCCGCCAAGAACAACAGGGCGACGAAGAGAGGTTTCATGGCTTGAGTTGATTCGCGGTGACGAACACCGGCACGATGTCCACGGGGATGTCCTTCATGCGGTCGAGCGCCTTCTGCATCGGGGGGCGGACCACCGCCAGAGTTTCGAGCATGCGCTTCGCCGCCGCGTAATCCCCGTGAGCTTCAATGGTGAGCAGCTCGCGCGCCAGATCGCGGATGGCGGCGCGCATCTTCGGGACATCCACGCGGAACGCGCCGTCCGGGCGCGCAACGAAGGCGCCGTGATCGACGAAGTAATTGAATTGCAGCGCGGTGCCGCGGCCGTGCGCCTCGTTGATCCCGAACCGCACGGAGCGGAACGTGGATGCGAGGTAGGTCGAATAGAGTTGCTCCTCGGTGAAGCCCTGCATGGCCTGCGCTCCGAGCAGCGGCAGCATAAAGAGCCCGGTCACATCGGCCTTGGCCTCTTCGATGGGGCTGTACAGTTCCTTGAGCGCCTGGCGCAGAGAAACGCCGCCCGCGCGGTGCGGTCCCAGCCCGTGCGCCAGTTCGTGCGCCACGATATGGGTGAAGAACGCCTCGAAGTTCACGGAGCCCTCGGGCCAGGCCGGCGCGAGAATCCTCTGGAACTTGGCCTCCTGCACGTTTTTCAGCATCACGCGCTTGGCGCCCTTTTGAAGAATCACGCGCTCGTCGTTGGGCAGGTTGTAGGCGGCGGTTTGCACGCCGTGGGCGCCGTCGCCGGCCGCGAACACCTGGTTCACCACCCGGATGGGCGCGGCGGCGCCCAGCTTCGGGTTGCGGAAGCGCGGCTCGATCGGAAGATTGTTTTCCACCTCCTGGAGCCGCCCGGCGAAAAAGGCCAGCCGCGCGCTTTCTTTTTCGTCGCGGATGGTCACGTAGGATTCGAACGCGGCTTTGTATCCGAACAGTTCGTCGTTGTACGTCTCGTAAGGGCCGATGGTGATTTCGAGCGGCGCGTCCAGGTCCATCCAGGCCACGTCGCTGGCGAAGTAGTCGTTGCTCCTGAAGGCGTCCGCGCGCGTCTCCAGGAAGCGCTTGAGCGTCGCGTTGGGGGTGAGCGCGGCGGCTTCGCGCAGCAGGCGCGCGCAGCGCTCCAGGTCTTGCGCGTACTCGTGGCTGTAAGGGACCGTTTCCAGCCGCCGTCCCGCGCCGCGCCGGATGACGGTGAAGAAACCCTCGGCCTCTCGCCGCCGCGCTTCCGGCAGCGTCTTCGCCCAGGCTTCAAACTCCTCGCGCGTCATGTCCTCGGGGTAGAAATTGGCGCCGGGAAACTTGCGCGGCGGCACACCGGGAAGGAACGCGGCGTGCCCGTCCAGATCCGACCACGGACCCTTGTTCAGCCAGAAGTAGCGCAGCCGGGCCCGGCCGAGCGGCGTGGCATCCCGCTTCAGCTTCGCGTACAGCGCACGGTTGCCGTTCCAAAGCTGCGCCAGGAAAATATCGTCGATCACGCGCGACGCCTCGATGAGTTTCGCCAGCGCCCGGCGGTCGCCGGGAGCGAGAGCCGCAGTGTCCACCTTGAGTTCGACGGGCGCGAAACGCGCCGTCATGCGTTCGAGCTGCGGCAGACCGGGAATCGCCAGCATAAGCAGCAGGGCGAGCATGTTACTTCACCGCCACGAAGCGCACGCACACGGGGCGCCCCGCGCCCAGCGTCTGGCCGGTAGGCTTCAGCCGCCCGTTGCCCGGGTCGATGCGGAAGACCACGATGTTGTCGGAATCCTGGTTGGCCGCCAGCAGGAAGGCGCCGGTCGGGTCGATGCCGAAGTTGCGCGGCGTTTTGCCCTCCGAGGGCGTGTTCTCGACGTAGGTGAGTCCGCCGGTCTTCGGGTCGATCTCAAACACCGCGATGCTGTCGTGGCCGCGGTTGGAGCCGTAGAGGAACTTGCCGCTGGGGTGCACCTGCACTTCGGCGCAGGTGTTGTTGCCGGTCCAGCCGTTGGGCAGCGTGGAAACGGTGGCGATCTCTTTCAGCACTCCGCGCCTGGCGTTCCAGGCGAAGGCCGTGACGGTGGAGCCCAGTTCGTTGATCACGTACGCGAACTTGCCGTTGGGGTGAAAGGCGAAGTGCCGCGGTCCGGCGCCCGGCGCGACGGTAGCGAAGGGCGGATCGTTGGGGGCCAGCGTGCCCTTGACCGCGTCGAAACGATACACCAGCACCTTATCCAGCCCCAGGTCCGCGGCCACGGCGAAGCGGTTGTCCGGGGAGAGATTGATCGAATGCGCGTGCGGCCCCTGCTGGCGCTTGGGGTTCACTCCGGAGCCGGTATGCTGCACGAAGGCCGAGGGCTCGCCGAGGCTCCCATCCGGCTTGATGGGGAGCGCGGCGATGCTGCCGGAGCCGTAGTTGGCCACCAGCGCGGCCTTGCCGGTGCGGTCCACCGCGACGAAACACGGTCCCGCGCCGCGGGAGGGCATCTTGTTCAGGAACGCCAGCCTGCCGGTCGCCGGGTGGATCAGGAAGGCGCTCACGGCCCCGCTCTTCTGGCCGTCGAAGCTCGAAATCTCGCTCACCGCGTACAGGTATTTCCGGTTGGGGTGTACGGCCACAAAGGACGGATTGGTGGTTTCCGCCGCCAGCCCCAGGGCGGTCAGTTTGCCGCTGGCCGTATCCAGGCGCCAGGCATAGATGCCCTGGCTGTTCTTGCCGGTATAGGTGCCGGCGTAAACCAGGTACTCGGCGCCGAAGGCGGGGAGGGCGGCGGCTAGCAGCATGGCATATCTCATGGCTCCATGAGAGCGCAGTACAGGGTGGAAAGGCAACCGGGCGGACCTCCGGACGCCCCGTTCGCTGTAAGATCCTTGCCTTGGAGCGGGCGGGACTGGTACCATGCATTGTCCCGGGTGATCATTTCGGCCTTGTAATGCGAAAAGTCCCTTTTGCCGAATCGGTCAAGATCATCGCGCGCGGCTCCCTGAACTGGATCGCCCAGCGGCCGATCGTGGTTTCGTTCGAGGTTACCGATAGCTGCACGTGCTGGTGCAAGCACTGCGACCACGGCGGGCCGAAGGACGATTCCCGCAACCTGAAACCCGCCGATTACCGCCGTTACATGGAGGCGCTGCGCCCCTGCGTGGTGCAGGTTTCGGGCGGCGAGCCTTTGATGCGCGACGACATCGCCGAAATCGTCCGGAACATCAAGAACGGGCGGGCGCAGGGTGTTCCCTACACTATTCTGGTTTCGAACTGGTCGCTGATGACGGTGGAGCGTTACCAGGCGCTGCGCGACGCCGGCATCGACCAGTTCTCCGTCAGCCTGGATTTCCCCGACCGCCGCCACGACGATTTCCGCGTGCACCCCGGCCTTTACGATCACTTGAGCGATGTGATTCCGAAGTGCGCCGCCCTGGGGCACGACGATATCGTGCTCAACAGTTGCATCACCACGGAGAACGTGGGCGAGATCGAAGGCATGGCCGACAAGGCCCGCGAGTGGGGCGTGAACATCTGCTACAGCTCCTACTCCGCCCGCCGCACGGGCTGCCGCGATTACCTGCTGACCAGCCCCGAACAGCTCGCGCAACTGAACCGGGGCCTGGACCGCGTGGAGGCGCGGCGCGACGGCACCAACTGGATCGTCAACTCCAGGAGCACGCTGGACGCCACGCGCGACTACTTCGCCAACTCGGGCGCGCCGGGTTGCAAAGCCGGGCTGCGGTTCCTGGTGGTGACCTGCGACGGCATGCTGCAACCCTGCTCCATGCAGTTTCACCGCTTCCCGCTCGAGCAGCGGGACCGCATGATCGAGGAATTCACGGCGGAGAACCGGTGCGACCAGTGCTACGTCTCCATCCGTTCCTACCTCGACAAGAGCTTCCCGCGGCTGTTGTGGGAGAACGTGAGCGGCTTCTTCTCGTTCAAGACCGAGCGCGCATAGTCCGGTGCTATGATGAGGGTTACTTCCCTACCTGGAGAACCCTTTTATGGCGGACGAAACCAAGCGCCGTGATTTCCTGAAGACGACTCTCGCCGCGGCGGCCACGGCCGGACCGGCGATCCTCTCCGCACGGGGGCAGAACAACAAGATCACCCTCGGCTGGATCGGCATGGGGACGCGCGGCAACGCCGGCGTCGAATGGCTGAAAAAGGCGGCTCCGGACGATATCCACTTCAAGGCGGTGTGCGACACCTACGACGGTTACATCGCGCGCGCCAAAGACCGCGTGAAGACCATCTGGGGCAACATGCCGGAGACTTACAAGGACTACCGCGACCTGCTGAAGGACAAGTCCATCGACGCGGTCTTCATCATGACGCCGGAGCACCTGCATCATGACATGACCATCGCGGCGCTCAACGCCGGCAAGCACGTCTATATCGAGAAGCCGCTGGCTCACACCATCGAGGAAGGATGGGACATTCTGAAAGCGTACAAGAAGGCCGGCAAGGTGGTGCAGGTCGGAACGCAGAACCGCAGCTCGTCGCTCTACAAGAAAGCCAAGGAGATGGTGGCGCAGGGGCTGATCGGCGACGTACACTACGTGCGCGCCTTCTGGTACCGCAACAGCGCGCCGAAGGAGCCCGCCTGGCGCTACTTTATCCCGGCGGACACCAACGAAAGCAACACGGATTGGGCCCGATTCCTCGGCCCCGCCCCCAAGCGCCCGTTCGACAAGCGCCGCTACTTCCAGTGGCGGCTCTACTGGGACTACTCCGGCGGCATCTCCACCGACCTGCTGGTGCACCAGACCGACATCGTCAATTTCATGCTGGACAAGACCGTGCCGCTCTCCTGCATGGCGTCCGGCGGCATCTACCGCTGGACCGACAAGGACGACGACCGCGACACCTCGGACACCTTCAGCGCCCTCTACGAGTACCCCGACAAGTTCCATATCAACTACAGTTGCTACTTCGGCAACGTGCACTACGGCTACGGCGAGCAGTTGATGGGGAACGAAGGAACCATCGAGGTATTGAACCGGCAGGACCTGTACTTCCACCCGGAGAACTACCGCGGCGTTTCCGACGAGGTGAAGAACAAGCCGGCCATCCACCTCAACGGCATGAAGGACTTCAACGAGGCGGACGGCGCCATCAACCACTTCCGCAACTTCATCCAGGCGGTGCTGGGGAAGGAGAAAGTGATCGCCCCGCCGGAAGTGGGCCAGCAGGCGGCCATTTCGGGCCACATGGCCACGCTCTCTTACAAGAACCAGAAGAAGATTGTCTGGGACGAGAAGAAGAACACCTACCGGTTCGTGTAGCAGAGGCCCCCGCGCCGCGTTATTCGAGGAACGCCGCCACGCGGGGAACGACCTTGCTCTCTTCGCAACCGGGCGACAGGTGGCCGCAATCGCTGTCCAGTTCCAGCGTGGCCGCCTGAAGCAGCTTGGCAAACTCGAGCGCGGGCCGCGGGTTCACCATGTGATCGCGCAGCGCCACTACCACCAGCGTCTTGGCGCGCACGGCCGCGGCGGCATTCCGCAGGTTCCCGCCGAAGGCTCTGGAGACATCGTGCGACATCATGGCCTCCAGTTGCCGGATGCGGTCGTTGGCGTCCATGCCCTCGACGGCCTGTTTCTCCAAGCTGGCGTAAAACCCGGCAAAGGCGGCGGGCGCGGTCTCTCGCGCGCGGTACTCCGGCGTGGTGAGAGCGAGCTCGTGAATGCCGGCCACGGCGCGCAGTCCCGCCGCGGGCGGCCGCCGGTAGTTGCCGCCCCTCCAGTCTCGATCGGCGCGAATGGCATCGATCTCCGCCTGCCAGAGCAGCAGGTCGTAGGACGTCAGCTTGGGCGAACCGGCCACGGGCACGGCGCGGTCCAGGAACTCCGGATACGCCACCATCCACTGAAACGCCTGCATGCCGCCCATCGAGATGCCCACCACCGCGCGCAGGCGCGGGATCTTCAGCACCCGCGTGAGCAGCGCATGCTGCGAGGCCGCCATGTCGCCGATGGTCACACGCGGAAACTTCATGCGCGGCTGAACTTTGCTGTTGGAGGGCGACGAGGAGACGCCGTTGGCGAGCGCATCCACGGCGATCACGTAGTAACGCGACGAGTCCACCAGCTTGCCCGGGCCGATGCTCGCCGCCAGTTGCCCGCTCCGGCCCGTAAACCACGTGGGAAACAGGACGGAATTCGACCGCGCCGCATTCAGCTTGCCGAACGTGCGGTAGCCGATCCGGCAATCGCGCAGCACCTCGCCGCTTTCGAGCTTGAGATCGCCGAGAGAGGCGAACTGCTGCTGGCACACGGCGGGAATCCAGAACAGGAATAGCGGGACGGCGAGTCGCATGGCGAAGCTATCCTACCATGCTCCGCAGCAGGATCCAGGTCTTCTCCCAGGCGGGCAGAGAGATGCGGCGCGAGAACACGTCGTAGCCGGATGCCTCGATACGCTCGAGCAGGGTGCGGTAGATGGCGATCAGCGCGGCCAGCGACGGACGGCTGCGCGCGTCCACCATGCCCACCAGCGGCTCCGCCTCCCGGTAGTAGGCCCGCGCGCGGGCGGCCTCAAAGCGCATCAGCTCCACGAACGCCGGGCCGTACCGGAGCTGCCCGTCCACGTGGAAGCGGTCCAGGTCCTCCAGCGGCAGATACACGCGGCCGCGTCCGGCATCCTCCCGGATGTCCCGCAGGATGTTGGTGAGCTGAAACGCCACGCCGCATTTTTCCGCCAGCGGCAGGGCCTCCGGCGAGTGGAAACCGAAAATGTGGATGATGCTCAGACCCACCACGGACGCCACGCGATAACAGTACTGGTAAAGCTCCTCGAAAGTGGCGAATCGCCGCGGCTCCAGGTCCGAAGCCACGCCGTCGATCATCTCGAAGAAATACTCGCGCGGGATGGAATAGCGGGTCGCCGCCTCGTGGAAGGCGGGCCAGCACGGGTGGGGGCCGAAGCGGCCCTCCAGCGCCTCGGCCAGCGCCGCGCGCCAGCGCTCGATGGCTTCCCGCGAGGCGCCCGGCTCGTCGCTCAGGTCGTCGCAGTAGCGCATGAACGCGTAGAGGGCGCACATGGCGTCGCGCTGCTCACGCTGGAGCAGCAGGAACGAGTAATAGAAATTCTTCGCGCGGCGGCGGGCCACGCGGCGGCAGTACCGGCGGCTCTGGGCGAGCGTGACCATCACGCCGCCCGCGACAGCGCGTGGCGCACCACCGAGGCGAGCAGCAGCCTGACCCGCTCGGACTTGGAAACCACGGGGCGGCGCGACAGCACGTCGTAGTCCAGGCGCTCGATCTTCTCCAGCACCCGCATGCCGCCGCGGCTGAACAGGTCGATATCGACGGCCAGCCGCCGGTTCACCATGCGCGCCAGCGGCAGCCCTTCCAGGAACAGCTCGCGCGCCCAGTCCACCTCCGCGCGTATCACGGAACGGAAAGCCGGCGTCGCGCGCCGCGCCAGCACGTCTTCGAGCGCGCAGCCGTGCCGGTCCAGGTCTTCGAGCGGCAGGTACACGCGGCCTTTCTCGAGATCCACCGCCACATCCTGCCAGAAATTGGCCAGTTGCAGCGCCGTGCAGGTGGCGTCGGAAAGCCGCTGCCGCTGGGCGTCCGCGTAGCCGCAGAGATAGAGCACCAGGCGCCCTACCGGATTGGCGGAGTAACGGCAGTACGCCAGCAGGTCCGCGCGGGTGGCGTAACGCGTCACGTTCTGGTCCTGAACGAACGCGCGGACCAGGTCGGCGAAGGGCTCCGCGGGGATGCCGTGCCGCTCGACGGTCGCCTGGAGCGCCACGAACACGGGATGCTTCACGCAGCCGGCGTACATGGCGTCCAGCTCGCCTCGCCACCATTCCAGCAGCCGGAGGCTTTCCTCACGGCCGCCCATTTCGTCCGCCAGGTCGTCCGCCCAGCGGCAGTACGCATAGACGTTGAAAAAATCCTGGTGCAGTTTGCGCGGCAGCAGGAGGGAAGCCACGTGGAAATTCTCGTAATGATGGGTGGCGAGCCAGCGCGTGTAACGTTCCGCTTCGGCCAGGTTATGCCGGGCCGCGAGCGCCTCCGGAGACCGGGCGAATTCGCGCGGGGCCAGCATGGCCGCACTCACGGAATAATGGCCGTCTTCAGGTGCCCGTTATGGCTCATCAGGTGCCGCATGACTTGCAGCAGGTTGGCAAGCGGCTCCTGGCGGTTGACGAAGTCCTCCGCCGTGATATCGCCATTGGCGACCAGGTCCAGGGCCTTCTGGATGTAGAACGGCGTGTGATGGAAACTGGCCTTGCAGGTGATTTCCGAGTAGTGCAGCAGGTTGGTGTCCAGGCTCACCCGGCTGTCGCTCGGGCAGCCTCCGAAGAAGTTGACCGTGCCGCCGCGGCGCACCATGTCGACGGCCCAGTGCCAGGTCTCCGGCTTGCCCACCGCTTCGATGGCCACATCCACGCCGCGCCCGCCGGTCATCTCGCGGACGGTCTGCACGGGCTTGTGGGCCGTCTCGGTCGAGATCAGCTCGTCGGCGCCCATGGCCTCGGCGCGCTCGAGTTGCGTGCGCCGGCGCCCGATGGCGATCACCCGCGCGCCGTACACTTTGGCCAGCCGCACGAACATCAGCCCGATGGGCCCCAGGCCGATCACCGTCACGGTGTCGCCCGCCCGCACCCCGGTTTCCTCGAGCCCGCGCAGCACGCAGGCCAGCGGCTCCACGAGCGCGGCGTCCTGGTAGCTGACGTGGTCCGGGATCTCGTACGTATTCTTTTCGACGATGCGCCCGGGAATGCGGATGTACTGCGCGTACGCGCCGTTGTTGAAAAGCAGGTCTTCGCAGAGGTTCTGCTGCCCGTGGCGGCAGAAGAAGCATTCGTCGCAGGGGGCCGAGTTGGCCGCCACCACCCGTTGGCCTATGGAGAACCGGTTCACCCCTTCACCCAGCGCTACCACGTCGCCCGCCAGTTCGTGTCCGAACACCGCAGGGGGCACGATCATGCGCGCGTGATAGCCCCGGCGAAAAACCTTCACGTCCGTTCCGCAGGTGAGCGCGACTTTGACGCCAACGAGGATGTCTCCCGCCTGAAGTTCTGGAACGGCCACCGGCTCTACGATCAGGTGTTCCTTGCCGTAGAGCACAGCGGCCATCATGTCATTATTCACTGTGACCACCTCTGTGGCTGAACAATTATTTTCAACGATTTAGGACCGGGAACCGGATTGCTTGTTCCACAATACCAGGAACGGAGGCGGCCAGGATGATCAGATCCGCGCCCCGTCCCTCCGTCAGGTTCCGGATTTCGCGGTTCACGTCCGCGGCGCGCGGATCCCAGGCGTGCGCCGCGCCGAAACGGCGGGCGAGTTCCAGGCGGGGCGCGATGGTATCGGTCACCGCTACCGTGGCGCCGGTGCGCGCCGCCAGCATGGTGAACATGAGACCGATGGGGCCCTGGCCGATGATCAGCATCACCTCGCCGGGCTCGGGCGCGCACTGCGCGATGGCCTTGTGGCAGGTGTTGACCGGCTCCACGAAACTGGCGCGCTCGAACGAGACGCCGTCCGGGATCTTCTCCACGCCCCGCTCCACGATCCAGTCCATCACGCGCACGTACTGCGAGAAGCCGCCGCCCGCCGGTTCGAATCCCGCCGTGGCCCCTACCCGCTTGTACATGGGGCACTGCGCATAGAGCCTGCGCCGGCAGTAAAAGCAATCGCCGCAGGGAACGTGGTGGAAGACGATGACGCGGTCGCCCGGCGCGAACCGGCTCACGCCCCTGCCGGCGCGCATGACGACGCCGGCGGTCTCATGGCCGAAAATTCGCGGCGGCGGCAACAGATCGTGCTCGATCTTCTTCAGGTCCGTATTGCAGATGCCGCACGCCTCCACCCGGATCAGCAACTCGCCGGGGCCGGCTTCCGGTGTGGACACTTCCTCCACTTCCACCGTGCCGCGGCCGCGATAGACGGCCGCCAGCATGGACGAGGGCACGGACAAATCAGAACCGGCAATCTGCAATAAATCCCCCCAGCGCGCGCGCAGCAACACAACTCCGCCTGCCCATCCGGACGAGTTCCGGGAGCAAAAGCGCGGGATTCGACGCTGCGGCCCTTAAAAGATGCATTGTATCGAAGTGCCCATCGCCGCGCATGGCCGCGTCGAAATCGTTGTGCAGATCCTCGTCTGCCAGATCGGTTACGGCCCGCACGCAAAAGAACGGCAGGCCCCGCGCTTCCGCCGCCCGCGCCGCTCCCGCCGCCTCCATATCCACGGCGGAAGCGCCGCTTTCCCGCAAGGCGGCCTTCTCGGCCGCGGTGCGGGCGACGCGCGGCAAGGTCGCCAGCCGGCCGCGGAAAGCCGCCGCCGAAGACGCCGGCAGGCAGGTTCGAAACAAGCGGCCCAAACCCTCCACTTCGCTTGCCACGAAGATATCGCCCACGCGCAACGCGGGATCCGCCGCTCCGCAGAAGCCGGTGCTGACCACGGCGCGGGCGTCCGGGAAAGCGTTCACTGCCGCCGCCGCGCGTTCCGCGCCGGCGCCGTTGGCGGCCAGAACGAGTTCCGCGGCCCCGAGCCGGACGCTGCGCGCCCATTGCGCCGCGCTCACGAGTTTCCGCGCGCGGGTTGCCCTGCGGAGTACGCCTCGAAACTCCCGCGGTTCGGCCGCCACCAGAAGGATACTCATGCGCAGTAGCCGTTGGCGCGGAACCATTCCACCGCGCGCCGCAGCGCCTCGGCAGCGGGCCCGGGCTGATAGCCCAGCTCGCGCCGCGCCTTGTCGCTGGAGACCCACATCTTCTTGCGCGCCATCCGCACGG
Organism: Bryobacteraceae bacterium; assembly: GCA_041946965.1. GTDB lineage: Bacteria > Acidobacteriota > Terriglobia > Bryobacterales > Bryobacteraceae > JBHGBM01. Next base: position 22,281 of record JBHGBM010000030.1, read on the forward strand.
CGTCCAGCGGCACGCGCGGCGGGCGTCCCGTGATCCGCGCCCAGCCGGTGGAGAACAGCCCCGCGGTGAACGCCGCTCCCCAGGGCAGCTTCACGGCCGGCGCACGCCCGCCGGTGATCTTTGCCAGCACGCCGATAATCTGCGCGAGCGCCAGGTTCTCACCGCCGAGGATGTAGCGCTCCCCGGGCCGGCCGCGCTCGCATGCCAGCCAGTGGCCCTCGGCCACGTCGCGCACGTCCACCACGTTCAGCCCGGTGTCGATGACCGCGGGCATGCCGCCGCGGAGGTAGTCCAGGATGATCTTCCCGGTCGGGGTCGGTTTGAAATCGTGATCGCCCACCGGCGCCGTCGGGTTCACGATCACCACGGGGAAACCGGAGCGCGCGAACTCCAGCGCCACCTGCTCCGCCATGAACTTGGAGCGCTTGTACGCGCCCGCCATATCGGCCAGCGAGACCGGCGTGTTCTCATCGCCGGGCTTGTCTTTGGGGATGCCGATCGCGCCCACCGTGCTGGTGTACACCACGCGCTCCACGCCGGCCTTGCGGGCGGCCTCGAGCACGTTGCGCGTACCTTCCACGTTGGAGCGGTACATCTCGCCGGAATCGCGCGCCCAGAGGCGGTAGTCGGCGGCCACGTGGAACAACAGCCCGCAGCCCGCCGCGGCGCGCTCCAGCGACCCGGGCTCACGCAGGTCGCCCTGGACGGACTCGACGTCGAGTTCCCGCAACCGGCTCGCGGGCCGCACCAGCGCGCGCACACAGTGCCCCCGTGCGGCCAGTACACGGGCCACATGCCAGCCAACGAACCCGGACACCCCCGTTACGAGTGTGGGTTTCATGCAACTGAGCCTATCCTACCGCAACGCCCAGGCCAACATGCGCAGATTATCGCTCAATTTTCCGTTGATGCCCAGGGCGGCGGAAGGCTCGAAGCCGCAGTGCACCATGCAGTGCTCGCAGCGCGGATCGTTGCCCGGCCCGTAGCTTTCCCACGGCGTGCGGGTCATCAGATCCTCGAAGCTCTCGTAATGCGCGTCGGTGATCAGGTAGCAGGGGCCCTTCCAGCCCAGGATGTTGTACGTGGGGTTGCCCCAGGCGGTGCAGGGCAGATCGCGCCGCCCGCTGAGGAAGTCCAGGTACATGGGGGTCTGGTTGACCGGGTACTCGCGGGCCAGCCGCTCGATGCCGCGGAACTTTTCGTGGATGTCTTCGCGGGTCATGAAGATCTCGCGGTCGTCCACGGCGGAGTATCCGTAGGCCGGCGCAATCTGGTGGCTGTCCACCCGGAACCGCCGCAGGTACCGGAACAACTCCTCGATCTCCCGCATGTCGGTTTCCTTGTACACCGTGGTGTTGGTGCAGACCTGAAAGCCGGCGGCCTTGGCGGCCTGAATGGCGTCGACCGCCTGGCGGAACACGCCCTCGCGCTCGACGCAGAGATCGTGGGTCTTCTCCATCCCGTCCAGGTGGATGTTGAAGAAGAAACGGCCGTCGGGACGGAACTCGCCAATCCGCCGCCGCAGGAACATGCCGTTGGTGCAGAGATAGATGTGCCGGCCGCGGTCCAGGATGCCGGAGACCAGCGCGCCGATCTGCGGGTACATGAGCGGCTCGCCGCCGCAGATGGAAACGATGGGCGCGCCGCACTCCTCCACCGCCGCCAGGCATTTCTCGAGCGGCACGCGCTCTCCGATCGTGGATTCGTACTCGCGGATGCGCCCGCAGCCCGTGCAGGTGAGGTTGCAGGCGTGCAGCGGCTCCAGCATGAGCACGATGGGAAACCGCTTGCGGATCATGGGGTGCGGCCGGCGCGGGCCGCCGTTGCCCGCCGGCAGAATATGAAACGGATTCGCACCGCCCGCGGCGGGCGCATCCTTCTGCCACTCCGGGCGCGGATTCAGCTTGTTCTTGAAGATGTAGCCGGCCATCCCGGCGGTAAGCGAAAGCGGAAACCTCATACGCGGATGAACTCCGAAAGCGCCAGCAGGGGGAAACAGATGCCGTAAGGATCGTCCCAGCCGCCGTCCGGACGCTGGGTGTTGACCAGGTATGCGATGCCGTCGTGGACGCCGCGGCTTCGGGCGTCGCCTCCGGCGATGAGGCCAAGCAGGGCCCAGGCGGTCTCGCAGGCTTTGCTCGGGCCGGGCGCGAATTCCGCCGCGCAGGTTTCACCCCATCCGCCACCGCTGTTCTGAATGGAGCGAAGCCACTCGCCGCCGCGCAGCATGTGCGCTTCGCGATCGCTCTCGCCGGCGGCCCCGAGCGCGCGCAGGGCCAGACACGTGCCGTGGATGAAGCCGCGAACGCTCGCCCAGCTTCCATCGGGCTGCTGCGCGCGCACGATCGCATCGCGCGGCCAGGCCGCCGGCCGCACCCAGTCCCACACGCCGCCCGCTTCCGAGCCGCAACCGTAACGGAGCGGTGGCCGCGAACCCAGCCACCGCCGCGCGCGCGCGATCGCCTCCCCCGGCGGCTCGGGTGCGGCCTCGAGCGCCAGCGCCGCCATCGCCGTGTCCCACACCGGATCGAGCCATCGCTCGCCGGCATCGCCGCCATCGGGCCCGAACCAGCGCAGCCACAGGTTCCGCCACTTCGCCGGCGGCGCTCCCACGAACAACTCGCGGACCCCGTCCGGATACAGTCCGCGCGCGCGCAACGCGGCCTTGAGTTCGAGCGGCGCGGCCTCGATCCCGCCCGCCGCCAGGACGTTTCGCCGCAAGGTTTCTCCGGGCGGGATTCCGGCCGCTTTCAGCGCGCAGTAGCCTTTCACGCCCGCCCACTCCGGCTCCCGCGCAAGGATCGCCGCGGCGGCCTCCCGCACCCTCGCGCCGCCGCGCAAAATGTATTCGGCAGCCGTGCCGCCGTCCGGCATTCCGTCCCAGTGGCCGTCGGGATGTTGCCGCGTAACCAGCGCCGCGACCGCGCGCCGGATGGCGGAGGGCGGGTCCATCATTCGCGCGCCGCCGCGCGCCCCAGTTCCGCGGGCAGGGAGAAACGCACGTCCTCCTCCACCAGTTCCACCTCTTCGAGCGTCTCGAAGCCGTGGCCGCGCAGAAAACCAACCAGTTCCTGAACCAGGTGTTCCGGCGCGGAGGCGCCCGCGGTCACCGCAACGCTCCGCACGCCCGCAATCCAATCCGCGCGCACGTCGCCGCGATCGTTCACCAGGTACGAGCGCACGCCGGAGTTCGCCGCCACCTCGACCAGCCGCTTGGAGTTCGAGCTGTTCTGCGAGCCCACCACCAGCAGCAGGTCGCACTGCCCGGCCACCGCCTTGACCGCCATCTGGCGGTTTTGAGTGGCGTAGCAGATGTCCTGCGCCGGCGGCCCTTGAATGAGCGGGAAGCGCGCCTTGAGCCGCTCCACGATGTCGCGGGTTTCGTCCAGGCTGAGCGTGGTTTGGGTGAGATACCGGACGCGCGCCGGGTCCGGTAGTTCGAGCCGGTCCACGTCCTCCACGGTCGTGACCAGGTAGCTGCAGCCGGGGACCTCGCCGAGGGTGCCGATCACCTCGTCGTGATCCTTGTGCCCGATCAGCACAATGCTATAGCCCTCGCGCCCAAAGCGCACCGCTTCCAGATGCACCTTCGTCACCAGCGGACAGGTGGCGTCGATCACCTTCAGCCCGCGCGCAACGGCCTGCTGGCGCACCTCCGGGGCCACGCCATGGGCGCTGAAGATCGCGCGCGCCCCCCGCGGCACCTCGTCCAGTTCTTCCACGAACACAGCGCCGGCGCGCCGCAGCTCGTCCACAACATGCTTGTTGTGTACGATCTCCTTGCGCACGTACACGGAAGGGCCGTACTGCTCCAGCGCGATCCGCACCACATCGATGGCGCGCACCACGCCGGCGCAAAAGCCGCGCGGCTTGAGCAGCAGGATCCTTTTTTCCGCCGGGGGCATCATGAATCGCGAATGCGGGAACTCTCCCGATTATAACAACCGGCTACCGCGCGGCTTTGGCGACGGCGGCCTCGATATCGGCGGTTGCGGTCTCCCCGATGAAGCCCGCAACCTTTTCTCCGCCTCGTCCGTAAAGATACAGCGCCGGAAGCGCGCCGCTCCATTTCGGGTCTATGGCGTTGATGAAATCCTCGTCGCTCTTGGCCCGCTTTATGAACGCCGGAGCGGGCACGCCGGACTTCTCCAGGAACGCCCGCGCGCCGGCCTCCTGCTCGGGATCGTCGGCGGAAACCGTGACCAGCACCAGGCCGCGGCCGCGCCACTTGCGTTCGAGCGCGGCCAGCGCCGGCATTTCCGTGCGGCAGGGCTCGCACCAGGTCGCCCAGAAATTCACCAGTACGACCTTGCCGCGATGCCGCTCGAGCAGGCCGCGGAAACCGGCTTCGTCCAGGGGATGGAGCGGCCCGGCGGCGAGCAGCAGAAGCGCCGCCAGCGCGGTCATGACTTTTTCGCTCTCTTGATGGTGCAGCCGAACGCCTTGGTTTGTGCGGCGGCCACGGGCCGGCCCTCCAGCACGGCGTCCAGCGCGTCACGCAGGCCCCGGCGCGTGATGCGCTGCGCGTTGCGGGAGTCGTCTATGTAGCCGTGGTACCGGATCACCCCGTCCTTGTCCATGACGAAGGCCTCCGGGGTGACCTGCGCGCCGAAGCGGTCGGCCACCGCGTTGCCCGCGTCCTTGTAGACGGCGAAGGCGAAGTTCTTTTTCGCGTGGGCGTCCACTTCCGCCGCCGGCTCCGTGCTGTTCGCGTTCACGAATATGAACTTCACGCCCCGGCCCGAATACTCCTTGAACAGGGCGTTCATGCGCTCGTTGTAATCGTTGGAAATAGGGCACTGTGTGGCCACGAACACCAGCACCGTGACGTCCCCCTTGAGCGCAGCGTAGCCGACGGCGTTGCCCTTGACGTCCTGAAGTGAAAAGCCCCCCACCTTGGACCCCAGGCTGAATTCCTGGCCGCAGGCCAGACCGGCCAGCGCCAATGCAGCTCCCAGAAGCGAACGTTTCATCTCATCCCTCCGGATTGGATTTGCGCCGGCGGCCGGGAGTGCCGCGCGCGCCGGCTACTTTGACAGCTTCAGGTTTATGACGGCCTGCTTCCTATTATCGAACGAACTGAGGGTCTTGCTTGGGCTGGTCGCGCCCTGATATTCGGCGCGCAGCTCGTAATCCACGTCGGCGCTCAAGCCGTGGAAATAGTAATTGCCCTGCTCCCTGGTGACGAAGGAGCGGATTTGCAAGGTCTTGGTGTTCTTCAGTTGCACGATAGCGCCGTTCACGGCCTCGCCCCCCGCGTTGGTGACGTTTCCTTGCACACTGCGGGTGGAGCCGCTGTCATCGCCCCTGTTCTGCGTCCAGGCCGGCATCGCTGTTGCCACCGCCAGCAGGAGGGCCGCCACCACCAGGCTTTTACGGATCATAAACTCACCCCTATGGATTCAGACGAGCGCGCTTTATGGTGCGTTTCCTCGCCAGCCGGGCGCGCCGGACCGGCTAACGCCAGTCGTCTTCCGCCTCCTCGCCCTCGTCTTCCTCTTCGTCGTCCTCGTCGAGGAAGTCCTCGTCTTCCTCGTCCTCGGCTTCGTCGGCGGATTCGAGTTCCAGGGGATCGACCCCCACTACCCTGAGATCGGCCCCGCACTCATCGCAACTGAGGGAGTCGCCTTCGTCAACTTCTTCTTCGTCGATATCGATCTGTCCGTCGCACACGGGGCAACTGACCATGGCGATTTTCCTCCTGAAATTACATTACCGTTATACAGAACTCTCCGGCGCTTGCCAACTCTGAATTGCGCGCGGGCTACTTCGCCTGCCGCCGCCGGGTGGTGACCGGCACCAGGCCGTTCAGGCGCAGGTACACGAACATCTGGGAACGGTGGGTCAACTCGTGTTCTTTGATGAATTGCAGCATTTCCAGCCGGGTGACGCGCTGGCCGTCGAAGCGGGTGATGATGCCCGCGAAGAATTCCGGCGTCTGGCGCGCCAGCGCGGCGGCGTCGGCCTCCACCACGGCGCGCAATTCCCGCGCCAGCGCCTCGGCGCCTTCCGGAGGCGGCGGAAAACGCGCCTTCATGCTCTCCCGGAACCCTGGACGGCTCAGGTCTTCCTCTCCCTCGATCAGCGCGGCGGTCAACGCGTGGCCCGCGTTCAGCACGTGGCGCGCAAGGTCCCCGAACGTCATCAACCCTTCCACGGGTGTGAAATCCAATCCCTGGGGAAAATCCTCCACGGTCTGCGCGGTATCCCGCCGGATGCTCTTCCACGACTCCAGCACGTTCTCCAGTCTGACCATGTGCTTATTGTAGGACAGGCTGCCGGTTTAGAAGCGCTGCACCCGCCGCAGGGTGAACGTCTCCGGGTTCATGTTCTCCTGCTCCAGCCGGCGCCAGTCATCGTGAATGTGGATGAGTTTGCCGCTGACGTGATTGGAGCGCTCCGAGGCCAGGAAGAGCGCGAGCTGAATCTGTTTCTCCGCCGGAGCCCCGCCGGTGAGGCGCACGGTTTCGGCGTCCTCGATCTCCTTGGCGCCGGCGCGCTCGCCGGCGTGGATGATCTCGTCCGTCATGTGCGTGTAGGTGCCGCCGGGGGCCAGGCAGTTGACCTGGATGTTGTGGTCGCGCACCTCTTCGGCCAGGGTCTCGGCCATGCGGACCACGGCGGCCTTGGACGCCGCGTAGGCGCTGAAGTTCGGCCGCGCGTAGGCCGCCCCGCCCCCCGCCACGATGATGATCTTGCCCCCGCGCCGCTCGATCATCCCGGGCAGCACGGCGCGGCAGACGTGCATCACGCCGAACAGGTTGGTTTCGACGGTCTCCGCCCAGGCCCGCGGCCGCACGTCCGCCAGGGGCCCGATCGGTCCCTGCACGCCGGCCGCCGCCGCCAGCGCATCCACGCCTCCGAAAGCGGCTCGCATGCGCTCCACGGCTGCCGTCATCTGCTCGAAGTCGCGCACGTCGGCGCGGATCCGCAGCGCGGAGCCGCCGGAATGCTCGATCTCCAGCTTGGCCAGGTCCAGCTCCGCCTGGCTGCGCGCCAACAGCCCCACGCGCCATCCGGCCGCGGCGAACCCCAGCGCCAGGCGCTTCCCGATGCCGCGTCCGGCGCCCGTGATCAAAACCGATTTTTCCGTAGCTGCGCCCATTCCCGCTTTGCTGAAGCCCCAGCGTAGCATGCCGCGCCACCATTGACTCCGGCAGCCGCGTTTGATATGAAAGCACCACCGTATGAACAAGCGTCATGTGATCGAAACCATGGCGGCCGAGACCCAGCTCTCGAAGGTGGAGGCCGCGCGGGCGCTGAATTCCTTCCTCAAGACGGTGCGTTGCAGCCTGATCCGGGGGGAGAAGGTCACCCTGATGGGTTTCGGGACTTTTGCCACTTCCCGCCGCAAGGCGCGGATCGTGCGGGAACCGCGCGGCGGCACAAAAATGCAGATTCATGCCCGGCGCGTGGCTCGCTTCGTTCCCGGGCTAGAATTGAGAATGGCTGTCGAAAACGGATTGCCTCATGCCGAAGACCATTCTCTCGATACACGCCCATCCTGACGACGCGGAGATTCTCGCCGGCGGCACGCTGGCGCTGCTGGCCTCCGGCGGCCACCGCGTGGTGATCGTCACCCTCGCTCCCGGCGATTGCGGCTCGCATGAACACGGCCCCGAGGACATCGGCGCCATCCGCCGCGCCGAGGCCGCCGCTTCGGCGCGCCTCATCGGAGCCGAATACCAGTGCGCCGAATTCCGCGATCTCGCCATCTTCAGCGACGATGCTTCGCGCCGGCGCGTCACGCGCGTGCTGCGCCAGGTGAACCCGGACATCGTGCTCACGGCGTCGCCCGTGGACTACATGGCCGATCACGAGAACACCAGCGCGCTGGTGCGCGACGCCTGCTTCGCCGCCTCCGCGCCCAATTACTATGCGGGCGCGCCGGCCATTGCCGGCATCCCGCACCTCTACTTCATGGACCCGCAGGGCGGCGTGGATCACGAGAACCGCCCCGTGACCGCCGATTTCTACGTGGACGTCGCAGCCTTCTTTGACACCAAGCGGCGCATGCTCTCCGAGCACCGCAGCCAACGCGAATGGCTGCTCGGCCAGCACGGCATCGACGATTACATTCTGGACATGGAGCGCAACACCCGCGCCATCGGCGCGCGCGCCGGCCTGGAATTCGGCGAAGGCTTCCGCCAGTACAAGGGCCACCCCTACCCGCAGTCGCCGCTGCTCCAGGAGCTTCTGGGCGCGGCCGTGCGGGCGCCGCTCTAAGCGCTCACCGCACCGTCGTCACGATGTTCCAGAGCAGCTCCGTTCCGGCCTCCAGGTTGGCGAGGGAGATGCGCTCGTCGTTGCCGTGGGCGCGGTCGGCATCGTCGTCGCGCTGGAACAGCGGCACGCCGTAAACCTGCATCCCTTTGGCGCGCAGGAAAGCCGCGTCGGTGGCGCCGCGCTGCATGCACGGAACCACCAGGGCGCCCGGCGTCGCGGCCAGGAACGCCTTCTCCATGGCCCGGTAAAGCGCCGTATCCGTGGCGCTGGGTTCGGTGGCGGGCATCTCCTGCCCGGGGGCGGGCAACACCTCCACGGCGCTGTCGTTGACCAGGCGCCGCAGGCGTGCGAACACCTCCGCCGCGGTCTCGTCCGGCAGGCGGCGAATATCCACCTCCGCCTCGGCGGCGTTCGGAATCATGTTGATCTTTACGCCGGCCCGCAGCATGGTAGGCGCCACCGTGGTCCGAAGCTGCGCGTCCAACTCGGGCTCCCGCCAGCGGATCTCGTTGGCGGCCATCACCGCCGTGCGCGCATTCGCCAGCCGCGGCAGCAAGGGAGCCAGCCAGCGGTACTCCTTCACTTTCGCGAGCGCCGCGAAGTACCGCCGCGTGGTGCTGTTCAGGGAAACCGGCTGGTCCGCATCGGCCAGATTGACCAGCGCGCGGGCCACCGCCAGCACCGGGTTGTCCGCGCGGGGCAGGGAAGCGTGGCCCGCCGTCCCCCGCGCCCGCAGCACCGCCCGCGTGGGGATCTTCTCGGCCGTCTGCACCTGGTAGATGCGCGTTCCCGAAGCGAACTGCGCGATGGTTCCGCCCTCGTTCAACGCGAATTCGGCCTGGATTTTCGGCCAGGCGTTGGCGATCAACCATTGAATCCCGGTGGAGCCCGCTTCCTCGTCCGCCTCGGCCATCAGGATCACGTCGCGCTCCAGCGTGACGCCCCGGCGCTTCAGCTCGACCAGCACCGCCAGTTCCGCCGCCAGCAATCCCTTGTCGTCCTGCGCGCCGCGGCCGTAAATGCGTCCGTCGCGCACCAGGCCGGCGAACGGATCCACGCTCCACTGCGCCCGCTCGGCGGGCACCACGTCGGTATGTGCCATGAGCAGCAGCGGACGGCGTTTGCCCGAGCCGGGCAGGCGGGCCACGAAGTTCAGCCGGTCCGGGTCGCTGCCCAGCAACTCGCAGGCGATGCCCTCTTCGCGCGCCACCCGCTCCAGGTAGCGGGCCGCGAGCGTTTCGTTTCCGGGCGGGTTGACGGTTTCCAGGCGGATCAGGTCCGCCAGGTGCCTGCGCGCGCGCTCCCCCACGCGCTGCGCCCAAAGCGAACCCCCGCACACCAGCGCCAGTGCGCAGACACAGACCCTCATGCTGCGCCCATCTTAGCGCATGCAGGCTACCTTGAGGCTGCGGAGCGTTTGCTTTTTGGGCGCTGGGTCCTGGCTTCGTCCCGCAAGAGACCGTCGAGGGTGGCCCGCATGTTCCGGTCGCGTTCCGCGTCGCGGAAGTAGGGAGCCTCGCCGAACACCTGGAACTGAAGAATTCCCTTGCGGTCGATGAACGCCATCTTCGGCACGTAGCCGGGCGTCATCACCGAGACGTGTAGAAAATTCATCGCCGAGAGACGGTCCGTCCACCCCATCGGGTAGTTGGGCCGGAACTGGCGCACGTACTGCGGAGCGAGCGTCGCGCCCTGGTCGTCGATGGACGACATCAGCACCTGCACCCCTTTCGGGCCGTAGTCACGTTGTATACCGCTCAAGACTTGAGCGAGCGTCTGGCAGTGTGGTCAAGTGGTGGATATGAAGACCAGCGCGACGATCTTGCCGCGGTACTGCTGGAGCGTAATCTGCTTTCCGCCGGGCAGGTTGATGGCCACGTCGCCGGCCGGCCGCGGCACCTGCGCTGCCGCTCCCACTGCCAGGAGCGCTCCGGCTGCAAGCTGAGCAATACTCATACACTCTTATCCTATCGAACGAATGCGTGATTTTGTTCCGCTGTTTCGCAACCCGCACCTGCAAACCCTCGCGGGCCACTTCTGGCCGCGTCCGGAGAGCCGGTCTTACCCGGCGGCCGAGCGGCTGTACAACACCGCGCCCGGCGTGCGGGTCATGGTGGAAGAGCAGAGCCCGGCGGCGCCGCGCGGCGACGTGGTCCTGGTGCACGGCCTGGAGGGCTCGGGGGAGTCCGGCTACATGCGCGGCGCGGCCCGCCTGGCGCTTGAGGCCGGTTTCCGCGCGCACCGCTTCCACATGCGCACTTGCGGCGGCACCGAGCGGCTCTCCCAGACGCTGTACCATTCCGGGCTGACCTCGGACGTGGCCGCCGTGGTGCGGGAACTCGGCCGGCCCGTGTACCTGGCCGGCTTCTCGCTGGGCGGCAACGTGGCGCTGAAACTGGCGGGTGAGCTGGGCGAGGGGGCGCGCGAGCTGATCCGCGGCATATGCGCCGTTTCCACGCCCCTCGATCTGGCCGCGTGTTCCCGGCGCCTGGGCCGGCTCGAGAACCGCGTCTACGAGATGCGGTTCCTCCGCAAGATGAGAAGCCGCCTGCTGGCCACCGGGCGCTACACCCGGGCCGATTTCCACGGCATCCGTTCCATCATCGCCTTCGACGAGCGCATCACCGCGCCCGCTTTCGGGTTCCGCGGCGCCCAGCACTACTACGAAACCCAGTCCTCGGCGCGTTTTCTGGAGGGAATCCGGGTTCCTACGCTGCTGTTGCAGGCCCAGGATGACCCGCTGGTCCCTTTCGAGCTCTTCCGGCGCCCGGTCCTCACTGAGAATCCCTGGTTGACGCTGCACGCCACCCCGCACGGAGGGCATCTCGGTTTTCTGGCGCGTGGACGCCCCCGTTTCTGGGCCGAGACGGCGGTAATAGAATGGTTCTTGCGCCTCGAAGGAACAAATAGGGGCGTACCACCGTCTTGATTTTAGATGCAGGCCCAAGCTTCATTCTGGGAGGCCGTGGCCGCGGCCTCCGTCTCGCTGCGCGGCAGCAAGCTGCGCAGCTTCCTCACCCTGCTGGGCATTATCCTGGCCACCACCACCCTGATTGCGGTCATGTCCGTGATTCACGGCATGGATGTCTACGTCGCCCAGAACGTCTCCGATATGGGCGCGGACGGCTTCCGCATCGTCCGCATCTTCATGACTTCCGGGGGGATCAAAAAATACATCGAGCTGCTCCGCCGCAACCCGCAGTTGAAGAAGGACGAGTTCCAGTTTCTTAAGGAACGCAGCACCCTGGTCAAGGAGTGGGGCATCGAAACCTACCGCAACACGACGGTGCATTTCGGCAAGGAATCGGTGGAGGGCGTGGATTTCCAGGGAGTGACGCCGAATATCGGGATTATCAATAACATCCAGGTGGAGGAGGGCCGCTTCATCTCGGAGCCCGACGATCAGCGCCGCCGCCTGGTGGCGTTCATCGGCAAAGATCTGGCCAACCGCTTTTTCCCGGGCGGAAACCCCGCCGGTAAGTCCGTTACAGTGGACGGCCGCCCCTACGAGGTCATCGGCATCGCCAAGCCCAAGGGCTCGGTCTTCGGCCACTCGCTGGACAACTTCGTGCTGATCCCCGTGGAGACCTTCTTCAAGACCTACGGCTCACGCGGCGGCATGGCCTTTAACGCCATGGCCATCGACCACGCGCACCTGTACCAGGCGCAGGAGGAAGCCCGCATGCTGCTGCGCGCCTACCGGCACCTCGGCCCCAAGGCGGAGGACACCTTCGGCATGCTCACTTCCGATTCGCTGGTGCAGTTTTGGAACCAGTTGACCGGCGCCATCGCCGCCACCGCCGTCGGCGTGGTCTCGGTGTTCATGGTGGTGGGGGGCGTGGTGATCATGAACATCATGCTGGCCGTGGTCACCGAACGGACCCACGAGATCGGCATCCGCAAGTCGGTTGGGGCGCGGCGCCGCGATATCCTGAACCAGTTTCTGGTGGAATCCTCGATGCTCGCCGCCATGGGCGGGCTGGTGGGCGTGGCGCTCGCCTGGATCGTCGCCATTCTGGTCCGCAACCTGACGCCCGTGCCCATGGTGCTGCCGCTGAGCGCGATCGTGGTCGGCGTGCTTCTTTCGGCCAGCGTCGGCCTTTTCTTCGGGATCTATCCCGCGCAGCGCGCGGCGAAACTCGATCCTATCGAAGCCTTGAGGGTGGAACGATGACTCTTGGCGCGTTGAACGCGGGAGTGCGGCTGGCGCTCGCCACCACGCGCGAACACAAGATGCGGTCCTTCCTCACCGTGCTGGGCGTCATCATCGGCACCGGCGCGGTAATCGGCGTGGGATCCATCATCGCCGGCCTGGACACTGCCATCACCAACATTTTGAGAAGTTTCGGCCCGGACACCATGATCGTGCTCAAGGGCCGGAGCATGGGACACTGGACCCCGGAGGAGCGCCGCCGCAAGCCGCTGACGCGGGAAGACGCCGTCGCCATCGCCGAGCGCTGTCCCTCGGTGCTTCACGCCAGCCCCTACCTGTGGCCCGACCGCGGCATCCACAAGGCGCGCTACAAGGGCAACGACACCTACCAACTGGAAATCGGAGGCACCGAGGAGGGCTACGCCGCCGGCGGCACCACCATGCTGTTCGGCCGGTTCTTCACCGACGTGGAGAACCAGCACCGCGTCCCCGTGGTGGTCATCGGCGAGAACATCTACAAGGGGTGGTTCCAGGGCATGGATCCGATCGGCAAATGGATCGAGGTGGACGGCCACGCGGTGCAGGTGGTCGGGGTCATGGACAAGCCCGCCGCCTCCTTCCCCGGCCAGGAGGATAACCGCATTCTGTTTCCGTATTTCACCATGCGCAAGATGTTCCCCAACGCCAAGGAACACATGCTGGTGATCATGGCCCAGCCCGGCATGCTCACGCGCGCGCAGGACGAGGTGCGCTCGGTGCTGCGCATGCGGCGCCGGGTGCAGGGCAACGCGCCGGACAACTTCAGCATCTCCACCTCCGAGCAGATGATCGAGGATTTTCACCGCGTCACCGGCACCATCGCGCTAGTGATGGTAATCCTCAGCTCGATCGGACTGCTGGTGGGAGGCATCGGGGTGATGAACATCATGCTGGTGTCGGTCACCGAGCGCACTCGCGAGATCGGCATCCGCAAAGCCGTGGGGGCGCGCCGCGCCGATATCGTCGTTCAGTTCCTCACCGAAGCCGTGGTGCTGACCTTTCTGGGCGGGCTTATCGGCATGCTGATCGGCTGGGGCATTTCGGGCCTCACCGGCTTGGTATTCCCGACCCTGCCCACCGCCGTGCCGCTGTGGGCGGTCGCTTCCGGGGTCCTGGTCTCGGTGGGGGTGGGCCTGTTCTTTGGCAGTTGGCCCGCCAGCCGCGCCGCGCGCCTGGACCCGGTGGAAGCCCTGCGGTACGAATAGCCGCCCTACAAAAAGGAAGCGAGCTGCTTGCCGCCGGCGTTCAGGTGGGAGAACCATGGCCACCGGCAAGGCAGCTCGCGGTCCGGCTCCATTAGGTAGTGAAATTCGGGGTCCGGGCGTTTCATTAAATCGGTTTGGGCCACGATTAATCGCCCGCATTTACCCGCGCAGGGGTTAGAAATTCGTCGGGAGTTAGAATGCGCGCGCCGGTCCAGCCGGCATCCCGAAATACCTGCGGGGTATGCGACAGAACCACGTGAAACCGCGTATAATCGAGCGGCGCTTCGGGGGATTTTTCCGCCGCCGGCTCTATCAGGGCCAGAATTTTCAAAATCGCGTAAATATCGCATTCCTCCGGCAGGCGAATATCGAGATCCTGAGTGCGAAAATGCACTCCCGCGCCGCGCGCCGAAAGCCGCCAGCACAGGAACGCGCAGCAGGCCACGGCCTGCTCGAACCAGGCTTCCATTTCCGGGGGAACGTTGCGGTCCAGGTACATCTCCACGCTCTGCTCCTGCTCGCGGGCGAACTCGCGCACCTGGAGGCTGCCCACGTGGGCCGTGGCCTTCCAGTCCACGTGCCGCGCGCTTTCGAACGGCTGGTAGGGGCGGATGCGATAGAAATCGCGTCCCAGGCCGCGCTGGTGCGATTCGATCTCTCCGCCGAGCTGGGAAAGCAGGTCCTCGAAGCCCGGCTGCGGGTCGATTGACGGGTAAACAATCACTTCGCGCCGCAGCGTGACCCGCACGTTCTTTTCCAGGAATCCGAACGGGAAACGCGTGCTGAATGCAAAGCGGTTCTGGCGGTACGCGCCGCGGCGCGGGAAGCGGATCTCGACGCCCTCCTCCAGCGTCGCGCCGCCCGGGATGACGGGGAAATACACCGACGTCAGGAGCGGCGAGGGCGCCAGGCCCGTCACCTCCATGGAGAACGAGGGCATCCACTTCTTCGCGTTGCGTACGAACAGGCGTGCGCGGACGGTGCGGCCCGCCGAGACGTGCTCGGGCACCAGAAAATCCAGTTCCAGGCCGGCCAGGCACAGGCGGTTCACGAATCCGGAAATCAGCAGGGTGGCAACCATCGCGGCCAGGATCAGAAACAGAAGGTTGTTGGCGGAGATCACCGCCGCCGCGGCCACCAGCGCGAGGGCGAGAAAGTAGACCGCCCCGCCGCGAGTCACCTGATAACGGATGCGCCGCACCAGGGCGGCGCGAATGCGAGCCAGCACCATCCCCATTATGGATACAATCGAGGTCTCATGTCTGCCGCCACCGAACCGCAGTTGAAGCGCGCCCTGGGGCTTTGGGACCTGGTTCTGTATGGGATCGTGCTGATCCAGCCCACCGCGCCCATGCCGCTGTTCGGCGTCGTCAGCCAGGAGGCGCGCGGGCACGTGGTCACCACCATCCTGATCGCCATGGGCGCCATGCTGTTCACCGCCGTGAGTTACGGCCGCATGGCGCGGGCTTACCCGAGCGCGGGTTCGGCTTACACCTACGTGGGGCGGGAGATTCATTCGGGGTTGGGCTTCGTGACGGGCTGGAGCATGGCCATGGACTACATGCTCAACCCGATCATCTGCACCATCTGGTGCAGCAAGGCGGCGGGCAACATCATTCCGGCGGTGCCGTACGCGGCGTGGGCGGTGTTTTTCGCGCTGCTGTTCACGGGGCTGAACCTGCGGGGCATCCGCGCCACCGCGCGCACCAACGAAATCCTGGTGGCGGCCATGGGGGTGGTGGTGTTGTTGATGTTCGCGGCAACCGTCCGGTACGTTCTCAGCATGACCGTGACGCCCGCAATGTTCACGCGCCCCTTCTACGATCCGCGGACGTTTTCCTGGGGCGCGATCTCGACCGGCGCCTCTATCGCCGTGCTGACCTACATTGGCTTCGACGGGATTTCCACGCTTTCGGAGGAGGTAAAGAACCCGCGCCGCAACATCCTGCTGGCCACCGTGCTCACGTGCCTGGTGACGGGGGTGCTGGCGACGCTGGAGGTTTACGCGGCGCAGCTCATCTGGCCGGACTGGCAGAGCTACCCGGACGTGGATACGGCCTACGTGCACGTGGCGGGGCGGGCGGGCGGCGTGTGGCTCCTGCAACTGGTGAACGCCACGCTGCTGGCGGCTACCATCGGTTCCGGCTCGGGAGCGCAGTTGGCCGCGGCGCGGCTGCTTTACGGCATGGGGCGCGACAACACCATCCCGCGCGGGTTCTTCGGCGCCATCGAGCCGAAGCGCCGCGTTCCGCGCAATAACGTGCTCTTCACCGGCGCGCTGGCGCTGGCGGGCGCGTTCCTGATGTCCTACCAGCTCGGCGCGGAACTGCTGAACTTCGGCGCGTTCATCGCCTTTATGGGGGTGAACGCGGCGGCGCTGGTTCACTACTGGGTGCGGGAACGGGAGAAGAAGCTGGTTAACTTCCTGCCGCCGGTGCTGGGCTTCACCATCTGCATGTACATCTGGTTGAACCTGCGCACGCCGGCGAAGATTGCGGGAGGACTCTGGCTGCTGACCGGGGTGGCTTACGGGGCCTACAAGACCCGCGGATTCAGGAAGGCGATCGAGTTCGCGGAGCCGACGGAATAGGGGCCGCCTGCTCCGCGCCGCCGTTCAGAACATCAACTTCAAACCGACGAAGATGCGCCGCGCCTCGCCGCGCGTGCTGTTCACCTGGCCGAACAGCGTATTCGCCGGAGCGGTGTTGGGCGCCGCGAACGAGGGGTGGTTCAGGGCTCCTTCCCACTCCGTGCGCAGCCGCAGCTTGAAACGCTCCCTCACGGCGAACTCCTTGTGCAGGGAGGCGTTCCAGTAGTTGTCGCCGTCGGCGCGCAGCCCGGTGAGCCGCAGCGGGAAAGCGCGGATGTTGCTGCCCAGTTGCTTCTGGTTGCTGCGTTCGAAGCCGGCGTCGATGTTGAACCAGCGCTCCGGACTGCGGTCGTACCGAGGCAGCACCAGGTCGTGCAGGTCGCCGCGGAAGATGATGTTGCCGAAACCGACCGGAGGGCCGCTCTGGAACATGTAGATGGCCTGGGTCTGCCAGCCGCCGAACAGCGCCTGGAGCAGCCCGCCGGCGCCCGAGAGCACGGGCTTGCCTTTGCCGAACGGCAACTCGTAGATCCCCGTCACGGTGAGGCGGTGCGGGCGGTCGGCGGCGGAGATTACGTGCGTCGGAGTGGGATCCGTGTCGTTCAGGTACGCCACGGCTTCCATGTACTTCGACCAGGTGTAATTCACGTTCATCAAGTAGCCGCGGGTGAAGCGCTTCTCCATCCGCGCCACCATGGAGTGATACCAGCTCATGCCGCTCGGATCCGGGGTGGTCATGCCGTTGAAATGCGGATACGGGCGCAGCAGGTTGCCGCGCGAGATGTTCACGCCGGTGATGCCGCTGCCCGCGAATTCCGGGATCCCGTAGAAGGGGCTCGGGACCGCGGCGCCAAGGTAGTCGATGACCGCCTGGTCGCGCTCGGGCGAGGTGCTCAGGTATTGGCGCGGCGTGCTGTCAAGCTGGCGCGTGGTGTTCAGGCGGGTGCCGCGGTTGCCGATGTAGCCCACCTCCACCAGAGAGCGTCCGGGCAGTTCGCGCTGCACCGAAAAGCTCCACCGCTGCATGTAGCCCGTGGCGTACTTATCGGGAAAGAAGCTGATGGCGCGCCCGAGATACGTCGCCGGGCCCACCGGGGCAGGCTGGAGAACGCCGTCCGGGAACGGATTCGCCAGCGAGGCGCGGAAGTGCTGGCCGTTGTCGAGCGACGGCACCAGGTTGGTGCGCTGGCTGAACCCCGCCTGGTTGGCGTGATTGCGGTCGATGCCGACCACGTCGGGGAAGATGCCGTAGCCGCCGCGCAGGACGGTTCTGGCGTTTAGCTGGTAGGCCCAGCCCACACGCGGAGCAAAGATCTTCTTCGAGGTTTCGTAGTAGCCGCGCGGCTGCCCGCCGGCGCCCGTGAAGGTCAACGCGCCCATGGTGCGGAACTGGGAGACCGGCAGCTCGGGAATGGGTTTCGCCGTGTAGTTCTTCAGCGCCGCCGCCGAGATCGGGCTGGCCGTGGAGAAATCGAAGCCCCGCACCGAACGGTTGAAGCGCTCCGTGGGGGAGGTTTCAAACTCCCAGCGCAGGCCGAGGTTGACGGTGAGCCGGCGCGTCACCTTCCAGTCGTCCTGGAAGTAGAGTCCGCCGAAACCGGATTGCTCGGCGCGCGAGGCGTTCAGGTCGATGCTGCCGCCGGTGGGGACTCCGAACAGCAGCGCGGCCAGACCCTGCCCGATGGGAGCCGTGGGGGAGGTGTCCGTGGGGCCGCGCGTCCACAGAGTGCTGAAATCGAACTGCGGCGCCGCGTTGCCGTAGCTCACCGTGTTCTCGCGCATGAGCCGGTATTCCATGCCCCAGCGCAGGGTGTGGTTGCCGCTGGATTTGGTGAACGCCGCGTTCCAGGTGTGGTAGTTGGTGATGAACTGGTCGCCGCCGCCTTCCCCGAGGCTGGCGTACCCGTCCACGTTAACCAGCGGGAACGCCACGCCCTGCGGGTCGATGCTGCTTACCAGCGAGGCCGGCAGCCCCAGTTTACTCAGATCGTAGCCGGTGGAAAAAGGATAATCGGACTCCAGAAAGCGGGTAAACCCGTATTTCACGTTCAGCAGGAAGGAGGGAGAGAAGGTGTATACGTCGTCGAAGCCCGCCCCGTGCTGGATGCGGTAGCGGTTCAGGCCGCGGGCTTCATTGTTGAAGTAGTTGCCGCGGTAGAAGTTCAGCCAGCTTTCCGTATAGCGCGAGAAGATGCGGTGCCGCTCGCTCATGTTGTGGTCTACGCGCACCATGTTCTGCCGGAAATCGTTGCTGTTGGCCGAGGTCACCTGGTAATTGTTGCGGCCGTCGGCGGTGCCCGCCACGTTGGGCGCGGGGTAGAACTGGATGTACTTCTGGGCCAGGGGGTCCAGGCGCGAAGCCGGGATGCGGTTGCCCGGAAGCGGCTGGCGGCTGAAGCGCCCTCCGGCGGCCGGCGCGATGGTGGCGGGGTCGTAGATCTGGTAATTTGGACCCAGCGCCAGCAGCGCGGAAAAGTCGCCGCTCCGCTCGGCCGATGTGGGCACGGTGAAGTAGTCGTTGTTGGGGTTGCGCCGGTTGAAGCCCTGGAAACCGTAGGTCCAGAAGGTGCGGTTGCGGCCGTCATAGATCTTCGGCAGGTAGACCGGTCCGCCGGCCGTGGCCGAGTAGCGGTTCACCATGCGCGGCGGCGCCAGCCGCTTCTTCTTCTCCTCCGTGACCGGCCCCGTGGAGAGGTCGTAGATCTGCTTGTTGGTGAAGAAGGAATTGGCCTGCCACGGATTGGGGGCGTTGCCCCAGTCGGCGGTGGCGTGCAGTTCGTTGGTGCCCGCCCGCAGGCTCATGTTCACCGTGCCTCCGGCGGCGTGGCCCAGGGAGGCGTCGAAAGTGGCCATTTGGACCCGGAATTCCTGAACCATGTCGGGCGGCGGCGCGAAGGAAACGCTGCTGCGCGTCATATTGGAAATGCCGTCCAGCGTGAACTCGCTCGAGCCGTTCGGCGTGCCCGCGACGTTGAGGTTCGACATGACGTCGACGGCGCTGGGCAGCCAATTGTGTCCCGGCGCCTGCGCCGTGGTCACGCCCGCCGCCAGTTGCGAGAGGAACATCACGTCGCCGCCGCCGATAGGCAGGTCGGAGAGCTGCCGGTGGTCCACCATGGACGAGATGCTGGCCGAAGCCGATTCGAGCAGCGGGGCCTCGGCGGTGACTTCCACGTGTTCAGTGATGTTGCCGAGTTCCATGGCGACGTCGATGGTGATGGCATCGCCCACCCGCACTTCGATCGGCTGGCGGGTGTAATGTTTGAAGCCCTGCGCCTCAACGTCGATGCGGTAAGGGCCGGGCAGAAGATAAGGCAGGTCGTAGTTGCCCGCCTCGTTGCTGCGCGCCGTGACGCGCGTGTTCATTTCCGTGTGTGTCGCCACGACTTCGGCGCCCGGAATTACGGCGGATGACGCGTCGGTCACCCGCCCCAGGATTCTTCCACGAGCGTCCTGGGCCTGTGAAATAGGGGCTGCGGACAGCACAACCAGCGCGGCCGCAACCGTGATGATGCCTCGTATTCTATGCATATGCGATTGCACCTGAAGCGGATACTCTGCCAGCCAGTATATCGCGCGGCGCGTCCCTACGGATATTCCACGCCGATGAGGAAGAGACCCTTGGCCGGAGCCGTGGGGCCGGCTTTGCGCGGCGCCGGGGCGAGCAGCGCGCGAAGTCCGGCTTCGTCCAGGTTGCCTTTGCCGCCTTCGATCAGCGCGCCCGCCATGTTGCGGACCATGTGCTTGAGAAACCCGCTGCCGCGCACGCGGTAGAACAGCCGGCTGCCGGACTGCACAAGTTGGGAGGAGAACACCGTGCGGACTTTGGAGCGGCCCTCGGCGTCGCTCTCATCCGAGGCCGCGAAGGCGCTGAAATCGTGCCGGCCTTCAAATACCGGCGCGAGCCGCGTCATGGCCTCCACATCGAGCGGGTAAGGATAATGGTACACGTAGCGGTACTCCCACGGCGGGCAGGCCTCCTCGCGCGCGATGCGGTATTCGTAAGTCTTGGCCCTGGCGTCATGACGCGGGTGAAACTCCGGCGCAACCTCCGAGGCGGCGGTGACCCGGATGGAAGGCGGCAGCAGAGCGTTCACCGCCTTGCGCAGGTTGTAGAGCGGGATGCGGTTCTCCAGCGTGAAGGCCGCCACCTGCGCCACGGCGTGCACGCCGGCATCGGTGCGGCCGGAACCCGCCACCTGTACGGGCCTGCCTTCGATCTGCGACAACGCGCCTTCGAGTGTGCCCTGTACGGTGGGCAGATCCGGTTGCACCTGCCAGCCGTGAAAGTCCGTGCCGTCGTAAGCGACGTCGATTCGTATGCGGCGCATCAAACCGGGCGCGAGCCTGGCTTCACCACCGGCTTGCCCTCGGCGCACAGGGGGCAGGCTTCCGGCTGCCAGGCTTCCACGCTGAGGGTGACCAGGGCGGCGCGAGGCACGCCCACATCCGCGCGCCCTCCGGAGCGGTCCACGATGGAGCCCGCCGCGAGCACGTCCGCGCCAGCCGCGCGCAACACCTCGACCACGTCGTGCGTGCTGCCTCCGGTGGTCACCACGTCTTCCACCACTACGGCGCGCTCTCCCGCCGCCACGCCGAAACCGCGGCGCAGCGTCATCTTTCCGTCCGGGCCGCGTTCGGTGAAGATATGCCGTGCGCCGAGCGCGCGCGCGGCCTCGTGACCGATGATCAGGCCGCCGAGCGCCGGCGACGCCACCACCGCTACGGGACCTCCGGCAAGCCCGCGCAATTTCTCCGCGAGCTCCTGTCCCAGCATCTCCGCGTGCCGCGGGTGCTGGAGCACCAGCGCGCATTGCAGGTACTGCGGGCTGTGCATACCGCTGGTGAGACGGAAGTGCCCGTTCAGATAGGCACCGGTGTCGCGGAACAGTTGCAGGATGGACTCGGCTTGCGGGCTCACGAAAGCCACTATACCATTGAGTTAACCGAAGCCGTCGGGATGAGAATTATGTTGCGAACACAATCGCTCGTGGCCGTGGTCTGTGCGGCCCTTACGGCCGCGCCGCCGCAGTTGAACGCGCAAAGCGCGCGCGCAGAGGCGCACCAGATCGGGCAGTCCGGTGGTTTCCTCTCGCGGCTCACGCATAATTACCGCCCGCCGCGGGTGCCCGCCGCGGACACCTCAAACTCGAACCGCCTGGAGGCGCTGCTGCGCGCGGGAAATCTGTATCTCTCGTTGCAGGACGCCATCGCGCTGGCGCTGGAGAACAACCTGGATATCGAGATCCAGCGCTACGGCCCGCAGCTCGCCGAGGCGTCCATCCTGCGCGCGCGGGCGGGCGGCTTCGCGCGCGGCGTGACCACCAGCGTGACCGCGGGTCCGGCCAGCGCCAGTGAAAGCGGACGCGGCGCCGCGCAGACCGGAATCAGCGGCAACGCAGCTTCGGCGGCGGCCGCCAGCACGGCCACGGTCGGCTCCACGCTGGTCACCCAGACCGGCTCGACCATTCCGAACCTCGATCCGACCATCGTCAGCTCGCTGCGCTGGAACCACACAAGCACGCCCCAGAGCAGCGCCTTCGTCACCGGGACCAACGCGCTGGTGGCGCGCACGGACACTTCTAGCGTCGCCTTGCAGAAGGGCTTTCTCACCGGCACCACGTTCAGCCTGACCCTGAGCAACCAGAGCCTGTCGAACAACAACCGCAGCGCGGACTTCAACCCTTCCAACAGTTCCACGCTCGGTCTGACCGTCACGCAGCGGCTGCTGCAAGGTTTCGGCATCGCCGTGAACTCGCGCCAGATCCAGATCGCGAAGAACAACCGCGAGATCTCCGACCTGACGTTCAAGAACCAGGTGATTACGACGGTTTCGGCGGTCATGAACCTCTACTGGGACCTGGTGAGCTTCAACGAGGACGTGCGGGTGAAGAAACAATCGCTGGACCTCGCCGAGAAGCTTTACAACGACAACAAGAAGCAGGTGGAGGTGGGGACACTGGCGCCCATCGAGATCGTGCGCGCGGAAGCCGAGATGGCCGCCCGGCAGCAGGACCTCACCATTTCCCAGACGCAGGTGTTGCAGCAGGAGACCATCCTCAAGAACGCGCTGAGCCGCAACGGCGTGGCCAGCCCCAGCGTGGCCGACGCCCGCATCATCCCGACCGACCGCATACGGGTTCCGGAAGTGGAGCCCATCGCGCCCGTGCAGGACCTGACCGCCAGTGCGCTGGCAAGCCGGCCCGAGCTGGCGCAGTCGCGCATGCAGATACGCAACTCGGAGATCAACCTGCGCGGCGACCGCAGCGCCCTGCTGCCCACGCTCGACGCGGTGGTCAGCGTGGCGAACAACGGCCTCGCGGGCCAGCCGAGCGAGCTTCCGGTGGTGCCGGGCCGGACGCGCAGCCAGAACGCGTTCTTCGTCGGCGGCTACGGGACGGTGTTAAGCCAGTTGTTCGCGCGGAATTTCCCCGACTACAGCCTGGGCTTCAACCTGAATATCCCGCTGGCGAACCGCGCCGCGCAGGCGGACATGATCAACGACGAACTGGCCCTCCGGCAGCAACAGCTTCAGAGGCAGCGCCTGGAGAACCAGGTGCGCGTGGATGTGCAAAACGCGGTGATCGGGGTGCAGCAGGCGCGGGCGCGTTACCAGGCGTCGGTGAAGGCGCGCGTGCTCCAGGAGCAGACCGTGGACGCGGAGGAGAAGAAATTCGCGCTCGGCGCTTCCACCATCTACAACGTGATTTTGGCGCAGCGCGACCTGGCCAACGCCCGGTCCATGGAGGTCGCCGCGACCAGCAATTACAGCAAGGCCAAGGTGGAGCTGGACCGCGCCACGGGTCAAACGCTCGCCAACAACAACATCTCGATCAACGAAGCCTACCGGGCGCAGGTTTCGCGGCCGCCCGATCCGATTCCCGTCACCGCGCTGGCGCCGGCGCGGCCCTGACGTCAACGCGCCTTTCTGCCATAGCTGCCGCGAAAAGATTGTCGCGGCACTGCCAAAATTGCACGGCGCGAACCGTCCGTGGAACTGGATGTATTTATAAACAAATGCGATCCTGATTTGGCACGCGGCTTGCCTGACAGGAGTTTGTGATTAAGTCGATTCAGGCTCAAGGAGACGTGATTGACCCTCAGCTAAGACCCGCCAGGCGCCTTCCTTCCGAGCAGTATCCTTCCAGACAGTTCCGCTAAAATCCTTCACAATCACCTCTTCTTGAGCCTGACAATCACTCTGTCCTACCATGGTCGTATGGCGAAGGCGAAGGCCATGTTCGAGGTAGAGTGCCCCTGCTGCCAGGCCACTCTCAAGATCGACCCGGAAACGCGCGCGGTCATTTCCCACAAAGCGTTCGAAAAGCCGCGCGAGGTGGAAGACCTGGCCGCGGCGGTGGCCCGCCTGAAGGGCGAGGCCGGGCGGCGCGAAGAGGTTTTCCGCAAACAGGTGGAAACGCACAAATCGCACGGCCAGGTGCTTTCGAAGAAGTTCGACGAGCTTCTGCGCCAGGCCAAGGAGAATCCGGACGCGCTGCCTCCGCAGCGCGACATCGACCTGGATTGAGCACCAGCGCACAGCATGCCCGTGTTTCAAAAAACCTTTCGCGTCTCCACCAAGGGGAACTGCGACGTGCTGGACATCACGCCGCAGGTGGAGCGCATCGTTGCCGAAAGCAAGATCCGCAGCGGCGTCGTGAATGTCGCCGGCAACGGATCCACGCTGGGCATCACCACGCTGGAGTACGAATCCGGCTGCGTGGCGGACCTGCGGCGGGCGCTCGAAAAGATCGCACCGTCAAGCTCGGATTACGCGCACAATGCGCGCTGGAACGACGATAACGGCTACTCGCACCTGCGCAGCGCGCTGATCGGTACGGCCAGATCGTTCCCCGTCATCAACGGCGAAACCGGCACGGGCGCCTGGCAGCAGATCGTGCTGTGCGATTTCGACAGCCGCCCGCGCGACCGGCAGATCACCGTGACGGTGGTGGGGGAGTGAAGTAGGGCGCGGGTTCGGGGACGGCGGCGCCGTCCTTACGCGGCGACGACGCTCCGTAATTCACCCCGGCGGCGGCATCGTGCAGCACCGCCTGCCCGCCGCCCACCTGCATGGAGTAGTCGCCCAGCACAGTGAGCACGTGCCCGCGCGCGGTCAGCGTGTCCCGCACCTGCGGGGCGACGCGGCGTTCGATGCTCAAGTCGCAGCCGCCGAAAGTCAGCTTGGTGAAGCGCGGCGCCTCGAGCGCGGCCTGTATGTTCATCCCGTGGTCCGCCACGTTGGAGACGAACTGCGCGTGCGCCTGCGCCTGGTTGAGCCCGCCCATGATGCCGAAACCCATGCGCGTTTCGCCCCGTTCCATGAACCCCGGGATGATGGTGTGGAACGGACGCTTGCGTGGGGCGAGCAGGTTGGGATGCCCCGCCTCGAGCGTAAACAGCGCCCCGCGGTTGTGCAGGTGGAACCCGTAATCGTCCACCGCGATGCCGGAGCCGAACGCCAGGTAAATGCTCTGGATCAGCGAGACGATGTTGCCCTCGCGGTCCACCGCCGCGAGGTAAATGGTGTCGCCGCCCGGCTCCGGCGGATTGCCGGGCGCCGCCTGGCACCGCGCGCGGGTGGCGTCGATGAGCTTCGCGCGCCCGGCCGCGTAAGGTTTCGAAAGCAGCCCGGCGACGGGAACGGAGGCGAAACGCGGATCGGCCACGTAGCGCGCCAGGTCGGCATAGGCCAGCTTCTGCGCCTCGATCTTGTAGTGCAGGTCGCCGGCGCTCTGCGGCCCCAGGCGCGCGAGCGGAAAACGCTCCATGATGTTCAGCATCTGGAGCGCGGCGATGCCCTGCCCGTTGGGCGGCAGCTCGTAGACCTTCCAGCCGCGGTACTCGGTGGCGATGGGATCCACCCATTCGGCCTGGTACTCGGCGAGATCGGCGGCGGCCATGGTTCCGCCCAGCCGCTCCGACGTCTTGAGAAGCGCCTTGGCGATTGCGCCGCGGTAAAACGCTCCGGCGCCCCCGGCCGCGATCGCTTCGAGCGCGAGAGCGAGCCTTG
This sequence comes from Bryobacteraceae bacterium, assembly GCA_041946965.1. Taxonomy (GTDB): domain Bacteria; phylum Acidobacteriota; class Terriglobia; order Bryobacterales; family Bryobacteraceae; genus JBHGBM01. Next base: position 47,507 of record JBHGBM010000030.1, read on the forward strand.
GGTTGCGGAACATCCCGCCCACCCGCGGGGCCGGCAGAAACACGCCGCGCGAGTTCGGATCCGCCGCGAGTTTGGCTTCCGAGTTGCGCCAGGTTTCCGAGATCAGTTCCGTGACGGGGAAGCCGCTGCGCGCGTAGTAGATCGCCGGCGCGAACAGCTCGCGCCACGGCATCCGCCCGAAGCGCTGGTGGAGCTGCTCCCATCCCGCCACGCATCCCGGAACCGTGACGGAATGTATGCCGCCCGCCGGCATCGCCGTGTGTCCGGCGGCTTTCAGCCGCTCCGGCGTCAGCGCGGCCGGCGACCAGCCGCTGGCATTGAGCCCGTACAGGCGGCGGGATCCGGCGTCCCAGTAGATGACGAAGAGATCGCCGCCGATGCCGTTCATCATGGGCTCGACCACCCCCAGAACGGCGTTGGCGACGATGGCGGCGTCGATGGCGGAGGCGCCGCGCGCCAGCGCCTGCGCGCCGGCCTGCGAGGCAAGGGTCTGGCTGGTGGCCACGATCCCCTGCTGCGAGATCACCATGGACCGCGCATAGTTGCGGTCCTGAGCCTCTGCAAACATGGAACAAAGAACGAACGCGCACAAGGCGCGCCCGGCGATGTGGGTCACGATGGTTATGGTTGTTGCCGCGCTCCCGCCAGCTTCTCCAGTTCGCTCAACTGCCCGCGCACCGTCTCGGCGTCGGTCGCGTTGGGTGCGAACTTGAGGTAATTGCGCAAATTTTCCGCCGCCGCGCCGTATTCGCGCCGGTCGGCAAGGATGATCCCCAGCAGGTGATTCACCTTGGGGAAGCGGTGCGCCGTGTCCAGCTTCTGCGCTTCCCGCGCGCTCTTCTCCGCGGCCTCGACCTTGCCCAGGTTGTAGTTGGCCACGGAGTTGTAGAAATACGCCTGCGGGAAATCCACCGGGTCGAGCCGGATCAGCCGGTCGGTGGTGTCGGCTACTTCCTGCCACTTCCGGTCGCGCGCGGCGAGGCCGGCAAGCTGCATGTAGGGATGCAGGTACTTGCCGTCGGCCTCCAGCGAGGCGGCGTAGCACTTGCGCGCCTCTTCCGCGTTGTTCTGCGCCTCGTGCACCCGGCCCAGCTCGTACCAGGCCGCGGCGTACTTGGGGTACGCGGTGACGGCCTTTTGCAGCTCCTTCTGCGCGTTGGCGAGCTTCTTCTTCTTCAGCTCGTCGCGCCCCTTTTCGTAAGCCTTCTTGGCGTCCTTGGGGGCGTTCAGACTGGTGATGCTGATGGTGGTGCCCTCTACGTTAGCGAGCCGGTGCAAAATGATGACGCCCACGTCGGGATTGTCCATCATGCGGCGTCCGGCCAGCATCACGGATTCGGACCGGAAGCCGGCCAGCGAAGCGCGCAGCTCGCAGCCCATGAGCTGCTGCTCGGTGAGGCCGCGTCCCTGTCCGGGGAAGCCGAAGCCGCCGGTGCGCTGCCCCGTGGACATGGGCCCGTCAAAGGGACTATCCGCAGTGGAGCTGACGCTGGCATCCGCCATCACAGTCGAATTCATGCCGAGCTGGATGCTGAAGTGACCCTTGGAATCGGTGTAGGCTTCCGGGCGCGGAACGCCGTTGCACACGCGCTCGATGACCACCGAGTCGGGCGGCGGCGTGCCGTCGCTCAGCATGACCTTGCCGGAGAGAAAGATCGGCCGCGGCATGTCTTCCATGCGGCCCGGCGGCTGTTGCTGCCCGGGCAGCCGGCGGGTATCCGGCGTCGGCATCGGGGTGGGCTGCGCTCCGGGCCGGCCCGTGCCGCCCGTCGAGCCGCCGGGAGATGGCGAAGGTGAGGGCTGCGGCGCCGGTTGCGGCGCCGGTTGGGTTTCCTGCCCCGCGGCCGCCAGTGCGGCAACCGCGATCATCGTAGCAAGCCGGATCGGTTTGCGCATAATGCTGCCCCTTCCGTGCGACTTCCCCATTATCTCACGCGCAGGACCACTATAATGGGCTGTTTTACACCCGTAAAAGGAGACACGCAGTGAGCCAGACGAATCTCAGCAGGCGCGCCGTGATGATGGGGGCGGCGGCGCTGCCGGCGGCAGCCCATATGGCGGCGGCGAAAGCAATCGTCATCAGCAGCGCCAACGGATTGCGCGCCTGCCAGCGCGCCATGGAAGTGTTGCGAAGCGGCGGCGATACGCTGGACGCGGTGATCGCCGGGGTGAATATCAACGAAGAGGATCCGGAGGATAGCTCGGTCGGCTACGGCGGGTTGCCCAACGAAGAGGGCGTGGTCGAACTGGACGCCAGCGTGATGCACGGACCCTCGCGCCGCGCGGGCGCCGTGGGGGCCCTGCGGAACATCAAGACGCCTTCCAAGGTAGCCAAGCTGGTGATGGAGCAGACCGACCACATCATGCTGGTGGGAGAGGGAGCTCTGCGGTTCGCCCGCGCGCAGGGCTTCAAGGAGGAGAACCTGCTGACGGAGAAATCGCGGCAGGCGTGGCTGGCCTGGAAACAGTCGCAGCGCGATTCCGGCGGCCACAACAACTGGGGACCGGGGCTGGACGCGCCGCGCCCGAAGAAAACCGCCTGGATCGAGGAGGTGGTCGCACACCCGCCCACCGGCACCATCAACTGCCTGGCGCTGAACGCCAAGGGCGAGATGTCCGGAGTGACCACAACCAGCGGCCTGGCGTGGAAGATTCCGGGGCGCGTCGGCGATTCACCCATCATCGGCGCGGGGCTCTACGTGGACCAGGACGTGGGCGCGGCGGGGTCCACCGGGCGCGGCGAGGAGAACATCCGCGTGGCCGGCGCGCACACCATCGTCGAAAACATGCGCCACGGCATGAGTCCCGCCGACGCCTGTCTCGACGTGCTGAAACGCATTGCGCGGAATTTCGATAACGACCGCGCGATTCTGGAGAAGTTCGACATCAACTTCTATGCGCTGCGCAGGGATGGCGCTTACGCCGGAGCGTCGTTGTGGAACGGCGTGATGCGGCGCGGAGCTTTCGTCTCGCGGCAGTTCGCGGTGAACGACGGCGGCGCGAGCCGGCTGGAGAATTGCGTGTTCCTGTTGAAGCGGTAGTTACTTGCCCGCGGCGTTTTTCAAGAACTCCAGCACGAACCCGTCTCGCCGCGCCTTGACTTCTTCGAGCTTCCCGGCCGGCCAGTCGTAAAAGCCCTTGCCGGCCTTGGCGCCCAGTTCGCCGCGCGCGATCATCTCCCGCATGATGTCCGGGCCGTGCGGTTCGTTGTTCAGGTCGCGGGAGACGTAATCCACCACGGCGAATCCCAGGTCGAGCCCGACCACGTCCTGGTGCTCCAGGATGCCGTAAACCGGCAGCCGCAGGCCGAAGCCGGTGCGCGCGGCAAGGTCCACATCGGCGGCATCCGCAATGCCTTCGGCCACGATGTGCGCCGCCTCCCGCACCAGCGCCATTTGCAGGCGGTTGCCCAACTGCCCCGGACGGTCCTTCTTCACCAGGACAGGAGTCTTGCCGCAGCGCGCCAGCAGGTCTCGCACGGCCAGCGCAATCTCGCCGGAGGTCTTTTCGCCCTTGACGATCTCGACCAGCGGCATCAGATGCGGCGGGTTCCAGAAATGCGTGGTAAGCACGCGCTCCGGCCTGTGGCAGCGCGCGGCGATGCTGGTGATGCTGATGCCGGAAGTGTTGGAGGCGAGCACGGCGCCGGGCGGCGCGAGAGAGTCCAGCCGTTCGAAAATCTCCTGCTTGAAAGCCAGGCTTTCGGGACCGGATTCCACCACCAAGTCGGCCCGCGCCACGGCGGCCTCGAAGTCGGTGGAAGCGGCCAGCGCGGGCGCCTGTTCGATCAGGCCGTGCTCCTCGAGCAGCCGCGCCTGGGCGCGCGCCGCCTCCAGGCCGCGGCGTGCGCCTTCCCCGGTGCGGGACAGGATCACCGTGCTCAGCCCGCCGGTGGCGAGCGTGACGGCGATGCCCGGCCCCATCATGCCGGTGCCGATAACGGCCGCGGTGCGAAATTCGCGCATGGGTTTACTCCAAAGCCTTGTCCAGCGCCTCTACGAAGAAATACTCGCCCCACATGACAGACTCGTTCACCCCCAGCCCCTTGTGCAGGTGATAGACCCCGCCCTTGAGGATGCCCTCCCAGTCCGGATCGCCCTTGGCCAGGTGCGCCACGCACAGCGAGGTGAGGATGCGCCGGGCGGTCTGATCGTAGAAATCGGCCTTGACGGCGTCGTGCGAATACTTCGCCAGTTGGAAGAGCCCGGAGGCGGTGATGGCGGCGGCGGAAGTGTCGAGCAGCTTGCGGCTTTCCGGAGGCGCGTCGAAGTCCCAGGGCGCGATGCCGTCTTCCGGCGTCTTCTGAATGTAGAAATCGGCGCAGGCTTCCGCGGTCTGAAGGAAGCGCGGGTCGCGGGTATAGCCGTAGCAGGTTCCAAATCCGTAAAGCGACCACGCCAGCCCGCGCGACCAGCAGGAGTCGCCGCGGTAGCCCTGGTGCGTGGTCTGGCGCAGGAACTCTCCGGTCTCGAGGTTGAACAGGCCTTCGTGCGCCGTGGAGCCGTCGCCGCGCACCAGCACGCGCCGCGTGGTGAGGGTGTGGCGCATGGCCACATCCATCAGCTTCGGATCGCCGGTCTGGAGCGCGGCGTAGAAGATGATGCCCACGTTCATCATGATGTCGATGAACAGCGAGTCTTCCGATACGAAGGACCGCAGGTACTGGCCCTTCTCCTTGAAGCGCAGCGACATGGTGCGGCCCGCCTCCACCACCACGGCGTCCAGCGCCGGGTCCGGGTCGAGCGCATTCCAGCGGTGATAGGTGGAGATGAAGATGAAGCCGAGGTCGTGGACGGTGCGGTCCAGTTTGCGCGGCTCCAGCGGGCGCGAATAGCGGATGGCCTGCTCGCGCCAGTATCCGGCGTCTTTGCCGCGCGCCGCGAAGACCCACATCATGCCCGGCAGAAAGCCGTCGCACCAGTGGGTCCAGGCTTCGCCGGAGTGTTTCCACCGGCCCTGTGCGGTGTACATGGGGTAGAAGTCGGGATGGCGCTCGATCAGGGCCCGCACTTGCCGGCGGGCGAAATCCAGGGCATCTTCGTAAAGAGCCCGGTTATCGGATTGAATTCGGATCACGCACGCTATTATACAATTCGGTAAAAATGCTCCCCCGCATCGACCCCAGGCATACTCCCTTCAGGCTCCGTGCCGGCCGTTCCTCCATTCACCGCTGGGGCGTTTTCGCCGTGGAACGCATTCCACCGCGGCGCAAAGTGATCGAGTACACCGGCGAGCGCATCAGCCGCGGGGAAACCAAGCGGCGCGGCGCCGGCTCCCACACCTACCTGTTTGCGCTCGACGACTACTGGACCATCGACGGCGCCGTGGGCGGCAGCGGCGCGGAGATCATCAACCACTCCTGCGAGCCCAACCTGTACAGCTCCATCATGAAAGGCCACATCCTGTACTTCAGCAGGCGCGCGATCGAGCCCGGCGAGGAACTGACCGTCGATTACCGCTTCTCCTGGAAGATCCAGAAGGTGCCGTGCAGGTGCGGCGTAAGCGGCTGCCGCGGCCTGATCAACCTCAGGGAGCAACCGGAGAGAGCCTGTAAGTGAGGCGGTACGGCTGATCGCCGGGGATGCGGTACGGCTGCATGGGATACGCGTTGGGGCTCCAACTGTCGATGCCGCCCGCGCCCATCTGCTTCAGGTCGAGGTTCAGGTAGATCTCCGGCCGCGGTTGCATCTGGAAGCTGTAGGCGGCGCGTTCCATGTCTTCCTTGGGATAGTGCCGCGCCGTGACGCTCAGCAGCGGCGAGCCGGTGGCCATCAGCCCGATGCCCTGCGCGTTGGTCAGCGCGACCCAGCGGACATCCGTCTTGTTGCCGTTTTCCTGCGGACGGGAGTATTCCACCCACTCGCCGTTCACCGTGGAGCGGTAGACGCCCACGCGCTCGAACTGGCGGTCGATGTGGGTTTCGGCGGGGCCGCGGCCGTACCAGCGGATGTTTTCGAGGCCGGGGGCAACGATCAACTCGGTGCCGAAACGCGGCATCATGGGAAGCTTCTTCGCGCCCGGCTTATAGGAGCAGTCCACCAGCACGTCTCCGCTGCCGTAGACCGTGTAAGTCATGGTGTAGGAGGCTTCCACTTCGGGCAGTTCGGCGTCCACCGTGACGCGCGCCGAGCGCTCGTCGATGCGCTCCACGCGGGCGTCCTTCACGTTCCACTCCGGGCCGGCGTTGCGCCACACGTTGATCGGCGGGACGCGGTTGCGCAGGTTCTTCACCGCGCCGATGTCGTTGTCCGTGCGGGCGCGCCAGAAATCCGGACGCGGCCCGCGCTCGAGCAGCCTGACGCCCTTATAAACGTACGATGCAAGCAATCCGGCGGACTGATCGAAGCGCACGGAGAACGCGGGACCGGAGAGCACCGCCGCACCGCCGTCCTCTTTGATCGCCAGCGTGGCGTTCGGCGGCGTGAACGGCTTACCCGCGGAGGAGGCCGGCAGCGCGAACTGGTCCCACGCGATCTCGTGGCCCTTCGGCGCCCACAAGGTCGCGTTCCTCAGAACGAAGCTCAGGTTGAGCCAATACTCGACTCCGGGCTTGGCGGCCAGCTTCGGCATGGGCAGCGTGAATTCCTTCTCCGCGCCCGGCGGGATGTCGAGTTCGGGCAGCCTTCCGGAGGCCACCGTGCGGCCGTCCGCCTTCACCTCCCAGAGACCCTCGGCCACATCCCTGGCATTCACGAAGTAATACCAGCTCTTCACCTTGATGCGGCCTTCGTTCAGATCCACCGGCGAGGCGTGCAGGTAGCGGTAGACGTACTTGATGGCCCACAGCCCCGGGTGCGGCTTTCGGTCAGCGCCAACCAGGCCGTTATTGTTGAAGTTGTTGTCATTGCGCACGCCGGACTTGTCCTCCCACCAGCCGCCGTAGGCCAGGAAGGTGGACTTCGCGGTGTTGGCGCGGTACTCGCCGGGGACGGGCAGCCGGATGCCCTGGTCCACCCAGTCCCACACGAAGGCGCCCTGCGCGTTGGCGCCGGAGTAGAAAATGTCCCAATATTCCTTCAGGCCGCCGCTGCTGTTGCCCATGGCGTGGGAGTACTCGCACAGGATCAGGGGCATATCGGGGCGCTTGGCGGCTAGTTCCTTCACGCGCGCGGGCGAGGGATACATGAACGAGTTGATATCGGCATTGGAGCCGCCGTTCGCAGTGGAGCCTTCGTAGTGGAAGGGCCTCCCCGGGTCGCGCTGCTTCGCCCACCGGTAGCAGGCCTCGGCGTTGGGGCCGTCGCCGGATTCGTTGCCCATGGACCAGGCGATGATCGACGGGTGGTTCTTGTCGCGCTCCACCATGCGCTCGACGCGGTCGAGGAAGGCCGCTCGCCAGGCGGGATCGTTGGTGAGCCGCGCGTTGCGGTCGTTGCCGTAGTGGTGCGCTTCGATGTTGGCTTCGTCCATCACGTAGAGGCCGTAGCGGTCGCACAGGTCGTACCACGCGGGCGAGTTCGGGTAATGCGCGGTGCGCACCGCGTTCACGTTGAACTGCTTCATGATGCGGATGTCGCGCACCATGGATTCCAGGTCCACGTACTTGGCGGTCTCGGCGCTGTGCTCGTGGCGGTTCACGCCCTTGATCAGCACGGGCCGGCCGTTGACCAGCAGGCGCGCGTTGCGGATCTCCACTTTGCGGAAGCCGACATTGGCGGGAATCACTTCGATCACCTGCCCGGCGGCTCCGGTCAAAGTGAGCAGCAGCTTGTAGAGATACGGCGATTCGGCCGACCACTTGCGCGGATTGGCGATTCTGATGCCGAGTTCCGCCGCCGCGCCTTCCACCTTGGTTTCCGCCTTGCCGGCAGCGGCGCCCGCGGCGTCGTAGAGCGCCGCCGAGAGCGTAACGGGCTTTTCGCCCACGACCTCGGCCTTCACCTTCAGCTCGGCATCGCGGTAAGCGGAGTCAAGGTCCGTCCGGATCTCGAAATCGCGCACGTGGGAGGCGGCGGGCGACCACAGATATACGTCGCGGTAGATCCCGCTCATGCGCCACATGTCCTGGTCCTCCAGAAACGCGCCGTCACTGAAGCGGTACACCTCCACCGCCAGCAGGTTCACGCCGGGCTTGAGATAGGGCGTGATGTTGAACTCGGCGGGAGTGCGGCTGTCCTCGCTGTAACCCGCCTTGCGTCCGTTCACCCAGACGTAGAACGCCGAATCGACTCCGGCGAAGTGCAGCAGCACCTGCCGTCCGCTCCAGGCGGCGGGCACGGTGAAGCGGGTGCGATAGCTGCCCACCGGATTGAACTCGTGGGGGACTTTGGGCGCCTCCTTCGCGTCCTGCGGCCAGGGGTAAATGATGTTGGTGTAGATGGGGATGTCGAAGCCGTGCATCTGCCAACTCGAGGGCACCGGGATCGAGCGCCAGGCGGCATCGCTGTACTCGGGGCGGTAGAAGTCGAGCGGGCGGTCGGCGGGACGCAGCGAGCCGTGAAACTTCCACGGTCCGTTGAGCGATTGACGCCACGGCGACCTGGCGGGATCGCCGGCCCGCGCCAGCTCCGCCGAGGGGTACACCATCATGGTGGCGTGAGGCTTCTCCGTGCCGCTGTGGAGCACCGCTACATCGTCCCATTCGGGACGTTGGGCGGGCAGGGCGGCGCAGAGCACGAGAGCGAGAAGCGCGGTTCGCATGGGCCTACGGTAACGCATTTCGGCCTTGTGATAAGCTGGCACGCATGTTGAAAACGCTCTTATGCGTATTGGCCTCGGGCGCCGCGGCCTTTGCGGCAAACGGCCTGAAGGGTTTCGGAGCAGACACGAAGGCGGGACGCGGCGGCAAGATCATCCGCGTGACCACGCTGGACGCCGCCGGGCCCGGTTCGCTGCGCGCGGCGCTGGAAACCGCGGGACCGCGCATCGTGGTCTTCGAGGTCGGCGGCGTCATCGACCTGGACCGCAAGAACCTGAGCATCTCGGAACCGTTTCTGACGGTGGCGGGCGAGACCGCGCCTTCGCCGGGCGTCACCATCATCCGCGGCGGCATGTCGATCCGCACGCACGACGTGGTGATCCGGCACATCCGCTTCCGGCCGGGCGATTGCGGGCTGCCGAAAAAGAGCGGCTGGGAACCGGAGGTGACCACCTCCTCGGCCTACAACGTGGTGGTGGACCACTGCTCCATGTCCTGGGCGGTGGATGAGAACCTCTCAGCCTCCGGGCCGCGTTACAGCGGGCCGCAGGCGACCTCGCACGACCTCACCTTCAGCAACTGCATCCTGGCCGAGGGACTCTACAACTCGACCCATGCCAAGGGCATCCACTCCATGGGCACGCTGATTCACGACGCGTGCACCAACATCGCCATCATCGGGAACCTGTACGCGCACAACAACCAGCGCAACCCGTATTTCAAGGCGCTGACCACGGGCGTGGTGGTGAACAACGTGATCTACAACCCCGGCACGCGCGCCATCACGGTGGATTTTCCGGTCAGCGAGTGGGAGGGGCGGCCGGCGCCGGCCAACGGCCGCGTGGCGATCGTGGGCAACGTGATGTTCCGCGGCGCGAACACGCGCGCCGGACTGGAGATGATCGGGCGCAAAGGCGACGTGTATCTGAAGGACAACCTGGCGCCGGACTCGCCGCTCACCGCCGGCGCCATGAACCTGCTGGATAAGCCGCCGGTGTGGCCCGCGGGCCTGGTGGCCGCGCCCGCCGCGGAGGCGGTAAAACTGGTCATGGCGCGCGCCGGAGCGCGTCCCAAGGACCGCGACGAAGTGGACCTGCGCATCCTGCGCGATTTCGAGCAGCGCAAGGGCAAGTTCATCGACAGCCAGGATGAAGTGGGCGGTTACCCGAAGCCGAAACCCACGCGCCGCAAGCTGGAGATCCCGAAAGACGTGGACGCCTGGCTGGCGAAGATGGCCGCGGCGGTAGAGTAGGACCGCGGAGATTACCTGGCCTGACCCGCATGAAGGTGCGCGACGTGATCAAACAGATCGAGCAAGACGGCTGGCTTCTCGATCGCACCCGGGGCGATCACCGGCAATACATTCACCCCAGCAAACCGGGTACGATTACGGTATCCGGACACACCGGCGACGACATGCCGAGCGGGACGTTAAACTCTATACTGAAGAGGGCAGGGCTTAAGCGGTGAAGAAATACGCGGTCGTCTTTGAGCAAGCGGCCCACAATTGGGCCGCTTACGTCCCGGACCTCCCTGGCTGCGTGACCACGGGGCGCACTCTGGAAGAAACGCGCCGTCTCATTTCCGAGGCGATTGAGTTCCACATCGAAGGCCTGCGCAGGCGCGGAGAACAGGTTCCCGAGCCAACAACCGTCGCCGAGACGGTAGAGATACGGGCGGCGTAGAGAACGCACGAAACCCGCTACTTCCCCGGAGGGCACCCCGGCCAGGGCGAGAAGCCTATGGTGAGGTTGTTGCGCTCCACCCAGAGTTTTTCCTGCCGCCCCGGGAGGTCCACGGTCAAGATCACGCCCGACCCGCAGGAGCGGCTCCGGACGATTTTCCCCGCGCTTACGTTGCCCCAGTCCTTCATGAATTCGGCCGGCGGGTAATCGCGGCACGGCGTCTGGTCCGAACAGCCCCACATCGCGTAAGCCGCCGTGTAATCATGCCGGGCCAGCAGATCGAAAAAGCGCCTGGCCTGCCGTTCCTGCCGCCAGTTGTAAAAGATGAACGTCAGGATGCCCCCCACCACCACCAGGGCCACCACGCTGAGGACCGTGTACTTGATGATTTTGATGCGGCGTTCCTCGCCCGCCCCATACTGGTCGAGATAGCCGGCCATCGCTGGGCTCCTGTTACTTCGCCGGATACGCCTTGTTGTACTCGGCCAGCGCGTCGTTGGTGAAATCCAGCGCGGGCTTGAAGTAGATGGTGTTGGAAACGTCCACCACCACGTCCAGGCCGCGGGCCTCCGCCAGCTTGCGAATCACCTCCTGCATCTTCTGGGTGCTGCGGGAGAGGATCTCCTGGCGCTCGCGGTCCACCTCGCCTTGCAGGTCCTCGGAGAGGCGTTGCACTTCGCGCTGCTTCTTTTGGCCCAGGGCGTTCAGGTCGGCCTGGGCCTGCGGCGTGAGTTTGGCGGCCTCGGTTTGAAGCTTCTGCGAAATGCCTTCGAGTTCCTTCTGGACCTTTTCGATTTCGGCCTGCCGCGGCTTATACTTGGCTTCCATGGCGGCCGAGGCCTTCTTGATCTCCTCGGATTCCAGCACGGCGCGCTGAAGGTTGATGACCCCCACCTTCGAACTCTGGGCAGCCGGGACTTGCGCCAAGCCGGTCATCGCCAGGGCGAGCAAGCCGAAACCGGCGAGATTCACCTTGAGCGCGGAACGGACAAACATACAAAAGTACTCCTGAGAAGGTTGTGTCTGAATGTTCAGGGTAACATAGGCGGGTGCCGGAACGGACTCAGGCCAGCACCGCCAGGATCTCGTCTTCGCGCAAAATGAGGTATTCCTCGCCGTCGATCTTCACTTCGGAGCCGCTGTACTTGCCGAACAGGATGCGGTCGCCTTCCTTCACGTCCACCGGCACGCGTTCGCCGGTTTCAAGCAGCTTGCCGCCGCCCACGGCCATGACTTCGGCTTGCTGCGGCTTCTCCTTCGCGGTGTCCGGGATTACGATGCCTCCCCGGATCTCTTCGGCCTCCTCCAGGCGCTTCACAAGGATGCGGTCGTGCAAGGGTCGCAGGTTCATGATCGTCGCTCCTACCGAATTATAGGTTCACTCGAACATTTCGCTCAACACGCGGCCCACCGAACCGCTAGGGGTTTCCACTCCAAGGATGGCGGCCAGGGTGGGGGCGACATCGTTCACCGCGACGGTGTTTACGTACGCGCCCGGCCGGATGCCGGCGCCCATGAAGACAATCGGCACGTGCGCGTCGTAGCTGAACGTGGTGCCGTGGGTGGCGCCTTGGGCGCCGAATATCCAGTACGGTTCTAGCAACACAAAAACATCCGCCGCCCGCGGGCCGTAAAAGCCCTGCATGACGCGGCGGCCCACCTGGTCTTCGAGCGCGCCGCCGTTCAACAGCCGTTCGCGGGTGTAGACGCGGAAGACGTGGGGGATCTCGGCCGCTGCCTGCGCGGCCAGGCGGTTCACTTCGGCGCGGTCCAGGTTCTTCCGCCGGATCAGATCCAGGTTGAGGTACAGCGAGTGTTCGGAGGCGCTTGAAATCCATTGCCCTTCGCCGTACTTTTTCTCCAGCGCGGCCTGCACGGTATCCCGCACGATGCGGGCGGGCATGCGGCCGCCCGGCATGCGGCGCGCCGCCTGCGCTTCCGGAGTGGGGGCCACGCCGTGGTCGCCGGTGAGCACTACCAGCACGTTCGCCAGGCCGACCCGGGCGTCCAGGAAGCGGAAGAACCGGTCGAGAAGCCGGTCTGTGTGAATGGATACCTCGCGCACCTCGGACGAATCCGGGCCCCAGCGGTGGCCGATGTAGTCGTTGGAGGAGAAGCTCACCGCCAGCAGGTCAACGGCATCTCTCTGCCCCAGCGCTTCGGCTGTGATGGCGCGCTCGGCGAACGCCTCCAGCAGCTCGTTGCCGAACGGGCTGGCGGGAAGCGCCCCGTAGAGCTTCACCGGGTCTTTCGGAAGCTGGTGATTCAGCCACTCGGCGCCGCTATAGCGGTCCGCCGGACGGCCGGCGTTGAAGTCCTTCACCCAGCCGGGCAGATCCTCGAAGTAGAACGTGCTGCTGACGAAATTGCCCGTCTGGCCGTCGAACCAGTAGGCTCCGTCGGCCATGTGGCCCGCTGGGAGTATCGCCGCGCGATCCTTCAGTGAGGCCCCCACCACGCGGGAACGGCCGGGGTTGGCCATCTTCAGTTCGTCGCCCACCGTGCTGACCAGCAGCCGGCGCGGCGAGGACCCCGCACCGGAGCCGCCCAACAGCTTCGTCTTGGGATCGGAGACGCTGGTGACCGAGCGGCCCTCGGCGCGGTCGTACCAGTCGTTGCCCACGATGCCGCTGATCGATGGCGTCGCCCCGGTAAGAAAGGTGGCGTGCCCGATAGCCGTCACGGTGGGGAAATGCTCATAGCGGGCGCTGGCGAATACTGCGCCGGAAGTGAGGAGGCGGGCCAGTCCGCCTTTGTATTCGCCGCGGAAACGGGTGAGGTAATCGTAGCGGAACTGGTCCACCGTGATGGCCACCACCAGTTTGGGGGTCTTGGGCACGGCGGCGGCGAGCTGGAGGCACAAGAAAGACAGACCCAGAGGAGCGAAGACGCGCATCTACGTTCAGCGTAACACGCGCCCCAACTCAGGCGTCCAAGGAACAGGAGCCGTAGTCTATAATCAGAATAAGGCTCCTGCCGCCGTATGAACAGCCGGATTAAGTTTCTCGTCGTTATGGGTTCGACCTGCCTGGTGCTGGTGCTTTTGCTCGGCACCGTGCTGGGAAAGAGCGCCACCCCGGATGGCTCTTACCCGCAGATCGGTGTTTACACCGAGGTGCTTTCGCGCATCAAGAGCGAGTATGTGGAAGAGCCGGACATGAAGTCGGTCACCCTGGGGGCTCTGAACGGCCTGCTGGAGTCGATTGATCCTTTCGCCAGCTACCTGAACGCCGACCAATATAAGGATTACCTGAAGAACAAGGACGCGCAGCGGGCCGGCGTCGGCTTGGTGCTCTCCAAGCGGTTCGGATACGTGGGCGTGGTGGGCGCCGTGCCTGGCTCGCCCGCGGCTAGAGCCGGAATCGGCACGCAGGACATGATCGAGACGATCAAAGGCATTGCCACCCGCGACATGCCCCTGGCGTACGCCAACCTGCTGCTAGAGGGTGAACCGGGCAGCACGGTGGAGATCACGGTCATCCGCACGCGGCGGCCGGAGCCGCAGAAGGTCAAGCTGACGCGCGCCGTGGTGACGCTGCCCCCCGCGACCGCCCGTCTGATGCCGAACGGCGTCGGCTACCTGCGCCCGGAGACGCTCGAAGCCGCCAAGGTGAAACAAATCGCCGCCGACGTACAGCGGTTGCAGAAGGAAGGCGCGCAGAAACTGATCCTCGACCTGCGCAACTGCTCGATCGGCGAGCCGGAAACCGGCGTGGCGCTGGCCAACTTGTTCCTTTCGAGCGGCACCATCACCTACCTGCAAGGGCAGCGGGTGCCGCGCAAGGACTTCACCGCCGACCCCAAGCAGGCCATCAGCGCCGCGCCGCTGGTGGTTATCACCAACCGCGGCACCGCCAGCGCGGCGGAAGTGGCCGCGGCCGCGCTACTGGAGAACAAGCGCGCGCAGGTGGTGGGCGAGCGCACCTATGGCGACGCCTCGCAGCGCCGGGCCATCACCATGGATGACGGCGGCGCGATCATTCTGTCGGTGGCGAAGTACTATTCGCCGGGCGGCAAGGCCATCCAGGACACGGGCGTAACTCCGTCCAGCATGGTGAACGAGCCCGAAGCCCAGGTCGAACTGGATGAAAACGGCGAGCCGCTGCCCGAACCCGAGCAACAGAAGAAGCCCGAAGAGGATCCCCTGCTGAAGAAGGCGATTGAAGTGCTGGCCGCACCGCGGTAGACTCCGGCCATTATGGCCATCGCGCTTGCGTTCGCCCTGGCAAAGCTCGCTTTCCACCTGTTAACCAATGGACGGTACGGGTACTTTCGCGATGAACTTTATTACCTGGCCTGCGGGCAGCACCTGGACTGGGGCTACTCCGACTGCCCCCCGCTGATCGGTCTGATCGCCTGGACCGCGCGCGCGATGTTCGGCGATTCGCTCCCGGCCATCCGTTTGCTGCCCGCGCTAGCCGGCGCGGTGAAGGTGTTTCTCACGGGCATGATCGCCCGCGAGTTCGGCGGCGGGCGGGTGGCTATCGCGCTGGCGTGCCTGACGGCCACGGCCGCGCCCATTTACCTGGGCATCGACACCCTCCTCACCATGAACGTCTTCGAGCCGGTGTTCTGGATGGGGGTGGTGTACCTTGTGGCGCGCGCCGTGCGGCACGACCGGCCGCGACTGTGGGTCTGGGTGGGGGTGCTTGCCGGGCTGGGCATGGAGAACAAGCACTCGACGGCCTTCTTCCTGTTCGCACTGGCGGCGGGGCTGGCGCTGAGTCAGGAGCGGCGCTGGCTGCGCACGCACTGGCCATGGACCGGCGCCGCCATCGCGCTGGCCATCGCGCTGCCCAACCTGGTTTGGGAGCAGCAGCGCAACTGGCCCATCATCGAAACACTGACAAACGTCCGCAGGACGGGGAAGAACGTGGTGTTGGGGCCGGCGGAGTTCGTCGGGCAGCAGATCCTGATGCTCTCGCCCGCCGCGCTGCTGGTGTGGCTGCCCGGGCTGTGGTTCCTGTTCCGGCGCCGCCGCATCTTCGCGTGGACGTTCGTGGCTTTCTTTGCGGTGATGATGGCGTTGCACGCGAAGAATTACTACCTTGCGCCGGTCTACCCTATGCTCCTGGCCGCGGGCGGAGTTTTCTGGGAGCAGACGCGGCTGCGCTGGGTGCAAGCCGCGCTCGCCGCGGCCGTGCTCATCATGGGGGCGATAGGAGCGCCGCTGGCCGCCCCGGTGCTGCCGGTCCAGCAATATCTCAGGTATGAGGAGGCGCTCGGCCTGCAAATGCCCAAGACGGAAGTGGAGCACCGCGGCAGGCTTCCGCAAATATTCGGCGACATGTTCGGCTGGCCGGAGATGGTGGAGCGCGTGGCGAAGATTTACCAGGCGCTTCCGCCCGCCGACCGCGCCCGCGCGGCCATTTACGCCGGCAACTACGGCGAGGCGGGAGCCATCGACTTCTTCGGGCCGCGCTACGGCCTGCCGCGCGCCATCAGCGGCCACCAGAGTTACTGGTTCTGGGGACCGAGGGGCTACACCGGCGACGTGGTGATCGTGCTGCAAGGCCGGCGCGAACGCCTGGAGCAACGCTTCACCAGTGTTCAACCCGCGGGAGCGACCCAGCACCCCTACGCCATGGCCGAGGAGAACTACGAGATCTTCGTCTGCCGGGGAATCAAACGCCCGCTAACGGAAATCTGGCCGCAGTTGAAGCACTGGAACTGAGTTGCGCCTCTTTGCCCGCATAGAGCCGTTCACACCATGAACATGCCGCCGTTAATCTCGATGGTCTGGCCATGGATGAAGCGGGCGGCGTTGGAACACAGAAAGACAATGGTGTCCGCCACCTCTTCGTTCTCGCCCAGTCGGCCTGCCGGGGTGGCCTTCACCACGTTGTCCAGGATCTCCTGAGTCGAGAACTGCACGTGGAAGTTGTTGTTCACCGTGCCCGGTGAGACCGCGTTCACCCGGATGCCGCTGGGCGCCAGTTCCTTGGCCAGGCCCTTGGTGATGGTCGAAATGGCCGCCTTGGCCGCGGAGTAGATGGTCGCGCCCAGTCCGCCGCCGGTCCGTGCCGCGATCGAGCTCACGAAAACGATCATGCCGCTGCGGCGCGCAATCATGCCGGGCGCCACCGCCTGGGTGATCATCCACGCGCTCTTCACATTCAGGTTCATCACCCGGTCGAACAGATCGCTGGTGAATTCGGACAGGCGCGCCCGCTTGACGAGCGAACCGGCGTTATTGACCAGAATGTCGTACTCGCGCCCGCCGATGGCGCTCAGCAAGCATTCAATCCCCGCCATCTCGCCGAGATCGGCCTGTACGATCCCTGCCTCGGCGCCGAGCCGCGCTACGGCGGCGGCGGTCTCCTCCGCACCCTCCCGGTATCCGTTGTACTGGAGTGTGAAGCGCCGGACACCTTGGCGTGCCAACGCGATGGCCGTGGCGGCGCCGATGCCACGGGAGGCGCCGGTGATCAGCGCCGATTTTCCGTTCAGTTCTGGTTCCACTCTCCGAGTATACCCGGGGAGCGAAAGCTCACGCAGTCTGGCGCAACCACTCGCGGAAAGCGTCGCGGTACAGAATGATGCCCTTGCGGGAATACTTCAGGTACCCCTGCCGCCGGAACTGGTTCATGTAATGCGTGACGATTTCCCGCGAGGTGCCCACGTATTGCGAGAGCAGTTCATGCGTGAACGGGACCATGCGCACGCTCCCGTCGTCTTCCGGAGAACCCAGCCGCTCCGAAAAGCGGATCAGCGAGCGCGCCAGTCGCCGGGCGATATTATCCACCGAGAAGCTCTCAATGCGGTGGCTGAAGTCGATCGTGCGCTGCACCAGGATTTGCAGCAGCGCGACCGCGAGCCTGGGCCGCCGCATGATGAGATCCTCGATCTCGTTGGCGGTCCAGGTCATGAGCTTCGTGTTTTCCAGGGCCGTGGCTTGTTCGGCGCGATGCGGCAGTCCCAGAAATGCCGACTCGCCGAAGAATTCATCCGTCTGGTAAATGTCCACGACTACCTGGTGACCGTCATCGGCCAGCCTGCTGACCTTCACCTTCCCGTCGATGACGAGATAGATGTTCGTCGAGGGCTGGTCCTGAGTGTAGATCATCTGCCCCTTCTTGTATTCCACGATACTGGAACAGGGAAGGTGAGCCAGCGGATCTTCCAAGGGTTTTTGCGGAACAGCAACGGTCTGGCTGGTAGCCATTCGAACTCCTCCAAGAGTGATTGATTCCATGTTACTGCGATTTTTCCCGCCCAGAACCGCGGATATCGGAAACCCGCGCGCCAGGGATGGCATTAGCATTTGCCGTGCCAAATCATACGCGGTTCCATGCAATGAGATAAACCTCACAATTATAATGGGATACGGTTTATACCCCCGGATAAGGGGGTGGGTGACATTACACCCTTTTGGGGGTAATGAGCAATTTCGCTACGCAGTTTCGACCGGGCTACCGGATCGGGGAGTACGGAGTGGCGCGATAAAGAGCAATCTGGATCACACTCGAGATCTGGCCATCGGCTTCGATCGATTCGCGTCGCACTTTTATCCACTCCGGGTCGGCGCCGAAGGCGTCCCAGGCCTTTTCGCGCTCAGCCAGTCCCGCAAACGGCGTCAAGTACGTCAGATTCGGCATGCTGGGGCCGAAGACCGTCTCCGAGTACAGGATCGGGTGAACACCGGTGCGGTGGAAGATCTTGATCTCCGGCCCGGCGAAGCGGCGGTGCAGCGCCTTAAGCTGCCGCCAGGTGGGGGAATGATAGGTGCGCAGCTCGAAAATCCGCGGTTTGGGGGCGGGCGGAAGGGGTGCAAGCTCGGGGCAGTAATCGGCCGCCTTGAGCAGGGACTGCGAATAGTGCTCGTAGGGCGGTTCGGCGCCGGCCTCCCAGGCGGCGAAGCGTTTTTGAAACTCGGAATCCGCGTCGAGCTTTGAGGAAACCGCCTGCAACTCGCCCAGGCTGGCAAAACCGATGATCGAGGCAAACTGCGGCATGTGGGCAGCCACCAGGCCCTCCAGGAAAATCTTCGGACCGGAGTGCACCCGCGTGAGCGCGGGCAGCAGCGCCTGGCTCATGAACTCGTTGACCCGGGGCATCTGCGTGCTGTTTCGCAGGTAATAGGTCTGGAGCAGAAAGAGATTGGTCTTGCGTTCACCGGCGGGGGGCTGCGCGGCTATCATAGTGCCTCCTGAGACTTCGAGAAAATCGCGGCGCGTCATAATATGGGCTTGTGTACGGGCTGAAGCTTATCCTAGCACTGGCGGCGGCGTTTTCGGCTGCCGCGGCGGATTATTCGGCGCCGGCGGGCATGCGCCCGGCGATCCGCCGGCTGGGAGCGGCCAGCATCATCCCCGGCGGGCGCGTCATCAACTCGCTGGGGCGGCAATACGTCACCGGGCCGGGTCCCTTCGGGCTGGCGCTGGGCCCGCAGGGCAGGTTTCTGGTCTCCGCCAACGGCGGCCCCGACCGGTATTCGCTGACCGTGCTCGAAAGCGGCAGGAACGGGTCCTGGTCGGCCCGGCACCTGGTCGCCCCCCGCCCCCGCCGCGGCCAGCCCGCCGGTGAAGACGACTGGCACAGCGTCTTCATGGGCCTGGCGTTCGCGGACGAGCGCACGGTCTACGCCTCGGAAGGCAACTCCGGCCGCGTGCGGCTGGTGGACCTGCAATCGGGGCAGCGCCGGCGCACCTTCGATCTGAATCAGGATGGGTACCGCGACAGCTACACGGGCGACCTCGCTTATGACGCCGCCCGCCGGCTCCTGTACGTTGTGGACCAGGCCAATTTCCGGCTCGCCGTCATCGATACGCGCCGCCACCGCGTGACGGCTTCGGTGCGCATCGGGAGGCTGCCCTTCGCGGCGGCCCTCTCGCCGGATGCCCGCCGCGTCTACGTCACCAACATCGGCATGTTCGAATACCGGCCGCTGCCGGGGGCGGATCCCAAGCAGGCGGTGGAAACGGGGCTGCCGTTTCCGGCCTTCGGCTTTCCCTCCGGCGAAGCGCGCGACGGCGCCCGGCGCCGCACCGCGCGCGGCGAAATCGACGTGCCGGGCCTGGGCGACCCGAACGTGCGCGAGTCCAACTCCCTGGCGGTGATCAACGTGGAAGACCCCGCGGCGCCGAAGCTGGAGGCGTTTATCCGCACGGGCCTGCCGTTCGGGGAGAAGAGCCAGGGCGGCAGCAGCCCCTCGGGCGTGATCGCCGCCGCCGGGCGGGTGTTCGTCTCCAACGGCCATAACGACAGCATCACCGTGATCGACCCCGCCTCCAACAGTGTGGCGGGCGAGATCGCTATCCGCATCCCCGGGCTCGAGGATCTCCGCGGCGTGCTGCCGCTGGGCATGGCTTATCACGAGCCGAGCGGATGGCTTCTGGTGGCGGAAGCGGGGATCAACGCGGTGGGCGTCATCGATACGCGCACGTTGCGCCTGATCGGCCACCTGCCGGCGGCCTGGTTTCCCACGCGCGTGGCGGCGGACGCTACCGCCATTTACGTGGTCAATGCACGCGGCCAGGGCACCGGGCCGAACGCGGACCGGGTTGCGGACCAGGGCGACACGTTCCTCGGAAGCATTCGTCGCGGATCGATCTCGATATTTCCCGTGCCGGACGCGGCGCAGCTTGCCGGCCACACGCAGGCCGTGCTCGAGTTCAACGGCTTGCGCCCCAGGCAGGAACCCGCGGGCGCGCTGCCGGCGCGGGTTCGTTACGTGGTCCTGATCGTGAAGGAAAACCGCACCTTCGATGAAGTCTTCGGCGACATACGCCGCGCCGGTAACGGACCCGTGGCGGGCTCGCCGCGGCTGGCGCGCTTCGGCGCCAACGGGTACGCCAGCGGCAGCGGCTCGCGGCTCAGCGTGAAGGACGTGAACGTTTCGCCTAACCACCAGGCCATGGCGGACCGTTGGACTTTCAGCGACAACTTTTACGCCGATTCCGACGTCAGCGTGGACGGGCATCACTGGCTGGTGGGATCCTACCCTGACGCCTGGACGCAGAGTTCCCTGATGGCCGCGTACGGCGGGCAGAAGGATTTCCGTTTCCCAACCAGCGCGCCGGGGCGGCTGAACTTCGCTCAGAGCAACTCCTCGGTGCATCCGGAAGAGCAACTCGAAGCCGGCGCCATCTGGCACCACTTGGAGCGGCACGGCATCTCCTTCCGCAATTTCGGCGAGGGCTTCGAACTGGCCGGCGTGGTGGAGGGTCCCGGCGAAAAGCCCACCGGCGCGCGCTACCTGACCAACGTTCCCATGCCGGATCCGCTCTACCGCAATACCTCGCGCCAGTATCCGCAGTACAACATGAACATTCCGGACCAGTACCGCGCCGATCGTTTCATCGGGGAGATCGAAGCCCGCTACGTCCAGGGCGGCGAGGAGTTCCCGCGCTTCATCTTCATCCACCTGCCCAACGATCACCTGGCCAGGCCGCGGCCCGAGGACGGTTACCCCTTCGAAGCCTCCTACATGGCCGACAACGACTACGCGCTGGGCCGCATCGTCGAGTACCTCTCGAAGACTCGCTGGTGGCGGGAGATGGCGGTGTTCGTCACCGAGGACGACGCACAGGGCGGCCGCGACCACATCGACGCGCACCGTACCGTGCTGCTGGTGGCCGGCCCTTACGCGAAACGCAATTACGTCTCGCACACCCACAGCAGTTTTCCGGGGCTGCTGAAGACCGTCTTCCGGCTGTTCGGCATGCCGCCGCTCAACCTGTTCGACGCCGCCGCGAGCGACCTGAGCGACTGCTTCACCTCCGAGCCGGAGTTCGCGTCTTACGAAGCCCTGCGCCCGGACGCGCGTATTTTCGTGCCGGAGAAGGCGCGCGACCCGAAAGACCCGCGGCCCGGCCCGCCGCTCGACGACCCCGGATTCTTGCGCAGCCAGCATCGCGGAACGCGGTAAGATAATTGCCGATGACAGATCGTGGCGGTCTGCGCCTCTTCGGCGCTGTCTTTGCACTGGTTGGAGCGGGCCTGCTGGCGGGCGCGGGGTGGAGCGCCAACGGACGGTTCCGCATTCTGAAAGAGTGGCCCGTGGCGCAGGCCACGGTTACCCAGAGCGAAGTTGTGCCCTACCGCGACTCCGACGGCGATCTCATGCATCGCACGGTAGTCGAATTCCAATACACGGCGGCGGGCCGCGCGTTCACCACGCCGGGGCAGAGCGACTACTCGTCTTCCAGCTTCCGCGATATGAAACGCATGGCCGACCGTTTTCCCAAAGGCAGCGTGCACCCCATCAAGTACAACCCGGAAGACCCGAGCGATATCAGCTTCACCTACGGATACAACTTCGGGTTTTTCTTCCTTCCACTGCTGCTGGGCGGCATGGGGCTGGTGTTCGCGGTGACCGGGGTTTCGATCGCGATCGTCTCGTTCCGCAGCCGCGCCAGACGCAAGTGCCACGCCTGCGGGCGCGAGTTGGACTCGGACGACAAGTTCTGTCCCTCGTGCGCCGCGCCGGTCTCGCCTTTCGCATGAGGATCGCAATTCTTTCGGATATCCACGCCAACCTGGAGGCGCTTTCGGCGTTTCGCGAGGACTACGACGAGCTTTGGGTGCTCGGCGACCTGGTGAACTACGGCCCGGACCCCGCCGCGGCCATCGAGTGGGTGCGCGCGCGTGCGGCGGTAGTGGTGCGCGGCAATCACGACCATTCCATCGGGTACGGCGTGGATCCCCGCTGCTCGGCCCGCTACCGCGCCATGGCGGAGGCCACCCGGCGCTACACCGAATCCGTGCTGGGCGCGGAGGAGAAACGGTATCTGCGCGAGCTGCCTCTCGCCGAAGTCCGCGAGGTGGAGGGTGAGCGTTTCCTGCTCTGCCATGCGACTCCGCAGGACCTCTTCTGTTACCGCGCCCCGGAGGAGTGGGGCGCGGACGCCGATTTCGTGTTGGCGGGCCACACGCACGTGGCATTCCTGGGCGCGCGCGCGGCCAATCCCGGCAGCCTGGGGCAGCCGAAAATGGGCGACCCGCGGGCCTGTTACGCCGTCTGGGAGGGTGGCAGGCTGGAGCTGAAACGCTACGCATACGATGTGGAAGCGGCCGTGCGCCGTCTCGCTGTCTTGCCGGTCGATGACGCCGTGAAGCGCGACCTCGCCGCCGTGCTCCGGACCGGCGGGCGGATTTAGCCCTTGTCTCCGGGTCTAATCCCTCCGCTTTTTCTGAGGTCTCACCTTTGTTATTGGCTTGCGGCTCAGGAGGGCGTCAGCGCCGCGAGCGTCTTTCGCGGCGAAACCGACGCCCTGGTTCCGGTGAAGATGCTCAGGATCGCTAAGTCCAGGCCAGGGCCGCGAAACTGACCACGCTGGCCGGATCGATGTTCCACTGCCCGTAGCGCAGGCACTGGCCGCGCAGCCCGGGCGCGGCGCGGAGAAAAGAGTAGAGCGGCGCGGAGCCGCACCACTTCAGGTCGTCCTCGGTGTCGCGCACCAGGCTCCAGAAGCCCTCGGCGTCGCCGGCCAGCACGCGGTCGAGGCGCGCGAGGTCGCGCTGCTCCACCTCCCGCATGAGGCCCTCGTTGGCGATGCACTGGTGGTCGTCGCCATAGCGCGCGCCCATATGGGCCAGGTCGATGCCCAGCACCCACACCAGGCGATCGCCTTCCCGTTCGCCGGCGCGGCGCAAGCCCGCCAGGAAATTCGCCACTCCGGGGTCGTCCTCGGGCACCCCGCCGCCGTACAGGCTCCGGCCGAAGGGCCCGCACAGAACCGGCACGATGCGCACCCGCGGGCCGAGTACGTGTTGCAGGAAGAGCACCTGGAACTCCACGGTGTGCTCGAAGGAGTGGCAGTAGTCCTCCATTTCCACCGCTTCCCCGCCCGCCTCGGCCAGCTCGTCTACCAGAGCCGCGTCGGTCTGCGCTTCGCCCAACGGCGTCGCGAACGGCTTGCGGGAAAGTCCGAAGCGTTCGGATTCGCCGAAGTGCGAGGTGGCCAGGATGACGAAAGTGCGGTCCACAAGCTCCGGCCCCAGGGCTCCGAACGCCGCGCCGTAGCAGGGCCAGCCGCCATCGGGGCTCACGTGCGGAGCGGCGATGGCGCGCAGGCCGGCGATGGGGCGGCGCGCGCCGTCCATCCAACGCTCCATTGTTTCGCGCAGTTCCACGGGGTCGCCGGGGTAGGCGGAGCCGGCGTGGGCCGCCGCCCGCAGCGGCGCTTCGGCGAATTCGCGCCGCCGCCGGTCGCGCATGTCGCGGAAGGCGCCGTCTTCGAGAAATCCGCTGCTGCTCAGGGTCGAGATCAGGTGCTCTTCGATCTCGCCGACCTCGAGCTCTCCGGTGAGCCGCGCCAGTTCCGCGCGCAGGTCCAGGTCGGTCTGGTCGCCGTCGAAGCATTGCAGGCAGCGCGCCAGCAGCGGCGGCACCACGATCATCGCGTCCGAGTAATGGTAGGGGTCGCGTACGATCAGACCGCGATGGTCCGGAGCGGGCAGGAACTCCAGGGTGCGGCGAAGCCGCGGCAGTGTCTTGGCCAACCTTCATGTTATCGCACGCGGTTCCCGGAGACACTCATTCCAGCGGTAGTAGTATAGGCTCATGCCGCTGGCGCTCGTGTGCTTACTGCTGGCGCCCGTTTTCGCCCGGCAAACCGCCCCGGAGGACCACATTGCCAACGCGCGGGCGGCGTATGCCGCCGGGCGGTATGCCGAAGCCGAAGTGCAATTTCGCGCGGCCCTGAGCAGCGCGGAAGGTCCGGCGGTGGCGGAGGCCGCCGTGTGTCTGGCCGAGTTCTACCGCGCGCTCGGCCGCTACCGGGAGGCCGGGCCGCTTTTCACGCGCGCGCTCGGCGCCCGCGAGTCCGAGCTGGGCGCCGCAAGTCCGAAGCTGCTGCCCATTCTGCGCGGCATGGCGTGGAACTTCCGCGCGGAGGGGAGATGCCCAGAAGCGGAAGCGGTGTTCCTGCGCGTCCTGGAGATACGGGAGCAATCGCTGCCCCCGGCGCGCAGCCTGGAACTGATCCCGGATCTGCACAGCCTCGCGGCGCTGTACCAGAGCATGAACCTGCCCGAAAAGGCCGAGGCGTATTACAAGCGCGCCCTCGAGATTCGCGAGAAGACGCTCGGCCCGCGGCACTTCGATTTGACCATCGACCTGAACAACCTGGCGGGACTCTACCTGGCGCGAAAACGCCTGGCCGAAGCCGAGAGCCTCTACCGGCGGTCCGCCACGCTGGCCGAAAGCACGCTCGGCTCCGACGACCCGGCGCTGCTGCCCATGCTGGACGCCCTGGCGGCCATCTACGCGGACTCGCAACGGTGGCCGGCCGCGGAAGCCATGCTGCGCCGCGGGCTGGCCCTTCGGGAGAGCGGCTCCGGCCCCGCGGACCCGGAGGCCGCGCCGAGGCTCGATAAACTCGGGCTCGCCATGTTCGCGCAGAAGCGCTTTGCCGAGGCCGAAGCGCTCTACAGGCGCTCGCTCGCCATCTGGGAGAAAGCCGTGGCGGCGGACAGCCCCGCCCTGGCCACGGCGCTCGACAACCTCGCCGCGGCGCTCACCTCGCAGAAGAAGTACGCCGAAGCCGAGAAGCTCTACCGCCGCGCGCTGGCCATACGCGGCAAGGCGTCGGCGGAGAGCATGAACAACCTCGCGCTGATTCTGCGCGCCACGGGACGCGAAGCGGCGGCGCGCAGGATGGAAGCGCGCGCGAAATCGCTGCGTTGAAGACGCTCTCCACGCCGTGCCACCGCCAGGGAGTGGTCCCCAATTTTCACCGATCTATGATTTGGTTTCTATTCCCCTGGAAGTACTATAAGCGGTGGGCCGGACTAAAATCCGAACTGCGCACGCAGCGCTTCGCGCGCCGGGCGGACGGCGTCGTCTCCGGCCTTGTTGACGGCGTTTTCTTCCTCCACCACCAGCCAGCCGGTCCAGCGGGCTTTGGCGATGGCCGCGGCCAGTCCCGCCAGATCGAACGGCCCCAGGTCCGGGTTATCACCGGGCCGGTCGCTTAGGTCCCGCAGGTGGATTCCCAAAATGCGCGCGTGGTGCTTCAACACAAACTCCGGAACGTTGGCCTTGGCGCGGCGGGCGTGGCCGGTGTCGAACATGAACGATACCAGTGACGGGTCCGTGCCCGCGTAGAGCGCTTCCATCTCTTCGGCGCCGCGCGCGAACTCCGCGCCGTGATTGTGATAGGCGAAACGCAGCCCCCTGGTGTTCGCGTAGCGGGCGGCTTCGTTCAACGCCGCGCACTTGCGCTTGACGGCGGGCCGGTTCGTGGCCGCGGCGCCGCTCAGGATCAGAGATTCCGCGCCCATCGGCGCGGCGCCGTCCACCACCTTGCGATAGAGGTCTGACGGGGCGATGTGCGTTTCGGGGTCGTACTGGAGCAGGAAAATATGCACACCCAGAAAGCGCACCTGCAACTTGCGCAGCAGCGCACGCACCTCGGCGCCCCGCCCGAAATGTTCCTGCACGTTTCGGAAGCTGCTTTCGAGGCCCTGAAACCCGAACGAACGGATACGCTGGGCCACGCCGGCGAAGGTCTCCAGCTTTGCCGGGTCGATCTTCCACGAGTTCATCTGGCATCCGAGTCTTACGCCGGAATTGGGTGCGGCGAGCGCGGCGGCGGCGCCGAGGAAGGTACGGCGGTTCAGTGTCATTTGCGGGCTCCTTCAAGCGAAACCTGCCGCAGGGTGCGGACCAGGGTGAACAGAAGCAGGCATCCGGCCATGGGCATCACCGCGGCCAGGCTAAATACCGGGATGTAGGAGAAATGGTCCACCAGCACGCCCGTGAGCAGCGGAAACAACATGCCGCTGAGCCCGCCGGCGATTCCGGTGAGCGCCGTCACGCGGCCCACGGCGGTGGTGGGGAACACGTCCGAGATGGCGGCGAACATGTTGGCGGAAAGAAACGTGTGCCCGAGCAGCACGAAACAGATGCCGGCCAGCGCGCCCGGAATGGTGCGGGCGGCCACCACCGCGAAGCTCAGAAGGCAGCATCCGGCGCCGATGCCCATGGTGATGCGCCGCGCGGCCGTTACGCTGAAGCCGCGCCTCATCAGGACTCCCGCCAGCCAGCCGCCCGCAATGCTGCCGATGTCGCCGAACAGGAACGGCACCCAGGCGAACAGCCCGATCTCCTTGAGCGAAAGCCCGCGCTGCCGGTACAGGTATTCCGGCAGCCAGTAGATGTAGAACTGCACCACGGGACCTACCAGCATGCGGCAGCCCATCAGGGCCCACGTCGCGCGCAGTTTCAGCAGGTCCCGGTTGCACGGCGCGGCTTCCTTCACGGATTCGCGTCCTTCCATGATGTAGGCGCGTTCGGCCGCGGTCAGACTCGGATGCTGTTCCGGAGAGCGGTACCAGAAGTGCCAGATGACGACCCACACGAACCCCAGCGCGGCGGGCAGCAGGAAGGCGGCGTGCCAGCCCAGTTTGAGCGTCAACGCCACCAGCAGCGGCGGGGCGATGATGGAGCCGATCATGGATCCCCCGTTGAATATGCCCACCGCCAGCGCGCGTTCCCGCGCGGGAAACCACTGTGAAACCGTCTTGATGCCGCCCGAAAAGTTTCCGCACTCGCCCGTGCCCAGCCAGAACCGCAGCGCGCTGAAATGCAGCATGGAGCGGCCCAGAGCGTGGAGTCCGTTGGCGAGCGACCACCACG
>JBHGBM010000031.1:0-54909 GCA_041946965.1 Bryobacteraceae bacterium
ACCAGCAAGATCGCCGGCCACGCCAGCACCCGCATCACCGAGGAGTACACGGTGGTGCAGTTGAAGCGGCAAGACGAACTCACCCGCCGCATCCAGGACAAGCGCGCCAAGGCCGCGAAGCGGCAGAAGTTGGTCAACCTCGCCGCCGCCGGCTGAGCCTTCGTGTAGGAGATCCAACAGCCATCCAAGGTAGAATTTAGGGGCGGGACGAACATGAAGGTCTTCATCTCCTATGGCGATGCAGCCGACCAAGTGACAGCACTCCGGCTCCAGGCGCTCGGCGCCGCGAACGGCCTTACTGTGTATGTCCCCCCCGCCTACACGCGTCAAGGCGCCCAGGCGCTTCTTGACCCCGCCGCCAGCCAGAAGTTGAGTGACGCAGAAGTCGTGCTCGGCTTCGTTGGCAACGCGCTCAGCGAGGCCTGCCGGCAGGAATTGAACACCGGACTGGCGCTCCGCAAGAACATGATCGTGATGGCCTACCCGCACATCGCACAGCAACTGCAGCCATACTTCGGGCAGAACCTGGTCGTGATTGACCCAGCCAACCCGGACCAGTCCGAGTTGGGGATCGTGCAGCATCTCAAACAGATCGACGCTCAACAAAATGCGAAGAAGGCCCTCCTCGCTTTGGGAACACTCGTGCTTGGCCTTCTGATCCTTGCCCCAGCCGAAAAGAGTTGAGCTTGGATGCGCGGCCGCCGCTGCACAATCGACAGTTCGTGTGTCATCGCCCTTGACCACGCGGGGCTTGTGCCATCTCTGAGCGTATTGTTCAGCAGCGTTCTCGTGCCCAAAGCGGTCCGGGAGGAGTTGTTCAGACGGCGGGCAACCAAAGACCGTTTGCAGGCGATCTTCGCCGACTATGCGTTTCTCGAGCGGTGCGACGCCTACGACCAGGGCGCCGTTGACATTTTGCTGCTGGAACAAAGGCGCCAGAGAAGACAGGATCGCGGGGAAGCCGAAGCCGTTGTTCAGGCATCGCAGTTCGGCACGGCCGTGGTCATCGACGACCGCTGGGGGCGGGAACTCGCCGAGCGCTTCGATTTGGACTGCCACGGCACACTCTGGGTATTGGAGCAGTTGCACGACATGCGCCTGGTGTCGCCAAGCAAGGTTCGAGAATCGGTCCGGAAGATGCGCGATCACGGCATCCGGCTGCCCTGGCAGGCCGTTGACGACTTGCTGATCCGGATTGGCGAGTCGCCCTTGTCCGAGTAGGAGTGGAATCACTCATCCGGGGGGGAAGAACCCTTGGGGCTCCAACCCCAACCGTCTCAGCCGGTTCCAGGCATCGTCCTCTTCCCGGTCGCGTTCAGAGGTGTTGGGCAGCGACGTGTTGCGGATCTCGAACCCACACTGCGTGCGGATGAACTGCGGGACAGTCGTTCCGGCTTCACAAGACCGCCTTTGGAACTCGCCGAACTCGTCTACGGTCATCACAACCGTCACCGACAACCGTTCCAGGGCGTGGGAAGGACGCCGCGCCGCTGGGCGTGGCCCGGACTCCATCTCGCGGCCGCGGGCGATCCACGGCGAAAGGCCGCAGCACGTGCGAACGTAGGCCGGCAGGCTCAGTCCAGCCTCGGACGATTTGGCGTCCAGTTCCAGATACTCGGCGCCGTTGAGGGGAATGGTCACGGACTTGCGGCCAGCGGGCCTCACACATTTCATCGTAGCCGTCGTGCCGTATTGGGCAATCGAAATTCTTGTCCATGGACTTCACGATGGTCCAGTGACAGGATTCCAAAACGGCGGATACAACCGCGCGCGTGCGCGAGAGCAATCGCGTTGCCGATCTGGGATGTGAGGGGGTGGTGGGCTCGGCAGAACTCGAATCTGCGACCTCATCCGTGTCAAGGATGCGCTCTCTAACCAACTGAGCTACGGGCCCCGAGAGGCGTGAAAATCTCAGTGTACCATGGGCTCGTTCCGCTTCGAGCGGCAGAACTCTATGAAGTCCGGCGCGGGCCCCCGGTGGCGAACCCGGCGTGCTGCACGAGTTGGAGACGGGCTTGGCGGAGCGGCTCTGGTGGGGGCCAATGAATGGCCGCAAGGCGGTCGTTCCTACTGAGCTACGGCGACAGCCGGAGCGGGGCGCCGATCCAGCGGGCCAAGCGGCGGAAGTAGGTCCGCGCGCGCTCCACGTCCCGCAGGATCTGCCGCTTCAGCTCTTCAGGGGAGGCGAACTTGCGCTCGGGGCGCACGCGGCGGAGCAGTTCCAGCCGGATGCGGCGCGGCGCGGGCCACGCCAGCGGCTCGAGCAGGTGCGTCTCGATGGAGAGATCCCCGCCGTCGAAGGTAGGGCGCCGCCCGATATTGGTGATGGATGGCCAGCGCCGCCCATCGTCCAGATCCAGCGTGCGGCTGATATAGACGCCGGTGGCGGGCAGCATTTCCGTTCCGGTCTTCAGGTTCAGGGTGGGGACGGTTTGCCGCGCGCCGACGCCGCGTCCGGGAATCACTTCCCCTTCCACGGCGAACGGACGCCCGAGCAGCCGGGCGGCGCGCGCCACTTCGCCGGTTTCCAGCATGCGGCGGATCGAGCTGCTGCTCACCGTGCGGCCGCGCAGGGAGACGGCGGGCACGATCTGGGTATCGAACCCGTGGCGCTTGCCCAGCTCGGCCAGCACCCGGACGTTGCCCGCCTGCTGGAAGCCGAAGTGGAAGTTATCACCCACCAGCACGGCCCGCGCGCCGAGTTTTCCGGCCAGGATCCGGCGGGCGAATTCGTCGGGCGAGAGATGCGCCACGGCGTCGTCGAAGGGCAGGATCAGGACCTGTTCGATGCCCTCCTCGGCCATCAGCGCGGTGCGCTGTTCCGGAGTGGTCATCAGACGGGGGGCCCGCTCGGGAGCCACGATGCGGGCCGGATGCGGATCGAAGGTGAGCACGGAGGCTTTCAGCCCGCGCTCGGCCGCGGTGGCGCGCACGCGGCGGAAGAGGCGCCGGTGGCCGGCGTGGACGCCGTCGAAGTTGCCGATGGTGAGCGCGCAGGGGGCGAAATCGGGCGGGACGTCTTCCAGCTTGCGGAAGATCCTCATGCGCCCTCCTCCACCAGGATCTCCAGCCCATCGTAGGCCAGGCGCACGTGCGCGGGCAGGCGGCTCTCGGCCCGCTCGTGCGCCAGGTCGTGGCAGATGTGGGTGAAGAAGACGCGCCGCGCGCCGAGCTGCCCGGCGGTGGCGAGCGACCGCTCCACCGTCGAATGAGTGCGGTGCGGTTTGTAGCGCAGCGCGTCCAGGAACAGCACATCCAGCCCGCGCAGCAGATCGAAAGACGCTTCCGGGATATCGCTGTGGTCAGTGAGGTAGGCGGCGCTGCCGAAACGGAAGCCGTAGATCATCGCTGAGCCGTGCTGTAGCGGCACCGGCGTGAACTCCAGGCCGAACAGGTCGAAGGGCGCGCCGTCAAGCGCGCGGCAGACCAGCTTGGGCACGTTGGATTCCTTGGTTTCCCCGTCGAAGATGTACTGGAACGAGCGCCGCACCACTTCCAGCGTGCCGGGCGAACCGTAAATGGGGATCGGGTCCTTCTGCCGGAAGTTGAAGGGCCGCACGTCGTCCAGGCCCATGATGTGGTCAGCGTGCTCGTGGGTGAACAGCACGGCGTCGATGCGCTCGATGCGTGCGCGCAGGGCCTGGGTGCGGAGATCGGGCGTGGTGTCGATCAACACGTTGCGCCCGCCATAGCCGACCAGCACGGAAGGCCGCAGGCGGTTGTCGCGCGGGTCGGTCGAGGTGCACACATCGCAATAACAGCCAATGGTAGGCACACCCATGCTGGTGCCGGATCCCAGGACCGTGATCTTAAGTTGCATCTAGGCCGGCTGGCCCTCGGCTTCCGCGGCCGGGCGTTTTTGCGCTTCATCGGCCGCCTGCACGAAGCGGAAGCGCAACTCGGTCAGCGAGTTCTCCAGGTAACGCTGCTCTTCGAGCGACAGGTTGCCGCGCGTCTTTTCCAGCAACACCCCGAGCAGGTCGATGTAATGCCGTGCCGCCGCCAGGTCCGGCTGGGAATTCTCCGCCTCCGGCCCGGCGGGAAACAGCCCAAGGTGCATCTCGGCCTGCATGCGCAACGAGAATACTAGGTAGCCGAACGAGGCGGGGGGCAGAGGCGTGTCACGCCCGGTGGCATTCTTCTCGGTCTCTTCCATCAGTTCCATTTTAACCTTGGAGCCATACAGAATCGGCTGTATGGCTCCGCGGGGGGGCGCGCCTCTAAACTACAGCTAACAGGAATCGGAACCCATCTCGGGGTGATCGGGGACGCGAGCCGGCGGTAAGTGCCGGCTCGCCGTCTTTGACCACCCCGAAGACATTTTGGGCCATTCGATTTCTATTCCCCGCCCCTGAAGGAAACCCTGCGGCAGTCAGGCCCGTGGCGTTTGGGGCACTCCGAGCCGCCGCTCACGTGCGGCGCGAGCATGGATTCGAGCGCGGCGAGCGAAAGGCGCGGCGGCGCGTCAGATCACCACCGCGGCGGCGCCGACGATGCCCACGTTGGCCGCAAGCTGCGCGGGCACGATGGGCGTTTCGGCGGCGAACTGGTTGATGGTGCGCCGCGGCACGATGCGGCGCAGCCGCGAGAACAGCGGTTCGCCCATGCGCGCCACCCCGCCGCCGATGACGATGATCTCCGGGTCGAGCGCTGAGATCATGCTGCCGAGCCACGCGCCGAGCATCTCGCAGGATTCCTCCAGGATGCGCACGGCGAGTGGATCATCCTGCGCCACGCCGCGGCCAATGTCCTCCGCGGTGACCGGCTCACGCAGCAGGGTGTCCGGGTACTCCGGCAACAGCTCCGTGGCCCTCCGCGCCATGGCGGTGCCGGAGGCCAGCGCCTCGATGCAGCCGCGCACGCCGCAGTTGCAGACCGTGCTGCTGCGGTAATCCACCGTGACGTGGCCGCCCTCGGCCGCCGCGCCGTTCTTGCCGTGGTAGATCTTGCCGTCGAGTACGATGCCGGCGCCGATGCCGGTGCTCAGGGTCACATAGAAGACGCTGGAGTAGCCGCGCGCGGCGCCGAAGAGGGTTTCGGCGAGCCCGGCGGCGTTGGCGTCGTTTTCCACGCGGCAAGGCACGCCAAAGCGGCGGCTCACCTCCGCGGCCAGCGGCACGTTGCGCCAGCCGAACAAGTTGGGAGGGTTCAGCACCACCCCGGTCTTGGGGTTCAGCGGGCCAGGCGCGCAGATCCCTATGGCGCGCACAGCCGGCGACATGAGCTGCGCAATGGCGCCGTACACCTGCGCGATGGAGACCTCGTAACCCTCTTGCGCGCGCGTGGAGGCGGTCACGGCCGCCGTCACGTGGGCTTCATCGGTTACCACACCGGCGGCGATCTTCGTGCCGCCTATATCGACTCCGAGTACGGGCATTCGAGAGTCACCCTAGCACGAGATGCTTACTTTGAAACCACCTGCCGCGGGCGGGTGTTCCGCAACCAGCAAGATGCGGTAGAGCCGCTCTCCCCACGCGCCGCGCAGACGGCCGTCCTCGAGCTTGATCTCCTCGGATCTGGCGCTGAGGGCCTTATCGAACTCCACCCGCACGTCATCGAGCC
This sequence comes from Bryobacteraceae bacterium, assembly GCA_041946965.1. GTDB lineage: Bacteria > Acidobacteriota > Terriglobia > Bryobacterales > Bryobacteraceae > JBHGBM01. The sequence goes on from JBHGBM010000031.1 coordinate 5,563, forward strand.
GCACCACGCCGCCCGATATCCGGGGCGCGCGCGGCGTCATCAAGGTCAGGGTGATCTGCGGCACGGCCTGGCGCAGGCGGTAGTTCTCCTCGACGGTAATCTCGTTCCGGGCGCGGTCCAGGCGCAGCGTGCGCACCCAGGATTCCACCCCGGCTTCCGCCGGATAAGCCTTGGCGATGTCCAGCCGGAACTGGGCGGAGCCGCTGTCGGCGCGGTGCTCGACGGCGCTCGCCTGGTACTGCCGTCCCGCGCCCTGCATCACGCCGCCGATGGTGGGCAGGTTGTGATAGGCCGACTGCATCGTCCAGATCTCGTAGCGCCGCGAGCTGAAGGTTTTCGCAGTGTAAGTCTCCACGCCCACGTCAATGATGGCGGGCTTGCCGTTGGCGAAGACGATGAAATTGCCGACGTCGTTGTGGTTGTGACTCTCGGCGTTATGGCCGCCCTGCGCCGCCAGGTAGAGCCCATCGGTGCTGCCCTCTTTCGAGCGCGCGGCCATCACCTGAATGCCCGCGAGCCAGGCGTCGCGCACCAGCGGCTGATAGGCCTTGGCGGCGTGCAGCGCCTCGGCGTTGAACAGCGCGGGCAGTTGCCGGCCGATGCTGTCGCCGCCGGAGCCGGATCGCGCGGCGAAGGCGCCCAGCGCCTGCATCTTCTCGTCCGCGATGCGGCGCCCGTAGCGGAAGATCAGGTCGCCGGAGGGCCGCAGGCGCGCGGAGGCATCGGCGAAGTTCACGTACCAGTCGTCGTTGATGTGGGCGCGGTAGATGTAGCGCCCGATTTCGCGCACCAGCGGCACGCCATAGAAGTCCATGGCGCCGCCGCTGGCCGAATAGAGCAGTTCGAGGCAATCGAACAGCGACGCTCCGGCGCGGCCCCAGTAGCCGGGGCCTTCGTCGCAGCCGCCGTCGTCGTGGTAACCGTCCAGAAACACATCCAGGCTCAGCAGGATCTTGTGCACCGCCTGGGCGCGGCGGGCGGCATCCGGCTCCATCAGCAGCTCGCAGGTGAGCCAGTTGGAATTGATCCACGGATTCCAGTTGTTCACCGGGTGGTCGCGGTCCCTCAGGCCCATCCAGCCGAAATCGGTGCGGGTGCGGTTGGGTTCCAGTACGCGTCGCGCGATCTCGGTGCGGATGCGCTCGGGCGCGAGCGGGCTGACCTTGGCCAGTTGCGGCGCGAGCAGATAGTGCGTCCAGGCGAGCAGGCTGGCGGTTTCCGCGGCGAACAGATCGACGATCGGTTCGTTCACGTCCGGCAAGCCCGTGCCGGCCTTCTGCGCTCCGAGGTGCGCGGGCACGCCCCAGAAGGTCTCCTCGCAGGTGGCCCAGAGGCCGTTCACGATCTCATCGAGGAAGCGCCCCTTGGCTTCGGCGCACTCGGCGATGACGAGCTCGCGCAGTTTCTCGCGGCGTTCGCTGCGCAGGCGCTCATAGCGGGACCGGTTGCCCACCCGGCGGTATTCGAGGAATACCGTGGCGGGGAGCACCGGCCAGGGCTGGCCGAGGTGGCGGGCGCCCGATTCCGCGAGGGCGGTTCGCACTTCGGCCGGCAGCTTTTCCCAGCCCTGCCGGTCCGCCGCCGTGGGGAAGGGCTTCCAGGCCTCGCGCGCCGCCAGCGTGCGGGCCAGTTTCTCCACCGGCCACGCGGCGGCAAGAATGGCGCGCGAGCGCCGTGCCGCGGGCGCCGCGGCCAGCGCCGGAAGCGAGACGAACGTGCGGCGGGAAAAAGTCAGCTCAGTTCCTTGGTCCATAGCGAGGAATCTCCTTTCCAAGTTCATAGCACCCCAGGTCCGGCGCGCGGCCGGCGTAGCCGTCGTTAATCGTCGCGATCGGCGTGCCCGCGTCCACCGCGGCCGAGCCCCGGCGCAGCCGCAGGTCGTACCCGGCGGGCTCGACGGTACGGCCGGGCTCGGGCGGGCCGGCCTTCACAAACACGTCGTAGTCGAGCGTGAGGCCGTGGCGTTCGTGCCCGGTGGCGCCGGCAAACTCCGCCAGCGTGCGGTAGGACCCCCACGCCTTGCCGTCGAACCAGCGTATGGGGCCCTGGCGATACCCGTTGTAGTCGAGCGTGGAGTAATCCGTGAGCGTTCCGGTGCGCACGGCCAGCGCGTTGGGTGAAGCTCCGCTGAGGAACAGGTTGTTGCGGAAGTGGCCGTTCTGCCAGCGCTCAAAAGACTGGAATCCGGTTCCGGCGCTGGCCAGCGTGTTGTGCCAGGCGACGATGCCGGCCGAGTAGTTGTGCAATTTCAAGTTGAGCGCCGTCACGCCGTAAACCTCGTTGCGGATGATGTAGACCGGGCCTCCGTAGAACGGCTGCACGGAAATGCCGGTGTGCGCGTTGAAACAGCGGTTGCGGTAGACGCGGAAGTTGTGCGCCCCGTAGTCGGTTTCGATGCAATCGTCCTGCGCCCAGGAGATCTCGTTGCCGTAGACGTCATTGGAGGAGGGCTGCAACTCCGGGTCGTCCACCGGCGGGCCGAAATTGGCCGGCGCAATGCCGTCGCTGAAGCGGCTCACGCGGTTGTGCGCCACCACGTTGCCGCGCCCGTACATGTTGATGCCGGTGTGGGAGGGCGACATGTAGGCGACCTCCGGGCGCGGATACCAGGTGGGATTCGTGCCGGTCAGGTCGTTATCGGCGATGTACCAGTCCCGGGTGCGCTCGGAATACGTGGTGATGCCGTAGATCACGTTGGAAATGCGGCAGCGGCGCACCACCAGGCCCGCCGAGGCGGGCTGGCCTTTGCGCCCGCCGCCCAGGATGGCGTGCCGGGCGTTGCGCATCGTCAGGTTTTCGAACATGAGGTAATCGGCGCGCTGCACGTCGAGCAGGTCGCCCTCGAGGCCGGGGCCTTCGAGGATCGCCTCGCCATCCACGCCGCCGCGGAAGACGATCGGCTTTCCCGGCTCGCCCGAACGGTCGAAGGTGAAGGGACCGCGGTAGACGCCCGCGTGCAGCAACAGGATGTCGCCCGGCCGGGCTTCGCGGTACAGCGCCATGAGGTCCCGGTTCGGGTAAACATCCAGCTTGCGCCCGCCCTCGAAGGCGCGCGGCACGTCGCGCGTGACGGCTGTGAAGGTACGGGTTTCGCCGCCGCCGTCGGGGTCCTTGAGTTCCACCCGCACTTCGTATTTCGTCCCCGGCTGGAGGGACAGGACGCTCGAGGCAAACAGATTGCCCGCGCGCCACGGCCCGTAATCGCGGTTGACCAGCTCGCGCGCCACGCGCAGCATGGGCAGGCCCGGTTTCCACTGCCGCGCGCCGGCTTCGCGGAAGCTGACCGCCGCGGCGGCGTTGCGGTTGTCGTCGCCTTCGATGTACCAGCGGAAACCCAGGTTCTCCAACGTGGGCCGCTCGATCAGCAGGCGGCCCGGCTGCACGCGGTCCCCGGCCCGCGCGCCCGCGGTTGCCAGCGCCAGCGCAAGGATTACCAACCTCATCCCGCCAATTGTAATGCCGTACGCTGCGTGGTTGGTTAGAATAGGATGCGCAGGATGGCCCATATGACCAAGCTCACGCTCGCAACGAGCAGCACACTCTTCCTGATCCTGACGGCGTGCTCGACCGAAAGTCCTAAGAGCGCCGTTCCCAAGAAAGCCGAGGAGCCGGCCAAGCCTGTTTCCGGCATGACCGCGCTGTACCGCATGTATCAGCCCGCGCGCGCGTGGGCCCCTGACATCCAGGTGCTCACACTGAAGAGCTTGAACGTGGAAGGCGTGGCGCCGGAGCGCGGCAAGGCCGGGGCATGGGAAGCGACGTTTGTCTCGCCCGGCAAGGGCCGCGCCCGCGGCTGGACGTATTCGGTGGTGGAGGGCCCCGGCAACCTGCACAAAGGGCCGTTCGCCGGCATGGAGGAAGCCTGGAGCGGCTCGCGCGGCCAGGCCAAGCCCTTCCTGATCGCCGCGGTGAAGACCGACACCGACGCCGCCTACCAGACGGCGCTCAAGAAAGCCGCCGAGTACGAGAAGAAGAACCCCAACAAGCCGATCCAGTTCCTGCTCGAGTACACCGGCCGCCACCCCGATCCCGCCTGGCGCGTGCTCTGGGGCGAGTCGATCGGCACCAGCAACTTTTCTGTTCTGGTGGACGCGACCACGGGGAACTACCTGGAAACGCTGCGGTAAGAGCGATCGCCTGCCCGCGCCTCCATCCACCGGTAAGCCACCGGCAGCAGGATCAGGGTCAGCAGCGTGGAGGTGGCGAGGCCGCCGATCACCACCGTCGCCAGCGGCTTCTGCACCTCCGCGCCGGGACTGGTGGACAGGGCCATCGGCACGAATCCCAGGCTGGCCACCAGCGCGGTCATCAGCACCGGCCGCAGGCGTGAGACGGCGCCTTCCAGCACGGCCCCCGCGAGAGGCGCGCCGCGCTCCCGCAAGTGGTTGATGAACGCCACCATCACCACGCCGTTCAAGACCGCCACACCCGATACGGCGATGAAGCCCACGCCGGCGCTCATCGAAAAGTGCATGCCCCGCAGCCACAGCGCCAGTACGCCTCCTGTGATCGCGAAGGGGATCCCGGTGAAGATCAGCGCCGCCTGCCGGATGGATCTGAAGGTGGCGAACAGCAGCACGAACACCAGCAGGAACGTGGCGGGCACGGCCATCATAAGGCGCGCTCTGCCGCTCTCGAGGTGCTCGAACGTGCCGCCCCAGGTCATCACGTAACCGGGCGGGAGTTTCACTTCCCGCGCGATGCGGCCGCGCGCTTCGCGGACCACGCCGCCGATGTCCCTGCCGCGCACGTTGGCCTCGACCGAAATCCGCCGCTGCCCGTTTTCGCGCGCGATTTCGGCGGGTCCTTCGCGGCTCACGATTTCGGTGACCTCGCTGAGCGGGATCTTCTGCCCGCTGGGGGCGCTCACCAGCAGGTCGCCGATGGCCGCCGCGTCCTTCCTGGCCCACTCGGGCAGCCGCACGACGAGATCGAAACGCATGAACCCTTCCAGCACCGTGCCGGCATGCGAACCGGCGATGGCCGTCCGGATGAGCTGCTGCACGTCCGACACGTTGACGCCGTAGCGCGCGATCCTGTCGCGGTCGATGCGGATCTCGAGCACCGGCAGTCCCGAGACCTGCTCCACGCGCGTCTCGGCCACCCCGCGGATGCCCTCCAGAATGCGCGCCACCTCGCCGGCGCTCCGGCGCATCGCTTCCACATCCTCGCCGAAGATCTTGATCACCACGCCGGAGCGCGCGCCCACGCCTTCGATCAGCTCCATCATGCGGAACTTGATGGGCTGTGAAAAGGCAAAGCTCATCCCCGGAATGGTCTTCAGCTTTTCGGCGATCTTTTCCACCAGCTCTTCCTGAGTGCGCGCGGTTCGCCGCAGCGCCTCGGGCTTCAGGAAGACGTAGGTGTCGGAGTGGTCCGGTCCCATGGGGTCGGTGGCGATCTCGGGCCGGCCCACGCGGCTGGTGACGGTCTCCACCTCGGGCAGTTCCCTGATGGTCTGCTCCATCACCGTGAGCATCTTGACGGATTGGGCCAGCGACACGCTCGGCAGCCGCGCGGTGTTGATGGCGATGGCGCCTTCGTTCAGGTCGGGGATGAACTCGCTGCCCAATCCGAAGAATAGCAGCGCGGCCGAGGCGAGCAGGACCACGGCTGCCGCCAGCACCGGAGCCGGACGCCCGATGGCGGCCTCGAGCGCGCGGCCGTACAGGCCCATGGCCCGCCGCATCGCGGGATGGTCCTGGTCCTTGCCTCCGGCGGGCTCGCGCAGAAACAGCGCCGCCAGCGCGGGAATCGCCGTCATGCTCAGGATCAACGCTCCGGAGAGCGCGAGGATCACCGTGAGCGCCATGGGACGGAACATTTTGCCTTCAATGCCCACCAGCGCCAGGATGGGCAGGTACGCCGCGATGATGATCAGCTCGCCGAACTGGCTGGCGCGGCGCACCTCGAGGGTGGCCGAGCGCACCGTCTCAATGCGCTCGTCCGGCGTGAGCGCGCGGCCGAGTTCGCGGCGCCGCGCGGCAAGCTGCCGGACGCAGTTCTCGATGATGATCACGGCGGCGTCCACGATCAGTCCGAAGTCGATCGCGCCCAGGCTCATGAGGTTCGCCGACACCCCGAGGTGCTTCATGGCCACGATGGCGGCCAGCATGGAAAGCGGGATCGCCGAGGAGACGATCAGGCCCGCCCTCCATTGCAGCAGGAACAGGAACAGCACGCCCATGACCACCAACCCGCCCTCCACGAGGTTCCGTACGGCGGTCCGCACGGTGCGGTCCACCAGGTCGCTGCGGCTGTAGAAACGGTTCACCGCCACGCCCGGCGGGAGGGCGCCGGCGATCTCCTTCAACCGGGCTTCCACGCGCTGGGCCACCGCGCGGCTGTTCTCGCCTTTGAGCATCATGGCGATGCCCATGACGGTCTCGCCCTTGCCGTCGCGCGTGGCCGCGCCCTGCCGCACCTCGGCGCCCAGGCTGACCTCGCCGATGTTGCGCACGAAGACCGGAGTGCCCTGCCGCGAGGCGACCACGATGTTCTCGATGTCGCGCGCGTTCCGGATCAGCCCCACGCCTCGCAGAAGCTGCTGCTCGCCGGCGTGCTCGATGTAGGCGCCCCCGGCGTTGGCGTTGTTTTTCTCGAGCGCCTCGATCACCTGCGCCAGGCCGATGCCGAAGCTTACCAGCTTGTTGGGATCCACCAGCACCTGGTATTGCTTCTCCTCGCCTCCGAAGGAGTTCACCTCGATCACGCCGGGCACTGTGCGAAGCTGCGGCTTGATGAACCAGTCGAGCACGGTGCGCAGTTCCATGAGCGAGCGCTTCTCGCGCGCATCCGGGGCGTTCTCCACCGTGAACTGGTAGATCTCGCCGAGACCGGTGCTGACCGGCGCGATTTCCGGCGTGATGCCGGCGGGCAGCTCTTTCTCCGCCGCGATCAGCCGCTCCAGCACCAACTGCCGCGCGAAGTAGATGTTCACGTCCTCCTGGAACGTGACCGTCACCTGCGAGAGGCCGAAGCGCGAAATCGAGCGCACGTTCTCCATGCCCGGCAGCCCCGCCATGGCGACTTCCACCGGGAAGGTGACGTACCGTTCCATCTCGAGCGGCGTGAGGGAGGGCGCCAGCGCGTTGATCTGAACCTGATTGGTGGTGATGTCCGGCACGGCGTCGATGGGAAGGCCGAACGCCGAGTACACGCCGAACGCAGCCAAACCCGCCGCCAGCACGGCCACCAGGACGCGCCACTCGATGCCGAGCTTGACGAGGCGCTCGATCATTCCTGATGCCCCAGTTCGCCCTTCCGGATTTCGGACTTGAGCAGGAAGGAGCCTTCCGTGATCACGGCTTCACCCTCGGCGATGCCGTCGAGGACCTCCACCCATCCTTCCGCCGCCTGTCCGAGCCGCACCACGCGCTGGTCGAAGCGTTCCCCTGCTTTCACGAACACAACCGTTGCGCCGTCCAGGTTCTGCACGGCGCCGGAGGGTATCGCGAGAACAGGCCGCGCGGCCCGGGTGGGGATGCGAACCGTGGCGAACATTTCGAGCTTCAGCAGGTCCTGAGGGTTGGGCGCTTCCACGCGCACCTTGGCGGTGCGAGTGTTCGGGTCGAGCACGTCGCTCACGTAGGTGATCCGGCCGGGGAAGGTGCGCCCGGGATAGGAGGAGACCGCCACCTCCGCCTGCTGGCCTTCGCGAACGGAATCGATGTCCTTTTCGTAGACATCCGCCTGGACCCAGACCGTGGAGAGGTCGGCAATGGTCATGAGCGCTTCCTGGTTGCCGACGGTCTCGCCGGGCGCGGCGCGGAACTCGGTGATTACACCCGCGAACGGCGCCGCCAGGGTGCTGTGCGAACGCTCGCGGTGATACTCGCGGCCCTGCCGCGGATCCAGCTTTCCGATCTCCGGATCGGTCATCCCGAAGCGGTGCAGCTTCTCCTCGATCTTGGCCGCGCCCGCCTTGCGGCCCTCCACGGTGGCCAGCGCGTTCCTGTATTCGGCTTCGCGCCGCTGGAACTCGGCCCTGGCAATGGCGCCCAGATCGACCAGGTTCCTGGCGCGCTCGAGCGCGCGGTGGGCCACCTCGGCTTCGGCCGCGGCCTTCTGCAATTCGGCGAGCGCGGAGAGATATTCGCCGATGGCCTCGCCGAGTTCGACGTTATCGTAGGCCAGCAGCCGCTGGCCGGCGCGCACGCGGTCGCCCAGCCGCACGTAAACGTTGTCGATGCGGCCGCGGGCCAGCGCGCGGATGTGGGCCACGCGCGAGCCGTTGGCCTGCACGCTGCCGGTGACCCGGATGCTCCGGCCCAGCGCGCGGACCTGGGCCTGGGCGAACTGAACGCCGAACTTGCGCTGGACCTCGGGGCTGAGCGCGAGCGCGGCGGGAGTTTCTTCATGGATCTCCGTGCGAGAATCGTGCCGCGGCGCGGCGGTTTTGCGGCCGGCGTAGAATGCGGCGCCCGCCACCGCGGCCGCCGCAATCACGAAATACCTGTTCATCTGAGCACCTCGGTGGCGGCCACGGCGCGCTCCAACTCGGCCACGGCAATGTTGGCTTCTCTTAACAGATCGGTGTAGGCGCGCTGCGTTTCGAGCAGCCTGCGCTGCTCGTTGATCACGTCCAGCAGCCGCAGTTCGCCGAGCTCGTAAGCGCCGCGCACGATGCGGAGGTTCTCCTCCGATTGCCGCACCACGCCGGGCGCGAAGATATCGAGCGCGCGGCGGGCCGCGTCATAGCGGCTGACCGCCGCGATAACCTCGTTGCGGGCCGAACGCTCCAGCGCCTCGCGCCGGAGCCTCGCGGCACGCCTGCGCGCGACCGCCGCTTCGATATTCCCCTGGTTGCGGTTGCGCACCGGCAGCGAGATGGAGACGCCCGCCGCCAGCAGGTTGTCGCGGTCGCGCAGCGGAAAGGGCTGATCGAAGCGCGACTGCACGTGCGCATAGCGTCCCGTCAGAACCACGTCCGGCGCCGCCTGGGATTGCGCCAGGCGGAGCTGCGCCCCGGCGATCCGCTCTTCGACGCGCGCGGCCTGGATATCCGGCCGCTGGGCGAGCGCGCGCCGCGCCAGTTCTTCCGAATCGGCCGCAAGCGCGGGCGCGGCCAGCGGCTCGGCGACGCGCAACGTGCCACCCTCGTCCATCCCGGCCAGCAGTTTCAGGTCGAGGACCACGCGCTCCACCTGGCTCTCGAACAGCAGCCTGTCGGAGTCGATGCGGTTGGCTTCCACCTGTAACAGGCTCTCTTCGAGCGGCGCGCCCTCGCCTTCGCGGACGCGCGCCTGGGCCAGCTTGCGCCCGGTGTGGGTCAGATCCAGCGCGCGCCGCGCGTTGCCCAGGTTGCGCATGGCGGCGAGGGCCTCGACGTAGCGCGTTCTCACCTGCGCGCGCAACAGCCGCTCGCGGTCGGCCACCTCGAGCGCCGCCAGCTCCGCCTCGAGTTGGGCCGTCTCGACGCGCCGTTCGCGCTTTCCGCCGCGCTCCAGGACGTGCGAATATCCCAGCTCGAACTGGCGCTCCCCGCGGCTGGCGAACAGGTCGCCGTTGGCCACGGAAACATCCAGGGACGGATTGGGCCGCAGCCCCGCCTGGCGCAACAGGCCTTGCGCCTCCCCCACCCGCTGCCGCGCGGCCAGCAGATCGGGGTTGTGAGCCAGGGCGTGCTCCACCAGTTGTTGGAGCGAGGTTACCGTCGTTTGCGCAAACGCAACGGCGGCAAACAGAAAAGCCCAGCAAAAATACCGCATCGTTTTTCTCCGGCTGTTGAATTCTCTTCCCGCGAAAAGGGAAGGATCTCAGCAGCGGAGCGGAGAAGCGGCGGCCAATACGCGGGAAACGGGCGGCAGTTCGACGCGGCGTGCCGGCGCCTGGACGGCCACGGAACGAAACGCCACGCGCTCGAGCGGCAGGGCATAGCCGCCGTCGTGACCCGCGGCGGTGAATGCCGAACCGGTATCGATGTCCGTGCAGCTCGTGCAATCAACGGCGCCGTACAGGCTGGCCCCGTGCCCCCGGTGAGGCGCGCAGCATCCTGCGTTGAAACGCTCCAACTCGACGTGGCCCGCAGAGGAGACGCACAACACCATGCTGAAGCCGGTCCACTGCGCCACCAGGAGCAGGCAGACCAACAGCATCGAACTTATGGAGCCGCGTTTCATGCGGTAATCGATGATGTTACCAGACTCATGCACCCGCCGGCTTCTGTGGATTGCGCGACTTGGCAATGGCCGGCGTTTCCGGCGTCTCCGGCTGGAGCGCGTACACCATGAGTTCCTTCTTCAGAATCTCAAAGGCGGTCTGCGGATCGTCGGCATACTGGAACAGGTTCAGGTCCTCGGGGCTGATCATCCCGTAGCGCACCAGCGCGTCGAAATTGATGATCTCCTTCCAGTACGTGGAACCGTACAGCACGATGGCGACCTTCTTGGCCAGTTTCTGCGTCTGCACCAGGGTGAGCAGTTCGAGCATCTCATCCAGGGTGCCGAACCCGCCCGGGAAGACCACCAGCGCCTTGGCGAGATACGCGAACCAGAACTTGCGCATGAAGAAGTAGTGGAACTCGAAGCTCAACTCCGGGGTGATGTAAGGGTTGGGAAACTGCTCAAAGGGCAGGCCGATATTGAGGCCGATGTTCTTGCACCCCACGTCCGCGGCGCCGCGGTTGGCGGCTTCCATGATCCCCGGGCCTCCGCCGGAGCAGATCACAAAGCGGTGCGTGCTGTTGGTGAACTGGTCGGCCCACTCCGCAAGCATCGCGGCGAGTTGGCGGGCTTCGTGGTAATAGCGGCTGAGCGGCCCGTCTTCGCCCAGGCGCGCCGAACCGAAAAACACCACCGTGTCGCGGATGCGCTCGCGGCGGAAGTGCGCCAGCGGCTCCAGAAATTCCGTGAGGATGCGGATGGCCCGCGCATCCGGGCTGTTCAGGAACTTTTCGTTCAGGTAAGCGACGGGGCGCCGCGCGCCGTGTTCAGGATTTGACATGTTGCTCCAGTTGTTCCACTCGTTTCTTCAGTTCCCGCACGGTCTTGAACAGCTCGGGCAGCTTCGGGAAAGCCGTGACGGCGCGCAGCCATTCGTTGGCGGCGAAGGCCGGCGAGCCGGAAATGCGCGCGCCCTCGGGTACATCTCCGCCAATGCCGCTCTGCGCATAGACGACGGCATTATCGTGTACGGTCAGGTGTCCGGAGACCCCGACCTGCCCGGCCAGAAGCACGTTCTTCTCCAGAATGGAGCTGCCGGCCAGGCCGGTTTGGGCGCAAATGATATTGTCCTCGCCCACCACGCAGGCATGGCCCACCTGCACCAGGCTGTCGATCTTCGCCCCGCGTTTCACCCGCGTTTCCCCCACCGTGGCGCGGTCCACGGAGGTGAGGGTCTGCACCTCCACGTCGTCCTCGATCACGGTGACGCCCGATTGCGCGATCTTCCGGTGCGTGCCGTCTTCGCGTTTGGCGAAACCGAAGCCGTCGCCGCCGATCACCACTCCGTTTTGCAGAATCACGCGGTTGCCCACGCGGCAGAACTCCCGGACCACGGCATGCGAATGCGCCGTGAAATCGTCGCCGATCTGCGCGCCCTCGTAGATCACGACGTGGGGATGGAGCACGGCGTTGCGGCCGATGGTGACGCGCTCGCCCACCGCGGCGAAAGGCGCGATGGAGGCGTTCTCCCCGATGACCGCGCTCGCCGCCACATAGGCCAGCGGGTGAATACCCGGCGCCGGGCGCGGCGGGCAGTAAAACAGGTCCAGGGCGCGGGCGAAGTCCAGGTAGGGATTGCGCGAGATCAACAGGGCGAGCGGCGCTTCGATTCTTTCCGGGACGATGATGGCCGCCGCGCGGCTCCGCCTGACCTTATGCGCGTACTTGGGATTGGCAAGAAAGGTGATCTCGCTGGGGCCGGCGTGCTCCATGCCGGCCACGCCCGCGATTTCCGTTTCGGGGTCGCCGATCAGTTCGCAGCCGAGCGCGGCGGCGATATCGCGAAGTTTCACAATAAAAGTCTAGCAACTAGCGCGGGCGCCACCGGAACACGTTTCCGGTCAGGCTGCCGATAAAGATCTCGCCCCCCGGGTTCAGGGTGATCCAGTGTCCGGGAGACTCCATCGACCCGATGATCCTGCCCGTGGCGGGGTCGATCTTCATGATGCGGCCCGCCAGGGTGTCGTAGACGGCGTTCTCGCGGTTGTTGCGGTGCGTGACGATCCACATCTCGTCGCGCGGGCCGATATGCATGCCCTGCGTGGCGCCCAGGTGGGTCCATTCGCGCAGGAACTTGCCCTCGGCGTCGAAGATCTGTATGCGGTTGTTCTCGCGGTCGCTCACGTAGACCGTGCCGCGGGAATCGGTCTGCACCACGTGCGGCAGGTTGAACTGGCCCGGTCCGCTGCCTTTGGTTCCCCACGCTTTCAGGAACTCGCCCTGGGCGGAGAACTTCACCACGCGCGAGTTGCCGTAGCCGTCGGAAACATAGAAGCTGCCGTCGGACGCGAAGGCCACATCGGTCGGCTTGTTGAAAGTCTTTTCGTCGCAGCCGGGCGCGCCCTTGGCGCCCCATTGCCGCAGCAGCAGGCCTTCGCCGGTGAATTCGAAAACCTGGTGCAGCCCGGTATCCGTAATCCACAGGTGGTCCTGCTTATCGATGCGGAGCCCGTGCGGGCTGGAGAAGAACCCTTTGCCCCAGCCGCGGAGGTAACGGCCCTCGGCGTCGAAGACCACCATGGGGTCGGCCTTATCGCCGCGGTGAAAGACGTAGACGCGGCCGGCGGAATCGACGCCTACCGAGGAAACACGCCCGAACTTCCATCCCGCCGGCATGGTGTCCGGCTCTTCGCCGAAGCGTATGTGGACGCGGTAATCGAGGTTCCCGCCTTCGTGCGGGTACCATCCGGTTTGTTGCGCGGCGCTCATCATGGCAAGCATCACCACGGTCTTCATAGCAGTGGTTCGTATTGGGTCACGGCAGCTTGTACGGCGCGCGGTAGCGGTACGAGAGCAGCCGGTTGGCGGCTTCGTCGTTGGTGAAACGCTCGGCCTTGGCGTCCCACTCGAGGAACTTGCGGGTGCGGAGCGCGATTCCCGCCAGCAGCGTATTGGCGGTCGAGATGTGGCCGATTTCGATGTCGCAGTTGCACAGGGCGCGGCTCTTGACGCAATCCAGGAAATTGCGCGCATGGAAGGCCGTATCCTGGCTGCCCTTGCCGGTCTTCGGCTCGATCGCCGCCTTCTTCGACGGCGCGTAACCTTTCTCGCTTTCGCGGTCAAGCGGCGTGCGCGCGTAGGACTGTATGTCCGTGATCTTCTCCGGCACGACTTCCCAACTGCGGCTGCTGATGTACATGGTGCCCTTGGTGCCGCGCAGTTCCATCTCCACGCCGGGCCGGCTGCCGGAGGCGCCGTTGGCCTCCGACTGCACGAAGGACATCATGGTTCCGCCGTCCCACATCCACAGGGCCTCCATGGTGTCCGGGATTTCGCGGTTGTCCTGGACGGCGATTTTCCCTCCCATGGCGGCGGTCGCCTTGGCGTAATCCTTGCCCAGGCACCAGCGGATCATGTCCATGTAGTGCACGCCGTAATTGGTAAGCTGGCCGCCGGAGTAATTGTAGAACCAGCGGAACTTGTAGTAAGTGCGGTTGGCGTTGTAAGGAACCTTGGGCGCGGGGCCGAGCCACAGGTCCCATTCCTTCTCGTTGGGCGGCGGTCCGTCCGGCGGATTGCCGATGCCCTTGGGGTACATGTTGTTGATGTGGAACGCGCGGCACAAGGTAACCTGGCCGATGCCGCCGCCGCGCACGAAGTCCGCGGCTTCCTTCAGCCACCCGCAGGACCGGCGATGGATGCCCACCTGGCTCACGCGTTTGGTCTGGCGCGCCACCTCCACCATGCGGCGGCCTTCGCGCACGGTGAGGGAAAGCGGCTTTTCCACGTAGGCGTCCTTGCCCGCGTTGCAGGCGTCGATGAACATCAGCGCATGCCAGTGGTCGGGCGTGGCGATGACCACGGCGTCCACGTCCTTGTCTTCAAGCAGCTTGTGGTAATCGGCGTATTTTTTTGGCGTGGCGCGCGACTTCTTGACGGCGAAATTCATGTAGTCATCGCGCAGGTCGCAGACGGCGACGGTCTGCTGGTCGCCGTGCTCGAGAAACGCGTCGTGCACTTGGTCGCCGCGGTTGCCCAGACCGATGTAGCCCATGTGCACGCGGTCGTTCGCGCCTAGAATGCGGGAATAGCTCAGTGCGCCGGCCATTCCGGTGGTGAAGAGTCTACGAGTGACTTCCATAGTGTGAATGCTATTGTAATGGAATGATCCAGGTGCATGGGCACCGTGGAGCACGCGCCGTGCGGCCGGAGAACACCATTCCGGCCTTCGAATACGCCATTGAAGCCGGCGCGGATTATCTCGAGATGGACGTGGTGGTCACCGCCGACGACGTGGTGGTGGTGGCGCACGATCCGATTCTGAACCCGATGATCTGGCGCGGCGGGCGCCCCGGATCGAGCACCGTGATCCGCGACCTTCCGCTCAGCGAAATCCGCCAGTGGGATGCCGGCTCCCTGCGGCATCCGCGCTTCCCCAAGCAGGCCGCCTCGCCCGGCGCGCGGATTCCGACGTTCGATGAAGTGCTGGTCCTCGGTGCGCCCGCTCCCGTCCAGTTCAACGTCGAAGTGAAGAGCTTCCCCCGGCGGCCGGAATACGCTCCCGCGCCGCAGCGCTTTGCGTGGCTGGTGGCGGACGCCATCCGGCGGCGCGCCCTGGAGCCGCGCGTGATGGTGCAATCCTTCGATTTCCGCGTGCTGCACGCGATGAAGGCGCAGGCGCCGGAGATCCGGCTGGCCGCGCTGTGGGAATACGGGCAGGAGGATTTCGTCTCGATCGCTCGCGAAGCGGGGACGCGCATCGTGGCGCCGCAACACACCCTGGTGACGCCGGACAAGGTGGAAGCCGCCCACCGCAAGGGCATCCAGATCATCCCCTGGACGGCCAACTCCCCCGGGAACTGGGAACGGCTGATGCGCGCGCGGGTGGACGGCGTGATCACCGACGATCCCGCGCGCCTCATTGACTGGCTGCGGCGGAAGGGACTGCGGTAGTCTTTATTGGCCGCGGAGGAACGCCGAGGAACGCGGATCAAAAAACGTCTTCTCTGCGTTCATCCGCGGCTGGAAAATTCCTACCAGCGCGAAGCGCGCCGCTCGCCGCCGCCTCCGCCGCGCGACGTCTTCGGCTGGGCTTCGTTGACGCGCAACGGACGGCCCTCGTGATTGACGCCGTTCAACGCCGAAATGGCACGGTCCGCCTCCGCCGTGTTGGGCATTTCCACGAACGCGAAACCGCGCGAGCGCCCCGTCTCCCGGTCCGTCACCACGCTCACCCTGTCCACTACGCCGTGCTTCTCGAACAGCGCCCGGATGGAATCCTCGGTGGTGCGGAAATCAAGATTTCCAACAAATATCTTTTTCAAAGCGATCTCCTTACGTTGATTGCGGCGAAACGAGGCGGGGAAACCAACTTTCTCAGCCAGGCGTTGCAGGACCGATCAAACGCAGTTGGAATTATACCAGAGTCGGAACGAAAAGCAGCCTGTGGATTTGTTCGGACATTCACTTCCGCGCGCGGGAGCCAAGCGCCTTGGCGATCACCTTCTCGCGTTCACCGTGCGTCCAGGCCTCCTCGGTCTGCTCCTGGTTAAGTCCGGCCAGGCGGGCAACCAGGATGAAAGGGGGCAGGGCGTAGTCGAGCGCCTTCCAGCGGGCCATCTCGACCACGGAATCCAACGCCCGCTCCCGGACCTGCTGCAAAACGGCGGCGGCATCTTTTTCCGTCAGGGTGACCAGCGCGGTGGCGGCGCGGATGCGGTCGCTGAGCACGATCGAGTTGAGCATCTCGACGAACCAGGTGGCGGGGATGCGCATGCCGAGGCCGGGCTCCCGCGCGGCGAGCACCGCGAACGCGGTCAGGGAGCGCATGGCGTTGGCCCGCACGCCTTCGTCGGGGTCCTGCATGGCGTATTGCAGGTCGTCGAGTACGGCCTTCTTATCGGGCGCATACCCGATGAGCGCGGCGGCGATGGCGCGTTGTTCCGGCTCGGCGCAGGCGCGCAGCACCTCGCGCAGCAGCGGCAGGCGCTCCTTGGCGATCTCCAGGAATTTCTGCTGCACCTCGCGCGGTTCCGGATCGGCCATCAGCCCGTGGCCCTTGGTGAGGTCCTCGGCGATCTTTCCCCGGCGTCCGGCGGACTCCACCGCCTGAAGGAATTTCATGTAGGTGTCCACGATTTCCTGGGGAAACTCGGCCGAACCGGAAGGCGCCGAGCGGAAGGCAAAGTGAGGGGCGCCTTTTTCCTCGATGCCCACGAACAGGATGGCTTTGCCCTCCTGGCAGCAGACGGCTTCGACGCGTACCTGGACCACGCCGGGAACCGCCTCCAGCCGCTCTTCGAGGTCGCCTTTGGAGGGCGGCAGCGGGTCGCCTTCCTTGATGTTGAGGGTTTGCTTCAGCTTCGCGGCGGAAAGCCGCCGGAGGCCGTAAAACTCGATATCTCCGAGGCGGGGCGCCTGGGCCCAGGCAGCGCACACTGCCGCCACACCAAGCACGCTGATGCGCTTCACATTGATGGGACGCGCCACCCCGCCTTCCGGATACGCCCGGACTACGCCTGCTTCTCAGCCAGCGGTCCGATAATCGGCAGCACCACCTTCTGGCCCTGGTAGGCCTTCACGATCATGAAGATCCAGAGCACCAGGAAGCCCAGACCGACCAGCAGGTGGATCAGGCTGAACAGCGCTACCAGCGCCCATGTGATGGTCATGAGGATTCCGCTGATCACGCTCAACACGATCCAGACCACGATCCAGGCGACATTCAGGAAAATCGACTGAAACGCATGGAAGCGGACCGTGCGGTCCTTGTTATACGGGGCGATGACCAGGAACAGGATACCCGTAATCAAACCCAACACGTAGGCCAGAGCGGAAGCGGCGTTGACGCTCAAGCCACCGGCAGCAGCGGCCGGCTGCTGGCCGCCAGAGGTGGGCGGGACGTTCGCAGCCCCGCCGCCGACCGGCGTGCCGCACTTTGCGCAAAAGCTTCCGTCCACCTGGGTGCCACAATTCGGACAAAATGCCATGTTGCCTCCCTTTGGGGCACTTTACAGGTACAGGGTCTGTTTTGCAAGTGGTTGCACTCGGACGCGGATAAGAGTAAAGTCTTTGCTTCTCTGAATTATGCAGGCACTGTGCGCAATTTGGGGTGTTCTGGCCGCGCTTGGCATGCTGGTGGCGTTCTTTCCCTGCCTGGGCGCGTTGAACTGGCTCAACGTTCCGTTCGCCCTCGCGGGGCTGGTCATCAGCGCCGTGACGTTGACTTCGGCAAGAGAGACCTCGCGCAGCGGCGCGATGGCGGGCGTGGTGCTTTGCGGCATCGCCAGCGTGCTGGGGATTCTGCGTCTGTTTCTCGGAGGCGGAGTTCTATGATCGGACGGCAGGCGGCCGCGGGACTGGCAGCGGCGCTGGGGCTGGTGTCGCTGAGCGTCCTGGCCCTGGCCTCGGCGCCGCCCTCCGTGCTCGAAAGGCGGTGGCCCGCGTGTCCGGCACGCGCCTCTGGGCGGCGGTGCGCGCTTTGCGGCATGAGCCACAGTTTCCGCGCCGCGGCGCAAGGACGCTTCACAGAATCCGCGCGGTGGAATCGCTTCGGCCCGTGGCTTTATGCGGGGTTCGTTTTGCAGACGGCGGCGGGGGCGGCGGGGGCGGCGCTACTTACCAGGCCGGCCCATAAAGAACGGCGCCGCCGCGCCGGCCGCGGTGCAGATGACGATGGGCCAGTTTCCGCCGCCCGCCAGAAAGGCGGCCAGCAGCCCGACCAGGCCGCCTATGCCCGCGCCCACTACCATGAAGGCAATCCGCTTTCCCATGTTGAAGAGCTACCGTCAACAGAATAGAATGCTGTGTAGGGTCAGTGCCGTAATATGCCTGCGGAAGCCCCGTTGAGCCCTCGCGCTCAGGAAATTTTGTGTTCGATCGTACGAACGTACATCGAAACCGGCGAGCCCGTCGCCTCGCGCACGATCGCGCGGCGCCGGCGCGACTCGCTGAGCGCGGCCAGCGTGCGCAACGCCATGGCGGATCTGGCCGACGAGGGTTACCTTTCGCAGCCCCACACCTCGGCCGGGCGCGTGCCCACAGACAAGGCGTTCCAGCTTTACGTGAGATCTCTGGGCGCGCAGCGGATACCCCAGGGCGAGGCGGAGCGCTTGCGGCAGGCGCTCGGTGAAGTCCACACGGTGGAGGGGCGGGTGGAGCGCTGTTCGCGCATTCTCACCGACCTTACCAGCAACGTGGGAATCGCCGCCGCTCTCCCCATCACCGCCCAGGAACTGGACCAGGTGGAGCTGGTGCCGCTGGCCGACGGCCGCGTGCTGATGATCCTGGTCACGCGCGACCGCATGGTGCGCGAGCGCGTGGTGGCGCCGGAGGAGCCGGTCTCGCCCGACGAGCTGGTCTCGATCCGCAACTATGTGAACCGGAATTTTTCCGGATGGCGGCTGGGCGACGCGCGCCGCGAACTCGTCCGCCGCGCCGCTGAGGACCACGCCCTGTTCCACGAGCTGCGCCGCAAGCTGGACGCGCTCAACCGCAAGGGGCTGCTGGAAGTGGAGTTCGCCCCCGAAGTCCACATGGACGGCGCCTTCAACCTGCTGGGCCTCGATCTGCACCTCACCCGCGCCCGCATGCGCGAACTGCTGCGCGCTTTGCAGGAGAAGCGGCGGTTGATCGAGCTTCTCGACCGCTTCCTGGAACAGCCGCACGCCCTGGCCGTGCAGGTGGGCCTCGAGGACGTCAATCCGGACATGAAGGAACTGGCGCTGATCGGCATCACGTTCCACATGTCCAACGGCCTGGCGGCCAAGGTGGCGGTGCTCGGTCCCATGCGCATGCGCTACGAACGGGCGATTTCGGCGGTGTTGGCCATGGGCAGCGCCATGGAAAGCGTGCGGCTGTAAACGCCCTTGATAAAATAGAGGCAGTGAGCACGGAAAATCAGGATCAGAATCAGACCGTCGATACACCCAGCCGGGAACCCGCGGTCACGGCGGAAGGAGAGATCGCCGCGCTGAGGGCGGACCGCGACCAGCTTGCCGCGGAAAAGGCCGAATTGCAGGACCTGCTGTTGCGCAGGCAGGCCGATTTCGACAATTTCCGGCGCCGTACCGAGCGCGACCGTTCCGAATTCGTGCAGTACGCCGCCATGGAGACGGTGGGCGCGCTGCTGCCCATTCTGGACGATTTCGAGCGCGCGTTGAAACACGAGAACTCCTGCCCCGAGTACGCCAAGGGCGTGGAGCTCATCTACCAGCGCCTGTTCGACACGCTGGTGAAGACTGGCCTGGAGCCGATCGAGACCGCCGGACAGAAGTTCGATCCCACGCTGCACCAGGCGCTGGACAAGGCGGAGACCGACGAGGCGGAAGACCAGGCGATCCTCCAGGAATATCAGAGAGGCTATAATTTCAAAGGAAAGCTGCTGCGTCCTTCGCTGGTAAAGGTCGCGGTCAGGCCGTAGCTCGCGAACCGTGTCCAAGAAAGATTACTACGAAGTTCTCGGTGTCGGCCGTGAGGCCGACGATCAGCAGATCAAGAGCGCGTACCGCAAACTGGCGCTCAAGTACCATCCCGACCGCAACCCCGACGATAAGAATGCCGAGGAGCGCTTCAAAGAAGCGGCCGAGGCTTACAGCGTATTGAGCGATTCGCAGAAGCGCGCGGCCTACGACCGCTTCGGGCACGACGGGTTGCAGGGCGTGCCGGCCGGCTTCGATCCCAACGCCTTCTCCGATTTCAGCGACATCCTGGGCGATTTCTTCGGCTTCGGCGACCTGTTCGGCGGCGGCTCGCGCCGCACCCGCACGCGCGCGCGCCGCGGCGAGGACGTACGCTACGACCTCACACTGGAATTCCGCGACGCGGTTTTCGGCGCGAGCGTCGAGATCCAGGTGCCGCGCACGGAGCCGTGCAGCCGGTGCAAAGGGAACGGCGCTGAGCCGGGCGCCGGCGCCAGCACGTGTTCCACCTGCCGCGGACGCGGCGAAGTGATCTACCAGCAGGGTTTCCTTTCCATCCGGCGCACCTGCGGCGATTGCGGCGGCGCGGGGCAGGTGATCCGCACGCCCTGTACGCAATGCCGGGGCCAGGGCCACCAGCAGGTGCATCGCAAGATGAAGATCAACATCCCGCCCGGTGTGGATGACGGCACGCAGATGCGGCTCTCGCGCGAAGGCCAGCCGGGCGCCCACGGCGGACCGCCGGGCGATCTCTACGTGGTCCTGCACGTGAAGCAGCACCCGTTTTTCGAGCGCCACGGCAAGGACCTGCACTGCCGCGTGCCGGTGAACGTGGCACAGGCCGCGCTAGGGACCGAAATCGAGGTGCCCACGCTCGAGGAGCCGCTGAAGCTGAGCGTCCCCGCGGGCACGCAGCACGGCACGGAGCTGCGCCTCCGCGGCAAGGGCGTCCCGGACCTGGACGGAGGCCCGCGCGGCGATATCTACGTGTACGTGGAGGTGCGCATCCCCTCCCGGCTCACCCGCGAACAGCGCAAGCTTTTCGAACAACTCGCCGAAACGCTGCCGGACGAGAAGGCCGGCGACAAGGGCCTCTTCGATAAGGTCAAGGACTACTTCATGTAGTCGCGGTTCACTCTCGCGGCTTGAATCCGAAACTCACCACCGCCACCCCAAATTCGCGGTTGTCGCGCGGTGTGCGGTAAGGGTCCGCCTCGAGGCGCACCGGCACGGGGCCGGCCGGGGCGGGCGCCAGTTCCCATTCCGCCGTCTGCCAGCCGTTGCGCGTGAACACCCTTTCGCCCAGTGGAGTTTCGTTCAGCCACACGCGCACGCGGCTGCGGCCCAAATCGCGGATGAGATCCGGGTTCACGTTGACGGTCAACTCGAAACGGCGCGCGCCTTCGGGACGCTGCAAAGTGGCGCGCGCCACCGGCCGGGTCCAGCGGTAGCTGCCTTCGCTCGAAAACCAGCCCTGCCCCAGTTGCCAGATAGGCGCGAGCGGCCCCATCTTGATGAACGGCTCGAGCGGCGTGTCCTGGCGGCGCGCGGCGGCCAGCACCCGGCTGCGCAGCGGGTCCCAGGTAAGCACCGCGACCGGCTCGCCGGAATGCAGAAGTTTCTGTGCTTCGGCGTCGTCGGCGGCCACCACGTCGATCTGGTTGGTGCGGTAGAAATAGGCCAACGCGCCCTTGACGCCCCAGGAATGCAGAGCGAACGGCCGTCCGTCGAATACGAAGCGCCGCATGCCGGGGTGTTGGGAGGCGAACTCCCGTATTCCGGCCACGTAACGGCGGTTCTCGTCCGCGATGGCGAGCGCCTGGCGGCGGTTCATCCGCAGGTGGATCATGTTGAAGGGAATCCAGACCAGAAAGAAGATCGCCACGAAGACGCGGTGGCCGTGATCGGCGATGGCGGCGAGCGCGAGCGCCGCTCCGATCAGCGGTACGTAACAATAGGCCGCGAACACGCGCCCCGGCAGGAACGTGAGCGGAGCAAAGAACAGGAACAGGGCGACGATGCCGAACCACACCCGGCGGTCGCGGACCACCAGCGGCACAAACGGCAGAGCCACGCCGCCGAACGGGATCATCAGGATGCGATCGGAGTAGTAGCGGGCGGTTTCGCGCAGGCCGCCTCCCTGAAAGCGGAACGCGTACACGTCCGAGCGCCCGCGGTTCGCGATCAGCGCCTGCACGCCGAAGGTGAACGAAGCCAGCAGGAACGGCAGCAGCGGCTTCCAGCGGCGCTTGCCGAGCCAGTACTCATACCCGAGCAGCACGAACGGCAGCATCACCGCGAGCTCCTTCGACTTGTACGCCAGCCAGAACGCCGCGAAGCTCAGCACCCACCGCTCGCCGGTCCACAGCAGGAGGCTCGACAGCACGAAGGTGCCGCAAAGCAGGTCGAAAACGTACATCGGCTTCCAGTAGATGTCGAAGCACGCCATGTGAAACGAGAACAGGATGGCGCCGGCGGAGGCCGCCCAGCGGTTGCATCCCAGGCGCCGCGCCAGCCGCCACAGCAACCACACGTTCAGCAGGTGCAACGCATGCAGCGGGAAGATGTACTTGGGAAAATCGAGGCCGAACGCGCGCGTGGCCGCGTTGAAAAACAAGTGCCCCACGGGGCGGAAGTTGGATTCGGCCAGCCGCGGGGAGACAAGTTCTCTCACATAAACCCCGGCAGAAACGGCGGGCGTCCAACTGATGTTGTCGAGTTCGTCGTCCTGGAAAAAGCCCTCGTAGGCGCCGCGATTGGCGATGAGGAAGAGCACGGCCGCGGCGAGGAACAGGGCCGCCCCGCTCCAGCGCTTCATGGCGATATCTCAAGGTATCATGGGAGCAGCGTGAGCCGATATCCCATACGCCCCATTGACTTCACCGGGCTCAGAACCGTTCCCTTGACCGCACGGGGGGGCAAGGTGCGCGCGGCGGATTTCGCCGCCTGCCACCGGAAGGGCGCCTCGCTCGCGCAATGGCTGGACACTCTGCCGCGCCTGCTGGCGGCGGATAGTCTGCGTTCGGTTGCCGGCGCGATCGAGAAGGCGCGGGCGAAGCGGAAACCGGTGATCTGGGGCCTGGGCGGGCACGTGATCAAGTGCGGGCTCGCGCCCGTACTGGCGGACCTGATGCAGCGCGGCTTCGCCACCGCGTTCGCCATGAACGGGGCGGCGTCCATTCACGATTTCGAGATTGCGCTGGCGGGGCACACCAGCGAAGACGTGGAAGCCGTGCTGCCGGACGGCAGCTTCGGCACGGCCGAGGAGACCGGACGCGAAATGAACCGCGCGCTCGCCGGAGCCGGCGAACTCGGCGCGGGTGAAGCGCTGGGCAGGCGGCTGGAAGAAATCGCCGCGCCCGCATTCGCGGACCGCAGCCTGCTCGTGGCCGCGTACCGCAACGCCACGCCGGTCACCGTTCACGTGGCCGTGGGCACGGATACGCCCCACACTCACCCCGCCGCGGATGCCGCCGCGATCGGCGCGGCCACCCACCGCGATTTCCGCCTGTTCTGCTCGCTGGTCGCGGCGCTCGATGGGGGCGGCGTGTATATCAACGCCGGCTCCGCCGTGGTGCTGCCGGAGGTTTTTCTGAAGGCGCTCTCGGCGGTGCGCAACCTGGGCTGTCCGGTGCGCGACTTCGTCACGGTGAATTTCGATTTTCTGCAACACTACCGGCCGCGCGTGAACGTGGTGGAGCGGCCGCACGCCGGGGCCGGGGGCGCGGGGTACTCCATTACCGGCCACCACGAAATCATGCTGCCGCTGGTGGCGGCGCTGCTCATCGAGCGCGAGGCATGAACGGCGAAAACCAGCGGTACCCGTTCTGGGGGTATGCCGACCTGTTCCTGTTCCTGGGCCTCTCGCTGCCCAGCCTGGTGGCCGGCGCGCTTCTGACCGGCGGGCTGGTCAGGCTGCTGCACATCCCGGTGCGCAACCGGCTGTTTGAGGCGCTCCCCGCGCAGTTCCTGGGCTACGGCATCCTGTTCGGGCTGCTCGCGGTGATCTTCCGGCTGCACTATAAGCGGCCGTTCTGGCAATCGCTCGGCTGGACCGATGCGCGTTTCAGCACGGCGAAGCTGATCCTGGCGGGGATGGCCGCGGCCATGGCGGTGGCGCTCGCCAGCGTGGTTTTGCGCACGCCCGACATCAACTCGCCGATGAAGGAGTTCCTCTCCAGCCGGTCGAGCCTGGTGCTGCTGGTCGTCTTCGGCACCACGCTCGGCCCGCTATGCGAGGAACTGGCCTTTCGCGGTTTCGTGCAGCCGCTGCTGGTGCGCAGCCTGGGCGCGGCGCCGGGCGTGATCCTGGCGGCGGTGCCTTTCGGGCTGCTGCACCTGCAACAGTACGGCTGGTCGTGGCGGCACGGGCTGCTGATCACCGCGGCGGGTGCGTCTTTCGGCTGGATGCGTCACGTGACGGGCTCCACCAGGGCCTCCGCCATCATGCACATGGCCTACAACTGCGCGTTCTTCCTGGCGCTGGTGGCGCAACCCGATCAGTTCCCACGGCACTGGTAGCCCCGGTGCTACCATGAGCCTTTCCCGCAATGGTCGAAACGATTCAGTGGACAAGTGAAGGTGTGGTCATGATCGACCAGCGGCGCTTGCCGCTGGTGGAGGAGTACGTCACCTGCCGCACCTATGAGGAAGTGGCGGACGCCATACGGAGCATGGTGATCCGCGGCGCACCGGCCATCGGCGTTGCGGCGGCAATGGGGGTGGCGCTGGGGGCCGCGCGGATGGAGGACGAGGCGCAGTTCACGCGCATTTGCGAAACCCTGGCCGCCACCCGGCCCACGGCGGTGAACCTGTTCTGGGCCATCGAGCGCATGAAGAAGCTGTACGGTTCCCTGCGCGGCCGCCCGCTGCCGGAGATTCGCGCGCGCCTGGCCGAAGAAGCCTGCCGCATGCACTCCGAGGACGTGGCCATCAACCAGGCCATCGGGCGCCACGGCGCGCCGCTGGTTCCGGACGGCAAGACCGTGCTGACGCACTGCAACGCCGGAGCGCTCGCCACCGCCGGGTACGGCACCGCTCTCGGGGTGATCCGCGCGGCCGCCGCCGCCGGCAAGAGAATCGACGTGTTCGCCGATGAGACGCGCCCGTTCCTTCAGGGCGCGCGGCTGACCGCCTGGGAACTGGCCGAGGACGGCATCCCGGTCACGGTGATCACGGACAACATGGCGGGGCACTTTCTCAAGTCTGGCCGTATCGGCTGCGTGGTGGTGGGCGCCGACCGCATCGCCGCCAACGGCGACGTGGCCAACAAGATCGGCACTTACTCGGTCGCCGTGCTGGCGAAGGAGAACGGAGTGCCGTTCTTCGTGGCCGCGCCGGTTTCCACGTTGGATCTGTCGCTCGATTCCGGTGAAGCCATCCCCATCGAGCAGCGCGACCCCGCGGAGGTCACGCACTTCGCGGGCGTGCGCGTGGCGGCCGAAGGCATCGGGGTGGAAAACCCCGCGTTCGACGTGACGCCGCACCGCTACGTGAGCGCCATCGTCACGGAGCGCGGCGTGGCGCGGGCGCCCTACAGGGAATCGCTGCGGCGGTTGTTAGAATAGTCGCTTATGCAGCGCGCTCTTCTTCTGCTGGCCCTGTGCGCGGTCACGCTTCCCGGCGCCGGTGAGCTTTCCGGCCGCCGCGCCCCCGGCTTTTCGCTGGCCGACACCACGGGCCGGCAGCACGATCTTCAGGACTACCGGGGCAAGTGGGTGGTTCTGGAGTTCTTCCAGTCCACCTGCCCTCACTGCGCCGGGTTCGCCGGCGTGCTGGCACAGGCGCACGCCCGCTATGCGGGCCGGGTGCAGATCCTTTCCATCGCCGTGTACCCGGACAAGGGTACGGACGTGCTGCGGTTCATCTCCGGGCACAAGATCCAGTTCCCCGTGATGTTTGATTGCGGCCAGGTGACCGCGTCGTATTACAAGGCCACGCCGGAGAAGCCGACGGTGGAATTTCCGCACGTGTTCCTCATCGACCCGCAAGGGACCATCCGCAACGATTTCGGGTACAGTCTTCTGACGCGCGATATTTTCGAGGGAAAAGGCCTGTTCCGGGAACTGGACCGCCTCCTAGGGGCGCCGGCGCCGCCGGCTCGAAAAAAGTAGCGCCTGGCTAGTGGCCGTCGCGCGCCATTCGTTCCGCGCGGTCGAGGTTCGATTGGCTGTCCGACCAGCAGGCTTTCACACTGTCGCCGGAAAGCAGCAGGAGGCCGGCCGAAATCAGCGTCACGAACGCCACCAGGAGTGTGAACTCCGTTACGTCTTGGGCGCTCTCGTCCAGCCAAAATGCCAAGGACACGTTGCGTATACGGTAGCCTGACGGGGGCGATGCGGCAATACTATCTTTGGTTAACGATGGTAAGATAGATGCGTAGGTTCTTCACCATGGGGGCGTACCGGATTCGACGGGATGGAATCGTGGTGGGGAGGCGTGCCGGGTTCCGAGCTCCCGTAAAACGATCGGAAAACCAACAACTGCCAACACGCAGTTTGCTTACGCTGCCTAATTAATTAGGCGGCCGCCGCGGTTGCCGGGCCTGCACGGCAGCCAGCCGGCGTCATCCCGCAGGCTGGGCTGAAGGCTTCGGTCCGGAGCCGTAGGCCGAGACCCAATCGGGCTAGGCCGTCGCCGCTCTTGCCGGTTCTGAAGCGGCGGCCGAAAATTTTGAATCGGATACGCACGTAGTTCTCCTCATGGCGGGCCATTTCGGACGCGGGTTCGACTCCCGCCGCCTCCACCAAAGACTTTCCCCCCACGCGCCCACGGTCAACCGCGTCAACGGGGAGGTGGCGCGGATTGCGTCCGGGCGGGATTCCGACTCAGTCCGCCGCTACGGTTTCGAGCAGGCTCATCTGCCGGTCGTCGAAGCCCTCCAGTGTGGTCCGGCGGGGGGCGCCGGTGTCGTCGTAGCCGGGGTCGTAGCGCCGTATGAGCGTGTTCAGGCGCAGGGCCGCCTCCCAGATGTCGCATAGCAGGACGCAGCGGGGGCAGTTGCCCTTGATTCCTCCCCGGCCGTCAACCGCCGGATTGTAACGCTTGTGCTTGGCGCAACGGCCGGAGAAGCGCCGCGAACGGATTTTCATCTCGGTATCCTCCAGTGTCGCCGTTCGTGCCGCGCCGCACAAGGGGGGCCTCTAAGATCCCTCTTTTCCGCCGATGAAGTAGACGTGGCGCTCCACAAGCGGCGGTTGTACACGAAGAAGCTGGAGGCCGCTCTCGCCGAGGCGCGCGAAGCGACCGAACTCAAGAGCCGGTTTCTGGCCGCCATGAGCCACGAGATCCGCACGCCCATCCACGGCATCCTGGGGATGACGGAACTGCTGCTGGCCAGCCGCCTGGACCCGGAACAGCGCGAATACGCCGACGCCGTGCGCCGCTCCACCCAGACCCTGCTCGCCATCGTGAACGACATCCTGGACCTTTCCAAAATTGAAGCCGGCAAGCTGGAACTGGAGAACATCGCCTTCGACCTGTGGGCCACGGTGGAGGAAGTGGCGGCGCTGGTGGCGTTCCGGGCCTATGCCAAGAACCTGGAGCTCGCGTGCTACATCCACCCGGATGTGCCCCGGCTGGTGCGCGGCGATCCGGCCCGCCTGCGGCAGGTGCTCACCAACCTGGCGGGCAACGCGGTGAAGTTCACCGAGCGGGGCGAGGTGCGCATCGAGGCGCAGCTCGCCGGCGAGCGCAAAGGCGGCGCCGAGGTGCGGTTCGCGGTCAGCGACACGGGTATCGGCATCACCCCGGATCAGCGTCCCCGGCTCTTCCAGGCCTTCTCCCAGGGCGACCGTAGCACCACCCGGCGTTATGGCGGCACGGGGCTGGGACTTACCATCTCGCGCCACCTGGTGGAGCGGATGGGCGGGGAAATCGGGTACGACAGCGAACCCGGCCAGGGGAGCACCTTCCGCTTTACCGCAGTTCTCCGGCGCGAGGGCGCCTGTCCCGCAGCGCAGCAGAACCCGTTTTCGGGCGCGCCCGCCCTGGTGGTGGACGCCAACCCGACCGCTCGCATGATGGTCAGCCGGTACCTGAACTCGTGGGGCTGCCGCACGGCGGAGGCGGCTACGGCACAAGAGGCCCTGGAGTTGATGCGCCGGCAGGCGGGGGCCGGCGATCCGTTCCGCGTGGCGTTGATCGACGTGCGCGTCGCCGGCCCCGAGACTGCCGGCTTCGCCCAGGCGGTCAGGGACGAAACTCTGCTCCGCGGCACCGTGCTGCTTGGCATGGGTCCGGTCGGGATGTCCACCGACGGGCTTCGGAGAGAGGGATTCGCCGCCTTTATCGCCAAGCCGGTGCGGCAGTCGCAACTGTTCGGCCGGGTCCTGGAAGCGCTGGATAGAGCGGCGCCGCAGCAGGTCAAGGAGAAGCTGCCGAAACTGACCTCGGTGGAAGGCAAGCGGGTTCTGGTGGCCGAGGACAACGACATCAATCGCAAGATCGTGCTCCGCCTGCTGGAAAAATTGGGTTGCCAGGCCGACCCGGTATCCAACGGCCGCGAAGCCCTGGAGGCAGTCCAGCGGGACTCCTACGATCTGGTCCTGATGGACGTACAAATGCCTGAAATGGATGGACTTGCAGCCACGGGCGCGATCCGCGGCCTGGAGCACGGAGCGGCGCGCGTGCCCATCGCCGCGATGACCGCGAACGCCATGACCGGGGACCGGGAGAGGTGCCTGGCGGCGGGCATGGACGACTACGTCAGTAAACCCGTGCGGCTGGACGACTTAGAGCGGATGATCGGACGCTGGCTCAGCTAGCACATATTCTTGACAAATTCACACTCATATTTTATTATTTAAATTAAATGAGGTTGCCGGCAGGGCATCCAGTTGCCACCAACCTTCGCGAAAGCAGGGCACAATGTTCCGCTTTGACAAACTAACCCAAAAGGCCCAGGAAGCCGTACAGCGCACCCAGGCGGTCGCCGAAAAGAGCGACAGCCAGGTCATGTACCCCCTGCACCTGCTGATGGCCTTGGTCGAAGATGCCGAAGGCGTGGTGCGGCCGGTGTTGGAGAAGTGCGGCGTCCAGCCGGAAGCGCTGCTCGCCGAGGGCCGGCGCATGCTGCAAAACCTGCCCCGCGTGAGCGGCGTGCAACCGGGGATGTACATTTCCCAGCCCTTGACCCAGGTGCTGGAGAAGGCTTCCGACGAGGCCGCCCGCTTCAAGGATGAATATGTCTCGACCGAGCACCTGTTACTGGCCCTTGCGGGGGAGCGCCAGGACCCGGCCGGGAGTCTGCTGGAGCGCGCCGGGGCGAGTCACGAGGCCATTCTAAGGGCCCTGGCCGCGGTGCGCGGCAGCCAGCGCATCACCGACCCGAACCCCGAATCCAAGTACCAGGCCCTGGAGCGCTACGCGGTGGATCTGACCGAGGCCGCCCGGAAGGGGCGCCTGGACCCGGTGATCGGGCGCGAGGAAGAGATCCGGCGTGTGATGCAGGTGCTTTCCCGCCGCACCAAGAACAACCCGGTGTTGATCGGCGAGCCGGGCGTGGGGAAGACCGCCATCGTGGAAGGGTTGGCGCAGCGCATCGTGCGCGGGGACGTGCCCGACCAGTTGCGCAACAAGCGCCTGGTGGGGATCGACCTCGGCTCCATGGTGGCGGGCACCAAGTTCCGGGGCGAATTCGAGGACCGGCTCAAGGCGGTGCTGAGGGAGATCACCGATTCGGGCGGCGAGATCATCTGCTTCATCGACGAGCTGCACACGCTGGTGGGCGCGGGCGGGGCCGAAGGGGCCATTGACGCGGCCAACATGCTGAAGCCGGCGCTGGCGCGCGGCGACCTGCGCATGATCGGCGCCACCACGCTGAACGAATACAAGAAAGTCGAAAAGGACGCGGCGCTGGCGCGGCGTTTCCAGACCGTCTACGTGGGCGAGCCCACGGTAGATGACACCATCGCCATACTGCGCGGCCTGAAGGAGAAGTTCGAGATCCATCACGGCGTGCGCATTAAGGACTCCGCCATCGTGTCCGCCGCGCTGCTCTCGCACCGCTATATTGCGGACCGCTTTCTGCCGGACAAGGCCATCGACCTGATCGATGAAGCCGGCGCCGCGCTGCGTTTGCAGATCGGCTCCATGCCGATCGAAGTGGATGAGATCGATCGCAAGATCTCGCACCTGGAGATCGAGCGCCAGGCGCTATCGCAGGAAGAGCCCGGTCCGGCCGAACGCGACCGTCTGCACCAGGTGGAAAACGAGCTGGAGCGGCTGCGGGGCGAGGCGGCCGCGCTCAAGGAGCGCTGGAACCGCGAGAAGAACGCCATCGGCCGCGTGCGCGAGCTCAAGGAGGAGCAGGAACGGCTGCGCAACGAGGAAGAGGAGGCCAGCCGCCGGGGCGATTGGGAGAAGGCCGCGCAGTTGCGTTACGGGCGCCTGGCCGCCCTCGAAAAGGAGCTCCGCCAGGCCGAGCAGGACCTGGAGGCGGTGAAGGAGAACGCCATCCTCAAGGAGGAGATCGACGAGGCCGATATCGCACGCATCGTGGCCAAGTGGACCGGCATTCCGGTGGCCCGCATGATGGAGGGTGAGATCCAGAAGCTGGTACAGATGCCGGAGCGGCTGAAGGAGCGCGTGGTGGGGCAGGACGAGGCCGTGCGGCTGGTTTCCAACGCCATCCTACGCAATCGCGCCGGCTTGAGCGATCCCAGCCGGCCCATCGGCAGCTTCATCTTCCTGGGCCCCACGGGCGTGGGCAAAACCGAGCTGGTGCGGGCGCTGGCCGAGTTCCTGTTCGACAGCGACAAGGCCATGATCCGGGTGGACATGTCCGAGTACATGGAGAAGCACTCGGTGGCCCGCATGATCGGCGCGCCTCCGGGATACGTGGGCTACGACGAGGGCGGCCAGCTCACCGAGCAGGTGCGGCGGCGTCCCTACTCGGTGGTGCTGTTCGATGAGATCGAGAAGGCCCACCCGGACGTGTTCAACGCCATGCTCCAGGTTCTGGACGACGGGCGGCTCACGGACGGGCAGGGGCGCACGGTCGATTTCCGCAATACCGTGATCGTGATGACCTCCAACGTGGGCTCCGGCAACATCAAGGAAGCGGGCCCGATCGGCTTTTCCGTGCATGCGCGCTCGCAGAACGAAAACGTGCGCGCGCGCCTGCTGGAGGAGTTGCGGCGGACCTTCCGTCCGGAGTTTCTGAACCGCGTGGATGATACCATCGTATTTAACTCGCTGACTCGCGAGCACCTGTACCGCATCGTGGACATACAGATCGGGCGGGTGGCGAAGCTGCTGGCCGGGCGCGGCATCCATCTCGAGGTCACGCCCGAGGCGAAGGATGTGCTGGTGACCGAAGGATACGACCCGCAGTACGGTGCCAGGCCGATGCGGCGGGCGATTCAACGGCTGATCCAGGACCCGTTGGCGCTGCACCTGCTGAACGGCGATTTCCTGAGCGGCGATACGGTGGTGGTGCATAAAGCCGGTGAAGGCGTGCGTTTCGATAAGCGCGCCTCCGTAGCGGCATGAACCGGACTGGCCTCGCGCCCGTCCATTCAAGAAGGGAAACCATGAGCTCGAATGGAGTCAAGACCGTCCTCCTGCTAGGCCTGCTCAGCGCGCTGCTGCTGGTTGGCGGCC
Organism: Bryobacteraceae bacterium; assembly: GCA_041946965.1. Taxonomy (GTDB): domain Bacteria; phylum Acidobacteriota; class Terriglobia; order Bryobacterales; family Bryobacteraceae; genus JBHGBM01. Next base: position 36,689 of record JBHGBM010000031.1, read on the forward strand.
AGGCGCTGGGTGGAAGACAAGGCCTGTACATGGGCCTCGCGATGGCCGTGCTGATGAACTTCGCCGGCTACTTCTTCTCCGACAAGATGGCGCTGGCGATGTACTCGGCCCAGCCGGTTACGCCATCGGAGAACGCCGACGTGTATGCCCGCGTGGCGCCGTTGGTGGAGAACCTGGCGCGCCGCATGGGGATTCCCATGCCCAGGCTGTGGGTGATTCCGGACGATTCGCCCAACGCTTTCGCCACCGGCCGCAACCCGTCGCACGCCTCGGTGGCGTTTACGCGGGGAATTCTCCAGCTCATGGACGATCAGGAATTGGAAGGGGTCACCGCGCATGAACTCGGGCACGTGCGCAACCGCGACATCCTGATCGCCTCCATCGCGGCCACGATCGCGGCGGCCATCATGTTCCTCTCGCGCATGGCGTTCTTTTTCGGCGGCAGCTCGCGGGACGATGAGGACCGGGGCAGCGCCCTGGGCGGCATTCTTATGTTGATCCTCGGGCCGATTGCGGCCATGCTGATCCAGATGGCGATCTCCCGCACGCGCGAGTACTCCGCCGATGCCTCCTCGGCCAGGTTCACCGGCTCGCCCTACGGGCTCGTCTCGGCGCTTCAGAAGCTGGAAACGTGGTCGAAGCGCATCCCCATGGACGCCTCGCCCGCCACGGCGCACATGTTCATCATCAAGCCGTTCACCGGGCAAAGCATTATGCGGCTTTTCTCGACGCACCCCTCGACCGAAGAGCGCATCGCGCGGCTGCTCGAAATGCGATGAACGCCGTGCGCGTGAGCGCCAGGGGCGCGGCCCGCATCGAGTCGGGGCACCCCTGGGTGTTTGCCGGCGACGTTCTCGATAGCGGCGGGGCCGAACCGGGCGCAGCGGTGATGGTTACAGATCCCAAAGGCCGTGCGCTGGGCACGGCCTTTTTCAGTTCCGCCTCCCAGATCGCGGTACGCCTGCTCTCTGGCGAAGTGGAGGAAATCGGCCGCGAGTTCTTTTTGAAGCGCTTGCGCGCGGCGGCCGATTACCGGCGGCGCGTGGTGCGGGACACCGAAGCGTACCGGCTGGTTTACGGCGAAGCCGACCTGCTGCCCGCGCTGGTAGTGGACCGCTACGGTGATTACCTGGTGATGCAGACGCTTAACCAGGGTATGGACCGCGCCAAGGCCCTGATCGTGGAATGCCTAGCGGAACTCTTTCAGCCGCGCGGTATCGTGGCGCGCAACGATGCCGCGGTGCGCGCCAAGGAGAGGCTGCCGCGCGAGTCCGGTGTGGTGTATGGCGAGGCGCCTGACCGCGTCCCCGTCGTGATGAACGGCCTGAAACTTTCCGCCGGCGTGCTGCACGGGCAGAAGACCGGCATCTACCTCGATCAGCGCGAGAACTATCTGGCCGCAGCGCGGTACGCGCATGGCCGCGCGCTCGACTGCTTCACCTCCACCGGCGGCTTCGCTCTCCACATGGCGCCGCGATGCGAGTCCGTGGAAGCCGTGGATAGCTCGGCGGCCGCGCTGGCCGCCGCACGAGGGAACGCTTCGGCCAACGGGATTGCCAACGTAGAGTTCCGGCAGGCGGATGTTTTCGATCTGCTCTCGGCCTATGCCGCCGCGCGCCGCAGGTTCTCGGCGGTGGTGCTCGACCCGCCGGCCTTCGCCAAGACCCGCCAGGCGGCCGAGGGCGCCGCCCGCGGGTACAAGGATATCAACCTGCGCGCGCTGCGGCTGCTGGGCCCCGGCGGCGTGCTGGTGACCTGTTCCTGTTCGCATCACGTAAGCGAAGCGATGCTGCTGGAACTGGTGGCCGAGGCGGCGCTGGACGCCGGGCGAAGCCTGCGCGTGCTCGAGCGCCGCACCCAGGCGCAGGACCATCCCATTCTGCTCACGGTGCCGGAGACGCACTACCTCAAGTGCCTGATTTTGGAAGTCTTATAGGCAGAAAACGGGCAGCCGGGGCGGACCCTGACGGAGACGGCCGGGGCGGACTTACGAAAGAGGCAGGGATCGGACTCCGTGCAAGATGGCCACGGCCAGCACCACCAGTAGCCCGAGCAACAACAGCAACGCCAGCCGGTTGGCCGTGCGCCCCCGTTTGAATCTCGGGTGCAAAAGCCTCTTCATCTTGAATCACAATAACGCAAGAGGCGTGGAAAAAGTTACCTTTTTTATTCGCCCATTGCACGCGCTGACACAAAATGCGCGCTAAGTTATCCTTGGAATTCGATATATGTCGCGGAAAATCGCGGTTCTGGGGAGCGCGGGCCAGTTGGGCGTGGAGCTGGTAACGCAGTTGCGTGCACGGGGGTGCGAAGTGGCCGCGTGGGACAAGCCGGAGCTGGATATCACCGACCCGGCGGCCACCGAGCGCGAGTTGACCGGGCTCGCTCCCGACCTGGTAATCAATTCCGCCGCCTACAACATGGTGGACGTGGCGGAGCAGGAGCCGCTGGCGGCTTTTCAGGTGAACGCGCTGGCGGTCCGCAACATCGCGGTGGCCTGCCGCCAGATGGACGTGCCGCTGGTGCACTATTCCACCGATTACGTGTTTGACGGGACCTCCGGACGGCCGTACACCGAGGAGGACCGGCCGCATCCGCTGGGGGCTTACGCGGTTTCCAAGCTGGCCGGAGAATTGTACGCGCAGGCCTACCTGGATGAGACGCTCATCATACGCACCTCGGGCGTGTACGGGCCGGGCGGGCTGGCCACGGCGCGGGGCAACTTCGTCGAGACCATGCTGCTGCTGGCGCAAAAGGGCCAGCCCATCCGGGTGACGCGCGACAACGTGGCGTCTCCGGCCTATGCGCCCGCGCTGGCCGGGCGCACCCTGGCGCTGCTGGACCGCGGCGCGCGCGGGATCTACCACGTGGGTGGCGGAGTGCCGGTTTCCTGGTTCGATTTTGCCGCGCTGATCTTCGAAGCGGCGGGGCTGAAGCCGGAGCTGCGGCCGAGCGACGCGCGCGAATACCGCACCGCGGCGCGCAGGCCGAAGTACTCCGCGCTCTCCAACGCCAAGATGGAGGCGCTCGGCGTGGCCCCTATGCCTCCGATGCGGGAGGCGCTCGAGGACTACTTCCGCCGCCGCCGCGAACGGGTTACTCCGCCTCCGGCGTAGTGGCGTAATAGCCCGTGCGGGCCTGCACTTTCAGGTTCTTGTCGCGCAGTTTGACTTCCACGCGGCGGAAACTTCCGTCCCGCGCGCTGTTCTCCGGGGTGTAGCCGATGGCGTATTGCGAGCGCAGCTCGTCCTGAAGCTCGCGGAAAACGTCGTCGAGCGAGTGCTTGCGGTCCACCTTGAACACGCGGCCGCCGGTTTCCTCCGCCATCTTTTTCAACGCCGCGTCGCTGGGCGCATACCAGCCGCCGTAGGCCGAGGGATCGGAATAGTTGATGGCGTAAATAACGGCGTCGGACTTCTGCGCGGCTTCGATGGCTTTTTCACGCGTCAGGCGGCTGCCCTGGTCCACACCGTCGGTGATCACCACCAGCGCCTTGCGGCCCACCTCGCGCGCCAACCGGTCTGTGGCCCCCAGGTACACGGCGTCATACAGCACCGTGCCGCGGGGCGTGTCCGCGGTGGGCACCGGGCCGGGATGGATGCCGGAGACGGGAGCGTTGATGCGCAAGCGGTCAAGCCCGGCGTCGAGCAGCCGCGCCGAGTTGGTGAAATCCTGCAACAGCTCGGCTTCGGAGCCGAAACTGATCAGGAAGGCCATGTCTTTCTTGCGCAGCACCTGGGAGAAAAACTGGTAAGCGGCGCGGCGTTCGATTTCGAGCAGGTTGCGCTGGCTGCGGCTCACGTCCACCAGCAGCCCGAGGGTGAGCGGCAGGTCGGTTTCGCGGCTGAAGTACTTGATGGTTTGCGGCTTGCCGTCCTCGAGCACGGTGAAGTCGTCCTTGGCGAGGGTGTTGATCAGGGCGCCGCGCCTGTCGCGCACGGATGCGAGAATACTGACGACGTTCACGTCCACCTTGATGGGCGCGGGCAACTCTTCGGCCGGCTTCTGCGGCAGCACGGGCGCCGGCGCGAGCGCCAGCGCCAGCACGGTTAAGGCGGCATACTTGAACCCCATACCTATACAATGGTGACGTAGAGCGGGCACGGCCCGGTTTCAGGCATGCAGGCGGCCATCCACCATCTCAGGACGGCGGATCCCGTTTTGGCGGGCATCATCGAGCGCGTCGGGGAATACCGCATGGAGTTTCGCGAGCCCAGCTTCGAGACGCTGGCCAGGGCGATCGTGTTCCAGCAGTTGGCCGGCAGGGCGGCGAGCACCATTTTCGGGCGGCTGCTGAAAGCCGCCGGGGGCGCTCCCCTCACGCCGGAAAAGGTGCTGCGGCTGCGCCCCGCACGCATGCGGGCCGCGGGGCTTTCGCCCCAGAAGACCGCGTACGTGCGGGACCTGGCGCGCCGCGCACGGGATGGCGAAATCGATTTCGTCCATCTGCCGCGGCTTTCCGACGAGGAGGTCATCCGGCAGTTGACGCGCGTGAAAGGCATCGGTGTGTGGACAGCCCACATGTTCCTGATTTTCGCGCTGCACCGCTCCGACGTGCTGCCCACCGGCGACCTGGGCGTGCGCGCGGCCATGCGGAAAGCGTACGGCATGAAGGAACTGCCCAAGGCCGCCGAAATGGAAGAGATTGCCCGCTCCTGGCGTCCGTATTGCAGCGTGGCGAGCTGGTATCTCTGGCGCAGCCTGGATGCGCCGGTCGAGATCTGACCCGGGGCCGCGGGCGAGATTGCCCGCCCCACCCGTTCGGGCGTCGCGAGCTACCGCAACTCCTTGCTCTTGTCCGTGGCCGGCTCCTGGCCGTAGTTCTCGCGGATGACCAGCGTCTGGTCCGAGTAGAACGTGCGGCTGCCAGTGGAGCCGTAGACCGAAGGGACGGCGCTGACCGTGTAACCGGTGGGCGCGGCGGCCAGCGTGAACTTGTACCCGCTCTTTTCGCCCAGCGCAAGGTCGCCGGGGATCAGGTCCGCCGCCGCCGCGTTCGGCTGCCCGCTGGTGGGAGGGCCCAGTTCGGCGAGGGTGACCGCGAATTTGCCGAATTGCGAGAAGTATTGCGTTTGGGCCGTATGGATCGTCTGGATGGTGCGGATGGCCGCGGTTTCCTGCGCGTACATGCGCGCCCGGTTCAGCTTGGGCAGGGCGATGGTGGCGATAATCAGGATGATCGCGATGACGATCAGCAGCTCGATCAGCGAGAAGCCTCGCGTCTTGCGTCTCTTCTGGTTCATGCCTGCGACTCTCTCCTCAGTATGACGCATCACAAAGCCAAAGCGTGCAGGGCGTTCAGGCGTTCAAGGAAACCGGGCAGCAGCTCGAGCCGGAGCGAGTTGGGGCCGTCGGAGAGCGCGCGCTCCGGAGCGTCATGCACTTCCACGAAGATCCCGTCCACCCCCACCGCCGCGGCGGCGCGCGCCAGCGGCTCGATGAACTGCGGCTCCCCGCCCGAGGCGCCCGCCCCGCCGCCCGGCAACTGCACGCTGTGAGTCGCGTCGAAGACCACCGGCCAGCCCAGGTCGCGCATGATCTTCAACCCGCGCATGTCCACCACGAGATTGTTGTAGCCGAACATGGTGCCGCGCTCGGTAAGCACGACTTTCCGGTTGCCGGTTCCCGTCACCTTTTCCGCCGCGTGGCGCATGTCCCGCGGCGCCAGGAACTGGCCCTTCTTGATGTTGACGATGCGGCCGGTCCGGCCCGCCTCCACCAGCAGGTCGGTCTGCCGGCAGAGAAACGCGGGGATTTGCAGGATATCCGCAGTTTCGGCCGCCGGGCCGGCCTGCGCCGGTTCGTGAATGTCGGTGAGGATCGAATAGCCCTCGGCCTTCAGGCCGGCCAGAATCCGGAGGCCTTCCCTCATCCCCGGCCCGCGATACCCCGCGGCGCTGGTGCGGTTGGCCTTATCGAACGACGCTTTGAAAACGAACGGTCCGGCAATCTCGCGGATGGCCCGCGCCATCTTGTGTACGTGCTCTTCGCTTTCGATGACGCACGGGCCGGCGATCAGTACCAGCGGCTGGCCGCGTCCGAAGGCGGCGTACTCAATCGCCACGCGAATACTCCGGCTCACGCGTTTCCGCGCGCAGCCGCCGGTGCTGGTACGCCGCGCCGATAAACGACCGGAAAAGCGGGTGCGGCTCGAGCGGCTTGGACTTGAACTCGGGGTGGAACTGGCAGCCGAGGAACCACGGGTGATCGGCGATCTCGCAGATCTCCACGTACATGCCGTCCGGCGTCTGTCCGGTGATGCGCAGCCCGTGTTTGGTCAGGATGGGTTCGAACTCGCGGTTGAACTCGTAGCGGTGCCGGTGGCGCTCGCTGATCTGTTCCACGCCGTAGGCATGGCGCGCGAAACTGCCCTCGGCCAGCATGCACGGCCACGCGCCCAGCCGCATGGTGCCGCCCAGTTCGTCCACGCCGCGCAGCTCGCGGAGCTTGTAGATCACGCGGTGCGGCGTGCCGGCGTCGAACTCGGTGGAATCGGCGCGCTCGAGACCGCACACGTTTCTGGCGAACTCGATCACCAGGGTCTGCATGCCCAGGCAGATGCCGAAGTACGGGACCTTGCGCTCACGCGCGAACCGGATGGCGTTGATCATGCCCTCCACGCCGCGCTTGCCGAAGCCGCCGGGAACCAGGATGCCGTCGTAGCCTTCCAGCCGCTGCTCTCTATCGGGACCCACGATGTCTTCGGCCTCGATCCAGCGGATGTTGACCTTCAGCTCATGGGCCAGTCCACCGTGCAGCAGGGCTTCCTTCAGGCTCTTGTACGAATCCTCGTATTCCACGTACTTGCCCACCAGCCCGATGGTGACCTGATCCTTGGGGTTTTTCAGGCGGTGAACCATCTCCTTCCAGCGGTCCAGGTTGCGCGGGCCGGCTTCCAGCCGCAACAGCCGGAGAACCATCTCGTCCACGCCCTCGTTGGCGAACCCGAGCGGCACTTCGTATACGGAAGAAACGTCGCGGGCGGTGATCACGGCCTCCTGGTCCACGTCGCAGAACAGGGCGATCTTGCCCTTCATCTCCTCCGGGATGGGACGCTCGCAACGGCACAGCAGGATATCCGGCTGGATGCCGATGGCGCGAAGCTCCTTCACGCTGTGCTGGGTGGGCTTGGTCTTGAGCTCCTGCGCCGCGCTGATCCACGGCACCAGAGTCACGTGGACAAACAGCACGTTCTCGCGGCCCAGCTCGTGGCGCATCTGGCGGATGGCCTCCAGGAACGGCAGCGACTCGATGTCGCCCACCGTGCCGCCGATCTCGACGATAACCACATCCACACCCGGAGAGACCTTGCGCGCCGCGGCCTTGATCTCGTCGGTGACGTGGGGGATGACCTGCACGGTCTTGCCCAGGTAGTCGCCGCGCCGCTCGCGGGAGATGATGCGCTCGTAGATGCGGCCGGAGGTCAGGTTGTTGGCCTGGGTAAGTTCGGCGTGCGTGAAACGCTCGTAATGCCCCAGATCGAGGTCGGTTTCCGCGCCGTCGTCGGTGACGAAGACCTCGCCGTGCTGGAACGGGCTCATGGTGCCCGGATCCACGTTGAGATAGGGGTCGAACTTCTGCAACGTCACCCGCAGCCCACGGCTTTCCAGCAGGCAACCTATGGAGGCCGCCCCAATCCCCTTGCCCAAGGAGGAAACCACGCCGCCGGTCACGAAGATGTACTTAGTCATACGCGTTTCACGCTTGCCGCCGCCTTTTCCATCATGCCCCGCACCCTTTCAAGGTCCTCGGGCGTATCCACGCCGAGCGATTCGTATTCGGTTTCCACCACCCGTATGGCGTGCCCGTTCTCGAGCGCCCGCAACTGTTCCAGACACTCAGCGCGCTCCAGGGGCCCGACCGGCAGGCTGGGATATTCCAGCAGGAAATCGCGCCGGTAGACGTACAGCCCGATGTGTTTGTAGTAGGCATCCGGAGCCCTGCCGCCGTGCCGGTGATAGGGGATGGGAGAGCGGGAGAAATAGATCGCGTTGCCGCCGCGGTCCGTCACCACCTTCACCACGTTGGGGTTGGAGATCTGCGAGGGATCTTCGATGCGCTTCTTGAGCGTGCCCATGGGGATGGAGGGGTCATCTGCCAGCGGCAGCACCGCCGCATCGATGGCCGCCGGATCGATCAGCGGCTCGTCTCCCTGTATGTTGACGACCAGATCGGCGTTGTCCGCCGAGGCGGCTTCGGCCACGCGATCCGTTCCCGAGGCGTGGCCGGCGCGTGTCATCCGCACCGGAGCCCCGAAGGCTCTGGCCTCCTCGAAGATTCGTTCGTCGTCAGTGGCAATGAGGATGCTGGAGAGATAACGGGCCATGGAGGCTCTTTCGAAGACATGTTGCAGCATCGACTTGGCGCCGATTCGAGCGAGAGCTTTGCCTGGAAAACGGGAGGACGCGTACCGCGCGGGGATAACTCCCAGAATTTTGCGGGGCACAGGCAATTTTACCATTTTTTGCGTATGTTAAACTACAGACAGGAAGTTCCAGCGACTGTAATGGCCGTGCGGTCCCGCCATGTTTTTTCGTCCCTCGTGTTGTTGCTGGCGCTAGCCGTCCCGGCGGCATGGCCCGCCGGCACGGAGGCCGCCGGCAAGGACGCTGGCGCGCGCGTGTCCATCACGCCGCGGCCGGTGAAGAAAGACGCGACACCGGCGGCCCCGCGGGCGAACATCCGCGTCGATGCCACCCTGGTACTCATCCCCGTTACGGTCACCGATCCGCTGAACAGGTTCGTCACGGGGCTCGACCGCGAGAACTTCCGCGTCTTCGAGGACAAGAACGAGCAGAAGCTGGTCCAGTTTTCGAGCGAAGACGCGCCGCTTTCCGTTGGCCTGGTCGTCGATGTCAGCGGGAGCATGGGGTCGAAGCTGGCCAAGTCGCGCGAGGCGGCAGCCCAGCTCATGAAGACCGCCAACCCCGAAGACGAGTTCTTCCTGGTGCAATTCAATGACCGGGCGGAACTGGCGGTCCCCTTTACCTCCAGCCTCGAGGAGATTCAGAACAAGCTTACCTTCACCCAGTCCAAGGGCAGGACGGCGTTGCTGGATGCCGTCTACCTCGCCCTCAACCAGATGAAGAAGGCAAAGAATCCCCGCAAGGCGTTGATTGTGATCTCGGACGGCGGCGACAACAACAGCCGTTATACGGAAACCGAAATTAAGAACCTGGTGCGCGAAGCGGACGTCCAAATCTATGCGATCGGCATTTTTGAGCCTGTGGGGAGCCGCGGACGGACGGCGGAGGAACTCGCCGGTCCCGGGCTGCTCACCCACATCGCGGAACAGACCGGAGGGAGGCATTTCCCGATCAGCAACGCCAACGAGATGCCGGATGTCGCCGCCAAGATCGGGGTCGAGCTTCGCAACCAGTACGTGCTGGGCTACGCCCCCAGCAACCACGAACGGGACGGGAAGTATCGCAGGGTTCAGGTGAAGCTGGTGCAGCCGCGCGGCCTGCCCCCTCTTCGAGCGTACTGGAGAATGGGTTATTATGCACCCGGTGACTAAGCTGGTTTCCATCCCGCTTCTTGCAGCAGCCGCCCTGATGGCGCAGCAGCCCGTGCCGCCGCCTTCTCCGGCGGGGACGGCCGAGCGCGCCGATCAGGGAGCGGTGTTCCGGGCGGATACGCGGCTGGTGGTGCTGCCCGTCACCGTGGTGGACAAGTCCGGGCACCTGGTCACCAACCTGACGCAGAACGCCTTCCAGGTTTTCGAGAACGGTGTGCAGCAGCAGATCAAGGTGTTCAAGCGGGAAGACGTGCCGGTCTCGCTCGGCCTGGTGATCGACAACAGCGGGAGCATGCGCGACAAGCGCCAGAAGGTGAAAGAGGCGTCGCTGACCCTGGTGAAAGCCTCCAACCCGCAAGACGAGGTCTTCGTGGTCAACTTCAACGACGAAGCCTTCCTGGACACCAAGGATTTCACCAACGACATCAGTGAGATGGAAGAGGCGCTCTCCAAGATCGATTCGCGCGGCGGAACTGCCATGCGCGACGCGATCCGCATGTCCATCGATCACCTGAAGGAAAAAGCGCGCAAGGATAAGCGCGTCCTGGTAGTGGTTACCGACGGCAACGACAACGCCAGCATGATCAGCCTGGAGAACCTGGTGAGAGCGTCGCAGCAGAGCGAAGTCCTGATCTACAGCATCGGACTGCTGAGCGAGGAAGAGCGCCGCGAGGCCAAGCGCGCCGAACGCGCCCTGAAAGCGCTGGCGCAGGCCACCGGCGGCGATTCCTTCTTCCCCAAGGATGTGGGCGAGGTGGAGCGGATCGCCAAGCAGGTCGCGCACGACCTGCGCAACCAGTACACCATCGCCTACAGCCCGAATAACCAGACTCTGGATGGCTCCTTCCGGCAGATCAAGGTGGTGACGAACGCCCCGGGGCGTCCCACGGTGCGCACCCGTACGGGCTACTACGCGACCGGCGAAGGCGCGCAGCAGGCTCGGCGCGGATCCTCGGAATGATCCGGATCCGGCGGCGCCTTCGGTCTAATCCTCCAATCGCACTTCCATCCGGCAGTTCGCGCAATCGAAGCCCAATTCGAGACGGCGGCCGTCGCCGCCGATGAGCGCGAGAGGCTCCGCGAATTGGCGCTGGCGGCCTTCGCGCGGGCAGGCACCGAGCTGGTGCTTCAGGCAGTAGCGCGTGGTCATGACGGCGCGGCCCCTCAGGTCGAGGCCGGTCTCGGCGCCCGGTTCGATACGGGCGACTCCGTGCCGCCGGTAGAAAGCCTCCGCGTCGCGGTTCAGCACGTTCCCCAGGTATGACAGTTCGGTCCCGGGGAAAGGAACGTTGCTGCGCAGCGCGCCGCCCCGGGCCAACGGGCGGGCGGCCTCGCGCGCCGCGCGCAACGCCGCGAGCGCCTCGCGGCGCAGGGTGTTCCACTGCGCCACGGGGAGAAAAGGCGGATCGGACGCGACTTCAACGCACTCGCAGCGGAACTCGGTTCCGCCGGTCTTGGCCAACTGCCGGCGCATGGTTTCGGCGGCCCGCCCGGATTGCCTGGCGGGCTGCGCTTGCAGCGCCAGTTCCGCGCTGTTGCCGTCTTCGTCGGAAACGCGCAGCCGGGCGGCATTCACCTCAAACCGCACCGCGATGCGGCGTTCGGGACGCGCGCGGCGGACCGATTCCAGAAACGCGTGGTCGTGATTCCGGTGGAGTATCGCGCCGGGCTGAAGGCCGCCGGTCTTTTCGAGAGTCACGGTGCGCCCGCTCGCGGCGTTGACCAGCGTGCCGCGCAGCTTGCCCGCGGCGTCGAAGAAGCACAGCCCGTCGCCGGGGTGCAGTCCGGCGGTTTCCTCCAGCGTGACGTTTGCACCCTGAATGGACGCCACCCGGCCCACCGGTTCGCCGGTCATTTTGGGCGTTTCCGGGCGGCCGGTGCGCTCGCCGCGCCCGTGTAAAAAGTACGTGGTGTAATCGCGATGGAAAGTCTTGGCTAGGTCCGGCTTGAAACCCGGCTCGCTCGTGCCGGAGGAGCTCCGGAGCAGGTCCGCCTCCTTGAGCGCGGCATCCACTACGGCGCGGTAGTGCGCCACCACATTCGCCACGTAAGTGCGGTCCTTCAGCCGCCCTTCGATCTTGAACGAAGTCACACCGGCCGCCAGCAGTTCCGGGATGTGGCGCGAGAGGTTCAGGTCGCGCAGGGAAAGCAGGTGACTGTCGCGCACCACGACACCGCCCTGGGCATCGGTCAGGGTGTAGGGCTTGCGGCAGGGCTGTGCGCACTCGCCGCGGTTGCCGCTCCGGCCACCGAGCGCGTAGCTGAGGTAACACTGGCCGCTGTAGCTGACGCACAGCGCGCCGTGGACAAAGCATTCCAGCTCGATGCGCGGCGCCGCGGCGCGAATGGCGCGGATTTCATCCAGCTCCAGCTCGCGCGCCAGGATCGCGCGCCGGAACCCCACGCGTTCCAGGAACGCCACGCGCTCCGGCGTGTGGTTGTGCATCTGCGTGCTGGCGATGAGCGGCAGCGGCGGCAGATCGCCTTCGAGCAGGCCCACGTCCTGAATAATGAGGCCGTCCGCCCCGGCTTCGTAGAGGCGCCAGGCCAGGTCCCTCGCTTCCCCCAGTTCGTGGTCGAACAGCAGGGTGTTCAGCGTGATGTACACCCGCGCCCAGTAAAGGTGCGCGCGGCGCGCCAGCGCCGCAATGTCCTCCAGGCTGTTGCCCACCGCGGCGCGCGCCCCGAAGCGCGGCGCGCCGATGTACACGGCGTCGGCGCCGCAGTCGAGCGCCGTTTTACCGGACTCGAAATCGCGCGCCGGCGCGAGCAATTCCACACGCGCGTGCGAGACGGGCGGCTGGATCCTGCTGCAATGCGTCATTCTTTCTGTGGCGATTCCCTTTGGCCGGCGATTACCCCAACCGCCACGGCGCGCGCATGGTGCGCGACAACAGTTTTTCCACGGCCGCGTCCTTCCTGGCGAGGCGCATGTTCACGGGGTCCCAGCGGATCTTGCGGCCGGTCAGCATGGCGATCTGGCCCAGCCAGCCGGGGGTGGCGGAATGCCATGCGGCCTCGACGGGCGTGAGCGTCCTGGCGCGCGTCTTTACCGCGCGGATGAACTCGAGGTAGTGGCCGGGCGAGCGGGGAAGTTCGTTTTCCGGCTTGATCTCGGAAGTGAGCACGCTCTTGGGCTCGGCCTCGAAGCCGCTGCGATTGACCCAGACCCAGCCGTCGTCGCCGATCCACTTGGTGCCGCCGCGGATTTCCTTGTAGCCGCCCGCCATGATCAGGGTCAGTCCGCCGGGGTACTTGCAAGTGACGTAATACTTCGTCGCGGTGTTCCACAGCGCGTCGCGCGGCGGATAGACGCCCGTGCCGCTCACTTCCAGCGGCCCGCTGTCATCCAGTCCCAGGCCCCAGTGCGCGATATCGACGTGGTGGCCCACCCAGTCCATGATCTGGCCCCCGGCGTAGTCCAGGTTCCAGCGCCAGTTCTTGTGCACGCGCGCGACGCAATACGGCGCTTCGGGGGCTGGGCCCAGCCAGCGGTCCCAATTCAGCGTGGCGGGGGGATCCGTGATGGCCGTCTGGTCCTTGGTCTTGGCGAAATCGGTATGCCCGGCGGGCAGCCCGACCTCCACCCGGCGCACCTTGCCGATGCGCCCGTTGCGCACCAACTCGCAGGCGCGGCGGAAGTTCTCGCGCGAGCGCTGCCAGCTTCCCGTCTGCCAGACACGCTTGTGGCGCTGGACGGTTTCCACCATGGCGCGTCCCTCGGCGAAGTTGTGCGCCAGGGGCTTTTCGCAGTAAATGTCTTTGCCGGCGCGCGCCGCCGAGACCGCGGCGATGCCGTGCCAGTGATCGGGCAGTCCGATGCTCACCGCGTCGATATCGCGCCGCGAGAGAACCTCCTCGAAGGCGCGGTAGACGGCGCATCCCTGGTCGCCGTAGGCCTTGTCGATCTTGGCTTTGGCCGCCGCCAGGTGCTCCTCGTCCACGTCGCACACCGCGACGTACTGCGCTTCGGGCAGCTTGAGGAACTCTTCCACGTGGCTGCCGCCCATCCAGCCGACGCCGATGGTGGCGATGGTGACACGCTCGCTCGCGGCCACCGAGCCGTTCAGTCCCAGCGCGGAAGCGCGGATAATGGCCGGGAACCCGGCGGCCGCGGCGGGTGCGGCCAGGGTGTGCAGGAAACGTCGCCGGTCGGTTTTCATGGAACGCAATAGTATATCCCCTATACAGGTGCCTGAATTTGAGGCAGTTGCGGGCCTGCGCCGGTCTCATTCTGAAGCGGTTAGGTTGGCCCCTGACGTGCGGTAACCGCGGCGTGGAGATCTTCCAGGACATGTTCGCCGTGCTGGCGGTGCTCAGCGCGGTGGTGTTGGTGCACGAGTTGGGACATTATTGGGCGGCGCGATTCTTCGGCGTGCGGGTGGAGGTGTTCAGCATCGGGTTCGGCCCGCGGCTGTTCGGTTTTCGCAGCCGCAGCACGGAATTCCGGTTCGCCGCGGTACCGCTGGGCGGCTACGTCAAAATGGCCGGTGAAAGCGGCTGGGACAGCGCCGCGGCGGCTTCGGAATCGTTCGCCGGCAAGCCGCGCTGGCAGCGGTTTATCATCGCCTTCGCCGGGCCGTTTCTGACGCTGGCGCTGGCCGTGGCGCTTTTGACCGGCGTTTTCATGGTCAGCTACAAACAATTGCCGGAAAGCGTCACGCGCGCCGTAATCGGCGACGTGCTGCCGGGCAGTCCCGCCGCGCAAGCGGGGCTGCGCGCGGGCGACCGCATCATCCGGCTTGACGGGATCTCCAACCCGACCTGGGAAGATGTTCTGCGGCAGGAGGTCACCGGCGTGGGGCGCACCCTCCAGGTCACGGCCCTGCGCGGCGGCCGCACCTTCCATGCGCAGGTCCGCCCGGTGGCCGAAGGGCCGGCCGAGATCGGCTCCGCCGGATGGTTCGAGCGCAGCGAGGTCCAGGTCGGGCGGCTGGTGCCCGGCCTGCCGGCCGCGCAGGCCGGATTGCGAAGGGGCGACGCCGTGTTGTCCATCGACGGCGCTCCGGTACGCTCCCGCGCGCGGCTGCACCAGCTCATGAGGCGCAACGCCGGCGAACCGGTCACGTTTACCTATCAGCGCGACGGCCGCACGGAAACCGCGGTGGTGCGGCCGGTCTTCACCGAGATCGACGGTACGGCGCGGTGGATGTTGGGTCTCGGACTGGAAGTCCGCACCGTCAAGACGCGCCTTGGACCGGTGGATGCGCTCCGCGAGTCGATTTCGCAAAACACCCGCAACGCCGCGCTCATTTTCCGTTTCTTCTCCGGTTTGGTGGAAGGACGCCTCTCAGCCAAGGCGCTCTCAGGACCCATCGGGATGGCGCGCATCTCGGGCGATGCGGCGCGAGACGGCGTGCAGACGCTCATCATCGTTACCGCCCTCATCGCCCTCAACCTGGCGATTGTCAACCTGCTTCCCTTCCCGGTGCTGGACGGCGGCGCCATGGCGGTGCTGGCGGTGGAAATGCTTCTGCGGCGCGACCTGAGCTACGCGGTCAAGCGGGCTATGTCGCACCTTGGCCTGGCGATTCTGGCGGCGTTTATGGCGGTGGTGTTATATAACGACATCTCCCGGCTACTGCCCTTCGGCTAGGGCGCGGGCGAGCGAGGCGGAGGGCCGAGCGATTCGTAGTACCCCTAGTACACGTACTATTGATCGCGGCTAAGAGTCGGGTCAATATAGAACCCAAGAACGCGCAAAATACCAGCCCGGGCATCCCGGCCAGGGGGGCCCGGGCGTCCCAGCCCAAATTCAGCAGTAACTTCCGATAACTCAGTTACAGGGACGCGGCTTGGCACTGCCCCGGGGCTGGCGCCGCCCGCCAACCGGCGATGCCGCGAATGCGGACCCCGTGCGGGATCCGGCTTCATCGTAATATGGAATCAATGACAACTCGCGCCCTGGCGTGTGCGGCCGCACTCTGGGTCTGTTGCCCGGCGTACGCGCAGGTGATCACTTTCGAATCCAACGGGCTCAAGTACCAGACGCTCACGCGCGGGGGAGTCACGGTCATGTTCGCGCACCTGCCGGTGCACGTCCGCGATTTCAACATCCTCCAGGTGGCGGTCTCCAACGGTTCGGGGCGCTACTACGTGATCAAGCCCGAGGACTTTACCCTGGTCCGCTCGGAGGATGCGCTGACCCGCGCATGGCCTGCGCGGTCGGTGGTCTCGCTGCTGATTGAAAAGGGCAACCGCAACGACGTGATCAAGCTGGTCTCCGCCTACGAAGCGGCGCTATACGGCAGCGCGCGGATGAAATCCACCAACGGCTACGAGCAGCGGCGGCAGGCCGCGCTGGCCGAGGTATCCTCCACGCGCCTGAAAGCCGCCGCCGCGGCTTCGGCCATCGCGCTGGTGCAAACCCGGCTGGCGCCCGGAGAATCCACCGACGGCGCGGTTTTCTTTCAGACGCCGGACCGCAGAGCCGCGCTCGGCCGCCTCGTGGTGCGCACCAATACCGACGTGTTCGAGTTCAACGCCGAATAGGCCCTCCGCTTGCGCTAGAATTCGGGCAGGGGGGCAGGAGGGGCCGTGAACAGAACCACAGGGGACTTTCCCCGCACGTTGGGGGAACTGCACGCAAGCGATTTTACCGAGGAGAAATTGGCCGCCCGCTCCGTGAAGGACGAGATGCGGGAGAACCTCATCTGCCGCCTCCAGCAGAGAGAGACGTTGTTTCCGGGCATCGTGGGCTACGAAGAGACCGTGGTGCCGCAGATGGTGAACGCGCTTCTTTCGCGCCACAATTTCATCCTGCTCGGGCTGCGGGGGCAGGCCAAGACGCGCCTGATCCGCATGTTGACCACGCTGCTCGATGAGTACATCCCGTACATCGACGGCTGCGAAATCCACGACAACCCATACCATCCCATCTGCCGGCGCTGCCGCGACCTCGTGCAGGAGGCCGGCGGCGGCACACCCGTGAACTGGCTGCACCGCGATCACCGTTACGTGGAGAAGCTGGCCACCCCGGATGTGACCATCGCGGACATGATCGGCGATATCGATCCGATCAAGGCCGCGCGCCGCGGGCACGATATCTCCGACGAACTGACCGTGCACTACGGGCTGCTGCCACGCGCCAATCGCGGAATTTTTGCCATCAACGAGCTGCCCGACCTGGCCGGCAAGATCCAGGTAGGCCTGTTCAACATCATGCAGGAGGGCGACGTGCAGATTAAGGGGTATCCGGTGCGGCTGCCGCTCGACATCATGCTGGTGTTCACGGCCAACCCGGAGGACTACACCGCGCGCGGCAAGATCATCACTCCGCTCAAGGACCGCATCGGCAGCGAGATCCGCACGCACTATCCCGTGGAGATCGAGCAGGGACTGGAGATCACGCGCCGGGAGGCGTGGCTGGACCGGCGCTCGCCGGTGGAGGTGCGCATCCCGGAGTTCATCCGCGAAGTGGTGGAACAGATCGCGTTTCTCTCGCGCGAAGACAAGCGCGTCGACAATCGTTCGGGCGTCTCCCAGCGCCTGCCCATCACGGTGCTCGAGAACGTGGTCTCCAACGCCGAGCGGCGCGCGCTGGCGGCGCGGGAGAAGGTCGCAGTACCGCGTATCCTGGACATTTACGCGGCGCTGCCTTCCATCACCGGCAAACTCGAGCTGGAGTACGAAGGCGAGATGAAGGGCGGCGACGCGGTAGCGCGCGAGATCATTCGCTCGGCGCTGGGCAAAGTCTACGACCGCCGCATGGAAGGCGTGAACGTCTCGCCCGTCGTTCAGTGGTTCGACCTGGGCGGCAGTTTGAAGCTCGACGAATCCGGCGACTCGGCGTTCATGCTGAACGCGCTCTCGGGAATTCAAGGGCTGATGGACCGAACCAGGCCGCTCAAGGTGGGCGCGGACGACCCGCCGGCCCTGCGCGCGGCGGCGGCGGAATTCATTCTGGAAGGACTGTACGCGCACCGCCGCATCAGCCGCAGCGAAGAGCGCGGGTTCGTGGCTGAGGAGCGCAGACGGGAACCCGTGCGCGAGGAGACGCCGCGCGGCGGCTCCCCGCGCCGGCAATTCAACTGATGAAAGTCAAGTACTCGAAATACACGGGGGAGGATTTCGGAATCGGCGCGGACGATTTGCTCCAGGCGCTTGCCGACTTTCTCCTCCAGAGCGGCTTCGACAACCGGAACACGCCCTTCAGCGAGGGGGACCGGCACACCCTGGAGGACCTGAAGAAAGCCATCCGGCAGGCGCTCGAGCAGGGCCGCCTTTTCGATAGCCAGCAGATCGGGGAGATGCTCGACAAGTTGCGCGGCCTGACCGCGGAACAGATGGATAAGCTGCTGGATAACCTGGTCCGGAAAATGGCGGACGAGGGGCACATTACGCTGGAGGAGCCCACCGGGACGAGCGACGCGCCGGATTCCAGGGTGCGCTTCGAGGTCACCGATAAGTCTCTCGACTTCCTCGGCTATAAGACGCTGCGCGACCTGCTCGGCTCGCTGGGGAAATCGAGCTTCGGCAGGCACGATACGCGCGACCTGGCCACCGGCGTGGAAGCCTCCGGCTCCTCGCGCCGCTACGAGTTCGGCGACGCCCTGAACCTGGACGTAAGTGAAACGCTCTTCTCCGCGATTAAGCGCGAAGGCGTGAAAGTGCCCGTGCAGCTCGAGTACTCCGACCTGCACGTACACCAGTGCGAGTACCAGAGTTCCTGCGCCACCGTGCTGATGCTCGATTGCAGCCACAG
>JBHGBM010000032.1:0-53024 GCA_041946965.1 Bryobacteraceae bacterium
CATTTTCATAAGCTTTCGCGGGCCGCAGGCCCAAACGGACACTTTTGCCGAGCGCCGAGAAATTCGCTGTCCTCCCCCGGCCGGACGGCGTTTGCCCCCGAATATTCCGCCAGGAATACCCGGATCGCACGAGGCCCGGACCCGCCTTCGAAGTTCCGGCTACTATCATGAGGATATGAAGCTGCCGCTCTGCGCCGTCCTCTGCGCCGTGATTTCCCTCGCCCAGACTTTTTCGGGCTCGGCGGATCTCGACTCCACCATTGAAGAAGCGATCAAGGAGGGCCAGATCCCGGGCGCCGTAGCGGTGGTTGGCCACCGGGGGCGGATTGTCCATCGGAAGGCATACGGCCACCGTTCGCTCGAACCGCGCGTGGAGGCCATGACGCCCGATACCATCTTCGACTGCGCTTCGCTGACCAAGGTGGTGGCCACAACATCGTCGCTGATGAAGCTGTTCGAACAGGGCCGCTTCCGGCTCAACGATCGGCTCACGGTCTACCTGCCCGAGTACGGGGGGGGCAACAGCCCGATCACGATTCGCAACCTGCTCACGCATTTTTCCGGGTTGCGGCCCGATCTCGACCTGAATCCGTCCTGGAGCGGGTACCAGACCGGCATCCGGCTGGCCTTCGTGGACAAGCCGGCCGGGCCCCCGGGCGTGCGTTTCGTTTATAGCGACATCAATTTCATACTCCTGGGTGAGTTGGTTCACCGGCTGAGCGGTCAACTGGTTTCGGACTACGCGCGGCGGAATATTTTCCTCCCGCTGGGCATGAAAGAGACCATGTTTCAGCCGCCGGCCCGGCTGGCGCCGCGCATCGCTCCCACCGAGCGCATCACCAGGAACGGCGAGCCGCTGCGCGGCGTGGTGCACGACGAAACCACGCGTTACATGGGCGGAGTAGCGGGTCATGCCGGCATGTTTTCCACCGCGGACGACCTGGCGCGGTTCTGCCGCATGATGCTCAACGGCGGCGAACTGGACGGTGTGCGGTTGTTCAGCCCGCTCACGGTGACCAAGTTCACCACGCCGCAATCGCCGGCCGATCAGCCTATTCTGCGCGGGCTCGGCTGGGACATGGATTCACCTTACTCCGGCAACCGCGGCGACCTGTTCCCGCTCGGCTCCTACGGCCACACCGGGTTTACCGGGACCTCCATCTGGATGGACCCGGCTACCAAGACGTTCGTCATTCTGCTCGCCAACTCCGTGCATCCCACACGCCGGCCGGCCATCACGGCGCTGCGCGGAAAGGTGGCTACGGTCGCCGCAGCCGGGTTGGGCATCGAGGTTCCGGGCGTGACCCTGACCGGCTACAACGAAACCATCGTGGGGGCGGGGTTGCACCGCGACGCGCGCCGCAATGCGCACACGCTCAGCGGTCTCGACGTTCTGGCCGAGCGGCAGTTCAAAGAGTTCTCCGGGAAGCGCATCGGCCTGATCACCAACCACACCGGCGTGGACCGCGACGGGCGGCGCGGCCTGGATGTGATGCGGCAGGCGGGGGTGAACGTCGCCGCGGTGTTTGCTCCGGAACATGGGTTCCTGGGCGTGGAGGATCGCGAGGACCTGGGCCATACCAAAGACCCGGCGACCGGCCTCCAGGTCTTCAGCCTCTACGGCGAAACGCGGCGGCCCACCCCGGAAATGCTCAAGGGCATCGACGCGCTGGTCTTCGACATTCACGACATCGGCGTCCGCTTTTACACTTACGAAACAACCATGGCCTACGCCATGGAAGCCGCGGCCCAGGCGCGCATCCCCTTTTACGTTCTGGACCGGCCGAACCCGATCACCGGCACGCACGTGGAAGGTCCCATGCTCGAGCGCGACAAGCTCTCCTTCGTCGGCTACTTTCCCTTGCCGCTGCGGCACGGCCTGACAATGGGCGAGCTGGCGCAGCTTTTCAACGCGGAGAACCGTATCGGCGCGGACCTGCACGTGGTGCGTATGAAGGACTGGCAGCGCGGCGACTGGTTCGATTTCACCAGCCTGCCTTGGGTGAACCCGTCGCCGAACATCCGCAGCCTGAACGCCGCGCTGCTGTATCCTGGTGTGGCGTTGATCGAGTATTCGAAGAACTACTCCGTGGGGCGGGGAACCGACGCACCCTTCGAGCAGGTGGGCGCGGAGTTCATCCGCGGGCGCGAGCTGGCGGATTACCTGAATGCCCGGATGATCCCCGGCGTGCGGGTCTACAACACGCGCTTCACCCCCACGGCTTCGAACCTACAGGGCAAGAACATCGAAGGCGTGCGCTTCGTGATCACGGACCGCAATGCGTTTGACTCGCTGCGGCTGGGACTGGAAATCGCCGCCGCGCTTCAGAAGCTGTATCCGGGACAGATCGACTTCAATCGCAACGTCAAACTCATCGGCAACGCCGCCGTGATCCAGGCGCTTGAACAGGGCGAAGACCCGCGCAGCATCGTGCAGGGCCACCAGGAGGAGTTGAAGGCCTGGGTTGACATGCGGGCGAAGTACCTGATTTACAAGTAGCGTCCTTGGGCCGGTGTTGCGAGGCGGGCCAGGGGAGTGTCCGTCAATGGGCGTGAGCCCTCTCGATAACATCGTCGAGGACTTGGGTTGCCGGCCGCCACCCGGAATGTGCACTTTCCCTGCGTGCCCTGCCCGGAAATGCTGGACTGGTAAATCTACGATAGTGTCGCCCCGCCAAACCGCGCTGTGATAGCCTGTGGCTCATGCTGCTGCTGGCTCTCGTCGCGTTGGACCTGGCGGGTGCATCGGTCGCCTATTCACCCGCCGACAAGAAGGCCGCCACGGTTCTGATTGAGGAAGTGGAGAAGCGCACCGGCATTCGGTTGCCGGAATCGGGGTCCGGCTCGATCCGCCTGGAACGCGGCTCAGGGCCCGCCGAAGGCTATCGCATCCGCTCGCTGGGTGGCAAGGTCAGCGTCACCGGCAGTGACGCCCGGGGCGTGCTGTTCGGAGTGGGCCGCCTGCTGCGTGAAATGCGCGGCCGCGCCCTTCCGGAGCTGAACGTCGCCGCCGCGCCGAAGTACCCCCTGCGCGGCCATCAGCTCGGCTACCGCCCGAAGACGAACTCCTACGACGGCTGGAATGTCGCCATGTGGGACCAGTACATACGCGATCTCGCCATCTTCGGCGCCAACGCCGTCGAGCTGATCCCGCCGCGCTCGGACGACGACGCCGACAGCCCCCATTTTCCGCTGCCGCCCATGCGCATGATGATCGAGATGTCGCGCATCTGCGCCGAATACGGCATGGACGTGTGGATCTGGTATCCGGCCATGGACAAGGACTACTCGGATCCGAAGACGGTGGAAGCGGCGCTGAAGGAGTGGGCCGAGGTGTTCCGGCAGTTGCCGCGCATCGACGCCGTCTTCGTCCCCGGCGGCGATCCGGGCCACACCCAGCCGAAGCACCTGATGGCGCTGCTCGAAAAGCAGACCGCCACCCTGCGCCGCTACCATCCCAAGGCGGGTATGTGGATGTCGCCGCAGGGCTTCAGCAAGGAATGGATGGAAGAGTGGCTCGGCATCATGAAATCCGAGCCGGCGTGGCTGGCGGGCGTGGTGTTCGGGCCGCAGATCCGAATGAGCCTGCCGGAGCTGCGGGCGTCCGTACCCAAGCGCTACCCTATACGGCATTACCCGGATATCACGCACTCGCGCCAGTGCCAGTATCCCGTGCCGGATTGGGATCCCGCCTTTGCCGCCACCGAGGCGCGTGAAGTCATCAACCCGCGCCCGCTCGGGCAGGCGCGCATTTTCCGGCTGCTCCAGCCCTACACCATCGGCTATCTCACCTACTCGGAAGGCTGCAACGACGATGTGAACAAGACCGTGTGGAGCG
Organism: Bryobacteraceae bacterium; assembly: GCA_041946965.1. GTDB lineage: Bacteria > Acidobacteriota > Terriglobia > Bryobacterales > Bryobacteraceae > JBHGBM01. Next base: position 3,839 of record JBHGBM010000032.1, read on the forward strand.
CCCTCGGCTGGGACCCGGAGGCCGATGTCACACAAGTTCTGCGGGAGTATGCGCGTTACTACATCGGCGAACGCGTTGAGGATGCCTTCGCCCAGGGCCTCCTGGCGCTGGAACGGAACTGGATCGGCCCGGTGGCGGCGAACCAGGGAATCTACACCACCCTCCAACAGTTTCAGAGCATGGAGCGCGCCGCGAACCCCGCCACGCTGCTCAACTGGCGATTCCAGCAGGGTCTCTACCGCGCTTACTACGACGCCTACGTCCGCGCCAGGGTGCTCCGCGAGACCGAGATGGAAGAACGGGCCATGGACCGCCTGCGCGCCGGCGATCCGCAGGGGGCCGAGCGCATCCTGGACGAGCCCGGGCAAGCCGCCCCGGATTGGCGCGCCCGTGTCTTCGAGCTCGCCGAGGCGCTGTTCCAAAGCGTGCGCATGCAGTTGAGCGTGCCGCGCTACAAGGCCATCGCGGTGGGGCGCGGCGCGAACCTCGACACCATCGACGTGCCGCTCAGCAACCGCGGCTGGCTCAAGCAGCAGATCCGCAAAGGTCCCGAGGGCATACGGGAGGCCCTGGAGTGGACCAACCCCGGACCGGGCGGTTTCTACGACGACCTGGGGGCCCAAAATGCCCACCTGGTGCGCGGTCCCGGTTTCCAGGAAGACCCCGCGTTTCTGCGATCGTCGCTGATCGGGTTCAGCTATCTGCCGGATTACCGCCGCTCCTGGTGGGACAATGCCGAGTCGCTGAACGACACCCCGCTGGTCATGCGATATACCGGTCTCGACCCCACGGCGCAATACAAGATCCGGGTCACCTACGCGGGCGACAGCCCCACGCGCAGGATCCGCCTGGAAGCCAATGGCGCCGAAGTCCATCCGCTGATGGATAAACCGTTCCCGGTGCGCCCGGTGGAGTTCGACCTGCCGGTGAAAGGTTCGGAAATGACGCTGCGCTGGACGCGGGAGCCCGGGCTGGGCGGCAACGGGCGGGGGTGTTCGGTGGCGGAGGTCTGGATTATAAGAAAGTAGTGTCCCGATGACCTGGAAGAATCCCGTTAAAGAAGCGCTTCGCCAGGGCCGCGCGGTCTGCGGAGTGACCCTCACCACGGCCAGCGTGGAGGTGGCGGCGCAGGCGGCCCGCATGGGCTTCGACTTCCTCTGGATCGAGATGGAGCATTCGCCCATCACGCTGGAGGCCCTGCGCAACATGGTGCTGGCCACGCGCGGGCTGCCGGCCGTGCCGTTCGCGCGGGTGCCGGTGAACGAACTCTGGACCGCCAAGCGGGTGCTGGATGCCGGCGTGTGCGGGGTGATGTTCCCCTTCACCAGCACGCCGGAGCTGGCGGCGCAGGCGGCGGCAGCGTGCCGGTATCCGCCGCTGGGACGACGCGGGTCCGGGGCGACCCTGGCGCGGTTCACTTGGCCGGAGCCATATCACGATCTCGCCGACGAGAATGTGTTGGTCATCGCCATTATCGAGGAGGCGCGTGCGGTGGAAAACATCGACGCCATCGCCGCCACGCCGGGAATCGACGTGCTGTTCATCGGCACCAGCGACCTGTCGTTTTCGCTGGGGTTGCGGGGCCGCCAGGACGACCCCTGCCACAGAGAAGCCGTGGAGCGCGTGGTCGAGGCTGGCTTGAAGCATGGTAAATATCTGGGACGTCCAGCACTTACATCGGAAGATGTGAACCGTTACATGAATATGGGATTCCGCTTCTTCCAGGGTCCCACGGACATTGGCCTGATGGCCGCCGGAGCGCGCAACTATCTGGCGCATCCAATCAAACATGCTGCTGCGGAGGCGTCCGGAAATCAGATCTAGCGAGATCACACCGCAACGTGTCTACCTGAACCGGCGGGAGTTCCTTGCTGCCGCAGCGCTGGCGGCCGGCGGAGACCATCCGACCCCGTTCAAGGCCGTTACAACCTATAACAACTTCTACGAGTTCGGCACGGACAAGGCCGACCCGGCGCGCAACGCACAGCGGCTGGTGACCTCGCCGTGGACGGTACTGGTGGAAGGCTACGCCGCCAAACCGCGCCGGTACGATATCGCCGAGTTGATGAAGCTCGCCCCCCAGGAGGAGCGCGTCTACCGGCTGCGCTGCGTGGAGGGTTGGTCGGCCGTGATCCCGTGGTCCGGTTACCCGCTCGCCGCGCTGCTGAAACAGGTGGAACCCACCTCGAAGGCCCGGTATGTCGCTTTCCAGACCCTGTACGACCCCAAACAGATGCCCCAGGCGCGTTGGGCCGGCATCGGCTTCCCCTATGTGGAGGGCCTGCGGCTGGATGAAGCCATGCACCCCCTCACGCTGCTCGCTTTCGGCATGTACGGCCAGCCACTGCCCAAGCAGGACGGCGCGCCGGTGCGCCTGGTGGTGCCCTGGAAGTACGGCTTCAAAAGCATAAAGTCGATTGTGAAGATCCGGCTCGTAGACAAAGAGCCGCCAACCACTTGGAGTCTTGCCAACCCGAGGGAATACGGCTTCTACTCGAACGTGAATCCGCAGGTGGATCACCCGCGCTGGAGCCAGGCCAAGGAGCGGCGGCTGGGCGAGTTCTTTAAGCGGGACACCCTGATGTTCAACGGCTACGGCGATCAGGTAGCGCAGCTCTACGCCGGCATGGACCTGCGCAGGTTCAAGTGAAACCGCTGCTCTTCGTGCTCGCGCTGGCGCCACTCGGTGCGCTGGCGTGGAAGGGGCTTCACCAGGACCTGGGGGCCAACCCCATCGAGTACATCACCCACGCCACGGGGTTGTGGACGCTCCGGTTTCTGATGCTCACCCTGGCGGTAACCCCCGCGCGGCGCCTGTTCCGCCGCCCCGGCCTGATCCGCTACCGCCGCATGCTCGGCCTGTTCGCGTTCTTCTACGGCTGCCTCCACCTGGTCACCTATGTCTGGCTCGACCAGTTCTTCGCTTTCGCGGCCATGCTGAGGGACGTCGCCAGGCGCCCGTTCATCACCGCGGGCTTCACGGCGTTCCTGCTCATGGTCCCGCTGGCGGCGACCTCCACCGCGGGCTGGATACGCAGCCTGGGCGGACGTCGTTGGCGGGCTTTGCACCGGCTGGTGTACGCCAGCGCGGCGGCCGGGGTGGTGCATTTCTGGTGGCTGGTGAAGTCCGATGTGCGGCGTCCGGTGGCGTACGCTACCATACTGGCGGTGTTGCTGGCCGCCCGCGCGGCACGCGCGTCGTATAATCGCGGCAGGGGAGCGGAACATGGCCTTCATACGCGAGTCGGACAAGAGAAAGTTGAAGCCGATCCTGGATAGCCTCACCAACCCGGTCCGGATGGTCTTCTTCACGCAGGAGTTCGAGTGCGAATCGTGCCGGGACACCGGCGCGTTGCTGGGGGAGACCGCCGCGCTCTCGGACAAGATCGCGCTGGAAACCTACAACTTCCAGCTCGATAAGGACCAAGCCCGGCAGTACGGCGTGGATAAGATTCCGGCGCTGGCCATCGTGGGTGCGCGGGATTACGGCGTGCGCTTCTATGGCATTCCGGCGGGCTACGAATTCAGCAGCGTGCTGGACGCCGTTCAAGCGGTTTCGAGCGGTGATTCCGGCCTCTCCGCGGCCACGCGCGAGAAGCTCAAGGCGGTCACGCAGCCGATTCACATACAGGTGCTGGTGACGCCCACTTGACCGTACTGTCCGGCCGCGGTGCGGCTGGCCCACAGGTTCGCGATCGAGAACGAGAACATCCGGTCCGATGCCGTGGAGATCACGGAGTTCCCGTTCCTGGCGAACAAGTACAGGGTAATGGGGGTGCCCATGACGGTGGTCAATGAGAGCATCTTTATCGAGGGCGCGCTGCCGGAGCCGCGTTTTGTGGACGAGGTGCTGCGCGCGCTCGAGCCCGTCGAGCGCACCAGTTAGAGCGTGAAGCGCCACGCCTTCCTGGTCGCCGCTGGCATCCTGCTCAGCCGGCTGGTGGGGCTGGTGCGTCTGCGCGTCTTCGCGCACTACTTCGGGCTGCGCTCGGACGCCGCCGATGCCTTCAACGCCGCCTTCCGCATTCCCAACTTCCTGCAAAACCTGTTCGGGGAAGGGGTGCTTTCCGCGTCGTTCATCCCCGTGTACGCGGGGCTGCTGGCTCGCAAGGACGAGGAGGAAGCCCGCCGCGTGGCCGGCGCGGTGGCCTCCCTGCTGGCGCTCACCACGTCGGTTCTGGTGCTGCTGGGAGTGCTGTTCACGCCGTTGCTGATTGACGCCATCGCGCCGGGATTCGAGGGTGAAAAGCGCGAGCTGGCCATACGGCTGGTGCGGATCCTGTTTCCCGGAGCGGGGTTGCTGGCGCTTTCGGCGTGGTGTCTGGGGATTCTGAACAGCCATCGCAAGTTTTTCCTCTCCTACGCGGCGCCGGTGGTGTGGAACGTGGCGATGATCGCCACGCTGGTGATTTTCGGCGGACGCGTGGGCGAGTTTCCGCTGGCGGCGGCGCTGGCGTGGGGATCGGTGGCGGGCAGCGCGCTTCAGTTCGGCGCGCAGTTGCCGGTAGTGCTGCGCGTCGCGCGCGGGATTGCTCCGGGGTTGCGCCTCACGCCGCACGTGCGCGAGGTGATCCGCAACTTCGCTCCGGTCTTCGTCAGCCGCGGGGTGGTGCAGTTGAGCGCGTACATCGACGCGCTGCTGGCGAGCCTTCTGCCCACCGGCGCGGTCACCGGGCTGACCAACGCGCAGTTGCTCTACACGCTGCCGGTGAGCCTGTTCGGCATGTCGGTTTCGGCCGCCGAGCTGCCGGCCATGTCGAGCGCCGTGGGCAGCGAGGAGGAAGTGGCGGCCTACCTGCGGCGGCGGCTGGACGCGGGACTGCGGCAGATCGCGTTCTTTATTGTGCCTTCGGCGGTGGCTTTCCTCACGCTCGGCGACGTGGTGGCTGGCGCGCTGCTCGAAACCGGACGCTTCACGCGCGCCGATTCGCTGTACGTGTGGGGCATCCTGGCGGGTTCGAGCATAGGGCTGCTGGCCGGGACGCTCGGGCGGCTGTACGCCTCCACGTATTACGCGCTGCACGACACGCGCACGCCGCTGCGGTTCGCCGTGTTGCACGTCGTGTTGGCGACGGCGCTCGGCTACACGGCAGCCGTGCCGCTGCCGCACTGGATCGGTGCCGATCCGCGCTGGGGCGTGGCGGGGCTGACAGCGTCGGCGTCCGCGGCGGCGTGGGTGGAGTTCCACCTGCTGCGGAGGACGCTCAACAGGCGCATCGGCCGTACGGGCCTTCCGGCGGCATTCAGCGCGAAGCTGTGGGGCGCGGCGGCGCTGGCGGCGGCGGCGGCGTGGGTGGTCAAGCTCGCCATCGGCGCGCGCCACCCGGTGCTTGGCGCGGCGCTGATCCTGGGCCCGTACGGGCTGGTGTACTTCGGGCTCGCGTGGTTGCTGCGGATTCCGGAGCTGCGGGCCATCCGCATTCCGGGGCGGCGGCAAATGTGAGATCCTGACCTCAACAGCGATGACGTACACCCGGCGTAGTTTTGCGCTTACCTGCGGGGCCTCGGCCCTGGCCCAGGCGCCGCGCGAGTTCCGCGCGGGGGCGGCGGCGGTGGATATCACGCCGCCGCTCGGCGTGCTGCTTGATGGGACGATCATGGAGAACGGCCCGGCCCGCCACATTCACGACGAGTTGCGCGCGCGTTGTCTGGTTCTGGACGACGGGAGCTGCCGCCTGGCGATCGTGGTGATCGACTGCACCATGATCTCCCGCGAAGTTCTGGACCAGGCCAAGCAGATCGTCCACAAGCACACGGGTTTGCGGCCGGACCGCATGCTCATGTCCGCCACCCACAGCCACAGCGCGGTGCGGGCGATCGGCGTCGGGACCGGCGAGCTGGACCGCGAATACTACGCCTTCCTCATCCGGCGCATCGCCGACAGTGTGCGGGTGGCGCACAACAACCTCGCCCCGGCGCGGATCGGTTGGGGCGCAGGGTCCAAACCCGAACTCGTTTTCAACCGGCGGTGGTTCATGAAACCCGGAACCGTGCCGCCCGACCCATTCGGCGGAAGGACCGACCGGGTGCAGATGAATCCGGTGGACGGGCGCGTGAATCTGGTGAAGCCCGCCGGGCCCGTGGACCCCGAAGTCGCGGTGATTTCCGTGCAGCACGCGGATGGGCGTCCGCTGGCCGTGCTGGCGAATTTCGGCTTTCACTACGCCGGCGGATACGGCGCCGGCGACGTGAGCGCGGACTACTTTGGCCTCTTCGGAACGCGCCTTGCCCGTCTGCTGAAGCTGGGCGAGTCGTATCCGCCTTTTGTCGGCCTCATGTCGAACGGCGCCTGCGGGGATGTGACCGGGGCGGACTTCTCGCGTCCTCCCGTGAAGCGGGCGCCCTACGTCCGAATGGGCGAGGTGGCCGATGCCCTGGCTGAGGAAGCCTATCGAGTCATGCAACGCATCGAGCACCGCGCGTGGGTTCCGCTGGCGATGCTCGAAAGCGAACTGGAGGTGGGGGTGCGCCGGCCCTCCGCTGAACGGCTCGCGTGGGCGCGCGCCATCTGGGAGAAAGCGGCGAGCAAGACGAGGCACAGCCGGCCCGAGATCTACGCCCGCGAGGCGATCTTCCTGAGCCAGTATCCGCCCAGCCTGCGGCTGAAGCTTCAGGCCCTGCGGATCGGAGAACTCGGGATTGCCGCGGCGCCCTGCGAAGTCTTCTCCGAGACCGGCCTGGCCGTCAAGCGCCAGAGCCCTCTGAGGCCTACATTCCTGATCGAGCTGGCGAACGGATATTCCGGTTACCTCCCGACGCCCCAGCAGCACGAGTGGGGAGGATACGAGACCTGGCCGGCGCGGTCCAGTTGTCTCGAAGTAGAAGGCGAAACAAAGATCCGCACGGAGCTTGGCAGGCTGCTGGTGGAAGTTTCCAACTCCGCCGGGTGACTGCCGCGCGTGCGCGCTATTCGTATCGCAGAGCTTCGGTGGGGTTGAGGCGCGCGGCGCGGTTGGCCGGCAGCAGGCCGAAGATCAGGCCCACCATGGCCGAAACGCCGAAGGCCACCGCGATGGCGACGTAAGAGATCGGGATGCGCAGATTCGGCATGAACAGGCGCACGCTGAGCGGCATTCCGACACCCACAAGGATCCCGAGCATGCCCCCGGTCAGGCTCACCAGCACGGCTTCGGTGAGGAATTGCAGCAGGATCTCGGCGCGCGAGGCGCCCACCGCGAGACGGACTCCGATTTCGCGCGTGCGCTCGGTGACCGTGACCAGCATGATGTTCATGATACCGATGCCGGAGATCACCAGCGCGATGGCGGAAACCAGGATCAGCACCAGGGTCAGGATGAGGGCCACGTTCTTGGCGGCGTTCAGGATGGCGCCGAGGTTTTCAACGCGGTAACGCGCGCCGGGGCGGTGGCGGGATTCCAGCAGGCCGCGGACGAGCTGCGTGAGCGACTCCACATCCTGGGGCGAGCGCGCCTGCACGTAGAGCGGGTCGATGCGCTCCACCGGCGTGAAGTAGCGGATCACGGTAATGGGGATGAGGATGGTCTCGCGCGCCAGCTCGGTCTGGCCGAAGCTTTCCACCTTTTCCTTGAAGGCGCCGACGACGGTGAACTGGAGCCCGTGCACCTTGATGATCTGGCCGACGGCCGCGGTGCGGCTCCCGAAGAGACGGCGCGCCAGCTCGTCCGTCAGCAGGGCGACCTTCTGGCGCAGGGCGACGTCGCTGGCGTCCATGAAACGGCCGGAGGTCACGATCAGGTTGCGCACGGTCTGGTAGTCCTGATCCGAGCCGATGACGGCGACGTCCTCCTCCTTGCCGTTGATCAGCATGCGGTCATAATTGGTTTGCACGCCGGTGGCGGCGACGATGCGGCCGGCCGCGTGCTCACGCACGGCTTCCACGTCGCTCATCTTGATGAAATCGCCCGCCGAGGAGGCGCTGCTCATGCCGCCCGCTTCGTAGTAAGCGAAGATCATGTTGGAGCCGATGCCCTGGATCTGCTCGAGGATGTAGTCGCGGCTGGTGAGGGAGATGGTGACCACCAGGATGACCGAAGCTGTACCGATCACCATGCCGAGCATGGTGAGCATGGAACGCACGGCGTTGGCTCGCAATGCCTGGACGCTGAATTTCAGGGCTTCGCCGAAGAACACGGAAATTCTATTGTAGGCCCTCGCAAACGGGCCTTTGGGCTAACTGCCCGAGATCTGCTTCAGCAACTTCTGGGCGGCGGAGCGCGGCGGGTCGTCCGGCGTAAGCGTTGACGCCAGATATCGCTTCAGCAGGTCGCGGGCGGTATCGAGATTGCGGTTCTGCTGGATGTACATCTGGGCGCGCTCGTACATGAGCTGCGGACTGTTCGGGGCGACTTTCTGCGCGAGCTGAAGGCTCTGGTCGGCTTCCTGGATGCGGCCGTGCCTGGCGAGGAACTTTGCCAGGTCGATCAGCCGGCCCACCTGCTGCGGGGCGGCTTCGGCGGCGCGGCGCAGGTGCTGTTCGGCGGGGCCGTACTCCTTGCGCTTTTCGGCGAGCTTGGCCTGGGCCCAGTAGCCTTCGGTGGAATCGATCTGGCCGATGCGCTCGGCCAGCCGGGCGGCCTTGTCATAACCGCCCCCGAGAATACCGGGCGCCTCCAGGTAGTACTCGAACAGGTCGTTGAGCGCCTCCAGGTTCTGCGGAGCGAGCTGGGCGGCCTTTTCAAAGCACTGCCGCGCCCTGGAAGCGAAACCGGGAGCGGTGAAGGGGCTGGAGGTTTCGGCGCGACGCCCGTAGGCGCGGCCCAGCCAGAGAACGTGCTCGGCGGAAGACGGATCGGCGGCCACAGCCTGTTCCAGCCACTGCGTGGCCTTCTTGTAGTCGCCCATCATGTAGTAGTTGCGGCCGATCAACTCCAGCGCGGCGCCGTCCTTTTCCGGCAAGGCGAGCAGCAGTCTGAGGGAACCGTCAAAATCGGTATAGTTGTAAAGCTTGCGCGCCTGGTCGAGCGGGGGCGCGGCGAGCAGTGCTGTGCCAAGACACACAAACAACGCGAGCTTTCCGGCTACCCTACGTGTTGTCACCCAATACCCTAAGGGCATTGTAGTCCCTATTCCGTGGATGCAGAAAGAGTTTTCCGCGTTTCAAGGGCAGCAAAACTTTACGCGGGTAGGGGGTTTACCAAGTACTGAAGGGCTCGACCTGGGGCAGCCGGCCTTCCGGCCGGCTGGATCCGCTGGAAAGCGGCTCCGCAGGCTTGATGGCCTGCCCGCTGATTCTGGAAAGGGAGGCAAAAGTGGCAAACAGGCAGGCACTACTCCTGGCATTTCTGGTAGCCTCTGCGCTACCCTCTCGCGGGCAAATTCAGATTTTGGCGGTTACGTCCTCCGCAAATTTCACGATCGGGCGCCTTCTGCCGGGAAGCCTCGCCAGCCTCTTCTGCACTGGAATCCGGGACGTTGGCGGGTTGATTGTGGCGCCGGAGTATCCGCTTCCGCGTAATCTCGCGGGTGTCCGTGTGAGTGTTAACGGCACTGAGGCGCCTATTCTCGCTATAGCCGGCCTGGCGGGAGGCTCCTACCAACAAATCAACATGCAGGTCCCTTGGGGAGTCACCGCTGCATCCGGACTGGACTTCGAGGTGAGTCAATCCGGGGCTTCCGCTCATTTCGCCACGTCTTCGGGAGGCCCTTGGCCGGTCTTTTTTGTGGACTCATCAGGATACGCTATCGCCCAGCACGCCAGTGATTACCGTCTGGTCAGCCCAAGCGATCCAGCCAATCCGGGCGAATGGATCGTAGTCTACGCGACGAATCTAGGCCCGGTTCAGAATCAACCGGTCGACGGCTATCCCGCACCTCCGGGCATCAACCCAATAGCGCCGGACGCTTCCCCTTATGCGTATTACTATGGGCTGGCTGTTGGTCCGTCCGCGGACCATATGTCCACGCGAATCCAAAGCAACTATATCGGGATGGTTCCGGGGTCGATCATCTATCAGGTGAACCTGCTGGTCCCGAATTCTCAGCCAACGGGAGATCTGGTCTTCCAGTTCGTGGACATTCACGACTGCGGCTTCTTCTTTATCGTCGGCTGCGGCCGGGGCTTTGCCACCCAAGCCGCGAGTATGCCGGCCAAGATCCCCATCGGGATGTGAGGGTTTCCCGACGCGTTTGTCAGCACCCACGCTTGCGGCGGTGAACACCCGCCAGCAGAAGGGCCGGCGCGGCGAAAAGGATTACAGCAGAGGGTTCTGGAACCGGAGTTTGCAGCGGGGTCACCTCGAAGATAGCGGTCGCCTCCTGGTCTACTTGCCAGCCCCAATCCAGGTACCCGGTGACGTCAATGGAGGCCATCTCAGGATACCCGAGGTCCTGCGCGAAGGACCTGAACCCGAGAGCGAACTGGTCATTTCCGTCCATGTCGACGCCAAATTTGAAGATGCCGACTTCGTAGCTGAGCGTCCCTCCCGGTTGCCGCAGTCCCATGTAGTCCTCAGCGGTCCAACTCGTGTCTATTACGGGGTACCCATAATGCGTGCCGGGTATGTTCGAATGGAACCAGTACGTGCTCACGCCAGAGACCGTGTTCGCGTTGCAGGGGACGGCAAAAAAGCCCGCGCAGACGTCCACCACGCCATCGCGACCCTCCAGGTACGCGAAGGTTGCCCACATGTCGTAGTCAACGTACCCTTCTATGGTCAGGGTAGCCGCGTCGGCCCACGCAAGGCAAGAAGCCAGCAGGCCCAAAATGAGCAGTTTCGTCTTCAAAATGCACCTCGGAGGGGCGCAGATACGCAAGTCTGATGCCATTCCCGCCAGGGGGCCCACGAGGCCGATTGGCCCATAAATGGCGAGACGCGCGGCCACGTCACACCGCGCCGGGGAAACGAAATCCTACAAAATGGGAACTATTTAAAGAATTTAAGACCTTAATACCTCCGGGTGGACCCCGCCGCCGCTCTACGGCAAGAACCGCCCGCTCCGGTACTCCTCGATCAGCCCCCGCAGCAAGTCCAGCGCCTCGGGCGGGAACTTCCACGTGGTTTCGCCGAGCAGGTCTTCGAGCTGCGGGATGATCTCGCAGTCGCGCACGAATTCGCTGGTGCGGGCGCGGGCCACGAAGGACTCGCAGGTGGGGAAGCGCGTGAAGAAGCGGTCCATCCCCTTCGTCTTGTAATCCTGCCCGTAGATGTGCAGCGACGCGTTGGACTCGCTGTAAGGTCCCACCCCCACCTCGCGGCCGGTCTTCTCCGCCAGGCGCGCGGCCAGCCGGGCTTGCAGGCTGGTGATGCCGATCAGGTTATCGCCCCAGGCCTTGAACAGGTCGCGGCTGCGCCACATGGTGTGCATGTGCAGCAGCAGCCGCCCGCCCGGGTCTTCGATGGCGCGCAACTGGACTTCGCCCAGGCAGGGCATGTCCGCCGTCATGAACAGGTCGATCTCCGGAACCCGCGTAGTGGCCACCGCGCGCCGGGTGATGGGGTCGCGGGCGAGCTTATCGAGGATCAGCTCGAGCTGGTCCATGGTGGTGCCGTCGGCGCGTGGATAGGCGACCAGCCGCTGGTGATAGCAATAGGGCCACTCAGTAGGCTCGAACTCCTGGCCCTCGCGCACCATGCGCAGCAGTTGCCGGTAGGGCACCACCAGGTGGTCCTTGGCGCCCAGGAACTCGGCGATGTACTTGCCGCGCTCGCAGTAGCTCAGGGCGGGGAAACGCGGCTGCGCGAAGGGGTCGCGGATGCGGATGCTGACGCGGGCGTCCTTGCCGGGCGGGTCGATGAAGGCGCCGCTGGAGTCCCGCCGGTCATACTGCGTCCGCAGGGTGTGGCCGCCGAAGTGGACCGCGCGGAGAGCCTCATAGTAGGCCTCCGGAATGGAGCCGGCCTCGACGTGGAAGGCGGGGAGCCTTCCCGCGTCTTCGGAGCAGGGTATCGCCGCGTGCATCTCTTCCATGCCGATTCTCCTTGAACAAGCAGGGTATCAGACCGGCGGAAGGAGATGCGGTCCGCTCCGGGCCGCCCTATTGCTTCAGAATCCGGATCGCGCCGTTGCTGGTGGAAAGATCCAGCGTCGGGCCGCCCTTGCCGATGAGGCCCTCGAGCCGGCCGCGTGAGGCGGGACCTTCGCCCTGAACGTCGAAGTCGCTGCGCACGCTGGCGTGGCGCGCGGAGGCGATCAGGCGCGCGTTGGCGCCGGGCGGCAGGCGCAGCGTGATGCCGGCGTTGCTGGTGGAGGCGCGCAGCTCGCCGCGGACGCCTTCCGGCAGGCGGATCTCGATGGGCCCGTTGCTGGTATCCAGCTTGACGGCGCGCGTGGACTCCATCTCCCCCAGTTCCACCGTTACCGGACCGTTGCTGGTCGCCGCTTCAAACCATCCGCGGACGGCTTCCGCGCGCACCGGACCGTTGCTGGTCTTGACATCCACGCCGCCTTCCACGTTGATCACGGAAACCGGGCCGTTGGAGGTATGAACTTCCACGCCGCCTTTCATGTTCTCCGCGCGCACCGGACCGTTGCTGGTCCGCAGCCGCGCGCCGCCCTCCACGCCGCTGCACCGGATGGGCCCGTTGGAGGAGACGATGCGCTCCAGCCTGGCCGTCCGCGGCACGCGCAGGGTGAAGCGCACGCCGAAATTGCCGCGCCGTTCCGAGGGCCGCAGCGCGCGGATGTACACCGAATCGGGCGTGGCGGAAATGTCGATCTTGATGGCGTCCCGCAGCTCCGGCGTGGGCCCGTGCTTGGTCCCGTCGATCGCGACGCTGTTGTCGTTCCAGGCGGAGATCTCCACCGGGCCGTTGAAGCCTTCGAGCGACACGCGCCCGCCCGCGGCGAGCGGGTAGGAATAGTGGAAGTCCTGCGTGTAGCGCCCGCCGCCGCCGGCGTCCACCAGGTCGCAAAGATCACAGCCGGTCAGGGTCAGAAGCCCTGCCGCCAGTAGAGGATAGAGCAGTGGCATGCGCATCATGCAGTGGAGTACGAAGCCGGCGGCGGATTTGTTCCTTAATCCGCCGGCACCAGCCGGATCATGCTCAAGTTGACCGTAAACACCCGGTCGTCCGGCGGCGCCGTCCATACCGGGGAGGCGTGAATGTCGATGCGGTACTCGGGAGCCTGGGGCAGGGCGGCTTCGATCACGAATAGTCCGGAGCGGTCCAGCTCCGTGGCGTTTACCTTCTGCCCGTTGGCCAGAACCTCGATACGAAGCGGTTGCCCCTGCGCGAGCGACTTTTCATGCGCGTGCCCGCGGATGCGCACACGCTGCGGCCCCGGCCGCTGCCGCACCAGCCGGGCGGCCGCGTGAGCGCCGATCCAGCGGTACTTGTTGCCGAAAACGCCCTCCAGCTCGTACCAGCCCTCCAGGAGGCGGCCGGCGTGGCTGGGAAGGGAAAAGTCGATGACGTCCTCGCGGTCGCCGGGGTATAGCTCGGCGCGGTCCGCCGCCGCCAGCAGGTTGTAGACCCCGCCTTCGTTCGCCGCCCGGTAGCCGCAGGCGCACGCCAGGGTGTCGGCGGCGTCGCGCTCGAGCGGGCCGTGGCAATCGGGGCAGCGCAGGAAGGTCTCGAAGCGGTCGATGGCAGCGCCCGGCGCGCTTTCCCCGGCCTTCCTGCACACCGCCGCCAGGGTTCCGCCGAGCAGGAGCGCCGCACGCCACACGGAGCCGTGGGGATCGAGCCGCACGGCGAGCCTGCGCATGGCGGTCTCGCCCCAGCCGTGCTCGCGCACGAAGATCTCGTACTCCTGGCCGGCGAAGTGCCTGGTGATCAGCCGGTGCCAGTCGTGGAGGTACATGGTGTGGTTCTGGCGTATGCCGAAGCTCTCCTCCTGGTGCGCCCCGATCACGTCCTTGACCAGGTAGCCGAGCAGTCCCCAATCGTAAAGCTTGCGCTCCCACCCCTTCATGGTGTTGTAGTAAGGCGCGCGGTAGAGGCGCATGGAGAGCAGCCGGCGGAGCGGCTCCTCGGCGAACAGGAAGATCCCGCCCGGCGCCAGCACCCGCTTCACTTCCACGAACACGCTCTCGATGTCCATGAACTGGCTAAGCATCTGGAAGGCGAGCACCATGCGCAGCGAGCCGTCGCGGAAGGGCAGGTTGACAGCGTCTCCGGCCACGCGCACCGGCGCGCGGGAGAGTTTCCAGGCGTCCATCAGGAAGGCGCCGTAACGCAGCGCATCGGCGGAGATGTCCAGCGCGAAGCCCTCGGCCCCGAACTCGTTGGCCAGCATGTAACTGGTGTGGCCCACATTGGCGCCGATTTCGAGGAACGGCGACATGGGGCCGATGAAAGCGAGATGGTTGCGGATCACCGCGCCGCGCCTGCGGTTCTCCTCCGCGTAGGCGGCCAGCGCGCGCTCGGGTTCGCCCAGCGAGGCGAAGTTATGAAATTCGACCTCTGCCCGCTTCACGGACAGCGACTGTGGTGTGGGCACTATAACCCTTATCATGGCACACGGCTGAAGCGCGCCGCGCGCACGGTTAAAATGGTGTTTTATGAACTTGCAGGAAACGGTCGAGGCGGAAGGCCACCTGATCGACTCCCACGTGATGGAGAACATTTTCGACAAGGTTGTCGAACACGGGGGGAAGTTCGAAGTGGAGAAGTTCCGCATCGGCCGAACCAACGCCGACGCCTCCTACCTGCGCCTGAAGGTGCATGCGCCCACCGCGGAAGAATTGCAGCGCCTGTTGCAGGACCTGCTGGTGCTGGGCTGCTCGCCGGTGGACGCGGGCGACGCGCAGTTGCGCACCGTGGAAGCCGACCGCTGCGCGCCGGAGGACTTCTACTCCACCACCAACCACCGCACTTTCGTACGGCGCGGACGCCGCTGGATCGAAGTGGAGAACCAGCGCATGGACGCGCTCATCGTGGTGAGCGGAACCCGCGCCGTCTGCCGCCGCCTGCGCGACGTGAGAGCCGGAGACCAGGTCGTGGTGGGAATGCGCGGCCTGCGGGTGCTGCCGGAATCGAAGGAACGCGACCGGTTGTCGTTTGCCTTCATGAGCAACGGCGTCTCCTCGGAGCGGCAGGTGGAAACCGCCGTGCGGCAGACCGCCGCGCTCATCCGCCAGACGGCCGCCAACAATCACCGCATCGTCATCGTGGCCGGGCCGGTGGTGGTCCACACCGGAGGAACCACGGGCCTGGCGGCCATGATCCGCAGCGGCTACGTGCACGCGCTGCTCAGCGGCAACGCGCTCGGAGTGCATGACGTGGAAGCGGCGCTGTTCGGCACCTCGCTCGGCGTGCGGCTGGCCGACGGCCGCCCCGAGGAGCACGGGCACCGCAACCACATGCGCGCCATCAACGCGATCTACCACGCCGGCGGCGTGCGGCAAGCCGTGGAATCCGGGCGGCTCACCGGCGGCGTGCTTTACGAATGCGTGAAACACGGCGTGCCTTTCGTGCTGGCGGGCAGCCTGCGCGACGACGGGCCGCTGCCGGAGACCATCACGGATATGAACGTGGCCCAGGACGCCTACGCGGAGCAGTTGAAGGGCGCCGGGCTGGTGCTGTGTCTGGGATCCATGCTGCACTCCATCGCCACCGGCAACATGCTGCCAAGCTGGGTCAAAATCGTGTGCGTGGACATCAACCCGGCCGTGGCCACCAAGGTGAGCGACCGCGGCACCGGACAGGCGGTGGGAGTGGTGACCGACGTGGGACTCTTCCTGCACCTGCTGGCCAAAGCTTTGGACTGCCAATGATTCGCTCTTACACCGATGAGCACGCCCGCGCGGGCGTAGACGCCAACCTCCCGGACATTGAAACGTGGCCGAACCAGTACTCCGGCTACGAAATCGAAATCTCCATTCCGGAGTTCACCTCCGTGTGCCCCAAGACCGGCCTGCCGGACTTCGGCGTCATTACGCTGCGCTACGTCCCGGACAAGCTCTGCCTGGAACTGAAGTCGCTCAAGATGTACGCGCTGGCTTACCGCAGCCTCGGCATCTTCAACGAGAACGTGGTGAACCGCTTCCTGCGCGACGTGGTGAAGGCGTGCAAACCGGTTTCCGCAACGGTGGTGGGGCGCTTCACGCCGCGCGGCGGGTTGCAGACCACCGTGACGGCTTCCTGGAGCAAGAAGCGTGGCGCCCGCTGAGGAGGACGCGCGAAGGGCCGAGGAACTGGCGGCGCTGCTCCGTGAGGTGCGCGAGCGGGTGCGCGAGCGGTATCCGGAGGGAGCGCCGGGCGGCATGCCGCTGGCGGACCTCATGCCGCTGGTGCACGCACGCGATGCCGCCGAAGCCAAAGTGGCGGCCATCGGCAGCGTCAACCCGCGGCGCGGCGGGCCCCTCAACCACGCGGTTCAGTGGCTGAAGCGCCTCATCGCCCGCGCGCTCGACTGGCACGTGCGCGAGCAGGTGGCCTTCAACCGCGGGACGATCGCGAGCATCAACGCCGCCATCGAAGCCCTCAACGAGGTGAACCGCGCGCTCGCGGAGCTGAGCAAGCAGGCGGCCGTCGCGCGCGAGGCGCTGGACGTGCGCAGCCACTGGGAAGCCTGGCGCAGCGCCTGGGAGCAGAAACTGGCGCACAACGAAATGCAGTTCCTCCGCAGCGTGGCGGATTTGCAGGCCGCCTACCAGCATCGCGCCGACCTGATGGAAAGCAACTTCCGCGAGCTGGTGCGCTCGCAGCATGCGGATTTCACCGGCGCGCTGGAACGCGCCACGCTCGAAACCCAGAAGCGCCTGTGGGCGGACCTGGAGCGCGTGCGGCTGGAGTACGAAGCGCTCATCCACAACGAGCTGCGCGTCGTGCGCCAGAGAGCCGCGCTGGCCCCGCCGGCCGTTGCCGCCGCCGCTCCGGTGGAGCAAATGGCCATCGATTATGCGCGTTTCGCCGAGCGCTTCCGCGGCTCGGAAGAGTACGTGCGCAACGGGCAGAAGTTCTACGCCCCGTTTTTCGCCGGATGCCGCGCGGTGCTCGACTTAGGCTGCGGGCGCGGCGAGTTCCTGGAACTGATGCGGGAGGGCGGCGTGCCCGCGCGCGGCATCGACTGCGACGCGCAATCCATCGCGCTGTGCCGCCACAAGGGGCTGGACGCCGAACCGGGCGACCTGTTCGCGCATCTTTCGGCACTGGCGGATGGCGCGCTCGACGGCATCTTCTGCGCGCAGGTGGTGGAGCACCTGCCGCCCGCGCGTTTGCCGGAACTCATCGCGCTGTGCGCGGCGAAACTGCGGGCGGGAGGCGTGCTGGCGATCGAGACGCCCAACCCCGAGTGCCTGGCGGTGTTCGCGATTCACTTCTACCTCGACCCCACGCACCAGCGCCCCCTGCCGCATCCGCTGCTGGCCTTCTACCTGGAGGAGTGCGGCTTCGGCGGCATCGAGGTGCACAAGCGCTCACCGGCGGTGGAATCGTTCCCCGCGCTCGCCGCGCTGCCGGAGGATTTCCGGGAGGCGTTCTTCGGCGGACTGGACTACTGCATCATCGGGCGCCGCCTGGGGTAGTGAAGTCCGGCAAATCGAAATGCCGCAGGATGCCGGGCACGGCGATCTCGATCAGGTCCGGCGGCGCGGGGCCGCGGGCCAGGGCGAGGTAACAACGCGGCGCCCCCTCCGTCTTCACCGCCGCGATGCGCGGTTCGAGAGCGCGCGCGAAGAGGGCCGCCACACCGCCGCTGCCTTTCCCGCTGACGGTGATGCGGCGCGAATCCACCTCGTGGCGCGCGGCCAGCCAGTCGAACGCGCGCAGGGCGTCGTAGACCTGCATGCCGATCAGGGTCTTACCCGCCAGCAGCGCGCGTTGCGCCGCCTGGTGCGGCGTGGCGTACTCGGCCGGTGCGCTCTCGCCCCAATTGCGGAGGTCGGCGGCGAGCACCACGTTGTCCGCCCTGACCAGCGCCTCGATCGCCGCGAGGTCCGCCGATTTTCCCGCCGGGTCCAGCCACAACACGGCACTCTTGCGCGGCGCGCCGCCCGCCGGCAGGAACAACAGCATGGGCACGATGATGCCCGGCTCCGGCTGCATCTCGATCTTCTCGATGCGGCAGCCGCGGCCCTCGACCTCGCCCTGTCCGCCCCAGGGAGGCAGTCCGCGCGGGCCGTCAATGCCCAACAGCGCGCGGAGATCGCCGGTCTTCTTGCGTGCGGCGTGAAGCTGCCCGGCCAGCGCGGCGTTCAACGACTGCACCGTCTCCGCGCCCGGAAGCCCGGCCGCCGTCGCGCGCAGCTCGGCTTCGGGGATGGTCTCGATGGCCGGTTCGCGGGCGTCCGTGCCGAGCAGCCACTTCGAAAACCAGCGGCGGCCGTGCGGGTCGTCATCGAAAACGCCGGCTCGCTCCTTCGCGCGCAGCACGGCGTAGATAGGGCGCGCCTCCTGGTACGCCGCGCCCGCCATCAGCATGGGCCGCGGCGCGAACGCGATGGGGAGATCGGAAATGTCCAGGCCGTCGCGCCAGAAGCCGGCGAGCGGGGGCGTGAGGTAGGCCGAAGTCGCGGCGGCGGCCAGGCGCGGCTCGAGCGCGGCGAGGTATGCCGCCTGCGCGCCGCCCGTCACCGCGATGCGCCTGGGATCCACGTCCGGCCGCGTGAGCAGATAATCCACGGCGCGAATGCCGTCCCAAATCTGCCAGCGCGCCTCGTTGGTTCCGGTCAGCAGGCACTGCGCCGCCGCGGCGTCCCCAGCGCGCTCGCCCTGCCCGGGCAGATCGTAGGCCAGGACAAGGAAGCCGCGCTTCACAAGGCCGATCCACGCGCGCTGCCCGGAAGCCTTTCCCTGATCGCCTGAGCCGAGCACCGCCGCAAACGGCGGGGGCGGGCCTTCCGGCACGTACACGTTGGCGGTCACGTAAAATCGCGGCTGGCTCTCGAAGATCAGCTTCTCCACCCGGTAGCCCGGACGGCGCAGCGTTCCGCTGAGGCGAGGGTTCAGCGGCGTGCGCGCGGGAAAGCCGCCGATCTGCTCCAGCAGTTTCCGCTGGATATATGCCTGCCGCGCCCTGACCGCCGCCGCCGAGCGCACGCGCGACATTTCCACCGCGCGCCGGTCCCGGCACTCCTGCTCGACGCGGTCGAGATACCGGTCCGTCATCCCCTGAAGTCCGCTCGACACCTGCAACGTATCCTGGCTCACGCCGGTCAGCAGGATCAGCAGGAGAGCGGCTGTCATCCGAGTTCCCTATGGTATCGCGCCGGCTACAGAAAGAAGCAGGATATCCCCGCCGGTCCGTACCGGTGGATCACGGTAGTCTCTCCCGAAGGCCCCGCCGGCGTCGAGCTTTCGCTCGAGCCGAACGCCCACCCCGCCGCGAAACCTGGTGTTCACCTCCGGACCGGCGCAAATGGGAGCCGTCACGATCGCGGTGTTCGACGATACCTGCGGCAACCTGAGCCGGATCTACCAGCCGTCATAGCTGGTATGCTCAACTCTTGGAGAGACGGCACCCGATGCGTATCGCCTTCCTGGGCACGGGCAACATGGGGCTGCCCATGGCCCGCAACCTGGCGCAGGCCGGCCACGCGCTGACGGCCTGGAACCGGACGCGGGAGCGCGCCGCGGCGCTGGAGGGGGCTGGCGTGAAGATCGCCTCGACGGCGCGCGAGGCCGCCGCGGATGCCGAAGTTGCGGTCACCATGCTGGCGGACGACCGCGCGCTCGAGCAGGTCGCCGCCGAAATCACGGGGGCCCTGCCGCCCGGCGCCGTGCACTGCGGCATGAGCACCGTGAGCCCGGCCATTTCCCGCAGGCTCGCCGCGGTGCATGCCGCGTGCGGGCAGAGTTACGTCGCCGCGCCGGTCTTCGGACGGCCCGAAGCCGCCGCCGCACGCAAATTGTGGGTGGTGGCGGCGGGTGCGGCCGAGGCCGTCGAGCGCTGCCGCCCCGTCTTCGACGCCGTGGGGCGCGGCTTTACGGTCGCCGGCAAGGATCCCCAGGCCGCCAACGTGGTGAAACTGGCCGGCAACATGACCATTGCCGCGGTGGTGGAAACGCTGGGCGAAGCCTACACCCTGATGCGGCGCAGCGGCATCGAACCCGCGCAGTTCCTGGAAGTGATCGACAACGCGCTGTACCAATCGCCGCTTTACGCCAACTACGGCCGGATCATCGCCCAGCGGCGCTTCGACCCGCCCGGCTTCCGCCTGCGGCTGGGGCTCAAGGACGTGAAACTGCTGCTCGAGGCCGCGGAGGAGCGGGAAGTTGCCCTGCCGCTTGCCAGCCTCATACGGGACCGCATGCTGGCCGCCATCGCGCGCGGGGGCGGCGAACTCGACTGGACCGCATTTTCCACCGAAGGATAGGAACCATGAATCGCGAACAGAAACTCTCTCAGGCGCTCGACGCCTTCAAGATCGAGACCCCAAGCTGGGGCTTCGCCAATACCGGAACGCGCTTCGGCAAGTTCCTTCAGGCGGCCGCCGCCACCAACACGGAAGAAAAGCTGAGCGACGCCGGCCAGGTGAACAAGTTCACCGGCATCTGCCCCACCGTCGCGGTTCACGTCCTGTGGGACTTCCCGCGCGGCAAGGAGAGCGCCCCGGAAGTGGCGGCGCTCGCCGCTAGACATGGCGTCCGCATCGGCGCCATCAACCCCAACGTCTTTCAGGACCAGTGCTATAAGCTGGGCTCGTTCGGCAACCCCGACCCCGAGGTGCGTGGCGCCGCGCTCCGGCACGTACTCGATTCGGTCGAAATCGCCGGCGTGACCGGCAGCCGCGACATTTCGCTGTGGTTCGCCGATGGCTCCTGCTACCCTGGCACGGCCAATATCCGCCACCGCCGCCAGTGGTTCATCGAGTGCCTCCGGAAGACTCACGCCGCGTTGGCCCCGAACCAGCGCATGCTGGTGGAATACAAGCCCTTCGAGCCCGCCTTCTACCATACCGATATCGCCGACTGGGGCATGTCGCTGCTCTACTCGCGCCACGCCGGGCCGCAGGCCAAGGTGCTGGTGGACACCGGGCACCACTATCAGGCGCAGAACATCGAACAGATCGTGGCCTGGCTGCTGGCCGAAGACATGCTGGGCGGCTTCCACTTCAACGACCGCCGCTATGCCGACGACGACCTGACGCTGGGCTGCATCGACCCTTACCAGGTGTTCCGCATCTTCTACGAGATCCACGCGTTCGAGTGGGAGACCGGCAAGCGCGCCGACATCGCGTACATGGTGGACCAGAGCCACAACCTTAAAGAAAAAGTTGAGGAAATGATCCAGACTGCGAACATAGCGCAGGAGATGTATGCCAAGGCAGCGCTTGTCGATTTTGCTGCTCTGGCGAAATATCAAGCCGAGGGCGCGCTGGTGGATGCCGAGGAAACGCTCAAGGACGCCTTCTTCACGGACGTGCGGCCGATGATCCGGGAGTGGCGCCGGGGCAAGGGCTTGCCGGAGGATCCGCTGCGCGCGTTTCGCGAGAGCGGCTACCTGGAGCGCGCGGCAAAGGAGCGCGGCGAGAAGAACCGCGGCGCCGGCGCGAGCTACGCATAACCCGGGCCGCTATAGCGTATAATTGCTGGCGTGAACAGACGCCATTTTCTCACCACTGCGGCCGGCGCGCTGGCGGCGGCCCGCCTGGCGCCCGGTGCGGCGCGCAAGCCCAACATCGTGGTGATTGTCTCCGACGATCACGGTTATGCCGAAATGGGGGTGCAGGGGTGCAAGGACATCCCCACGCCGAACCTGGACGCCATGGCGCGCGCGGGTACGCGCTTCACCAACGGCTACGTAAGCTGCCCGGTGTGCAGCCCCACGCGCGCGGGCCTCATGACCGGGCGCTACCAGCAGCGCTTCGGCCACGAGTTCAATCCCGGTCCGGCGCTGACAGCCTCCGGCGATTTCGGCCTCTCGCTCAACGAGACGCCCCTGCCCGCGGTGATGAAGTCGCTCGGCTACACCACCGGCATGTTCGGCAAGTGGCATCTGGGCTACCGGCCGGAATACCACCCGCAGAAGCGCGGCTTCGACGAGTTCTTCGGCTTTCTGGGCGGCGCGCACTCCTACCTCGACTGGACCGGTGACAAGGCCAACCCGCTTCTGCGCGGCACGCAACCGGTGGACGAGAAGACCTACCTGACCGACGCCCTGGCTCGCGAGGCCCTGGCCTTCATGGACCGGCACCGCACCGAGCCGTTCTTCGTCTACCTGCCGTTCAACGCCGTCCACGCACCCCTGCAATCGATCGAGAAGTACCTGGCGCGCTTCCAATCCATACAGGATGAGCGCCGGCGCACCTTCGCCGCCATGCTGTCCGCCATGGACGACGCCGTGGGGCGTGTGCGCGGCTTCCTGCGCGATTCCGGGCTCGAGGAAAACACGCTGGTGTTCTTCATCAGCGACAACGGCGGCCCCACCCCCAGCACCAGCTCGCGCAACGATCCTCTGCGCGGGTATAAGGGGCAGGTGCTCGAAGGCGGTATCCGGGTGCCCTACATGGTGCAGTGGAAGGGGCGCATCCCGGCGGGCAAGACCTACGACCAGCCGGTGATCTCGCTGGATATCCTACCCACCGCGGTGAGCGCGGCGGGCGGCCGCCCCGCGGCCAACCTGGATGGCGTCAATCTGCTGCCGTACCTCACCGGGAAGGCCTCGGGACGCCCGCATGACCGGCTCTACTGGCGCTTCGGCCCGCAGGCGGCCATTCGCGCCGGCGACTGGAAGTTGCTGCGCACCGGCGGGGACTGGGAGTTGTACAACCTGGCGCAGGACATCGGCGAGGCGAAGAACCTGGCCGGCTCCGATCCCGCGCGCGTGAAGGAACTTGCCGCCGCCTGGGAGCAGTGGAACGGCCAGCTTGTCCCGCCCAAGTGGGTGAGCAGCCGTCGCGCCTTTGGACAGAAGAAGCGCAAGAAGAGATGACATGCTCCTGGCAGTGCTCATGATGGCTCCGGCGATTTTTTCCGGGCACACCATCGCGACCGGTCTTAAGGGCGGTTATCAGGTGGTGGCGGCGGACATGAACCGCGATGGAAAGCCCGATCTCATCGCCTTGGCCAGCGGCATGACCGAGCTGGTCTGGTATCAAAATCCCGGATGGGAGCGGCATGTCATCGCGGGCGGCCTCAAGGCGATGATAAACGCCGCCGTATGGGACTACGACGGCGACGGCATCCCGGAGATCGTGCTGGCCAGCGCCTTCTCGATGATTCCCGCCAAGAGCGAGGGCCTCATCTGGAGCCTGCATCATCAGGGCGACCCGCGGCGCCCGTGGAAGATCAGCCAGATCGATCGCCTCCCCACCTCGCATCGCCTGCGCTGGGCGGACCCGGAGGGCAACGGCAAACGCGTGGTGGTAAACGCGCCGCTGGCGGCGGCGGGCGCCGAGCCGCCCGACTACCGCGCGCCCGCGCCCCTGGTCCTCTACCGTCCCGGCGAATGGAAGCGCGAGCTCATCAGCGACGCCGATAGCGGCGTGGTGCATGGGCTCACGGTCGCCGATTGGGACGGCGACGGCCGCGACGAGGTGCTTACCGCCAGTTTCACCGGCATTCACGTTTACAGCTTCCGCAGCGGCCGGTGGATCCGCGAAACGCTCGCCAAGGGCGATCCCTCGCCGTGGCCGAAGTCGGGCGCCAGCGAAGTAGCCGTTGGAAAGCTCGGCAGGGAGCGGTTCTTCTGCGCCATCGAGCCGTGGCACGGCAACCAGGTGACGGTGTACCGGCAGCGCGACGGCCGGTGGGAGCGCCGCGTGCTGGACGACTCCTACATCGAGGGCCACACGCTGGCCACCGCCGATCTGAACGGCGACGGGCGCGACGAGATCGTGGCCGGATACCGGGGGAAGGGGACCAGCGCCTACATCTACTACAACGACGGCGGAGAGAACTGGGTGCGCCGCCCGCTGGATGAGGGCGGCATGGCGGCCTCCTCGTGCGCGATCACCGACCTGGATGGCGACGGCAAGCCGGATATCGCGTGCATCGGCGGCGCCACGGCCAACCTGAAGTGGTACCGGAACCAGTAATCGGCCGATGATAAAATCGGTGTTTGCCTATACCCGTCGTAACGGTGGCTATCCCGACCTTGACTGCGGGCGATAAGCTGGCCGCATGCCTCCGTGCGCTCGAAGTCCAGACCTTCCGCGCGTTTGAGGCGATTGTGATCGACAACAGCGGGCGGGCGGTGGTGCGCGCGGAAGGGCACTCGGCGAAGGTGATTGAGAATCGGCAAAACGCCGGCTACGGGGCCGCCATCAATCAGGCCTATCATGCTTCGGACGCGCCCTATCTGGCCGCGCTGAACGACGACGCCGTCCCGCACCCGGAATGGCTTGCGGCGCTGGTCCGCGCCATGGAGAGGCGCCCGGATGCCGGTATGTGCGCCTCGCAGGTGCGGCTGCCCGGCGGCCGGCTCGATTCGGCGGGCATGATGATCGCGGGCGACGGCAGCAGCAAGCAGCGCGGGCACGGGCGGCCGCCCGGCGATTTTCCCGTCTCCGAGGAGGTGCTGTTTCCCAGCGGTTCGGCGGCCCTGTACCGCCGGGCCATGCTGGAGGACGTAGGGCTGTTCGACGAAGATTTCTTTCTTTACTGCGAAGACACCGACCTGGGATTGCGGGCGCGGTGGCGCGGCTGGACGTGCCTTTACGCGCCGGATGCCGTGGTGGAGCATGGTTACTCCCACTCCGCCGGCGCCGCCTCGCCGCTCAAGGCCTATTACGTGGAACGCAACCGTCTGTTCGTGCTGGTGAAGAACTACCCGGGCCGCATGCTGTGGCGCGCGCCATTCGTCTGCGCAACCCGGTACTTCTGGCACGTGTTCTACATGCTGCGGGGCCGCGGCGCCGCCGCCCGCTTCCGCGAAGAAGGCCACCAGAGTCTTCGCATGCCGCACTGTGTTTTGAAAGCGCACTTCGCGCTGATCGGACGCTTGGGCCGGTTGCGGCGCGAGCGGTGGGAGATCCGCGCGGGCGCGCGCCTCTCCCCCGGCGTCTACAGCCGGCTGCTGGGCGGTCACCTCATGGCGGCGCGGCGGGTGGCGGAACTTTGATGGAACCGCTTCCGGACAAAACGCTGCTGGTCATCGTGCCGGCTTATAACGAGCAGGCGGCCGTGGGAGCCGTAGTGGAAGGGATTCGTCGCGCGGTTCCCGGCGTTCCGGTGCTGGTGATCGACGATTGCTCGCTCGATGCCACCGTTCAGGTGGCGTGCGCCGCCGGAGCGCGCATTCTTGCGCTGCCTCATCACCTCGGGCTGGGCGGCTGCGTACAGGCCGGATACAAACTGGCGTACGAGCTCGGCTACGAATACGTGATCCGCGTGGACGGCGACGGCCAGCACGATCCCTCGGATATCCCGCGGATCTACGAGGCGCTCCGCCGCACGGGCGTCGAAATGGTCATCGGATCGCGCTTCGTCGAGAAGAACGGTTCCCGCTCCAGCTTCATGCGCACGCTGGGCATCCGCTTCTTCCGCGCCGTGCTGCGGCCCATCCTGGGCAAGCCGGTGTGCGATCCCACCTCCGGCTTCGTAGGCGTGAACCGCAGCGCCCTGCGGGTTTTCAGCAAGAGCTTTCCTTTGGAGTATCCGGAGATCGAGGCGCTGGTGGTGCTCCAGCGGCGCGCATTCCGGTTTGAGGAAGTGCCGTGCAAGATGCGGCCGCGCATGAGCGGGCGCAGTTCCATCACCGCCATGCGGTCGTTCTATTACATCGTCCACGTGCTGTTGGGAGTGTTCGTCAATGTGCTGAAATACGAGCGCCGGCTGCACCGGCGCGCGAAGGCGGCCAAGGCCGCCGGAAAGTAAGTTATGGACAGACTGCTCGACGTCATGGCCGGAGCCAGCCTCCTGCTCATCGTGCTGGTGCTGGTTTCCGTGCGCCGCGCGCACATCCGCGTGGAGTATTCGGTGAGCTGGCTCGTTGTTGCGCTGGCCCTGCTGGCGCTCTCGCGGTCTCGCATCGTGCTCGACGCCACCGCGCGGCACCTGGGGCTTTCCTACGCGCCTGTGGCGCTGCTCATCATTCTTTCCTGCGTCTTCGTGATCATGTTCTTCCGTTTTTCCGTCATCATTTCCCGGCTGCGGGACAACAACATCGCGCTGGCCCAGCGGCTTGCCATCCTGGAATATCACGTCCGTTCCCTGGCGGAGTCGAGCGAGAAAGAGGTGGCCGCGCACCATGAAGCGTAGGCGCGAGGTGCGCGAATCGCGGGGCGTCCCCGCGCAGTCCAAGGAGAGTTCTTGGCAGGTATGGGCGGGCCTGGCGGCGGCCATCGCGGCGGCTTTCCAGGTGTATGCCCCGGTGCTCGACGGGCCGTTCCTGTTCGACGACGATTACCTGCCGTTTCGCCTGCCGAATTTCTCCGATAACCTGCGCTCCTGGCTGGCGGGCGTGCGCCCGCTGCTGATGTTCACCTACTGGGTGAACTTCCGCCTCTCGGGCAGCGAAACCACCTTCGGATATCACGTCTTCAACGTGATTTTCCACGGGATCAACGCCTTCCTGATTTTCTGGATCGTGCGGAAGCTGCTGGCGCTGGCGGCCGTGGAGGACGCCCGCGCGCGGCTGTTCTCGCTGTTCTGCGGCGGAGCGTTTCTTCTTCATCCCGTGCAGACCGAGGCGGTGGCGTACGTGGCCAGCCGCTCGGAGAACCTCAGCGTGATGTTCGCGCTCGGCGCCCTGGCCGCATTTCTGTACCGGCGCACGGAGGCCGTCACGTGGCCGCGCGCGGCCGCCGTGTTGGGGCTTTACCTGGCGGCCATGGCTTCCAAAGAGCACACCGCGGCGCTCCTCGGCGTGCTGCTGCTTACGGATTATTACTGGAACCCGGGGTTCTCGTTTCAGGGGATCCGGCGCAACTGGCGCCTTTATCTGCCCATGGTTGTGGGCGCCGTGGCCGGGTTGATTTCGTTCGTCCCGATCATCCTGCACGGAGGCGGGGCCGGGTTCGGCCTGAAAGACCTGAAGTGGTACGAGTATCTCTACACGCAGTGGCGTGCCCTGTTCGTCTACCTGCGGCTGTTCGTGTTTCCGGCGGGGCTGACCGCGGATTGGGATTTCCCCTTCTCGCGCAGCCCGTGGGACCACCTTGCCATCGTGGGCCTGGGGGCGCTGGCGGCCATTAGCGCCGCGGCCTGGATCTGGCGGCGCCGGTATCCGCTCGCCTCCTTCGGCTGGTTCGTGTTCCTGGTGCTGATGGCCCCGACCTCGTCCATCGTGCCGCTCACGGATGCCGTAGCGGAGCGGCGGCTGTACATCTCCATGATCGGGTTGCTGCTGATCGCGATGGAAGGGCTGCGCCGGGTCAACCTGGACCGCAGGACGCTGGCCGAGGTGATGGCGCTGGTGCTGATGATCTTCGGGGTGGCTACTTATCAGCGCAGCCGCGTGTGGAGCGACGCCGTCGCGCTATGGGACGATACCGTGCGGAAGTCGCCGCGCAAGCCGCGCCCGCGCTTCCAACTCGCTTATGCTTACTACGAGCATGGACGCTGCGCCGACGCGGTGACCCATTATGAGGCCGTTTCGCGCTTGCAGCCGCCCTCCTACGACCTCTATGTGGACTGGGCGCTGGCGCACGACTGCCTCAATCAGATGGAGCCCGCGCTGGAGAAGCTGAAGAAGGCCGCTTCGCTCGAGCGCTCCGCGCACGTGTTCTCGCTCATGGGCATGGTCTACGGCAAGAACCGTATGTGGGACCGGGCCATCGAGATGCTGGCGGCCGCCGAGAAGGTCAGCCCGGAGTATGCCATGACCTACGTTTACCGGGGCGGCGTGTATTTGGGGCAGGGGCAAAGGGAGCTTGCGATCGGGCAATACCGCCGCGCCCTGGCTCTGGATCCGGCCAATCGGCCCGCGCGCGAAGGCCTGGCGGCCGCGGAGCGCGCCCGCTGATATGCGCATCGGGATCAACGCGCTGTACCTGCTCCCGGGCGGAGTGGGCGGCACGGAGATTTACCTGCGCAACCTGCTGGCCGCGCTCGCCGGAATCGACGCGGAGAACGTATACGTCGTTTTCACCAACGCGGAGACCGGCGCGGACCTGGCGCCGCCGCGGGCGAATTTCGTACATGCGCCGCAGCGTGTGAAGGCGGCCTTCCGGCCCGCGCGCATCCTTTACGAGCAGTCGCTGCTGCCCGCCGCGGCGGCGCGGCACGGCATCGACGTGATGCTGAACCCCGGGTTTACCGCCCCGGTGTATCTGCATTGTCCCAGCGTCACGGTGTTCCACGACTTGCAGCACAAAGTCCATCCCGAGTACTTCCGCTGGTGGGATTTGCCGTTCTGGCGCGTGCTGCTGTTCCTTTCCGCGCAGCTTTCCCGCCTGGTGCTGGCGGATTCGGAAGCCACGGCGGCGGACCTGCGGCGATTCTACCGGCTGGGCGATGACAAGCTGCGGGTGGCGCCGCTCGGGGTGAATCCCGTGTTCTTTGAAATCGGTGCGCGGCGCGCGCCGGAGCCTTTTCTTCTGTGCGTCTCGACCTTGCACCCGCACAAGAACCTGGACCGGCTGCTGGAGGCCTTCGCCCTCTTCCGCGAGCGCCACCCGGATTTCCGGCTGGTGGTGGCGGGCATGCACGGATTCGCGTCGCGGGAGACGGAGAGGCGCCGCGCAGAACTCGGGCTGGACGCCAGCGTCGAGCTCACGGGCTGGATCGAAAGCGATGCACTGCTGGACCTCTATGCGCGCGCCTGGGCGTTCGTGTACCCGTCCACTTTCGAGGGCTTCGGGCTGCCGGTGCTGGAGGCCATGGCGGCGGGCGTGCCTACGGCCTGTTCCGCTATCGCTCCGCTCAGGGAAGTGGCGGGAGAGGCGGCGCTGTACTTCGAACCCGAGAACGTCGAGGAAATCGCGGGCGCCATGATGAAGCTGGCGTGCGATCGGGAACTGCGCGCCGGGCTGGCCGTTTCCGGCCCGGCGCGCGCGCGCGAGTTTCCCTGGTCCCGGACGGCCCGCGCCACCTTGCAGGCCCTCCGTGAAGCGGCTACTTGAAGACGACGGATTTCTGAGAGCTGACGCTCGAGCTGATCAGTCCCAGATCCAGATTCGAAGCGGTGAACTTCGCCTGGACGGTATTCGATACCGAGAGCATGCCGCCCAGCGCTCCCGACGACGCCGGAAGGCTGAGCAGCACCACCGCCGGAACCGTGAAGGTGTTGGCGCTGGCGCGCTCGGAGCAGTAGAACATCGCGATGGCCGTGCCGTCGAACGAGGTCCCGTTCATATACACGAAGCTGTTGGGATCGCCGCCGGTCCACTCGATGGTCAGGCCCGAACCCCGGTCCACCTCCGTGATCTTGTCCTGGTTGGTCCAGGTCAACGGTTCGGGGATCTTGAGGTTGGCGGTGAACGCGCCCACTTCGGCTCCCGGTGCGGTCACCCTATAGTCGCCGGCATCCAGGTAGCCGCCCGCCGCTGGGAGCCCCGGAATGCCCGGCAAGCCCGGCGGAAGCTGGACGCCCGGAATGGTCATGGAGGTCCCCAGATCGACAAAGTAGTTGCCCGCCCAGGCCCCCTTGTCGTCTTTCTTCTTCTCAAGCGACTTGGCGCCCTTTGGTCCCGTCAGCGAAAGGCTGGCGCCGGCATCCAGGTACGTCACCTTGACCTGCGGAATGTCTTCCAGCTTGCCTACGAATGTGACCACCGTGCAGGCGCCCATCGCGGTCTGGTTGAGGTAGCCGAGATTGGCTGCCAGCACCGAGGTCTCGATCTGCTGGAAGGAAGCCGACGCACTGTCCGCTTTCGACTCCACAGTCTGCCCTTGCGCGGTCACTTTGCTGCTGGAGCGGCTCAGCGTGACGGACCCTATCTTGTAAGTCCCGCCGGATGTGAGCACTCTCCCGTAATCATCCGCGCCAAGGCCGCTGGCATCCGCGCACGCTCCGCCCTGCGGCATGACGGGAATCCCAGCAAAATTGCTGACCACGTTCCCGGTCCGCACCACCACCGGCACGCGGCATCCCTGAGCGCCTTCCGGGACTTGGATGTCGATCTGTTCCAGTCCCGCGGTTCCGGGAGCATAGGCGAAGCCGACGGCGTCGAGGCCCTCGCCGCCGCTCGCGCCCTTATTGGTCACGGTGGCCTGCTTGCTGCCTACCCAGACTTCAATGTCGCCTTCGCCGAGGCCGGTTCCGTAAAGGGTGAGAGCCTGGCCCGCCTGCGCCGGCTGCGCCGGAGTGACGGCCGGCAGCGTGACGGCCATGCCGCCCGTGGTGGTGAAAATGCCGAATGCCCGGTCCACCACCTTGATGGGCGCCGCAGCGCTGGTTTCCTCGGCATAAGTGACCGTGACCGTGCCGTCGCCATTGGGGGTTTCCAACGGCAATCGCGCTGTAATCTGCGTCCCATCCACGACCTTCACGACGGGAGCGCTGAGGGTCTGGTCGCCAATCGTAACGGAAACCGACGCCCCTTCGCCGAAGCCGCTTCCCTTAACGAGAAACAGCGAGCCGCGGGCTATGCCGTAATTGGGTAACCCGGGAGCTATATTACTCGCGGCGTTGACTACGCCGCGCTCGGCGATGGCCGGGGCTGCAACCGCCTGCCACGCGAGCAACGTACCGCACACCACTGCTCTCCAGATCCGCATAATGATCCTTGATCCCCTAGAGTTTGAAATGACTCCCTTACTATACACGATCTTGTGGATAATCGTACATGAGATGCAAGGATATCCAGTACTAACCTCGATACCGCTCAACTGGGGCGACCAGGATGCCCTGGGCCACGTGAATAATACCATGTACCTGCGCTGGAGCGAGACTGCCCGTGTGGACTATTTGTTACGAATCGGGTTGTGGCAGATGCTGGCGGCCGAGCAGGTCGGTCCAATCCTGGCGAGCATATCGTGCAATTATCGCCGTCCCCTGAATTATCCCGATACCGTTCTGGTGGGCGCCCGCATCACTCGCATAGGGAACAGCAGCATGCGCATGGAGCATTGCATAGAGAGCCTGGCGTTGGGCGTTGTGGCCGCCGAAGTGGAATCCACACTCGTAGTAATGGACTACAAGACCAACAAACCGATCCCCGTGCCGCAGCAGATTCGTGAGGCCATCGCACGCCTGGAGGGCTGGCCCGGCCTGACTCCGCCGCCGAACCCCTGACCGCGATAAGCTGTAGGATCGGAGGCCGGCCATGATTCGCGCAATCCTCCTCGCGCCGGCGCTGGCGGCGGCGGTATCCGCGGCGCCCGCCGCGCGCATCAAGATCGATACCGACCGGGTGGTGGGCGAGGTCCATCCGCACCTGTTCGGCAATTTCGCCGAGCACCTCGGCCGGTGCATTTACGGCGGCATCTGGGAGGAGAACGGCCGTTTCTCAGACCCGGAAGGCTACCGCAAGGACGTGATGGAAGCCGCTCGCGGGTTAGGCGTGACGCTGCTGCGGTGGCCGGGCGGGAATTTCGTCTCCGGCTACAACTGGAGGGACGGCATCGGCCCGCGTGAGGCTCGTCCGGCGCGGCCCGACCATGCCTGGGGCGACGTGGAAAGCAACCGCTTCGGCACCGACGAGTTCCTGCGTTACTGCGAGCGGCTGGGCGTGGAACCCTATATCTGCATCAATGCCGGACTGGGGACGGTGGAGGAGGCCCGCAGTTGGGTGGAGTACTGCAACGAGGCGCGGCCCACCTATTGGGCCGGGCAGCGCCGCAAGAACGGCCGCGAAAAGCCTTACGGGGTGAAGTACTGGGGCCTGGGCAACGAGATCGACGGCCCCTGGCAGCTTGGCCATAAGAACGCGGAAGATTACGGGAAGTTCGCGCTGGAGGCCGCCAAGGCGATGCGGCGCGCCGACCCGTCGATCAAGCTGATCGCCAGCGGATCGAGCAATTTCGGCCGCGGCGCGAACTGGATTGAATGGAACCGCGCGGTGCTGGAGCGGCTCAAGAACGACATCGACTACATCTCGCTGCACACCTACATCGGCAACCGCGAGAACGATTTCGAAAACTTCCTGGCGGCTTCCGAGGATATCGACCACCGCATCGAAGTGGTTCAGGGACTGATCCGCGCGGCGCAATCGGGACAGCCCAACCCGCGGCCCATTCACATCGCTTATGACGAGTGGAACGTCTGGTACCGCGCCCGCGGCGGCGGCGAGTACGAGACCGGCCGCACGCGCCTCGAGGAGATCTACAACTTCGAGGACGCACTCGCCATGGGGATGTTCTTCAACTCCTTCTTCCGCCACGCCGGCGTGGTGAAGATGGCCAATCTGGCTCAACTGGTGAACGTGATCGCGCCCATCTTCACCAGCAAGGAGGGACTGTTCCTCCAGACGATCTACTTCCCCATCGCCGAATACGCGCGCCAGAAGGGCAGCCGCGCGCTGGACGTGTGGGTTTCCGGACCGCAGTATCAGCCGCGTGGCCGCTCCCCGCTCGGCTACCTGGATGTCTCCGCCACGCACGACCCGAAGACCGGGACGGTGTGCCTGAACGTGTTGAACCGCAGCCTGAGAAACGACATTGAGGCGTCGATCGAAAACCAGTCCGGCGCCCTGGCGGCGCTGGGCGAGGTTTGGGAGCTGAACCACCCGGACCTGAAAGCCGTGCACGGGTTCGGCGAGGACCGCAAGGTGCGGCCCGCGGTGCGCCCGCTGAGCGTGGCGCTATCCGGCAACCGGTTCAGCTATACATTTCCCAGGCATTCGCTGACGGTACTAAAGCTGCGGGTGGAGCCCTAGCTGGTACGTCCCGTACCGCCGCACCGGGCCGGTCTATGGACAATTGAGATCCTGATATCTTAATCTGAGGCGGTAACGGAAGCATACTCAGCGACGGGACTGCCGCTCCTGAACAGGCCCCGGAGGGAATCCGGGGCCTTTTTTTCGTGTGCCGTTCAGAACTCCCAGCGAAGCACGAGCTGCACCTGGCGAGGCGCGCCGGCCGAGAAGATCCGGCCGAAGGAGGCGGGCTCATCGGCGTAGTGTTCGGGCAGCGCGAAATTGGTCCGGTTGAGCAGGTTGAAGCCCTGCGCTTCCAGCAGGATCGCGCTGCGTTCGGCAACCGGGAAACGGCGCCGCAGCGAAAGATCCACGCTGGCGAAACCGGGGGCCTTCACGACGTTGCGCCCGGCGGAGCCGAAGGTGTAAGGGCGAGGCACTGCGAAAGCGCCGGTATCGAACCAGCGATCCGCACTCCCGCCCGAAAGCGAGGGACTGCGGAGCAGGTTCGGACGGTCTGAGCCGAAGTTGCCGCCGGTGTTGCCGGTGTTGCTGTTGTCGAACCGCAGCAGCGGGGTGAACGGCTGGCCGGACTGCGCGGCGACGATGGCGCTGGTTTCGAATCCGCGGACCAGGCGCGTGCGGCCGGGCAGGCGGTAAACGAAAGCCGCCGCGGCGCGGTGCCGCATGTCGAAGTTCGAGAGACCCCGTTCGGCCCGGAAGTTGCTGCTGTCCTGCGGAAAATTCTTGTCTCCATCGGTGGAAAGGAACGCCGAGGTGTCGTCGATCGATTTCGAAAGCGTGTAGAGCGCCCGCAACGAAAATCCGCGGGTGAGGGGCCGGTGAAAGCCCGCCTGCAAAGAGTGAAACGACGAATTGGAGCCGCTCTCGGCCAGCAGCAGGTTGCCGAAGGCGCGGTACGGCCGGCGCGATTGCACGTCACCGGCGGCGGGCCGCGGCTGATTCAAATCGCGCGACCGGACCAGGTGCGTGCCCTTTGAGCCGGCATACGCGAGGCTCAGCGTGCCTGCTCCGCGGATTTCCCGTTGGACATTCAGGTTCCAGTGCTGAAGCATGCCGGTGGTCAGGTCCGGGCTGACGGTGTTCGGAGAGGCCGGAGGCGTGATGCCGCCCCGGGAAGGAAACGGATCGCTGAGCGTGAGCAACGAAGCGGCGGTCGGGAAGAACACCCGGATGGCGAAGAAGGGCGGGTTGAAGTAGAGGGAGGAGTTCACGATCAGGGTGCCGGAATCGTAGTACATGCCGTAGCCGGCGCGCACCGCCGTGCGCTCGTCCGGCGACCACGCCAGGCCCACCCGGGGTGCGAAGTTGTTCCGGTCGGGCCGGATGCCGGAGCGGGTGATGTTACCGGCGCCCACCCGCACCAGCGTGCCGGAGGCCATATCGAAGGCGCTCATGCGGTCGAACGGGTCGGTGGGCGGCGTGTTGTATTCGTAGCGCAGGCCCAGGTTCAGGGTCAGGTCGGGCCGCAGCTTCCAGTCGTCCTGAAGGTAGGCGCTGTAAGCGGTGCTGCGCTGAGTCTGGGTATTATCGGGCTGGGATTGCAGGCCGAAGGACGGCATGCCCAACAGCAGATCGCCCATGCCGGAGGTGGTGAGCGCGCCGGAGAAGGTGAGGGAGCCGCGGGCCAGGATGTCGAGAATCCCGTTGTTGCGGACGTTGCGCACCTCGCCGCCGGCGCGCAGCGAGTGTACGCCGCGAACCAGCGAGAGGCCTTCGGTAAGCTGGTACGTGGTGGCGGTGCGGTTGATGGGAAGCTGGGTCACGTCGCCCACGCGGGAAAATCCGGCCACGCTGAGCGCCGGGTAGCCGAAATCGACCGGGCGTCGCGGCAGGTAGTTGACTCCCCACAGCGCGTTCACATCCTTGGCGTAGTTCTCCGGCAGCAGGCGGCGGGGCCCGCGGTTGAAGCCGGCGAGCAGGGAATGAACGGTCCCCGGCCCGAATACATGCGTGTGGTGCGCCATGGCGTTATGGCCGCGGTCTTCGAGGAAGTCGCCGAAGCCGGGCACGTCGCTGGACTCCTCGGCGAAGGGCTCGAACAGGTTCCGGCGGCCGTAGCTGTAACGCAGCGCGAGCTGGCCGTTGGCGCTGAGGCGGTGGTCCACCCGCAGGTTGCTCTGGGTGTGTTCGTCGCGCAGGACCGGTTGCCCCAGATAGTTGCCCGAGACGCCCCCGCGGTTGGGCATGGGGAACAGCTCCAGCACCTTGGGCGTCACCGGCGAAAATCGGGACCGCGGAATGCGATTGCCGGGAAACGGCGTGCGCGCGAAGGGATCGATCACGGGCGTGCTCAGCGACGAGAGGTCGCCCTCGCGATAGGCCGGGATCGGGACGGAGGCCAGGCGGGTCAACCCCTGCCGCATGCGCAAGGCGTCAAAGCTGGCGAAGAAGAAGGTGCGATCGCGCCGCAGGGGACCGCCCACGCCGGCGCCTGACTGGTTGCGAATGTACTTGGCGTGTTCACCGCTCTCGAAGAAGTTGCGCGCGTCCAGGCGGCGATTGCGCAGGTACTCGTAAACCGAGCCGTGGAGCCGGTTGGTGCCGCTGCGGGTGATCACGTTCACCTGCCCGGCGGCATTGCGCCCGTACTCGGCGCTGTAGGCGTTGGCGGCGATCTTGAATTCCTGCACGGAATCCACCGCGGGCTGAAGCACGTAGCGGTTCACGCTGCGGTCGTTGTTGTCCACGCCGTCCAGCAGATAGTTGTTGAAGTCTTCCCGTCCGCCGTTGGCGTGCATGGTGAACTGCCCGCGAGTGGCCAGCTCGGAACCCTGAACGGGCGGCAGCACGCCCGGTGTGAGCAGGGCGAGTTGCAGGAAATCGCGCCGGTTGAGCGGCAGCGCGTCCACTGCCTCCCGCTCGATCACGGCGCCCAGTTCCGCGGAATCGGCGGCCACCGTGCGCAAGCGCGCACGCACCGTGATGGAGTCCTCTCTGCCGGCGATGGCCAAGTGGAAGTCCAGACGGACATGCGAATCCACGGCCAGCGCGACGGGCTGCGACACCGAGTCCGTGAAACCCGCGCTGGAGGCGGTCAGCAGGTAATTCGCCGGGGGCAGGTCCGTGAACCGGTAGAAGCCGCTTTCGTCACTGAGAGTCTGGCGGACCACGGCGCGTTCCGCCTGGCGGATGGAGACGGCCGCCTGGGCCACCGCCTTTCCCGAAGGATCGTACACGTAGCCCGCGATGCCCGCGGCGGTCACCTGCCCGAAACAGACCGCCGGGCAAACAGCGAGCAGAAACCAATGGCGCATAATCGGTATCCTCAAAATGCGTATCGAAGTCCGAGCGTCACATTGATGCCGGCCGCGTCGATGCCGGAACCGTGGACGCGGTAGTTGCGATCGAAGAGGTTGGCCGCGCCGAAGTAGAGGCGCAGCGTTTCCCCCAGGGGCAGCCCGCCGCGCACGTCGAAGGCGCACCAGCCGGCCGTTTTCAGGTACAGGGGAACGCGCGTGCCGTCGCCGGCGATCAGGACGCCATTGAGCGTCGACCCCAGCGGCAGTACACGATCCTGAATCTGGCGGAGGGTCTCCCCGGTGGGGGTGAAACGGCCGCCTGCAATCCAGGGAGCCGCTATTCCGCCGTTGAAGAAATCTGCGATATCCACGCGCCGGCGTGAGGCGCCGATGCGGTCGTCGTCGAGATCGCCTCCGCCCAGGCGGGTTTGCGGACCCGCGAAGCGCAGCGCGAATTCCAGCCAGGGGCGGCGGCCCGGAGGAGCGTGGCGGACCGCCGCCTGTCCCATCTGCGGCGGCAACCGCCGCACCGGACGGTTCGGATCGAGTTCCCGGCCGGCCAGGAAGGTGTAGTTGGAGTGTACCGACCAGCGCGAGGAAAGCGCGGCGGAGAACACGGCCTCGCCGCCGTAATAGCGCGCGCGCCCGTCGTTCACCGACGCTTTGACCGCGCGCTGGCTCAGCGGAGTGGCCACCGCGGTGACGCCCTGTTCGCGCTGCGCGGCGCTGGCCGCCACCGGCGCCAGCGGCAAACCCGCCAGCCATTCCGGCGCGTCCCCGGCGCGAAACAACACCGTGCGGGAAACGATGGGATCGATCAGTTCGGCGTCAAACAGGTGAACGCGCCCGTAGACTTGCCGCCCGGCATAGCGCACCCCGGCTTCGTAGTTGTAAAGGCTTTCCGGCCGCAGGCCGCGCACCGGTTTGCCGGTGGAGACGGCGCCGTCGCCGGAGTCCGCTCCGATCAGGGCGCCCAGGCCCAGCAGGTCTTCCGCGGGGATGTCGAATCCCAGGGCGGTCATCACCCCGACAGCGCCCAGGTCGGTGGCGTTGGGGGCGCGGAAGCCGCGGCCCGCTAGCGCCTGCACGCCCCAGTTGCCGCGCAGGCGCCAGGAGAGGCTGGCGTTGAAGGTGGCGTCCCGAAAATCGCGCCGGGTGTCGGTCACCCCCAGGGAGCGGCCGGCGGCGTCCCGGTTGCGGTCCGCATAGGTGGCAAACCCCACCGCGGTGTAGCGCGCGCCGAAGGTTGTGCGCAGCCTTCCGGGAACGATCTCGAGACTGCTCTGGCCGAAGGCGGCGGCGGTCAGGTAGCGGGAACCGTTGGGGAGCAGTCCGCGGTCCTGGAACGCGGAGCCCGCGACGGGATCGCGCTGGAAGCGCGTGGAGAGGATCCGCTCGTCGTAGGCTTCGCCGCCGAAGACGTAGGCGAAGCGTCTCCCCAGGTGTGCGGCGGCCTGGCCGGAATAGCCGTAGGCGTCGACGCGGCTGTGCTCCGTGGTGATGGTGTCGGTGGGGCGCAGCGCCTGGCGCACGGCGCCATCCCGCTGGGAGTTGACGGAGAACACGCCGGAGAGCGAATCGAAACGCCAGACCCGCAGACGCTCGTAGCGTGCGTAGCCGAAGTTCAGGCCCTGCGGTTCGACGCGCGCCTGAAGGCGGCCGGGCCCGCCGAGCTGGTCGCGGTAGGAGCGCACCCCGCGCAGGCCGCTCCACTGGTAGGAGAGGGTGAGGCTTTCGGATTGCGAGCGCCGCCACGCCAGTTTGCCATAGGCGCCCTCCGCCGAAAGGCTGGTTCCCGACAGGCGGCTGCCGAGCAGGGATTGTACTTGGGAGGCGTCCAGCCCGAAGTAGCGGCGGAAGGCGTTGCGCGAATCGGCGCCATCGCCCGCGCGCAGGTCGTTCACCCGCCGGTGATTCACTCCGAAAAGCGCGGAGACGACCCGGCCGCCAGCGGAGATCTCGGCGTTGGAACCGGCCGAGGCGTCGGCGCTTCCCGCCGAGGCAGCCAGTTCGCCGTGCCACTCGACCCGGCTGGCGCGGCCGAAGCGCGGCGCGCCAGTGACCACCTGGACGACGCCGCCCATGGCGTCGCTGCCGAAGTTCGCCCCGGCGGGGCCGAGGATGGCCTCGACCCGCTCCACCTGGCTGGGCTGGATATAACCGAGGTACTGGTTGGGGCCCGAGCGGAACACGGAGGTGTTGAAGCGGATGCCGTCCAGGAGTAATAAGGTCTGATATCCGGTAAATCCGCGCAGGTACGGAGAGATCTGCCCGTAGGTGGATTCCTGAACCAGGATGCCGGGGCGGGCCTGAAGGCTGGCTCCCAGGTTTACGGGTGCGCCGGAGCGAATTTCCTCCGTGCCCGCCACGCTGACCATCTGGGTGGCCGAGGATGCCTCCTCCACCAATCCCCGCGAAGCGGTGACGGTCACGACGGTGCGTGCCGGCGCCACCCGTAAGACGACACGAAGCGGCGGCTGCGGGGCGCTGGTGATGCGGACCGGCGTTTCGGCGGGAGCCAGACCGGGGGCGGAAGCTGAGAGCAGGTAGGAGCCGGCCGTCACGCCGCAGATGGAAAAGGCCCCGGATCGCGACTCGAGGCCGCGGATGGCGGCGCCCTGGGGCGTACGGAGGTCGATGCGGGCCGCGGCCACCGCCGCCCCGGAGGCGTCCTCCACGACCCCGGTGAGGCAGGGCTGTTCGGCGCGGGAAAAAAAAGCGCTCAGGAGCGGGAGCAGAACCGGCAGGGCAAACCACCGGCTCCGCCAGCCGCGTTTCCGTACAGTCATGGCGAAACAGGCCGTGGCCGCCACTATGCACGTTGGGGACCAACCCGGGCGAACACCCCCGTGGCTCGCACTTCCCGTGATTTCGCAAGAACATGCGGGGGCGCTCCTGCCTGGAGCGGGGTTTCACCGCGAAATCGAAAAAACAGTACGAATTCCCACTTGCTAGCCCCAAGAGGCATAACGGACTCCAGATGTCCGTTTACTTTCAATTACTTGAAACCGGCAATCAACGTGCAAAAGAGACGCGGCCCCCTGCGGCCTATTTTGCTCCCCCGCGCCGTAGCGTTGCACGGCGCGGTCTGGTAGTGACTGAACTCCGAACCGGGCTGGTGAGAAGCGCAACGCAAGGCATCCGGCGGCCCGGTTCCAAACGAAGCGCTTTTTGTGTCGGGAACGAACTTGCGGGCCGGTTTCGGCCCTGATTGAGCGCAGCGCAAGGCGCCGGTGTTCGCCGGCGCCCCCGCTGAGCAGACTCACGGAGACCTTCAATGAAACGATTCGCGATTACCCTTTGCGCCCTGCTGCTGGTGGGTGCGGCCAGCCCCCCGGCGGCGGCGGACGACGTCGAGTTGTTCGACTACGCCTTCAACCTACAGGGCGGGTACACGCTCAATGCCACGCCGGTCCTGCCTGCCGGAATGGCGATGGACGACTCGGGTTTTGACTATTTGACGGGGTTAGGCACTCTGACCATTCAAGCCTTCAACCCGGGTTCTGTCCTCGCGATCCTGGGCCTGAATATCGACATCACGAACTACAACAGCGACCCTCCCAACCTCTATTCCGACGAATACGGATCGGTGAACGGCGCCGCGCCAGCGGGCCTGTCGTACGAAATCGACGAGCCCGGTTACACAATTGGCCACCTGTTCGACGACGTTGCAGCCGGGACGCTCCACAATCTCAACGCCATTACCCCGGCGAACGTTGACGACGTAGCCATGGCCCTCGGCTGGGGTTTTACGCTGCCGGCCGCCCACAAGGCCACGATGACGTTCGTGGTCAGCACCAGCGCCCCGTCGTCGGGATTCTACCTGGGGCAGCACGATCCGGTGGGTCCGGACGTGTATTTCAGCAGCAACCTTAACATCACGCCCACAGGAGGAGGCGTGGTTCCGGAGCCCTCGAGCTGGATCCTGCTTGCGACGGTGGCGGGCGCGCTGGGCTGGAGGCGCTTGAGGAAAGCTTGATCCCGTCTGCTTTCCGGTTCAGGATCCGGGTCTCGCGGACACGGCCATACCTCAGCCGGGCAGCTACCTGCTGTTTGGCGCCGTGGTCCCGTTGCTGATTGTCTTCGGCCGGAACCCCCGGCCGGCAAACCGTAGCACAGCGATAGAAGGAGCGAGCAAAGCTATGGGAAGAAACCTGGCAAGGCGATTCGCCGCCGTGTGCTGTATCGCAATTGTGGCCGGGGCGCTGCCTCTGCTGGCAGCCCCACCGGTGGTCAAGGTTGTGCCCTGGGTGCCATCCAATCCGACCATCCCGCACGACACCTGGAGCGGGAAGACGATCACCCTCAAGGGCACGGCCAACATGCAAGGCGCTGGTATTAACTATGTCTGGGACTTCGGAGACGGTGGGTCGACCGGAGGCCAAGTCACGAACATGTACGCCATCGAGGCGACCCACGCTTACACCGGTTCGGTGGGCACGGTTTTCACCGCCACGCTGACGGTGACGAACACCGCTGACGGGACATCGGCAAGCAAGAATTACTATGTGGCCATCCGGGCGCAAAGCCTCGCGGTCGAGGTGAACCGCGCCATTGACGAAGGCCTGTGGTATCTCCACAAGACAATGTACCGGTACACCTGTAGCGGAGGCACCTGCCCGTCGGGAATACTCGCCGGGTACTGGAACGGAGCGAACGTGGGGAATAGCAGAGTCTCCAATGCGGCCGCCAACGTGAATGCGTTTGAGGTGAACGGCCACCTGGAGAGCGGCAATCCAGATAACCCCTATGTGGAGACTGTGGCACGAGGTCTGCACTGGGTTCTGGCCAATCTGAGCGTCACATCCGGCATCGGGCCCCAGACGAACTCGGCCGGCACTTTCAACCCCGATGCCAACGGCAACGGTCTCGGCGTCTGGGTCAATTCCGGCAGCTACCAATTCTACGAAACTGGTCCGGTGATGGACGCGATCATCGCCAGCGGCACGCCTGCCGCCCTCGCGCTCACAGGTCCGGCCAACGTAATCGGACGCCAGTACAAAGACATCGTGCAGGATATGGTGGACTACCAATCCTATTGCCAGTACGATGGCTCGCCGGTCGGCGGCGGATGGATTTACGGCTGTAATTCCGGAGGGGATAACTCCATTTCCCAGTGGGTAGCCATCGGCAATATCCCTGCGGTTCGAGAGTGGGGGCTCACCTTACACTCGTTTGTCAAGACGCACAACAAGATGTGGCTGAATTACAGCCAGAACGCAGCCGGAGAATTCGGATATCAGAGCAGCAGCCCCTTGTGGGGACCGTATGCAACCACTCCCTCCGGCATGGTGCAGATGGTGATGGACGGCTATGGAAGGGGCACCAGCGACGGTAAATGGGAAAAGGCCGAAACAGTAATGCGCAACGGCTTCAATGCCTCGGGGGGTAATTACGCTTCCAATCCCCGAAAGTATTACTACGGCCTGTTCTCCTTCACCAAGTCGATGCTGCTGCACGATTCCGACAATAATGGGATTCCCGAGCCGATTACGATGCTGCACTCGCAGTCGGCCGGCGTTCCGGATATCGACTGGTACGCTGCGCAGGTCTCACAAGGGGACCCCGTAGACGGCGTGGCGCGTACGCTGGTGAACGACCAGAATCCCGCGGGATACTGGTGGGGGCACTCCGCCGACGGCAATCAGCAGTATTACGAAACAGCCTGGGCCATCATCATGCTGAACCGCACGGTGGTGAGTTCCGGCGTTCCGGTGGCGGTCTTCTCCGCGACGCCCAACCCGGCGGTCGCGTTCCAAGTGATCACCTTCGACGGCTCCGCGTCGTTCCACCAGGACCCGGCCAAGAGCATCGTGAAGTGGGAGTGGGATTTCAACAACGATGGCATCTTCGATGCGCTTGGGCCGGTTGTGACAAAGTCGTTTGATGCGGTGGGCAATTACGTGGTGCGGCTGAGGGTTACGGACAACGCGGCGACGCCGGCGAATGCTTCTACCACGGTGACCATAGTGGTCAGCGTTCCACCGTTAGCGCCGACGGCCAATGCCGGCGGACCTTACAACTTCTGCATCGGGCAGACTCCGTGGTTCCTCGACGGCACCAAGTCGACCAACCCGGACGATGGGCAGCATCAACCCGGTCCGTACCCCGGGGACTACATCAAGGAGTACGCGTGGGAACTCAACGGGAACGGGTCGTTCAATGATGCATTCGGCCCTCAGCCGAACGTGACCATGATTCTGCCCGCGACCCCCAGCAGCTTCAACATTTCGCTGCGGGTGACCGACAACACCGCGGCGTCGTTCCCGGCCAGCGGCCAACCCGACCTGACCTCGACCGCTAATACTCAGGTCACGATTCGGGCTAGCAGCGATCCGGCCTGCGCGTGCAGCGTCGCATCGGCCCGGGCCAGGAACGCTCAGGTGCAGTTGACCTGGACGCCCAAGGCCGGAGCGGCCTCGTACAACGTCTACCGCGGCACCGTGAGCGGCGGCCCATACGTTAAGATCCGGACCGTCTTCACCACGGCCATCCTGGACACGGGGCTTACCAACGGAACCACTTATTATTACGTAGTCCGTCCGGCGGCTCCCAACACCAACGAAATGTGCCAGTCGAACCAGGCCAGCGCAATGCCTCGTCCACTCTAACTGGACCTAAACAAGCCGGGCTCCGGGCATACCGGAGCCCGGCTCATTTCAAACGATTCCGGACCGCGGGTCTCTCCAGGCTCCACAGGTTCAAAGCGATGAGATACCTCAGAATTTCAAGAATGCTGCCGCTTGCGGCGCTGCTCCTTCTTGCGGCCATGGCCGCCGCCGGTCAATCCGCTCCCTTCTCCCCGAGACCGGTCTATGTCTTCTTATTCATGCGGGTGGACGACCACATCAACGTGAACATGGAGGAGAGCCGCTGGCAAGCGGCCGTGGACCTGGTGAAACGCACCCGCAAACAGTTTCCGGATTCCGGCGCGTCTCTGCTGATGCAGTTCACGGGGGCGACGGCCTTGGAGTGCAGCCTGCGCGACGCCGGCCGCGTGGCCCTGCGCCTGCGCGACCTGGCCGGCCGGCAAGTGATCGAGCTGGGCTACGACGGTTCGGACGAGCCGGCCTATCTCGCCCGCCCCATGCCGAATTTTCGAGGGGCCACAACCTCCCAGCAAAGATGGCTGGCCCGCTTGCAGCCCGCCGAGTGGTTCCTTACCGAGTACAAGGACCTGCGCACCGGCGAGCCGGACCCGGAACGGCCGGGCGGACTGAAGTTCGTCCGCGAGCTGTTCGGGCCGCTCGCCAGCATCACCGGCTTCATCACCATGGAACTG
Source organism: Bryobacteraceae bacterium (assembly GCA_041946965.1). Taxonomy (GTDB): domain Bacteria; phylum Acidobacteriota; class Terriglobia; order Bryobacterales; family Bryobacteraceae; genus JBHGBM01. The sequence goes on from JBHGBM010000032.1 coordinate 46,872, forward strand.
GGCGGGGATTCGGAATTCGTGCACATTATCCGCCGAATGAACCCCGATGCGCTCCTGCCGGGCATTCCGGAACCCGGGACGTGGCCGGCCCGCAACCTGAACGGGTTTGGGGGCTCGGCGGCCGGGGTCGGGCGGGCCGCGAGCCCGGCGCCCGATTGCGCTCCCGAGCTGTTCTGGCAGGACCACTACTTGCGCCTCTCGGACAACAGCGGCGCTCCCGTCAGAGTGGTCAGGGCCGACGAAGGCCCCGAAGCCCTCAAGGAGCTCTTGGGAAAGCTGGACCGTTCCCGGCCGCACGTGATCAAGGTTGTGCTGGAGCACCACGGCATCTACGTCCGGCCGGAGGCGGACGGCGGGCTTGGCCCCGCGCGGTATGCCTACGACCATCCTAAGACTCCCTCGCTCGATCCTCCCCACCTGCGTCCGCAGCCGGAGGTCGACGCCGCGCACGCCCGCCAGGAAGCATTACTGAAGTGGCTGGGCCAGGACTTCTTTCCCGCAAACCCGGGCAGCCGCTTCGTGACCGCGCGGGAACTGAAAGCGTGGACCGCCCCCAGCCACGGGTTTGATGTGCCGCATGACGAGCTGCGCGCCGCCGCGGCGGCCATGATGGCGGAGTGGCGCAGCGACCCGCATCCTCCGGACTACGCGCGTTCGGGCAAGCGGTACTTCTCGCTGGCGGACATGTTCCAGATGCTCGCCACCAGTCTGGCCGGGCGGCGGCAGGCTGGCAGCCCGCCGGCCTCGGTGCGGCTGAATGCGGTCTACGGCCCCCTGGAAATGACATCGGACCCCGGTTCGCAGGTTGGGGAGCTTGCCGCTGCTTCCATCGAGCGCGAATGCGCGCGCATCGCGCCGGACCTGAACGACGGCGCCTGGCGGCCCGTGCCGCGCAACGCCGTGCCCGGTTTCGTCACGGTGGACGGCGTGCGCCTGAATGCGTCGCAGTTCCTGCGCCTCATGGCCCAGGCCTTCCTGGAGCCGCGGACGTCTTCGCTGAAGGTCACGATAAGCAGCATGTTCTCCAGCGCCGGATTCGTGTACCCGCGCACGCGGCCGATGCGGGAGGAAGGCGCGATGTGGACCCTGAAGCCCGCTCCGCTGGCGCCGCTCTCCGGCTCCGGCCGCTGAGCCGACGCAGCTTCTGCCGCGTTGTTATGCTGGAGGGCTATGCTTTTCACCAGACGGGATATCGGCAAGATCGCGCTGGGTGCGGCGGGCGCAGCCAAACTGGCGGGGGCGAAGCCGAATTCGAAGTTCGGCGGAGTTCAGGTCGGCGTCATCACCTATAGTTTCCGCGCGCTGCCGGGCGGCGCCCGGGAAATTCTGAAATATTGCCTCGATTGCGGCATCAGCGGGATCGAACTGATGAGCGACGCCGCGGAGAGCTATGCCGGCTCCCCGGCGGCGCCGCGCCGGCCGGGCGCGGGACCACGCCGGGGCGCGGCCACGCCCGAACAGAAGGCGGCGCAACAGAAGGCCGCCGAGGACTTGAAGCAGTGGCGGCTCTCCGTCTCCATGGACAAGTACAAAGCCTTCCGCAAAATGTACGAGGACGCCGGAGTGAAGATCTACGCCTTCAAACTGCCCCCAACCCTGGCGATGTCCGACGCCGAATACGAATACATCTGGAACGTCGCACAGGCGCTGGGGGCGGACCACGTCACCATGGAGCTGCCTACCGACGACAAGCTGCTCGAGCGGGTGGCCGCGTACGCCGCGAAGCGCAAACTGGCGATCGCGTTCCATACCCACGGGCAGGGCGGGGCCTCGGGGTTCGACCGGGTGTTATCCGCATCCAAGTACACCGCGCTCAACTTCGACGTGGGCCACTACTTTGGCGTCAACGGCGAGTCCCCCGTGCCGCTGGTGGAAAAGTACCATGGCCGCATCGCCAGCTTGCACCTGAAGGACCGCAAGAGCCCCGCGAGCGGTGACGGCCCCCGCGGCGGCGGCGCCAATATGCCCTGGGGGCAGGGCGGGACGCCGCTGAAAGAGGTCCTCCAGTGCATGAAGCGGCGCAAGTACAAGTTCCCGGCCAGCATCGAGTATGAGTACAACACCCCGGAAGGCTCGGATGTGCTGAGCGAGGTGAAGAAGTGCGTGGAGTACTGCCGGCAGGCGCTCGCGTAGCGCAACGGGATGCGAGACCCCGGCCGGCGTGACATGCTGAAGGGTTCCATGCTGCTTGGCGGCGGGGCCGCGGTCGCGCGCGGCGCCCCCGGCTCCGCACTGACCGTCAAGAGTGTCCTAGAGAAGGCAAGGGAACGGCTCTATCCCACCTGCCGCGTGTGCCCGGTGTGCGACGGCGTGGCGTGCGCGGGAGAGTCCGGAGGGATCGGGGGCGCCGGGTCCGGCATGTCGTTCCAGAACAACTTCACCGCTCTCCGGCGCGTGAAACTGGTTCTGCGCACGGTCCACGAGGTGAAAAAGGCCGACCCATCCACCACCATCTTCGGACGGAAGATCTCGTTTCCCGCGGTGGCCGCCCCGATGGGTCCCGCGGGCACGCGTTTCGGGAAGGGCATTCCCGTGGCGGATTGGTTCGAGGCGCTGGCGGCGGGATGCATTGCGGCCGGCACGATCGGTTCCGTGGCCGACGATCCGCGCTATCCCCTCGAGGATGTGAAGGCCCGGCTGGCGATCCTGGCGCGCTACAAGGGAAAGGCGCTCTACAACAGCAAGCCCGCTCCGAACCCGGTGATCCTCAAGTTCCTGCCGCTGATCGAAGAGTCCGGCGCCGCCTGGCTTTCGGTGGATACGGATTCGGGGCCGAAGAGCGTGGCGGAACTACGGGAGTTGGTGAAGGCGTTCCGGATCCCGATTGTGGTGAAAGGGATCATGACGCCGGACGACGCGTTGCGGTGCGTGGATGCGGGCGTCGCGGGAATCGCAGTCTCAAACCACGGCGGACGCAGACTAGACCACACGCCCGGCGTAGCTGACGTGCTTCCGGCCGTGGCCGCGAAGGTGAAAGGCAAGCTCGCGATTCTGGCGGACGGATGCGTTCAGTCCGGCGCCGGCGTGCTGAAGTATCTCGCGCTGGGCGCCGACGTGGTCATGGTGGGCCGTCACCTGCTTCGGGCGGCGTACGGAGGCGGACCCGAAGGCGTCGCGCTGTTCATGAACACGATGCGCCGCGAATTCGAAAATGCCATGGTGCTGACGGGCGTGGGGAGCGTGGCGAGGATCGACCGGAGCATCGTGAGCATGTAGCCGCACCGGCGAACTCTCCGCGGAGCCGCCGCGGCATGACTCGCTCAACACCATGCTAGAATCAGAAACTTCTATGCGGCCCCGGTTGGAGATTCACGTTCCGATTAGTCCCACGCCCAATTTTCTCAACCGCATACACTACCTTGCGGCTTCGCTGAAGGATGCAGGTGGACTGGCCCGGGAAAGTTCGATAGTTGTCACGGTCGGAGCAGATCAGGAGCCGGTGGATCTCTCCGCGCTCCTGCCTTGGTCACGGCGGTATCCGATCCGATGGCGTTGGGTAGATCGCGACACCTTCCGCCGGTTTACGTTTTACGGCACCGCTCTCGACCGGTTTCGTGTGGACTTTTCCGCCCCCATGGTGCTTATGGCCGACGCCGATGTAATTGTGACCAGGGACTTCGGCGACTTGGTCGAGAGCGTGCAGAAGACCGGCGCCTATTCGGGCGTCATCGCCCACATCAGCCCGTGGAGCGAGGATCACCTCTCCCAGCGAACCGCGGAAGAATGGTGGCAAGCTATCTTTGACCGTGCTGGAGTGGGTGCGGTGCCGTTCACTTGTGAACACACGAGTTGGAACGTGCTGACTCCGCCGGAAGCGCCCCGCTTTTGTCCTCCTTACTTTAATTTCGGCGTGATGCTTGCACCCTCTGAGTGTTTTGCCAGCATCGGGGAGTCGATATTTCGGGACATGGAAACCGTGAACAGCGTCCTGCTCACTCCGTACCGCTGTCAAATCGCGTTGAGCGTCTCACTGGTCCGTTCGGGCTGGCCGTATCGGATCATGCCGTTACGGTACAATTTTCCGAATTTCCCGGCCATAGCGGAGGTGAATCTGGAGGAGCTGCGAGATATTCGAATCATCCACTACATCAACCAGGATTACTTCAAGAAAGACCAGACGCTGGACAGTGTAGAAAATGTTAGCGCGTGGCTCGACAGTCACAACCGGCTGCCATCTATTCAGCAGCTCCTTAGAGACCGGATCGGGAAGGTCCACCGACGGGTGCTCTATGACCGCGCCTCGCGCTTTGAACGCCTTCGCATGGTATGGAACTGAACGCGCTTCGGGAAGTCGGCCTCGACGTGACGATCTTTCCCCTCGCAAAGATTCTTTCGCCTGGAACAGTCACCATCGGTTCCCATGTGATCATCGACGACTTTGTTTTCATCGGCGCGCACCGGCAGTTGGTCATCGGGAACCATGTGCACATCGCCTCTCACGCTTCCATTACGGGTGGCGGCGTGTGCGCGCTATGCGACTTTGCGGGGGTGTCTTCCGGTGTGCGCATTCTGACGGGCACGGACGACTTTCTGGGCGAAGGCCTGGCCGGGCCCACCATACCTCCCGAGTTTCGCCGGGTGAGAAGGGGGCGCGTCATTCTTGGCCGCCACGCTTTAATAGGCGCCAATGCCGTGATCTTTCCCGATATCGAGATCGGCGAGGGCGCCGCTGTGGGTGCGGGCAGCGTGGTGACAAAGAACCTGGCGCCATGGGGGGTCTATGTTGGATCTCCCGCGCGTCGCGTAGCGGCGCGGGCTTCCGAAACGATTTTGCGTTACGAGGCCGAGTTGCTTGCCCGGGAGGGACCATACCCGCGCTGTTTTCCGGATTCCGGATGCTTGGAGGCCTGAGGGCTTGGTTGTGAAGGAACCCCGCAGAAAATTTATTCGTCCGTGTATGCCGGAACCGGCGGAGTGGATACCTTTCCTGGCGGCATCTTACGCTGAAAAGCGCTTCAGCAACTTCGGCCCGGCTGCCCGGCTGTTAGAAGAGCGGTTGACGGAGAAGTATGCGACGCGGGGCCGGACTTACGTGCTCACCGCGAGTGCTACGACAGGATTAGCCGCGGTCTTGATGGCGGCTGGAATTCGCGGGCGCGTTGCACTGCCCGCTTTTACTTTTCCGGCCACCCTGCAAGCGGTTCGCATGGCCAGATGCACGCCGGTGCTGTGCGATGTGGACCCGGAAACCTGGGAAATGAGTCCGGCTACGCTCCAGCCGGCTCTGGCGCTCGGCGTTGACGCCGTAATGCCGGTTCGGGCCTTCGGTTTTTGCCGGAACCTGCAACCGCTCGCATCTATGTGCCACCAGGCGGGCGTTCCGATGGTGATCGACTCGGCAGCCGCTTTCGGGGGCCAACTCGACTCGGGGGAGTGGGCCGGCGCCCAAGGTATTGCCGAAGTATTCTCGTTTCATGCGACGAAGGTCTTCGGAATCGGCGAGGGTGGGCTGATTTCGGTGGACTCCGCTCTCGCGGAGCAGGTAAGAAGAGCGCTGAATTTTGGCATCCGGGCGCGGGGAGTCGGGCCCGGGCTGAATGGGAAGCTTGCGGAGTTCGCTGCCGCCGTCGGTTTGGCGGCCCTGACGCACATGGACGAATTCGTTGCCCGGCGCCAAACCTTGGCCGCTCATTACCTGTCAGCACTTTCGGCGTACCCTCGACTTACCTTCCCGGCGCATCCGGGAAAGACCGTCTGGCAGTGTTACCCGGTGCTGCTCCCGGACGACTTGAATGCAGCCAGCTTTGTTGAACAAGCGCTTGAAGGAGGAGTCGAGATTCGGCGATATTACCATCCGGCTCTGGCTTATGAGGATCTGGAGCAGAGTTTCACTATTTCGCTGCGAGTCAGCCAGGATCTCGCCCACAGAATGGTCTGTCTGCCGCTGTACTCAGACATGAGTGCCGAGGAGCAGGAGGAAATACTGCAAACAATCAGCCTCGCTTTCCGCGGCCTCCCGCAGCGTTAGTCAGCGGCGCGACGGGCAATTCAGATGCGCCGCTCCGCGGGCGCGTACCAGAGGCGGCCGCTCACGCACGTCGAAGATGTGGCGAAAACTCCGAAGCCTATTGGCAAATGGTGCGCCCGGCGCGATTCGAACACGCGACCTTCTGGTTCGTAGCCAGACGCTCTATCCAACTGAGCTACGGGCGC
>JBHGBM010000033.1:0-52958 GCA_041946965.1 Bryobacteraceae bacterium
GCGCGGGTTGGCCTGCGAGGTGATGCGGTCGATGGCGTTCTCGCTCTTGACCTCGGTCAGTTCATCGTCCAGGTTCTCGCGCATCTGCGCGGTGATGCTTTCGGGCACCAGCGGCGCGTCGTACACCGCCAGCCGCGCCGGCGTGGCCTGCGTGCTGTCGAGATTCTCGCCCTGCACCCGCTCCATGCGGCCCGGGTTGCGGCCGAACAGCAGGCAGATCTCGTCGTCGGGACGGTCGCTCTGGTGGATGCGGACCTCCTGCCCCTTGCGCTTGGAGAGATAGACCAGCTCGGAAGGCACCGCCAGCCCGGAGGCCTGCTCCAGCAGCGAGCGCATCTTTCCGCGCAGGGAACTGCCCGGCACGTAGGGGCGCCCGAAGGCGTCCTTGACGACCGGATTATCGGAGCCGCCGATTTCGAGCGAGCCCTTGCCCGCCCCCACGTGCAACCCCGTCTCGCAGTGCAGCTCGCCTTCCAGAATCAACTTCCCGAGGAGTTTCAGTTCGGTTTGGGTGGTGTGTGCGCTCATGCTTTACTCGTTGTAGGCCACGATGGCCTCGAATAGGTCTTTGAACCGCTCGTAGCCGCGCAGGTCGTTCTTGCGGGTGACCTGCAACAGCAGTTTCTCGAGCTGGTCGAGGCTGCGCAGCCCATGGCGCGCGATGGTGTAGGCCAGGCGCGCGCGCAGCATCACAAACTCGTGCTGGCGCTCGTTTTCGGGCGCGCGGACGGCGCGCCGCACGGCGCTGTAAAGGCGGCGCAACTGGCTCTTGGTTCCGGAGTCCATGTCGCGCATGCGGCTGACGATGCCGTGCGCCTGGTTATCCAGGTACAGGCTGTCGGTGATCAGCTTGTCGAGATCGATTTCGGGCGGCCCTTCCATGCGGCGGTCGCCGCGGCGATCCTCCCGCCGGTCGTCGCGGTCGCGGCGCCCGCCTTCCTCGCGCGGGCCGCGCCCTTCGCGCGGGGGCCGGTTGCCTCTCTGTTCCTGCTCTTGTGCCATGTACTAGACCTCTGTCGCCAATCTGGCCCACTCCAGGGCCACCAGACCCGCGGGACGCAGCTTTACCTCGGCGGATTTCTTGGCCACCATTTCGTTGACGAGGTGCGCCCGCAGCTTCTGAAAATCACGGTCGCGCGTGCCGGCCAGGATGCGGTTGAAGCGCCGTTGAAAATGCCACGTGCGCTGCGGCCGCCCTTCCCGGCCGATGCCGTACATCTCCTTGCCGTAGAAGCTCCGCAGCTCCAGCAGAAACTGCCGCGAAAGCCGCGAATCGCCCACCAGCCGCGTGACCGTGTCCTTCAACTCGGCCGCGTCGGCGAGCTGCTTCCACTCCAGCACCCGGCCGAGCACGTACATGCAATCTTTATCGGCGGCCTTCGCCAGTTCCAGGTTGCGCCCGGCCTGCTGGTAAACGGCGCTGAGCGGGTAATTCATCTCCGGCGCCAGCGCCAGCGCCATCGATATGGTCTTGCCTTCCGGTCCGGGGAAATCTTTCAGGTTCTCTTCCGTGAAGCGGTGGAACAGCCGCTGCACCTCGCGTGCGAGCTGGATCAGCGCGTCCCACGAGCCGTACACGGCGAAATCGTCGCCGCCCGAATAAATGATGGTGACCTTGCGCCAGAACTCCGGCATGGAGCACAACACTTCCATCTCGCCCGCGAAGAACTGCTTGTAGAGGACCGAGAGCGGGACGTGCTCCTCGATGCTGGCCACGCGCCGCAGGCGCACGCCGAAGTAGTCCACGTCGCCGCGCAGCACGCCCCACAGCGAACGGCCGTGCGAGCGCCGCCCCAGTTGCTGCACGGTGGCGGCGGAACGGCCGTCGTCGCTCGGAGCCGCGTGCCTTGCCAGCATGATCCCATCGGGCGAAAGGTTCGGCGTGATGGTCCAGGAGTGTTTGCCCCCGCCGGGCCGCACCATACCGGGATCTTCCGGCGACCACCCGATGGAGGCGGCCTCGCGAATGCGCGCCCCCAGTTCCCTGGCGAAGTAGGCGTCGTGGCGCCCGGCGGGCGCGGGTTCGTAGGGCTCGAAAGCCGCCACGCCGAATTCGGCCGCCGGGGTGCCGCGCGAGCGGATCAGGCCTTCATTCAGGCGCTTCCGCACCACGGCCCAGTCGCCCAGGTTCTCCGTGCAGCTCCACATCAGCTTCACGTGGCCTTCGCTCAGGTCCGTGATCTGCCGCGCCGCCGCGCCCAGAAACTCGCCGGCGGAGCCGCGCGCTTCGCCCGGCAGGACAATCAGGAACTGGCCTCCGCCGCTCGAGCCGAGCAGAATGCGCGGCAGGCCAAGCTCGGCCAGCAGCGCGCGAGGCAGTACTTCGCTCAGCAACGTTACCCACTGGGAGCGGCCGGCCAGCAATTCCTCGCCGCAGTTTCGCGGCCCCGCGTCACCCGCCCTGGATAACAGAAACTCTTCTATGCCGAGGATTTTTCCTTGCAGAAGGATCTGTTCGGACATCCGAAAAAGCGCAGTCTACGAGATTTCCACTGTACCACAAGCCATTCACCCGGAAAACCCCGCGATCGACGTTCTGCGGGGCCAGTCTACGCCAGTTTCAGTTTCCTGGATGCCCGGATCCTCTCGTCCCTTGTGACCAGCGGCACATGATAGGTCAAGCTGGTAGCCGCGATCAATTCGTCCGCCGGGTCGCTGGCGAAGTCAAGGGCCGCAATGTTCATACATACATCCCGGTTCAATGGCCAGATCTGAAGTCCAGCCAGCGCCTGGACCAGCCGGGGGTGTTCCAGCCCAATCGAAATCCTCCCCTTCTGGTGCAGTTTGGCGATTTCCCACAGCACGATGGCGGAGATGCCCCATCGATGCCTGGACAGCACACTCTTCTCATGTCTGGTCAGGCTCCCGGCCAGCGCGTGCAGTAGGATGTGGGTATCAAGATTCAGCATTCCATTGCTCGCCGGTCGTGAAAACGTCACCCGTGATTTTCAACACGCCGGCCAGGCTGCCGATCAGGTCTGCATCGTCCTGCCGGACCGGCGTAACCCTGGCGATCGGCTCTCCCCGCTTGGTCACCAGAATACCTTCAGCGGGGAGTTGATCGAACAGGGTCAGGCAGTGCTCGCGGAATTCCGATACGTTCAGCGACTTCATGGCTACATTGTACAACACAGTTGTACATGAAAACTACTCCGCCGAACTCCGTTTCCGCCCGGCCAACACCTGCAAGCAGGCGATCGCCGCGAACCCGGCGACAGGCAGCCAGAATGCCGCGCGGAAACCCGCCCACGCCGCCATCCGCCCCACCGCCCAGGGCAACGACATGCCCCCGGCCAGCGCCACTGCGAACAGAATTCCGAACACCGTGCCCGAATACTCCGGAAAGCGCGCCCCGGCCTGGCCGAGCGTGGTGGGGAAGATGCCGGAAGCGCCGAAGGCCGTGATCAACAATGCGGCAACGGCCTGCGCGGCGGATCCCGCGGTGATCAACAGCACCACGCCGCCCGCCGCCACGGCCGCGCCCGCCAGGACCACCGCCGGGGCGCTCACGTGCAGAAGCACACGGCTGACCAGCACGCGCGCTACGATCACCGAGCCCCAGAAACCCGCGAGCACCAGCGAAGCGGACGCGACCGTCATGCCGGTTTCGCGCGTCAGGAACAGCGAGGCGTACCCGGCGAGGATGAACTCGTTGCCCGATTCGAAAAACAGCAGAAAGGCGAAGGCGAGCACCACGGGGTTGCGCGCCAGCCGCCGGATTTCGCGCCCCGGGACGCGCTGGCGCCGCCGGGGAGCCGGAAAGCGCAGCACCGACGCAAGCAGCGCGGGCGCCGCCGCCACGCCCGCCGCCGCATACAGGATCGGCGCCAGCCCGAGGCGGGCTACCAGGGAACCGATGGTGAACGGCAGGAAGATGGCGCCCAGCCCGAAGAAGATTCCAAGCAGATTGAGCGCCGCGCTCTTGCGGCGGGGATCTTCGTGCAGGTCCGCGATGAGCGTGTTGGTGGCGCCGTTGAGCAGCCCGCCCCCGAAGCCCAACAGCACCACCGCGGCCACCAGCGCATCATAGGCGGCCGCGCGCGCCAGCACGGCCACCGCCGCGGCCACCATCACCGGACCCGCCGCCATGGGCGGCTTCTTGCCGAAGCGGTCCATGAGCGGGCCGAGCGCCAGCATGGTGACGAGCATGGCGGCGTTCATCGCCAGGAACAGGCCGCCCGCCCGCGCCAGGTCGAAGCCGATGCGCTCCGAGACCAGCGGCAGCACCGCGCCGAGCAGCGCCATCACCAGCCCGAAGACAAACATCCCCACGTACGCCGCCGCGGAAAGCCAGCGCGGTTTCATCGGCGTGAGATGAACTTCCCGGTGAACATCTCGAACACGCGCTGGTTGTGGTCCCTTTCCACCCCCGGCACGTCGAGGTCGATCGCCACGGTCTGCACGATCTACTCCCAGCGCTTCGCCAGCATGTCCAGGAACACCTTCACCTGGTCGTCCCAGAAATCCCAGGTGTGCGCCCGCGGAGAAACCTCGCGGTACTCGTAAGGGATCTTCTTCTCCGCCAGCAGCCGCACGAATTCCCGGTTCTGGGCCAGCAGGAAATCCTGGGCGCCGCAGGCGATGTAGATGCCCGGCATCTCCGCCGCGGGCGTCTTTTCGAGCAGTGCGAAGGGATCGCGCGCGGCGCGCTCGGGCGAGTTCGCCGGCCCGAACAGCGCCTGCATCGGCGCGGTCCGCCTGGCGGCCTCGGCATGGGCCGGCGTGCGCGGCATATCATGCGCGATTCCCACCGCGCCGCTGAACGAGGCGAACGCCGCAAAACGCCGGTAGTGCTTCAGCCCGATCAGCGCCGCGCCGTAGCCGCCCATCGAGAGCCCCGCCAGCGCCCGCGCGCGCGGCAACGGGATGGTGCGAAAGTGGCTGTCCATGAAAGCCACCAGGTCTTTGGCGATGAAATCCTCGAACTTCGCCTTGGGATCCGCCGCGCTGTTTACGTAGAAACTGCGGCCGGCATCGGGCATCACGATAATGATGTCTTTTGCCGCGGCGTACCCGGAGAGGTTGGTCATGTACGACCACGACGTGTGGTCGTCGCCTAAGCCGTGCAGCAGGTACAACGTGGGGTAGCGGCGGAACGATTTCTCGTAATCGGCGGGCAGCAGAACGCTGGCGAACCGCTCCTCGCCGAGCGCCTCGCTCTTGAAGCGCAGGACTTGAATGTTCTTGGCGGGGACGCCTGTTTTCACCTCGGCCGCGAAGAGCCCGGCGGCCAGCAGAAACGCGATCAGAGTACGCATTGGTAGCCTATCCTATCACTGCTATACTTTGGCTTCATGCTCAAGGCGACCATCTTCCGCGAGTACGATATCCGGGGTGTGGCCGACGCCGACCTGCGCGACGAGGACGTTTTCGACCTCGGCCGCGCCACGGGCACTTACCTGCTTCGGAACGGGGGGCCCAACGTCGCGCTCGGACGCGATACGCGTCTGAGTTCCCCGCGCCTGGCCGCGGCGCTCGCGCGCGGTCTGCGCGCCGCCGGCTGCGGCGTAGCCAACGTAGGCGTGGTCCCCACACCCGTTCTCTATTACTCCGTCTTCCACCTGAAGGCAGACTGCGCCGTCATGATCACCGGCAGCCACAATCCCCCGGAGTACAACGGGTTCAAGGTGGTGTGCGGCGGCTCCACCATCCACGGCAGCCAGATCCAGGAGATCCGGCGCATCATCGAGGCCGGGGATTACGCTGCGGGCGCGGGCGGTGAGCGCGAGTGCGACGTAGTCACGCCCTACATTGAAGAGGTCTCCGCGCAATTTCATTTCCCGCGGCGCATTCGCGTGGTTGCGGATGCGGGCAACGGCGTGGCCGGTCCCGCCCTTCACCGCATCTTCAAGAAGCTGAACTGCGAGGCCACCGAGCTTTACTTCGAGATGGACGGCAGTTTCCCGAACCATCACCCGGACCCGACGCTGCCGGAGAACCTGGAAACCCTGATCCGCACCGTGCGCGAAACCGGCGCCGATGTGGGCCTCGCCTTCGATGGCGACGGCGACCGGCTGGGCGCGGTGGACGGCGAAGGCCGCATCATCTGGGGCGATCAACTGCTCATCCTCTACGCGCGCGAGATCCTCAGCCGCAAGCCCGGCGCCACCATCATCGGCGAGGTGAAGTGCTCGCAGTCGCTCTACGACGACATCCGCAGGCACGGCGGCAACCCCATCATGTGGCGCACCGGGCACTCCCTCATCAAGGCCAAGATGAAGGAGACCGGCGCCGAGATCGCCGGCGAGATGAGCGGCCACATCTTCTTCCGCGACCGCTATTACGGGTTCGACGACGCCATCTACGCCGCCTGCCGCCTGATGGAGATCATCGCCCACAGCGGCCGCCCGCTCGCCGAACAGCTCGCCGGACTGCCGCAAACCGTGAATACACCCGAGATCCGCGTGGATTGCCCCGATGAAGTGAAGTTCGACGTGGTGCGCCGCGTAACCGCGGAGTTGCGGGCGCGCCACGAGGTGATCGACGTGGACGGCGCGCGGGTGCTTTTCGCCGGCGGGTGGGGTCTGGTCCGGGCGTCCAATACGCAGCCCGTACTGGTCATGCGTTTTGAAGCCGCCACTCCCGAGCTCCTGGCGCAATACCGCGCCGAGGTGGAAGCGGTGGTGGCGGAAGCCAAGCGCGGCGTGACGCAAGCCCAGCGCGGCTGATCACACTCCGGCGGAGCGATTCCTTTCAGTAAACTGAGGGGTATGAACCGACGCAGTTTTCTGGGCGCGGCCGCCGCGGGCGGTGCGGCCCGGGTACTCGGAGCCAACGACCGCGTGAACGTGGCCATCGTGGGCACGGGCGGCCGCGGGCTCGGCCACCTCGAATTCTATTCCATGCTGCCGAATTGCAGCGTGGCGGCCGTCTGCGACGTGAACCAGGCGGCGCAGGAGCGCGCCGCGGCCCGCGTGGAGAAACTCCAAGGGCACAAGCCCAAAGTGTTCGGCGATATGCGCAAGCTGTTCGCCGACCGCGACGTGGACGCCGTCTCCATCGCCGCGCCCAATCACTGGCACGCCCTGGCCGCCATCTGGGCATGCCAGGCGGGCAAGGACGTCTACGTGGAGAAGCCCGCCTGCCACAACATCTTCGAAGGCCGCCAGATGATCGAGGCCGCGCGCAAGTACAAGCGCATGGTGCAGGTCGGTTCGCAGGGCCGCAGCATCGCCCACAAGATCCGCGCGGTGGAACTGCTGCGCCAGGGCGTCATCGGCAAGGTGTATCTCTCCAAGGGCCTGTGCTACAAGCGGCGGAAGTCCATAGGACGCACGCCGGACACGCCCGTGCCGCCGGGTATCGATTGGGATTTCTTCCTCGGACCCGCGCCCATGCGGCCGTTCAGCATGAACCGCTTCGCCTACAATTGGCACTGGTTCTGGGACACCGGAAACGGCGACATCGGCAACCAGGGCGTGCACGAGATGGACTACGCGCACTGGGGGCTGGGCAAGCCCGGCCTGCCCGTCATGACCGTCTCCACCGGCGGCAAGTTCGTCTACGACGACGACCAGGAGACGCCCAACACCCAGCACGCCGCCTTCGATTACGGCGACGCGCAGCTCGTCTTCGAAGTGCGTGGGCTGATCACCGGCGAAGAAGGCGGCGTACCCTTCGACGGCAGCCACACCATCGGCAACATCTTCTACGGCAGCGAAGGTTACATGGCCGTGGATCTCAAGGGCTTCCAGGTCTACAAGGGCGAGAAGCACGAGAAGGTCATGGAAGAGAAGTACAAGGAGCCGCGGCTGTGGGACACCGCGCCGCACATGGCGAATCTGCTCGATGCCGTGCGCAGCCGCAAGGCCGAAGACCTGCACGCGCCCGTCGAGGTGGGCGTACTCGCGGCCTCGCTGTGCCACCTCGCAAATATCAGCTACCGCCTGCGGCGCGCGCTGAAATTCGACCCGAAGACGTGGCAGTTCGTGGGCGACGCGGAAGCCAACCGCATGCTCACCCGGCCCTACCGCGCGCCCTACGTGGTGCCGGAGAAAGTCTGACCTTGCGTTTTGCCGTCCTGCTCGCCGCCGCCGCGCTTTCCGCGCAGACTCAGGCCGATGCCGTTCGCGACATTGCCCGCAGGATCGCCGCGTCGGTGAACGAGCCGGTGGCGCTCACCGGCCACGCCGAGGCGGTCCGCGGCGAGTTGGTGCGCGCAGGGGTCGAACTGGCCGCCGCTTCCGGAACCGAAGTGCGTATCACGGCGTCGGAAAGCTGGAGCGAGCGCCTGCTGGTGGCGGAGATCCGCCGGGGCGAGGAACGCACCGTGCTCATCTCGGCGTGGCCGCGCGGGGAGAGAGAGCGCGCGCCTTCGGTTTCCATCACCCGAACTCTGCTGCGCGAGCAGAAGGAACCCATACTCGATGCCGCCGAAACCGGCGACGGAACGCTCGTGATCCTCGAGCCCGCGCGCGTGGTTCTGCACGGCAAGGTGAACGCCAGCGTCGCGATCGATCCCGCACCCGCGCCTTCGCGCGACCCGCGCGGCCGCCTGCTGCTCGATGGCGATGTTTTCCGCGTATGGCTCGCGGGAGTAACGTGCCGCGGCACGCTCGCCGCGCCGCCGGCCATCGAGTGCGCGCGCGGCGCCGGGGCGTGGCCGCTCGAAAACGGCGCGCGGGCGCAGTTCCGCGCCGGCCGGAATTATTTCGAGCGCCAGGACGGGCCTCCGTTCTACTCGGCGGCTTTCACGGGCGGCCGGTGGATATACGCGACCGTGGACGGGCGCGGGTTTGCGGACGTAGCCGGAACCGGGTGCGGCTTCCTGGCGGTGCCCGCGGGCGCGGACACGGCATCGGTGCGGGTCTTCAACGGGAGCGGCGGCGAGCCGGCGCCCGCCGGCCCGCCCGTGGAATTCAACGGCCCGGTCACCGCGCTCTGGCGTTGGGGGCAGGACGCTGCGATTGTGGTGTCGCGCGACGCCCGTACGGGGGACTATGCGGCATACCGCCTGCTGGTTGCTTGCGCTCGTTAGCGTGACCGCGGCCGCGGCCCGGCCGCGCTACGGCGGCACGCTCATGATCGAGCTGCGCGACTCCGTGCAGACGCTCGACCCTGCCTCCCCCGCGGGCGATGGCGCCGCTCTCATGCTGCCTCTGGTCTTCGACCGCCTTCCGGACCTGTCGCTTTCCTGGACCGCGAGCGGCCAGAGCCGCCGCTGGGAATTCCGCTTGAGACCCGGCGTAAGATATCACGATGGTGCGCCCTTCGCGGCCACCCCGGCTCTGGCGGCTGCCCTCGAAGCCACGCTGCGCGGCATCACCGTAAAACCCCACGGCGACACGCTGGTCTTCGAGTGCGCGCAGCCTGAGCCCGGGCTGCCGCTGGAACTGGCGCGGCGCGGGTACGTGTTCGCGCGCACCCCGGACGGCGGCGCCGTCGGCACGGGGCCGTTCCGCCTCACGCGTTGGGAGCCCGGACGCCGCGCCGCGTTCGCCGCCAACGAGGACCACTGGGCCGGCCGCCCGTTCGCCGACGCCGTCGAGATTGAAATGGGCCGCGGTTCGCGCGAGCAGCTTATCAACCTGGAACTCGGCAGGGCGGATATCGTTGAACTTGCGCCGCCGGAGGCGCGCCGCGCGCGCCGCGCGTGGGCTTCGCAGCCGGTCGAGCTGTTTGCCATCGTGTTCCGCGACGGGCGCCCCGCGGACCCGCGCCTGCGCGAGGCGCTTTCGGCCGCGGTGGACCGGCCCGCCATCCGCAACGTAATCTTCCAGAAACACGGGGAGCCGGCCGGCGGCATCCTGCCGCAGTGGATCAGCGGCTATGCGTTTCTGTTTCCGGCGGCGCCGGATCTCGGGCGCGCGCGCAAGCTCGCGGCCGCGAGTTCCTCCCGCGCGCTCAGCATCGGTTACGATGCCGGCGACCCGCTGGCGCGCCTGCTGGCGGAACGCGTGGCGCTCAATGCGCGCGATGGCGGCCTGGCCGCCACCGCCGCGCCCAACCCTCAGGCCGACGCCCGCATCCTGCGCTGGCGCATCCGCTCGCTCGAATCCGGCGACGCGCTGCGCGAGTTCGGCGCTCCCTCGCGCGCGGAGACTGCGGAAGCCGCCTGCGCCGCCGAGCGCGCGCTGCTGGCCGGCTACCGCGTCATCCCGCTGGTGCACGCGCCGGTGCTTTTCGGCGCCTCACCGCGCGTCCACGCGCCGCCGCTCACGCCGTTGGGCGAGCTGCGCCTGGCCGACACCTGGCTGGAGGCGCGATGACGCGCCGCTGCCGATCCCTTGCGGTCGCGGCTCGGAATCGGGCGACAGGTTGTACGCATATGACTGACTTGGCGAACGTTGCCGAGCCGCGATCGCGAGCGAGCGGTGGTGCGGGTGTGGGTGATGTCTCATGACTTTCCGCACGCGCCTCCTGCTGGTCATCGCGATCACCGTGGTTGCGGCCGTTACCGTGGTCGGCTGGGTGGTTCTGGCCACCACGCGCCGGGCCTTCGAGCGCGCCGAGGAACAGCGCATCGGCGCCCTGGTAGCGCAGTTCCGCCGCGAGTTCGCCCGGCGCGGCGACGAGGTGGCGCGCCGCGTGGAGGGCATAGCCAGCTCCGACGCTGCGTTGACCATCGCCATCGCTCCCGACTACTCGCTGTACGTGGAAGAAGCCCGCGCGCTGGCCCGCGCCCACAACCTCGATTTCCTGGAGCTGGTGGCCGGCGACGGCTCCATTGTCTCCTCCGCCGAGTGGCCCGCGCGCTTCGGCTACAAGCAGGACTGGCTGCTGGAATCCTCCAACTGGAACACGCAGGCCGCCTTCCTGAAACGCCAGGAACTTCCCGACGAGACCGTCCTGGGCCTCATGGCCGTGCGGCTGGTGTCCGCCGCCGACCGCAAGCTCTACGTGGCGGGCGGGGAACAGCTCGACCGCGAGTTCCTGAGATCGCTCTCTCTCCCCGCGGGGCTGCGCCTGCTGCTCTACCGCGATCTTTCGCGCGACTTCTCGCCGCGGCTGGTGACCGATGCCGAAGGGCCCGTGGCAGGCGCCGGGAAGCTCGCCCCCGTCATCGATCGCGTGCGGCGCCAGGGCCGCGAGCTCACCGCCACCGTCAACTGGACCGGCGAGCCCGCGGGCGCGGAGACCTTTCACGCCTTCCCGCTCACGGGCCGCAACGGACAGTTCCTCGGCGCGTTGCTGATCGGCAGCTCGCGCCGGGATCTGGTCCAACTGGAGCGCTTCCTGCTGCGCACCGCGCTGGTGGTCGGCTTTGCCGGCGTACTCATCGGGGTGTTGCTGGGATGGTGGGCCACGGCGCGCGTCACACGCCCGGTGAAGGAACTCGCTGCGGGCGCCCACGAAATCGCCAGGGGCAAGTGGGATCAGCACGTCCCGGTGCGCTCCGGAGACGAAATCGGACAGCTCGCTCTGGCCTTCAACCAGATGACGCGGCAACTTCTGGAACAGCGCGACAAGCTGGTGCAGACCGAGCGCGTGGCGGCCTGGCGCGAACTGGCCCGGCGCCTGGCCCACGAACTCAAGAACCCGTTGTTCCCTCTTCAGATCACCGTGGAGAACATGCAGCGCGCGCGCGAGCTGCACCCCGAGCAGTTCGACGAGGTCTTTCAGGAAGGCGCCCAGACGCTGCTCGCGGAACTGGCGAACCTCAGGCAAATCATCGCGCGCTTCAGCGATTTCGCCAAGATGCCGCGCCCGGAACTGCGGCAGCTCGACCTCAACGCGACGGTGCGCGACGCCATGCGGCTGTTCGAGGCCCAACTGGCGAACTCGCCCGTCACGCTCGCGCTCGAGCTGGACCCCGGAGTTCCGCCGGTCACCGCCGACCCGGAGCAACTGGGCCGCGCCCTCCAGAACCTGGTGCTGAACGCCATCGACGCGATGCCCGAGGGCGGCGCCATCACCATCCGCACGCTGCCGCACGAGGGCGGCGCGCGGATCGAAGTGGCCGACACCGGCCAGGGGCTCACGCCGGAGGAGTGCGAGCGCCTGTTCACGCCCTACTACACGACCAAGCAGCACGGCACGGGGCTCGGGCTGGCCATCGTGCAATCGGTGGTCAGCGACCACGGCGGGCGCATTTCCGTGGAAAGCCAGCCGGGCCGGGGCGCGACGTTCCGCATCGACCTGTAATACCATGGACAGGTTTATGAGCGACGTGATTGCGGAATACAGGCGGTGGAAGCAGCAGAGCGAAGAGTTGCGCGCCAAGGCGAAGCAGGCCATGGAGGTTCGCTTTCGGGATCTGCTCGCCGAGGCGGTGGCGATCGCCGAGGAATATCGCGCCGATTTCGGCGGAGTGCTGAAGCCGCCCCCGGCCGTAACCAGTTTCCGATTCAAGGCCGGCGCCAGGAAGCCCAGGAAGCCTCGAGCCGCGGCGAAGTCCGCCGGGCCCGCGCCGAAACCGCAGCCCCCGGCGGCCAGGCCGAACCCCAAAGAGGCCCGTTTGCTGAAGCGGCTCGATACGGCCAAGAGGAAACTGGATGCGGCCAAGGCGGCCGGCGCCCCAACGAAAGACCTCGAAGATAAAGTCTACGAGATCGAGGACGATCTGCGGCTTTCCCGCGCGCAGTAGGAAGAGGAGCGCTACTCCTTCTTCGGCTCCAGCGCGATCTCGGCCACCTCTTCCATGGTGCGCACGTAGTGGAACTTCATGTCCTCGATCTGCTCCGTCTTGAGGTCCTCGCGCACATTCACTTCGTTCTCGTGGCACAGCACCACCGCGCGCACGCCGCCGCGCCGCGCCGCCAGCACCTTCTCCTTCACGCCGCCGATGGGCAGCACCTGGCCGGTTAAGGTGATCTCGCCCGTCATGGCGAGGTTCGGGCGGACACAGCGCTCCGTCAGCATGGAGAGCAACGCCGTGGCCATGGTGATGCCGGCCGAGGGGCCATCCTTCGGAATCGCGCCCGCGGGGACGTGGATGTGTATGTCGCTGGTCTTGAAGATCTCCGGGTCGATGCCGTACCTGGCGCAGTTGGCCCGCACCCAGGTGAGCGCCGCCTGCACGGACTCCTGCATGACCGGCCCCAACTGGCCCGTCATGATGAGTCCCTTACTGCCTCCCGGCATGCGGCCCGCCTCGATGAACAGCACATCGCCGCCCACGGGCGTCCATGCCAGGCCGACGGCCACGCCGGGCCGGCGCGTGCGCTCGGCCACCTCCGTATCCGCGCGGAACTTCGGCGCCCCCAGAAACTTCTCGATGATTTCCGGCGTGACCTCCAGCAGTCCGGACACGCCTTCGGCCATGCGCCGGGCCTGCTTCCGGCAAATCGTCCCGATGCGCTGTTCCAGATTGCGAACACCGGCTTCGCGCGTGTACCGCTGGATCAGAAAACGCACCGCGTCATCGCCAAAACGGATATCTCTTTCGGCATCGATTCCGTTTTCCTGGGTCTGCCGCGGGATCAGGTAGCGGAACGCGATGATCACCTTTTCGTGTTCGGTATAGCCCTGGAGGTCGATGATCTCCATGCGGTCGCGCAGCGCGTCGGGAACCGGATCGAGCACGTTGGCGGTGGTGATGAACAGCACCCGCGAGAGATTGAACGGGGCATCCAGGTAATTGTCCCTGAAAGTCGCGTTCTGCTCCGGGTCGAGCACTTCGAGCAGCGCCGAAGCCGGATCGCCCCGGAAGTCGCGCCCCAGCTTGTCCACCTCGTCGAGCATGAACACCGGATCGTTGGTGCCGGCGCGGCGCAGGCTTTGAATGATCTGCCCCGGCAGCGCGCCGATGTAAGTGCGCCGGTGCCCGCGGATTTCGGCCTCGTCGTGCATGCCGCCCATCGAGATGCGCGCGAACTTCCGCCCCAGCGCGCGGGCGATGGAGCGGCCGAGCGAGGTCTTCCCCACTCCGGGAGGTCCCACAAAGCACAGGATCGGCCCCTTCAAGACGGGCCTGAGCTGAAGCACCGCAAGGTAGTCGAGGATGCGGTCCTTCACCTTTTCCAGATCGTAGTGATCCGCGTCGAGGATCTCGGCGGCCTTCTTCACGTCCACCTGGACGCCGGAGGACTTATTCCAGGGCAGCGCCGCCATCCACTCCAGGTACGTGCGCGTTACGCCGTATTCGGGCGACATCGGCGACATGCGCGCCAGCCGGTTCAGCTCCTTGGCTGCCTCGGCGTGCACTTCTTCTGGCATGCCGGCCTCGTCGAGCTTGGCGCGCAGTTCCTGAATGTCGCGCTGCGCCTCGTCGCCCTCGCCCAGCTCTTTCTGAATGGCCTTGAGCTGTTCGCGCAGATAGAACTCGCGCTGGCTTTGCGAAAGCTGGCCCTTCACCTGCGACTGGATGCGGCCGCGCAGTTCGATCAGTTCTACCTCGCGCGCCAGGTGCCGGTGCACTTCGTTGACGCGCTGGAGCGGGTCCATCTGTTCGAGCAACTGCTGGCGCTCGCCGTGGCTGAGGTTGGGCAGCGTGCTGGCGACAAAATCGGCCAGGTGCCCGGGCTCGGCGATATGGGTGGCGGCGGCGGCCAGGTCGTCGGAGAGGTTGGGACTGCCGGCCACGATCTGCTGGAACAACTGGACGATGTTCTGGCGCATGGCGTCCACCTCCGGCGTGATCTCCGGCTCGCGCTCCGGAATGCGCTCCACCCGGGCGCGCAGGAAGGGTTCCGTCGCGGTGAACTCGCGCGTGCGGATGCGTGCCACGCCTTCGCAGAACAGCAGCAGGTTTTCCTTGGGAACCCGCACGGCCTTGTGCAGCACCGCCACGGTGCCGACGTCATACAGATCCTCGGGGCGGGGCTTTTCCACCCGGGGGTCCAGTTGAGAGACGACGCCGAGCAGCCGGTTCTCCCCCAGCGACTCGACCAGGGCGATGGAACTGGGCCGGCCGACGGTGATCGGCAGCATGGCGTGGGGAAACAGCACCGTGTCGCGCACGGTCAGGATGGGAAGCTCTTCGAGCTCGGCGGAGGGCGCCGTGTCCTGTTCGTTCTCTTGTTCTTCGTCGACCGGCATAGCCACAGTTTACCGCCCGCAGGGGTCCGAAACCGCGCCGAACCGTACACTCATGCGCCTTTCGGATAACAGCCCAGAATGCGCAGGTAATCGGCCAGTTCCGCCAGGTGCCGCAGCGCGTTGCGCGCATTGTCGGCATCGGCGCGCCCCAGAAAATCCAGGTAGAAGAGGTATTCCCAGGGCTTGCCGCGCAGGGGGCGCGATTCGATCTTGGCGAGGTTTAGTCCGCGCAGCGAGAATGCGGCCAGGGCGTGGAACAGCGAGCCCGGCACGTTGCGGGTGGAGAAGACCAGAGAGGTCTTCCACTGGGTGCCGGGGGCGGCTTTCACCGGGTGGCGCCGCGCGTACTCCGGCGTGCGCAGCAGGAAGAACCGCGTGAAGTTCTGGCGGTCGTCCTCGATGGAGCGGCGCAGGATGCGCGCCCCGTAGATCTCGGCCGCCACCGCGGAGGCGATGGCCGCGGCGTCGGTGAGGCGCTCCTCCATCACCATCTTCACGCTGCCGGCGGTGTCGTAGTACGGCACCTTCTCGATGCCCGGGTTGCGCGCGAAGAAGTCCAGGCACTGGTTCAGCGCCACGGGATGCGAAAAGACCCGGCGCACGTTGCGCAGCGTCACCCCCGGAGGCGCGATCAGGTTGTGCACGATGCGCACGCCGGTTTCGGCCACGATGGGCAGATCGAAGCGCTGGAGATGATCGTAGTTCTCGTGTACCGACCCCGCCAGGGTGTTCTCGATGGGCACCGCGGCGCCCTCCACTTCGCGCTCCTTCACGCGGCGGAAAAGGTCTTCGAAGCGCGGGCAGGGCACCGCCTCGGCCGAGGGAACAAGCTGCCGCACGGCCTCCTGGCTGAAGGCGCCCGGCTCTCCTTGAAAAGCGATGCGCTCGGTTTTCTTCTTCATTTTTCGGGGCCCTCCCAACGGCGAATGGCGGGATCCGGGATTCCCGCCAGGTCGAACACGCGGTCGAGGCTGTGGTCCACCATCTCCTCGATGGTCCGCGGGTGGTGATAGAACGCGGGGACGGGCGGCGCGATCACCGCTCCCATCTCCGCCAGCGCCGCCATGGTGCGCAAATGCCCGAGGTGCAGCGGCGTCTCCCGCACCATCAGGATGAGGCGGCGGCGTTCCTTGAGCGCCACATCGGCGGCGCGCACCAGCAGGTCCGAGCTGACGCCGCCGGCAATGGCGCTCATGGCGCGGATGGAACAGGGCGCCACGATCATGGTTTGAAACAGGAACGACCCGCTGGCCAGCCGGCAGGAAACATCCTCCACCGGATAAGAATAGTCGGCTAAATCCCTAATATCGGCGGCTTTTTTCCCTAATTCAAGAAAGGCGGTTTTCTCGCCGGCGCGGGTCAAAATGAGATGCGTTTCCACCTCCGGGAGGGCGCGCAAACGCTCCAGCATCCGGACGCCGTAGACCGCCCCGCTGGCCCCCGAAATGGCCGCCACAATCCTCAAATTTCACCTCCTTCGCCGCAGTCTGTTCCGAAAACGGAACAAAACTCGCGCCGCAACGCTTGAAGCCGGACTCGCACGTCGATATAATTCCATCAGACCGAATAATTGCAGATGCGCGGCGGAATCATACGCCCGGACCGCAGGCCAGCGGAATACAGGATCATAGCATGGAGGACGCCGGACAGAAGCTGAAGCGCGCCCGGGAGCGGCTCAACCTGCGCTATCGCGACGTTGAGGAAGCCAGCCTCCAAATCGCGCAGCGGCACAATAACGACGAGTTCGCCATCGCTCTCAGCCGCCTTTCCGACATTGAAAACAAGGGCACCGTTCCCACCATTTACCGGGTTTACTCGTTGTGCGTGATCTACCGCCTGGACGTGCACGAGGTGCTGGAGTGGTACGGGGTCGAGCTGACGGCGCTGCCCGCCGACGCGGCCAGCATCAGCATCGAGCGCACTCACCTGGTCGGCTTCAGCGCCAACGGATATGGCGATGCGCAACTGCCGCTCTCGCTCGATCCCGGCATCGACTTCCGGCGCACCACGTACCTCAGCCGCATGATCCAGCGCTGGGGCAAGCTGCCCCTGGCCCTGTTGGCCGGCCTGGATGTCAAGAATCAGCGCTACGCCTTCATCGGCTCCGAAGACTGGTCGATGTACCCGCTGCTCCAGCCCGGATCGCTGGTGCTGATCGATGAGACCCGGCGCAAGGTGGCGGCGGGCGGTTGGAGCAACGAGTTCGAGCGCCCCATCTACTTCCTGGAACACCGTCAGGGCTACCTTTGCGGCTGGTGCACGCTGGCGGACAACAAGCTGGTGGTGCAGCCGCACCCCGCCTCCCTGTGCGCGCCCGAGGTGTTCGCCTTTCCCGAGGATGTGGACGTGGTGGGCCAGGTGACCGGCGTGGCTATGCTTCTGGATCAGGGACGGCGACGCCGTGCTCGCGCCTGAGCAGTTCCAGCAGAATCTCCAGGTCGGCAAGATATAGCTGCCGTTCCGTTTCTCTCGCCATGCCCGGGACGAAATTGCGGTAGGGCGCATAGCGCACCCAGGTCTCCAGAACCGTCCTCAGCGGCGTTTCCAGTCCCGAGAGATATTCGTCGAGTTCGGTTTTCTGGTGCTCGAGCGGGTAGCAGAGCCATTCCGCGAAGGTCTGCTCGTGGCTCTCCCGCAGAGTGCGGTCGGATTCCTCTTCGCCGAACACTTGCGCCAGCCCATGATGCTGGTAGGCGCCGGTATTCTGATCGCGCAGCGAGGCCAGGTACGCCAGCCGGCCGAAGGTAGTCGGAATCCGCAGCAGCGTGTGACGCCACAGGTCCGCCGCCGCTCCGCGCGGAAACTTATCGCTGGGCTCGCCGCGGATCATTAAATCTTGATTATATACCGGATTAAGCAAGCGCAATCCAGCACCGGTGTTTCTCCAATCCCAGGCATGCGCCGGCGCTGTTCGAGATTCGGAAAATCTCTGCCAAAATCGCCTCACACGCCTGTGAATCGGCTAGTCTGGTTTTCTCGTTAGCCCAAACCAAGCCAAGGAGAAAACACTATGTTCCGCAAAGCTTTGATGCTCGTGATGCTCGCGTTTTCGTTCTTCGCCACCTCCCGGGTGACCGAGGCCCTCGACCCGATCCCGGAATGCCTGCCGTGCCCCTGGCAGAAGTAGTGCGAACGCGTTAACTCGAATCGATCAAAGGAGAAAAAGCAAAAGCCATGTTCCGCAAAGCCCTGATGCTCATGATGCTGGCGTTCTCGTTCTTGGCCACCTCCCAGGTGACCGAGGCCCTCGACCCGATCCCGGAATGCCTGCCCTGCCCCTGGCAGAAGTAGCTCTCGCGTCCTGTTAAGACGATGCTAGAATCGGGGAGAGTTACGCTCCCCTTATGCCCGGAAATATCGACCCGGCTCTTGTTTTCCGGTGGATAACCCTGAGTGGGGTCGCGTTGACGGCCATACGTCTTCTCTGGGCCGGCCTGCATCGCAGATACCGCGTCTTTTTCGCGTTTCTGGTGTTCATGGTCTGCCGGTCCGGGCTCCTGATGGCCTGCGACGTGCGCGGCTGGTGGTATGCAAGGATCTGGATCGTCACCGAGCCGGTGCTCTGGGTCTTTTACGTCGCGCTCGTTCTGGAGCTGTATTCTCTGATTCTGCAAAGCCATAAGGGCCTCTACACGCTTGGCCGCTGGGCTCTGTACGCCGCTCTGGCCATCGCCCTCGCCCTCTCGCTTTTCTCCCTCGCCGCGCCGGCGCGCGATCCTTTCAATCAATCCCGCCTGATCGCCCTCCTGCTGGTCATCGAGCGCGGGCTGCTGCTCAGTGTCGTGCTGTTTCTGATCCTGATGCTGGCCTTCCTCTCGCGGTATCCCATCACGCTAACCAGGAACGTCCTCATTCACAGTATCGTTTACTCCCTGTTTTTCTTGAGCTACACCCTGGCGTTCCTCATCCGTAGCATGCTGGGCTACCAGGTCGCCAAGCCCGTAAACCTAGCCCTCAGCGGGGTTTCCGCGCTCTGCGCACTGACCTGGGCGGTCCTGCTCTCTCCCGCCGGGGAGCACCGGCCTATCCGGCTCCGCGGCGTCTGGAGCCGTTCCCGGGAACGGGTGCTGGTCGAGCAACTCGACAGCATCAACGCCGCCCTGCTTCGCGCCGCGCGAAAATAGGACCAAAAATAGTACTAATTTCCTAGGGAAATACAATTGCTTTTGGGCGGAAATCCGGTTATTCTCTGCCGTAAGCGGTCGAGGAGAGGAAGAGGATAGAATGAACCCGATACTCATTGCTTTGCTGATATGCCTGGGGCTGGCGATCATTCTGGCGGCCCTGCTCCGCAAAATGATGTCCCCCGACAAGCCGGCCAGCGCGGATTGGGTCGAGAGGTTTTCCGTCGAGCGTTACCGTCCCATGGAGCGGCTGCTCGACGAGCGCGATTTTGTCTTCCTGGCCTCCCAGCCGGGCTATGAACCATCCATGAAGCGCCGCCTGCGCGCAGCGCGCCGCAAGGCGTTCCGCGGCTACTTGAGGGGCCTGCGACGCGATTTCGGCCGCCTGTATGGCGCGGTCAACCTGCTCCTCGTCCATGCTCCCGAGGACCGGCCGGAGCTCGCCGCCACGCTGCTGAAGCAGCGCGCCATGTTCCAGTGGGGCGTGATGCTGGTGGAAGGCCGCCTGCTCCTGCATGCCTGCGGAATCGGCGCCGTGGATGTTCGTGGGTTGCTCGGCGTGCTGGATTCCATGCGGCTCGAGGTGCGGCAGTTGTCGACGGCCGGCGCCGCGGCATAAACCGCTATATCTCGATCACGTGCTTGATGCCGCCCGCCGCCCCCGCCACGGGTTCGCGGAACCGCTCCAGCGGCCAGCGGGCGCTGATCAGGCTTCGCACCGCCCCCGGCCAGCGCCGCAGGAAGATTCCGAGGTGCCGTATGGCGGCTTTGAAGGCGTCCGGGCCCGCATTCACCGTCCCCAGAATCAACTGGTTCTTCATCAAGAGGTTCAGACCCAGCGGAGTCCAGTCCACCTGCACGTCCGAGCCCGGTACGCCGGTAAAAATGAACACGCCGTTGGGTCCCAGGTGGCGCCACAGGTCGAAGGCCGCCAGCGGCACGCCCGCGGCTTCATAGACCACGTCGATGCCGCCAACGCGCTCCGCCAGGCGCTCCGGCGTCACGATTGCCGAAGACACGTATTCGGCTCCTATAGCTTCGGCGATCCAGGCCTTCACATTGGGCGGCCGCGATCGGGAATACACCCAGGTTTGGAAGCCTTCCTCGATCAGCGCCATGGCCCCGAGCAGGCCCACCGGACCGGCCCCCAGCACGACCGCGCGGCGCGTGGCGCGCTCCCACGGCAAGCGGCGCTCGATGGCGCGCAGCTCAGCCAGGGGCTTTTCCGCCACCGTGAGCGGTTCCACCAGCACGGCGATCTCGCGCAGTTCGGGCGGCACGGCATAGAGATACCGCGCCTCCTCCACCACCAGGTCCGTCATGAAGCCGTGGTAATCCTGGATGCCGCGCTCGCGGTACCGTCCGGTCATGCAGAAATCCTGCCGGCCCGCGCGGCAAGCCGCGCAACCCGGAACCGCGCAGGGCAGCCTCACCATCCCTACCGCCAGATCGCCTGGCCGGAAGTGTGCCGCCTCCGGCCCCGCCTCCACGACCTCCCCCAGCGATTCGTGGCCAAGCACGAAATAATCGCAGCCCGGCGGCGCGGCGCCGAATCGGAAATCGCACAGGTCGCGGTCCGTGCCGCACACCCCGACTTCCAGCATGCGCAGCTTCACCGAAGAGGGTGTCTCAATGCGCGGCTCGGGATGCTCGACGAGGCGCACTTCGCGCCGCTGGGGGAACACCGCTACGGCGCGCATCAGATCCAGTGCCGGCGCGCGGTGAAGCGCGCCCTCCCGTACTCGCCCAGGTCCACTTCGCCTACCATGCCCGCACCCTCCAGAGCGCCTTCGAACCGATAGGCCAATGCAGTACCCTCGTACCGGTGCGTGCTGCGCAGCAGCACGCGGCCGCCCTCGCGCGAGCCGCGCACTTCGCCGGAGAGCAACTCGCCCCTGTGCCGCCCTACGATGCGGCCGTCCCGCTCCTCCAGAAAGAGGCTATGGGAGGCTTCACCCCGGACGAATCGGATCTCCACGTCCCACTCTCCGGAAACCGGCTGGCCCTCGCCCGCGCGGGGAGCGGGCCGGCGCGGGGGGTTGCTCAACACCTCGTAGATGCGCGCGGCCGCCACGCGGTCCTCGCCGGGCATCATCATGTAGGGCATGACGGTGAGCGAGTGTTCCGCGGCGGGCACGATGAGGCGCGGCCTGCCCTCCAGCAGAGCTCCTGCTATTTCTTCGCCTGTGGCGCCTACCCGCGCCGGGTCGAAGGAAATACGCAACTGCGGCGCGTAGTTGGAGGGGGTGGCCGGCTGGAGCACCTCCGTGCGCACCGTGGGAACCGTCTCCACCTTCTCCCGAATGCTGGCCAGCCACGACTCCCACTGTTTCCATTCCCTGGCGTGGTCGCGGGCCACCCAGGCTTCCACCGCGGCCAGCATGCCCATAATCTCTTCCTTACCCACCTTCAGGGAGCGGCCGAAGGCGTGGTGCGGGGCGGAGTTCAGCCAGGCGGCTTGCAGCAGGTCCTTGCGGCCCAGCAGCAACCCGGCGCATTGGGGCCCTCGCAGGCACTTGCCGCCGCTGTAGGCCGTCATGTCGGCGCCGCGGGAGAGATACGGGTCGGGAATTATCAGGCGCTCGGCCGCGGCATCCACAATCAGGGGAATACCCCGCGCGTGCGCCGCCTGCGCCATCTCCTCAAGCGGCATGGGGTGCCGCGCCATGGAATCGCCCAGCAGCGCCACCATGGCGGTATCGGAATCGAGTGCGTCCAGGTACTGCTCGCGCGAATGAACGGTGACGATGCGCACCCCGAGCATGCGGATGGCGTGGTCATAGACGTTGCGCGACTCACGCGGCATGACCACCTTCTTGCGCATGCCGTCCAGGACGGGAAGGCGCTGCATCCTCTCCGGGTTCGCACCCGCCAGACACGCCGCCGTGGCGTGGGTAAGCGCCGCCGCACACCCGGCCGTGACGATCCCCCACTCGGCCCGGGTCAGCTCCGCCAGGCGGCGCCCCACCGCCTCCATCAGTTCGTCGAGGTGAACGTAATGGCGGGAGGCCTCGTCCATGGCGCGCTTGACCTCGGGCAGGGTCTGCGAGCCGCTGATGATGGTGAACGTGCCCTTGCAGTTGATCACCGGCTCCACCCCGATGCGCTGGTAGATATTGGGAGCGGGCATCCCCCGCAGGGGCAGGCGGCCGGCCAGGGCCGTAAGCAGGCCCCCGGCGCCGCGGAAAATCTGCCGCCGATTCATATTCGCCTCCGCGCGCGAACCGTCGCTCGCGCGATTGGTATAATCATAAAACGGTTCTTAACGCATTCCCAGGCATCTAACTATGGGAACACTCAGGGGAGGAAAGTGTACATGGAGACGGGCGTGAAAATGGAGGAACAGACCGGCATCCGCATGTTCAGCCGCGTTTTGGACTGGATTACGAACGACCGGGTGCAGCTCATCAACATCACCGAACGCATCAACGAAATCGTTCGCAAGAGTGGGATTCGAGACGGTCTGGTACACCTGCAATCGCTGCACACCACCACCGCCGTGTTTCTGAACGAATGGCAGGACGCGCTGCTTGTGGACGTGCGCACGTTCATCGAGGGCCTGGTGGACCGCGAGGCCGCGTGGCGCCACAACGATCCCCGCTACTCCGATTGTGAGCGGGCCAATGCCGACGCCCACCTGCGCGGCATGCTCCTGGGACAGAGTCTCTGTCTCCAGGTGCGCAACGCCGCCGTGCTGCTGGGGACCTGGCAGAGCATTATACTGGCCGAATTCGACGGTCCGCGCAGCCGTTCCATGTCGGTCCTGGTCTCCGGCGTGTGATACGATGCCGCGCCGCTTCACGCTCGCCGAGGCTGAGAGCCTGCTGCCCACGCTCAGGCCGCTGCTGAGCGAAGCCGCCGGGGTGAAGTCGGAATACGACCGCGCCGCGCGATGCTTTGACGGGCTGTTGCAGCGCATTATGCTCATGGGCGGGCTGGCGCCGGACCGCGAGGAGGCGGCCGAAAGCCGCCACGCACGCGACCGCGCCGGCGAGCGGCTCAAGCGCATCGTCGAGAAGATCGAGCAGAACGGCTGCGTGCTGAAGGATTTGGATATCGGCCTGGTGGACTTCCCCACCGTGTTTCGCGGCGAGGAAGTCTATCTCTGCTGGAAGATGGACGAGCCGCGCATCGCCTGGTGGCACGGCGTGGAAGAGGGCTTCGCCGGGCGGAAACCGATCGACCGGGAGTTCCGCGAGAAGCACCAGGGCGACAAGCCGCACTGACTCGTCTACGCCGCCCGCCTCTTCCGCCCGGCGATTTCCTCGTAATAACGTTCGTAGAGCGGAATGATCTTCTCCGAGCAAAACCTGTCGCGGGCGGCGAGCCGGGCCGCCAGCGCCATTTTCCGGTGCAGCCCCTCGTTGCGCAACAGGTCAATCACGCGCTGGGCCTGCGCGCTGGTGTCCCCCACAGCCTCGAGAAACCCGTCCACCTCATGCGTGACCAACTCGGGCACGCCGCCCACCCGCGTCGACACCGGCACCACGCCGCAGGCCATGGCTTCGAGCGCGGCAAGTCCGAACGATTCGAGCTCGCTCGGCAGCAGCAGCACGTGCGCCAGCGGCAACAGCCGCTCCACGTGGTCCTGTTTGCCCAGAAACGTGACGTGATCGTAGACCCCCAGATCGCGCGCGAGGTGCTCCGCGGGTCCGCGCTCGGGACCGTCGCCGACCATCAGCAGGTGGGCCGGCGCACGTTTCACCACCTCCGTCAGCACCCGTATGCAATCTTGCACGCGTTTCACCGGCCGGAAATTCGAAAGGTGGATCAGCAGCTTCTCGCCATTCGGCGCGAACTCGCGCGCTTTCTCCTTCTGCCGGTCCGGACGGTAAAGCTCGCAATTGACGAAGTTCTTGATGACCCGGATCTCATTGGTCACGCCGAACACCCTGAGGGTCTGCTCGCGCAGGTAGTCGCTGATGGAGGTCACGCCGTCCGACTTTTCGATGGAGAACCGCGTGATAGGGTAATAGGACCGGTCAGTGCCCACCAGCGTGATGTCCGTGCCGTGCAGCGTGGTAATGAACGGCAGCCGGCGTTCAATGGTCATCTGCTGCGCCAGCATGGCCGAGATGGAGTGAGGGATCGCGTAGTGCACGTGCAGCAGGTCGAGTGAATACGTCTCCGCGACCTCCGCCATGCGCGAGGCCAGCGCCAGGCAGTACGGCGGAAACTGGAACAGCGGATAGGTGGAGACTTCCACCTCGTGGTAATGCACCCGCGGCAGCCCCGGGTCGAGCCGGATAGGATTCGCGTAACTGATGAAGTGGACCTCGTGGCCGCGTGCCGCAAGCTCCCTCCCCAGCTCCGTGGCCACGATGCCGCTGCCGCCGTAGGTGGGGTAACACGTGATTCCGACGTTCACTTTGCCAGCGTAGCATTAACGGGGCGCAGCCAGCCGATCCCGATCTGGCCGTGGAGGTTCTCGTCCGGCGAAGCCGCGTCACCGCCGCCGAACCACACTCGCACGCCGTCGGCGCGCATCTCGACCGCCGGGTCGCAAACCACTTTCAGGTTCCACGGCTGCGCACCGGAGAAGACCGCCGGCAGTTTCCGCCAGTTGACCCCATCGCGCGAGCGTGCCAGCCCCAGGCGGCGATTCTCGTGCCGGTCGCGTCCCGTGTAAAGCATCCACCACCAGCCGTGGGCGGTCCACACCGCGGGTTCACCCAGCCCCTCTTCGTCGAAGGCGCCGGGCTCCCCGGGTTCCAGCACGGGATTGGCGCGCAGTCTCGTCCACCTCACGCCGTCGCGCGAGCGGGCGACGCCCAGTCGCTGCCGGCGCGCGCGGTCCTGGCCCAGGTAGTAGAGGTAGAGGTATTCGCCCGCGCGGATCACATATGGGTCGGCGGCGGCGCGCTCGTCCCAGGCTCCCCGCGGGCCGAAGCCCAAGACCGGCTCGGGGTGCTTCTCCCACGCGCGGCCGTCGCGCGACCGTGCCAGGCCGATGCGCGGAGCGCCCTTCGGCCCGGCCTGGTACCAGTAGAGGAACTCGTCCTGGTGGAGCGCCGTCCCGTTGGCGGCGATGTAACCGCCTTCCCAATCGGCCGGGCCGGGAGACAGCACCGTGCCGTGGTCCGTCCATCTGGTTCCGTCCGCGGAGGTGGCGAGACGGGTGCGCCACACGGCGCCGTCGTATGCCGAATAGAGGTTGTAGTACAACGAACCTGCGCGGACCACCGAGGGATTCAGCACATCGGCAAACCCGCCGCGCGTCATCACGGGTTCGGTTTGCGCCTCGAAGGTATATGTCATTTCCCGCAGGGCGCCTTCGGCCGGAGGCAGGGTGAAATCCGCGTACCGCCCGCATCCGGCGGCCATCGCCGCGAGCAGCACCGCCGCGCTGCGCCTCATTGCACAGGGATGCGGAACTTCAACCCGGCGCCGCGCCCCGGCCTGGATTCCAGCGTGACTTCCGCGTTCAGCGACCGCGCGCGCCGTTTCAGGCTCGCCGGTCCGAGCTTGAGCAATTCCAGTTCATCCAGGTTGTATGTCCCGCTGAAGTGGAAGCCCCGGCCGTTGTCGTCCACCGAGAGCTCCAGGATGTGGTCCTTTTTCTCCATGGTGACGGCGACGCGCGTCGCTCCGGAGTGTTTTTGCACGTTGTGTAGCGCCTCCCGCAGCATCTGCATCACCTCGCTGGAAATCTCCTGGCTGAGTCCGAGCGGCTTATCGCCCCCCACAAACGTCACCGGGATTCCGCTCTCCTTGTAGAAGTGCTCGGCCAGGCGGCGGCCCGTGGCGAAGATATTGCCGCTGTCGGCATCCACCGGCCGCATGCTGCGGACGAAGGCGCGCAACTCGCGCACCTGGGAGAGCGCCAGCGCCTGCAACTGCTGCAACTCCTCCATGCCCGCGCTGTGATCGCGCTCGAACACCTTGCGCAGGATCTCCAGCCGCATTTGAAGGCTGATGAAACTTTGCAGCGCGCCGTCATGAAAGTCGGAGGCGATGCGCTGCCGTTCCTGCTCGGCCGCATGGTAGGCCGCTTCCCGCGTCTTGTCGAGTTCGCTGGCGAGTTCTTCGATCCGCCGCCGTTGCCGCTCACGGCTGACGGAGAATGCGACTGCCATCACGCCGGTCACCAGCACCACGCGCTCCAGGATCGCCATTTCGCGGCCAGGCGCCACCGCGCAGAACAACGTCGAGATGCCCGCCACCACTACCACCTCGCGCGGGCCGTAGAACACCAGCGCCTCGGTCAAGAGGTACAGAAAAAAAACCGAAGGAAACCAGGCCGAGTGCCCGGACCCGTGCGCCGCCAGAATGAGGAAGAAGACCGTGTCGCCGAACAGCGCCAGCAGGCCGAACGGGCCGGAAGGCCTGCGGCGCCGCAGCGCCACAAGCACCGCGTAGGCCAGGAAGACGCCCATCGCCACCGGGAAGAAGGCGATCTCATCCCTGCCTCCAATGTCTGTGACCAGGGCGGCAACACCCAGCAGCACGCGGGCGATCGAAAGGTAGAGGTTCCAGTTGAATGGCGGCGTGAACAGGGTCACAGGCAGTCACCGTCTGTACAGGTATAGAGTATGGCTGCGGCCTTCCCCATCGTCCTCAATGGTTTCGACCTTGGCGGGCGTCCATTGCCTGATCTCGAAATCGTGCGCCACCACGCGCGCGCCTTTCTTAAGCTGCTTCTCAAGCAGCGGCGCAACCTTGTCGTTCGAGTTCGGCAACAAGTAAACCGTGATCAGGTCCGCCGGGGAGTAATTCTGCTTCAGGATGTCGCCGTTGATGATACGGGCGTTCTTCTCCAGCCCCAGCTTGCGGATCTTAGCCGTGCTCTGGCGGTATAGGTCCTTGTCCATCTCCACACCCGTGGCTTGCGCGTGAAATTTCTGGGCCGCCATGATGACGATGCGGCCGTCGCCGCTGCCGAGGTCGAACATCTTTTCGCCGGCCTTGAGCCCGCCGAGCTCGAGCATCTTGGCGACGATGGTCTCCGGGGTCGGATAATAGGGCGCGAGCTTCTCAATATCCTGGCCGCCGGCCCAGGCGGCCGAAGCCGCGAGCAGCGGAATCGCTAAGAACTTTTTCATTGCCGTACTCCTCTGTTACCGGATAGCAGTTTAGCGCAGTTCGGGACCCCGCTGGAGATGGGATAATAGAAGTTTATGCGTACGCGAATGCTGGTTCTTACAGGCATGCTGCTGGCGCTTCCGTTTGCCCTCCGCGCCGAGGACCCCATGACTCGCCTTACGGTGGAGGTGAAGACGCTGGGGGGCAAGCCCATTGACCGCGCCGGCGTGATCGTGCGGTTCGTCGAGGGCCGCTCGGTCGTCAAGCTGGGGAAGAAGATCCGCACCACGTGGGAACTGCGCACCAACCAGGACGGGCTCGCCAAGGTTCCTTCGATCCCGCCGGGGAAGGTCCTCGTACAAGTTATCGCCAAGGGCTATCAGACCCACGGCGGCACCTATGACCTGAAGGAAGGCGACCAGACGGTTGAGATCAAGCTCAAGCCGCCGCAGACGCAGTACACCTCGCACCAGTGAGGTAACCGGCTTACGGCTCGAGCAGCAGCGCCTTCCCGTGCTCCAGTTGCAGGTAGTGCACACCGGGCGCGGTCGTGGTGAGCGCGGCGCGGAACTGGAGCGGATCCACGGAGTTATCCGGGAACATGTCATAGTGGCAGGGCACCGCCACGCGCGGCTTGATGCGCGAGGCAAGCTGCGCCGCCTCGAAATGCGATAAATTGTTGAACCCGCCGTTGATGCACGTGATCATCATGTCCGGTGACCACTTGGCCGCCGAGGCGAGCAGTTCCGAGTAATCCGTGTCCCCGGTGATGTACACCTTGGGCCCCCCGCCGAATTCGAGTACAAAGCCCATGTGATTCAGGTCCGTGTCGTCGGTCGGCATAGCGAAGGCCCCGTGCAGGGTGATGTCGCCGAACTGGAGACGGCAGTCGGGCCACGCCGGCACGATGCGCCCGGTCTCGATACCCTTTTCCAGGTAAACCTCGCATGTGGGATGCGGTCCCACGAACTGCGCGGTGTCCTTGTGCCGCAGCCGCCCGATGGTCTCGGGGTCGGTGTGGTCCATGTGGTTGTGCGTGCACGTGAACACATCCACGTTGACCTCTTCGGGCTCAATCAGCACCGGCACGCGCCGGTCCAGGTTCACTCCCGAATCCGCATACGCCGCGGCGCAACTGTTCGTCAGGTACAGGTCCACGGAGAGCGTCACGCCTTCGGGACTTTTGAAAATGTAGCCGTTCTGCCCCAGCCACCAGATGGCCGCCGCCCGGCGCGGGACGCGGTACTGGCGGATTTCACGCATCAGCTCCATGTCTCCGATTGTGGCACGCAATGCTAGATTGTAGGAGTGCCGGTCCCCATCGAATTCATGCGGGGCATGTTGGGCGTCCTGTGCGCGTTCTTCGCCCACATGCTGGGACGCGCCGCCGGACGTTTGCGCCAGGCGGCCGCCCCGCGGGGTTCGCGCGCGTACTCCTGGGCCATCCGCGCTCTGGTCACCTACGTTGCCGTCCTGTACCGTCACGGCATGGACGGCCTCGCGCTGATTGTGGCCGCAGGCGCCGCCGCCGCTTTCGCCGCCGGTTTGTGGCTCGTGCGCCGGCCGCCCAGGCCTGGTGAGGACCTTACCGGCCAGATCTTCCACCCATGAATCCCGACCGTTACGACGTCGTCCGCTACCCGACCGAGATCAAGACCTCCACGCATCCCGACCGCCTGGCCGCGGTTGCCACCTTGTTCGATCTCTCGCCCGCGCCGCCCGAGCGCTGCCGCGTTTTGGAGATCGGCTGCGGCGATGGCGGCAACCTGATTCCCATGGCTTTCAGCCTCCCCGGCAGCCGCTTCACCGGAATCGACCGCGCCGAAACCGCCGTCGCCGCCGGACGCGCCCTGACCGCCGAGCTGGGCTTGAGCAACCTGGACCTTCAGGCGATGGATCTGATGGATTTCCAGGGCGGCGAATTCGACTACATCATCGCTCACGGCATCTATTCCTGGGTGCCCGCGCCCGTGCGCGAGCGCATTCTCGCCATCTGCGCCGCCTCGCTGGCTCCCTGCGGCCTGGCGTATATCAGCTACAACGCCTTGCCAGGCTGGCACATCCGCCAGGCCGTGCGGGATATGCTGCAATTCCATACCGGCGCCATTGGCGACCCGCAGGAGGTGATGCGCTCCGCGCGGGAGTTTCTCACCTGGCTCAAGCAGGGACAAGCGGACACCGATTTCGGCCGCGAACTGGAATCGGCGCTCGAGCGCGAGCCTAACGTGCTGTTTCACGACGAACTGGGGCCGGAAAACCACCCGTTCTACTTCCACCAGTTCGTCGAAGATGCTGCCAGGCACGGCCTGCAACACGTGGCGGACGCGAACCTCCGCGAAATGTTCGAGCCCGGCGTCGCTCTTCCCGAACCCCCGCTGCTGCGGGAGCAGTACCTGGACTTCTACCGGCTTCGGCGGTTCCGCCGCTCGATCCTGTGCCGCGAGGGTCTAACGGTGGCGCCCGTCCCCCGGCCGGAGCGGCTGGCCACGCTGTACGCGTCCTCTGACGCGACCGCCTCCGCTCCCGGAGAGGGTGGCGCGGTGGAGTTCGCGGGGCGCGGGAAATCGCGCGCCACCACGGCGCACCCGCTGGCCATCTCCGTGCTCTCCCGCCTGAGCGCCATGTACCCGCGCCGGGTTCCCGTGGCCGAGCTGGCCGGGGCTTCCGATGGCGCCGCCGTCGCCGAGATCCTCCTCCGCACGTCCCTGGCGGGCCTGGTCCAACTGCACGCCTGCGCTCCGAAGTTCGCCGCGGAGGCCGGCGACCGGCCCGAGGCCAGCAGGGTGGCGCGCCTGGCGCTTGCCCATGGTTCCAAACGCCTGCCCACGCTGCACCACGAATTGATCGAGATCACCGATGAAACCAGCGCGCGCGCCATCGCGCTTCTCGACGGCACACGTTCGCGCGCCCAGATCGCCCGTGAATTCGATGCCCCAAAGGCCGCTGTCGATGAGTTGTTGCAGCGCCTGGCCAGGCTGCCGCTGCTTACGGCTTAAGCTCCCGCGCCATCACGCGGCTTCGGTCATAATGCCCTTGAGGGCGGCTTCCACCTCGCCCGCCACCGGTTCCAGCGCCGGCGTGTCGAACAGCCTCATGATCTGGCTGGGCAGCATGGTGGAGAGCTTGAAAACGCCGCCCGCGCGGTAAACCGAAATGCGGCAGGGCAGGGCCGTCGAAATGGCGGGATTGGCCTCCAGCGCCTGCTTCGCGTTCTGCGGGTTGCAGACCTCGTAAATCATGCATTCGCCCGCGTAGTCCACGCCCTTGTTCTTCATGGTCTGTTTCAGGTCGTGGACTGTGATGACGCCGAACTTGTGGCGTGCCGCCGCCTCCCGCAGGCCGCGGTCGATTTCCTCCAGGGTCTTGCGCGAATCCAGTTCGAACAGCATGGACCTAAGCCTCCGCTTCCGAGTTTATCCCGGCCTCCGCCTCCACCACGGTGAGCACGGGACAGCGTGCGTGCCGAACCACACGCGCCGTGGTGGCGCCGATCACGGTCGTATCGAAAAAGCGCCGGTGGCGCGATCCGATCACCAGAAGGTCGCAGTCGCCGGACGCCGCCACAATCTGCTCGGCAGCGTCGCCCTCGCGCACCATCACTTCCACGCCCTCCGGAAACAGCGGGTCCGGCGCGCCGTGCTCGCGGACGTGCAACACGCGCAGCGACGCGCCCGTGCACCTGGCAAGAAGCGCGGCGGTGGCCATGGCCGCGGGCGCCACCGTTTCGGCCACCGGACAGATGATGCTCCGTATGCGCGGCCTGCCCTCGCCGCCGCGCACCGTCAGCACCGGAATGTCCGCCTGCCGGATTACCCGCTCCGCGACCGAGCCGAGCATGAAGCGGTTCAGTCCGCTCCGCCCGTGCGTGCCCATGGTGATCAGATCCGCGCCCAGGTTGGCCGCCGCCCCCATGATGCCGTCCACCGGCAGCGCCTCCACCACCTGAATGCCGAAGTCCGGACGCGGCTCCCCTATGGCCTCCTCGGCGAACCTGTGCAACTGCGCCTCGGCCTCCCGCATGCCTTCCCGGTATTGCTGCTCCATCTGCTCGATCTTGCCCTGCGTGAAATAGGGCGGCGGCGTGAACGGGTTGGCGAAGAGCACGGTAATGCGCCCCTGCGTGCAGCGCGCGAATTCGGCGGCATACCGGAGCCCCGCCGCCGACAACGGGCTGAAATCTACGGGCGCAAGGATGTGTCGGAACATCGCAGCCTCCGGTATTCAGGATACTGAAAGCGCGGCCCGGTGACAGCCTCAACCCTGCTTCTTTTGCGTGGTGCTTCGCACGATGATGTGTACCGCGCGGTCGCCGTCCTCCGCGGCCACGTACTGAACCGTCACTCGCGCTTTTATTTTCGGCTTTCCGTCTATGCGGGTGTCCGGCGTAATGAGGAAGGTGCGGGTGGAAGAATCTTTGCCGAGCACTGTGCGGCTGACCGTGATGCTGCCCTCGGCAAGCGCCGTGATGTAGCCCGCAAAGTACTGATTCTGGGGCGCCGTCTGGACCGGAGGATCCGCCACACGAGCCGCACCCCAAAGAACACACACTAACATCGCCGTCATTCCGGCCACGATGAACCGCACCATACCAGCGTAGGGCAGGCGTATGAAGCTTGCCTAAACGCAGGATTAAAGTTCGTTCATCGAGTGATGGCCGGCGCTTCGTGCCCGGCGGCGGGCAGCGTCACCCGGAACGCGGTACCCTTCCCCGGCTCGCTTTCCACGTTTACCCTGCCGCCGTGCGCCTTCACAATCCACGCCACGAAACTGAGTCCCAGCCCGAGCCCCTTTTCGGCCGTCATATTCTGCCCGGGGGCGCGGTAGAAGCGGTCGAAGATGTGCGGAAGGTGCTCGGGGGCGATGCCCCTTCCGGTGTCCGCCACCAACGCCTCAACCCAGCCGTCACCAGGCGCGACGGAAACGCGCACCTCCCCGCCCGCGGGCGTAAACTTGATCGCGTTGGAGAGCAGGTTGGTAAACAGCCGCTCGATCTGTACGCGGTCCGCGTCGAGGAGGGCGCCCGGCGCGAGGTCGGCCACCAGGCGCACGTTGGCCTCGTCGGCGGGAATCTGGAACTGCTCCACGATGCCGGCGGCCGTTTCGGAAAGGTCGAGCCGCGACTTCTGCAAGGCCAGTTGGCCGGATTCGGCCTGCGAGAGCAGCAGCAGCGCACGCACGATGTGCGAGAGCCGCTCGATGTCCTGCAAGGCGTTCATGACCGCCTCCCGGTACTGCTCCACGCCTCGCGCGGTGAACAGCGCGACTTCAAGCTGTCCCCGGATGGCGGTGATGGGCGTGCGCAATTCGTGAGAAACGTCGGTGGAGAACTGCCGGATCTGCTGGAACGAAGTCTCCAGCCGCTCGATCATGCGGTTGAACGTGGCGATGAGGTAATCCAGCTCGTCGCCCGCGCCGCGCGTGGGAATGCGCATGCTGAGGTTGGAGCCGGAGATGCGCTGCGCGGCGCGGGCCACCTCTTTCACCGGCGTAAGGGCCCGGCCCGCCAGCAGCCATCCGAGCGCCGACCCAAGCAGAATCCCCATCGGGATGAGCCCGGCGTAGATCCAGGTGTATTGGCGCAGGATGTCGCGGTTGGCGCCCAGCGAGCGGCCGAGCGCGATGTAGTAAGGGTGCACGTGCGCTTCGTCGTAGACCACGCCGGCACGGATGAGGTACGGCACGCCGCTATTGCTGTAGCGCGTGCGCCACACCGGCTGGTGAGGCGTTTGCATCACGGAACGGATCGCCTCCGGGCTGTCGAGCCCGAGCGCGTCGTTATACGTCGTGGACCACTGGATCGGCTTGCCCTGTTCGTCCGCCAGCATGTAGACGCGCCGGATCTGCTCTACGATGAACGCCTCATCCGGGTCGTCGCGGTCGAAGAACCAGCGCGGCTGCCGGTCCTGCTGGATCTGGAGATAGCCTTTCATGGCGGCCCACTCCTGGGTGAGCACGTCGCGTGATTGCGCGTCCAGGCTGGATTCGAGCCGGCTCCGGAACACGCCGGCCACCAGAATCAGGACCAGGGTGAAGAAGAGGGCGTAGAATGCCGTCAGGCGGAAGCGGAGGCCCCGGGTGAACTGCGGCAGCCGCAGGGGCATGCTACACCTGCCGTTCGACCGTGGCTTCGGGCTCCGGCCTTTCGCCGGAACGGTCGGGCGCGTCGATCATGTAGCCTATCCCGCGAACCGTCTGGATCAGCTTAAGCGTGAAACGGTCGTCGATCTTGCTGCGCAGGTGCCGGATATAGACGTCCACGATGTTGGTGAGGCCGTCATAGTCCATGTCCCAGACGTGTTCCACGATCATGGTGCGGCTAAGCGGGCGTCCCTTGTTGCGCATCAGGTATTCGAGGATGCCGAACTCCTTGGGCGCCAGCTCGATGGGCTCTCCGCTGCGGGTCACCTTGCGGCGGATGCAGTCCAGCGTGAGATCGCCCACCTGAAGCCGTTCCGGCAGGGGCTGGCCGCGGCGCAGCAGGGCGCGCACCCGCGCCAGCAACTCGACGAACGCGAAAGGCTTCACCAGAAAATCGTCGGCGCCGTTCTCCAGACCCTTCACGCGGTCTTCCAGCGTTCCGCGAGCGCTCAGGATCAGCACCGGTGGGCCCACCTTGCGGTTGCGTATCTTTTCCAGGACCTGTAAGCCGTCCATGTCGGGCAACATGAGGTCGAGGATCACCAGGTCGTAATCGGCCGAGTGGATCAGCTCGATGGCGTCCCGGCCGGTGGGCGCGGCGTCCACGGCGTAACCCGCGCCTTCAAGTCCGCGGCAGAGGAAGTCGGCGATCCGCTTCTCGTCCTCGATGACCAATAGCCGCATCTATCCATTAGGTTACCGCGCCGCACGGCGTTCGCGCTAAGCTGAAGCGTGCGCCTCGCCATCCTGTTCGCCGCTGCCCTGGCCTGCCAGGCCCAGAACACCCTGACGCCCCGGGAACGGGCGCAGGGATGGATCCTGCTGTTCGACGGCAAATCGCTCGACGCGTGGGAAGATCCGCGCGCCAACACGCCGCCGGGCGACTCCTGGAGCGTCGAGGACGGCTGCATCAAGTCGGCCGCGCGGCCCAAATTGCGCCAGGATCTCATCTCCAGACAATCCTACGGCGATTTCGATCTGGCCTTCGATTGGCGCATCGCGCCCAAGGGGAACAGCGGCGTCAAGTACCGCATTCAGGACCGCGTGTGGGTCTACCGCGTTCCGGGGATTTCGAAATTTGAACGGCTGGTGGATCACGCCCTCGCCAACCGCCGGCCGCCGCAGGCCGGCCAGGGCGAGGAGTACGGCATCGCGTTCGAATACCAGGTGATCGATTACCACGGTGACCCGCAGTCGCCCTCGGCGGCCGGCGCGCTGTATGAGCTGATCGGACCTTCCCGGGCCGCCGCGCGCCCCGTGGGCGAGTTCAACCAGGCCCGTATCGTGGTCAAGGGCAATCACATCGAGCACTGGCTCAACGGCTCGAAGGTGGTGGATGCGGAATTGACCGCGCCGGAGATTGCCGCCGGGCTCGCCAGGCGCTGGAGCACGGAATCGCCGGTCTACCGCATGCTGACCGGCCAGCCGCGCCGCAACTGCCCTATCGCCTTGCAAAACCACAACAGTGAGGCGTGGTTCCGGAACATCCGGATCCGCCCGCTGAGGTGAACTACACTGGAGTAGATGAGAAAAGCCTGCGCATTTATCCTTCTTCTTCTCGGCTGCACCGCCGCGGCATCGGCGCAGCGCTCTTACGGATACTGGACTATTAATAACGGCGGCCTGTCGGCCGGGGGACGCACCGCCTATCAGCTTGGGTTGAACGGCGGCGGCGAGTTTGCGATCCGTAAGGGCTTTTCCGCGGGCCTGGAAGCCGGCTTCACGGGCGATCCGCGCCGGAACTACGGCGATTCGATGCTGGGCATGGCGTCAGTGAACGGCTGCTACCACGCGCGGCCCGCGCGCGACGCCAGGCTGGACCCGTTCGTCACCATGGGATACACGCTGCTGTTTCGCAGCGATACGCAAAACGCCTTCAACTGGGGCGCGGGCCTCAACTGGTGGGTGCTGCGCGCCGCCGCCCTGCGCGTGGAGTTCCGCGACCACACCTGGCGGCACGACCCGGTGCGTTTCCACCTGTGGGGAATCCGGGCGGGGGTGTCCTTCAGCAGCCTTTGGCCGTAGCGCGCCTCGCGCCCTTGCGGCGCAGGGACACGCGGTCCGCCAGGATTTCGGCGAAGGCTTCGGCGTGGGCGGCCTGCGCGTGCTCGTGCAGTTCGCCGGCCACGGCGAGCAGCTTGCGGTAGCGGGGCTCCCATTCCTTCAGCTTGGGAAGCGGGTCCAGGCGGCCGGGCAGCGGCCCGCGCTTCTCGATCAGGCGGGCCTCCATCATCTGGCTCACCAGGTTTTTCTCCAGGCGCTCGCGGCAGGCGTCTTTGAGAATGCCGAACAGCCACGCCATCTCCTGGCTGTCGAGCTTTGAGAGGGGATTGTACGGAGCCGATCTCATCGGGAATCTTTTACGATATCGTAAACTGGTACGAAATTCGAACTACCGTGGGGAGAAGAAGATGTACATCAACCGGCGCGAGTTGGCGTTCCTCATCGTGAGTCCGCAAGCGGTGCGGGGCAGCGCCGCCAACTCGGCCGTGCGCCTGGGAATGGTTGGCTGCGGCGGCCGGGGTACGGGCGTGGCGGCATCCTTCGTGGAGAACGCCGCCGCGCGGCTCACCGCCCTTGCCGACCTGTTTCCCGACAACCTGAACGCCGCCCGCGCGCGGCTGGCCAAATTCGGCGACATCGAGGAGGCCTACAGCGGCCCGCGCGCGGCCGAACAGCTCTTCGCGTCGCAGGCGGTGGATGCCGTCTACATCGCCACGCCCGTCTGGTTCCATCCCGAGCACTTCGAGGCCGCCGTGGCCGCCGGCAAGCACGTGTACGTGGAGAAGCCGGCGGGCGTGGACGTGCCCGGGGTCAACCGCATGCTGCGCGCCGCCGCGCGCGCCCGCGGCAGGCTGAGCATCACCATGGGCCTGCAACTGCGGCACGCCTCGCCGTACGTCGAGCAGGTGCGCCGCATTCACGCGGGTGCGCTGGGCGAGATCGTCTGCGGCCTGGTGCACTACTATGCCGGAGCCATCGACCGGCCCGCGTGGCCGAATGCCTCGCCCGCCGAGCGCCGCCTGCGCAACTGGATCCACGACCGCGTGCTCTCCGGCGATATCGTCGTGGAGCAGAACGTGCACGTCATCGACTTCACCAACTGGGTGCTGGGAGCCCACCCGCTCAAAGCTTCCGGCGTGTGCGGCCGCAAGGGCCGCCGCGATCAGGGCGACTGCAAGAGCCATTTCGACTGCACCTTCAGCTACCCCAACGACGTACACATCAGCTTCGCCTCCACGCAGTTCATCAACGGCGCGTGGGACGTGGCCATGCGCTACTTCGGCACGCGCGGAAATTCCGAGGCGCGTTACGACGCGCCGGTGAACATCACCGGGGCCGAGAAGTGGGAGTTCCCGGACTTGGGCAAGCCCGGACAGGTCACCGACAGCAAAGTGGCCGCCACCGGCGTGTTCCGCGGCGCGCTTGACGACGCCGACGCCAACAAGCAGAAGCAGTTCATACAAAGCATCGTGACGGGCAAGCTGCTGGACGACATCACGCCCGGCGCCGAGTCCACCCTGAGCGCCATCATGGCGCGCACCGCCGCCTACCACGGCCGCGAGGTTACCTGGCAGGAGACGCTGCGCTCGAACGAGGTCTGGGACGCCAAACTGGAGATCGCCAAACTATGAAACGCCGAACGCTATTGCAGGCGGGCATGGCCGCGCCCGCCGTATCCGCCGTGTCAGCCTCTCCGGCGCCGTTGCGAGAGAAGTTCTTCGGCTGCATCGCGGGGTGCCATATCGGCTCTTCGATGGGCGCCACCGTCGAGGGCTGGCCGTATGAGCGCATCGAACGGGAGCATGGCACGCACCAGCGGCTGCTCCCCTACGAGCACTACCGCAACGGCTGGAAGCGCGAGCCGGGCACCACCGAAGACGGCGTGGAACGGCAGAAGCTCATCATCACGGCCATTATCGAAAAGAAGGACCGGGTCAACGCCGAAGACGTGCGGCGCATCTGGGTGCGGGACATCAAGCCGGAATCGGCGGGCAAGGTTTCCGAACCGTTCGAGGCCATCCTGCTCGCCATGGCCAAGACCCCCATCCCGGCGGTGGACTTGGGGCGGTACTGCGATTACGCGGGCCTCGTCTCCATGGCGCGCTCCTGCCATCCCATCGGGCTGATCAACGCGGGCGACGTGCCGGGCGCCATCGCGGACGTCTACGAAGTCGGGCAGTTGTACCAGACCTCGAACAGCCGCGGGCTTCAATGGGCCGCCGTGACGGGAGCGGCGATTGCCGCAGCCACCACGCCGGGCGCGACCGCGGAGAGCGTGATCGCCCAAGTGCGCAAGCACTGCGACCGCCGGGTGGTGGCGGAAATCGACCGCGGGCTCGACGCTACCGCTGCCTGCACCGATTTTCGCGAGATGCGCAAGGCCTTCGACCGCATCTACAGCGGCACGGGGATCCCGTACGCGAACAGCTACGCGAACGAGGTGGTCACCAAAGCGGTGTGCGTCCTGCGCATGACCCGGGGCGTCACGCGCGACGCCATGATCGCCGCCGTGAACATGGGCCGCGACACAGATTGCCTGGCCGCCGTCGCCGCCGGAATCTCCGGCGCGCTCTCCGGAGCGGCATCGATCCCGCCCGAGTGGATCGCGCAGGTGGATAAGGCCACCCGGATGAACCCCTACACGAACTCGCAGCGCACGCTGCGCGAGCACGCCGACGGCCTCTACGAAGCCTTCCGCGCGCGGCTGGAGAAAATGCGGAAGTACGCCGGGGAGATGCTCACGGCGTAGCCGTTACTGGATCGGCAGATCGCCCTGCCCGTTGCCGTTGCTGTCGGGGATTACGCACGCCGCCGCCACCTGGTCGCCTTCTTCCATGCGCACCAGCGTGACGCCCTGCGTGGAACGCCCCGCCTGCCGGATGTTGGCGGCCTCGAGCCGGATGATCTTTCCGTCTTTGCTGATGATCATCAGGTCGGTGTCTTCCTTCACCGCGAGGATCCCCACCACCTTGCCGTTGCGGCTGCTGGTCTTCATGTTGATGACCCCCTTGCCGCCGCGGTTGGTGAGGCGGTAGTCCTTCACCTTGGTGCGCTTGCCGTAGCCGTGCTCGGAGATGGAGAGGATCAGGCAGTCGTCGTCGCTCACCACTTCCATGCCCACCAGGTAATCGCCTGCTTCCAGCGTGATGGCGCGCACGCCGCGCGCCGGCCGGCCCATCGGCCGCACCTGCTGTTCGGAGAAGCGTATGGCCTGGCCGTTGTGCGAGCCCAGGAAGATGAAGTCGTCGCCGTCGGTGAGCCGCGCGGCGATCAGCTCGTCGCCCTCGTCCAGGCTCAGCGCGATGATGCCGCGCGACATGGGGTTGTCGAACTCGGTCAGCTCGCTCTTCTTGATGACGCCGTGCTTGGTCACCATCACGATGAACCGGTCTCCGGTGAACTCGCGCACGGGCAGGAACGCCTTGACCTTCTCGTCGGGCTGAAGGTTGATGAGATTCTGTATGTGCTTGCCCTTGCCCGCCGTGGCGGCGTCCGGGATCTCGTAGATCTTGAGCCAGTAGACGCGCCCCTTGTCCGTGAAGATC
Organism: Bryobacteraceae bacterium; assembly: GCA_041946965.1. GTDB lineage: Bacteria > Acidobacteriota > Terriglobia > Bryobacterales > Bryobacteraceae > JBHGBM01. The sequence continues at coordinate 38,753 of JBHGBM010000033.1, forward strand.
AGCAGGTAGGCGTGGGTGTTGGCGATGATCAGGTGCTCGACGAAGTCCTCCGTGCGGGTGCCCATGCCGATGCGGCCCTTGCCTCCGCGCCCCTGCCGCCGGTACGTATCCACCGCGGTGCGCTTCAGGTAGCCCTCGTGCGTTACCGTGACCGCCACGTCCTCCTGGGCCACCAGGTCTTCAAGCCTCAGCTCGCCGGTGTCGTCAATGATCTCGGTGCGGCGGCCGTCGCCGAACTCCTTGGCGACTTCCCGGAGCTCCTTGATGATCACATCCCGCAGGACTTTGTCCGAGTCCAGAATCTCCGTGTACTCGGCAATGCGCCGCTGGATCTCGCCCAGCTCCTCGAGGATCTTCTGCTGCTCCATGCCGGTCAGGCGCTGAAGCTGCAATTCGATGATGGCCTGCGCCTGTCTTTCGGTGAAATCGAAACGGGCGATCAGCATGTCGCGCGCGTCGCGCGGGGTCCTGGCGGCGCGGATGAGGCGGATCACCTCGTCGAGATTGTCGAGCGCCCTCTGGAACCCGAGCAACAGGTGCTCCCGCTCGCGGGCCTTGCGCAGCTCGTACTCGGTGCGCCGCCGCACCACATCCACGCGGTGATCGATGAAGTGCTGGATGTAGCCCGCCAGCCCCATCTCGCGCGGCTGGCCGTTGGCGATGGAAAGCATGATCACGCCGAAGCCGACTTGAAGCTGGGTGTGCTTGTAGAGATTATTGAGGATGACTTCGGCCTGCTCGCCCCGCTTCAGCTCGAAGACGATGCGCAGCCCGTCGCGGTCGCTCTCATCGCGGATGTCCGAGATGCCTTCGATCTTCTTATCGTTGACCAGCGACGAAGCCTGCTCGATGAGCCGCGCCTTGTTCACCTGGTAGGGAATCTCGGTCACCACGATCTGGTCGCGGTCTTTGCCCACGCGCTCGATGGCGGCCTTGGCGCGCAGCTTGAGCTGGCCGCGGCCGGTGCGATACGCGTCCAGAATGCCCTGCCGCCCGAGAATGTAACCGCCGGTGGGAAAATCGGGGCCGGGGACCAGCTCGAGGATCTTCTCCAGCGGCGTCGCCGGCTTCTGAATCATCAGGATGGCCGCGTCGACGATCTCGTTCAGGTTGTGCGGCGGAATGTTGGTGGCCATGCCCACCGCGATGCCGGAGGAGCCGTTCACCAGCAGGTTCGGAATGCGCGTGGGCAGGACCTCGGGCTCCATCTCGCTTTCGTCGTAGTTGGGGCGGAAATCGACGGTCTCCTTGTCGATGTCCTGCAACAGCGCCGTGGCGGCGCGCGAGAGCCGGGCCTCGGTATACCGCATGGCCGCGGGCGGATCGCCGTCCACCGATCCGAAGTTCCCCTGACCCTCAACCAGCGGATATCTCATGCTGAACGGCTGCGCCATGCGGACCAACGAGTCGTAAATCGGCGAGTCGCCGTGCGGGTGATACTTGCCCATCACCTCGCCGGTGATCTTGGCGCACTTGCGCGTGGGACGGTTGGGCGCCAGGCCCATCTCGTGCATGCCGAAGAGAATCCGGCGATGCACGGGCTTCAGTCCGTCGCGGATATCGGGCAGCGCACGTCCCACGATCACGCTCATGGCGTAATCGAGATAGGAGCGCCGCATCTCGTCTTCGATATTGATGGGCAGCAGGTTGCCATCCCCACCCAGGGGGATCTGAGGGCCCACGGGCGGCGCGGGCGGTCCTTGCGGTGGATGTTCCTGATCGGCCAAAAAAGACTCCTTGCTGGTGTGTAAGTGCTATTGTACCAAGAATTTAGGTGAGGATCCAAGAGTGCCGTTCATTGTTCGGGACGGGTCGCCCGGGGGGTGGGCCGGAGGCGCGCCACACGCACGTAAAAGCGGTGCTCGCAGACCCGGCAGCGGTAAGGCTCGCGCCTGAGCCAGCGCGCCACTCCGTCCCTGATGCCGGCGGGCCAGGAGGGGCGCACATCGCTTCTCCCGCAGGCGGGGCAGCGAAGCGCTTTGTCCTCTGATTTCAACAGTTTAAATGTGAATTGTATCACACCTGGCGGTTGTGGTATATTAGTGCTGTTCCATACATCTGATCCGGGCCATCCTCACCCCCTCCCGCTGCTCCTCGCTGCCCGGGGCAAGCGTAAGTGCCATGAATCCGGACGAAAAACATCCCCCCAGCCGCTGGACCAGAGAAGAAATCCAGAAGGCTGAAGCCACGGCAACCCGTTTTCTGGAAGAGAACGGGAGCCAAATCGCCGAAACTCTGAGGGCCAAGGTGCGCTTCCTCGAAGCTCTCACCAACCGTCTGGCCTCGAAAAAAACCACGCTCGATCAGCGGCTGGACTGCTTTGCGCGCATCTCCGAAATCGCCGACCTGCTCAAGGAAGACGCGGACGGATTCTTCTCGCTCGCCTCGCAGCCGGTGGTGGCGCGCATCCTGGCCAACGTGAAAAAATGAATTCGCCGCAGATGAACACAGATGCACGCAGATACTGAAAGGGATCTTTATCTGCTTCCATCTGCGGCCGATCCTATAGCGGCCGGATGCGGATCTTGCGGAACTCGATCGGGAAGCCTTCCGCCTCCAGTCCCACGTAGCCTTTGGGCACTTCGGTCTTCCGGTATTCGCTGACCGTCGCGCCGTTCACCTGGAGCGATATGGTTTGCCCCTTGCATGTGATCACGTACCGGTTCCACTCGCCCACGGGCTTCACGCGGTTCTCTTTCATCTCCGGCTGCAAATTGATTCTCTCCGGCTTTCCGTTCACCAGCGTCATGCCAAAGAGATATCCGCCCGCCTTTCCGGTTTGCGCCTGGTGCCAGATGGACGCGTCCGCGCTGTTGCGTACGAAGATTCCGCTGTTGTAACGCGGCTCGCCCGGCTGCGGGATGAAGCGCCACTCGGCGGAGAGCACGAAGTCGCCGAATTCGCGTTCGTAGCGCAGCCACTCGTGGCCGCCCTTGCCCGTGCAGGTGACCACGCCCTTTTCCACCTTCCACTGGGTGGCTTGGGCGAGCGGCGCCGTGGGCGGGATGGGTGCCCGCGTCCAGTTCTTGAACGACGCGTCAGGTGTGATGTTGATCCACTGCGCGAGCAGAAACGAGCTAAGCAGTAGCAGCACGGACTTTCTCCAGGTCGTTGGATTCCCCGAACTTGAATCCTTCGAGTTTGGGGTTGATATTGCGAAGCAGGCCGGTGAGCACACCGCCCGGACCCACTTCGATGAAACGCTCCACGCCGCGCTCCGCAAGCAGGCGGATGGAATCGGCCCAGCGCACCGGATTGGGCACCTGCTGATAGAGGCCCTCGCGGGCCTCAGCGGCGCGGCGCACTTCCGCCGCCGCCCAGTTGTTGACCAGCGGGCAGCGCAGGTCGCTGAACGCGGTGGCGTTCAAGTCGGCGGCCAGCCGGCGCTGCGCCGGAGTCATCAGGGAGCAGTGGAACGGCGCGCTCACCTGCAACAGCACGGCGCGCTTGGCTCCCGCGGCCGTAGCCAGCGCCACGGCGCGGCTCACCGCGCCCGCATGGCCCGCGATCACCACCTGGTCCGGCGAATTCAGGTTCGCCGCGCTCACCACTTCGCCCTGCGCCGCCTGGGCCAGGACATCTTCCAGTTTGCCCTCGGGCAGGCGCAGAATGGCCGCCATGGCGCCCACGCCGGCGGGCACGGCCTCCTGCATGTAACGCCCGCGATTGCGCACCAGCCGCACGGCATCGGCGAACTCGAGCGCGCCCGCGGCCACCAGCGCCGAGTATTCACCCAGGCTGTGGCCGGCGACGTAGTCGGGCGCCAGCCCGTTCTCCGCCAGCACTCGGCAGGCGGCGGTGGAAACCGTGAGGATCGCCGGCTGCGTGTTCTCGGTGAGCTTCAGGCCGGCCTCGGGTCCCTCGAAACAGAGCCGGGAGAGGGGAAAGCCCAGTGCGGCGTCGGCCTCCTCGAAGACCTTGCGCGCGGCGGCGTAGGAATCGTACAGGGTCTTGCCCATGCCGGCGAATTGGGAGCCCTGACCGGGGAAAAGGAATGCGATCTTGGATGCCAAGAACCGATTATAACCAGTACGCGTTAGAATTGGCCCTATGCGCATAGTGCTGTTCCTGATGGCCGCGGCCGCCTGCGCCGCGCCGCCCGCCCGCGAGATATCGAAGAGCGCGCTCCGGGACAAGATCGCCGGTGGGTGGGCCGGCCAGATGATCGGTGTCAGCTTCGGCGCGCCCACCGAGTTTCGCGCGCGGGGCGTCATTCTCGAAACCGAGCTGCCGCCATGGAAGCCCGAACGGGTCTCGAACGCGCTCAACCAGGACGACCTGTACGTGGACATGACCTTCGCCAAGGTGCTCGACGACAAGGGGCTCGACGCCACCACAGACGATTTCGGCGCCATGTTTCGCGACTCCAAGTACAACCTCTGGCACGCCAACCTCGCCGGCCGCCGCAACCTCCGGCGCGGCATCCCCGCCTCGCTCAGCGGCACGCCCAAGTACAATGCGCACGCCAATGACATCGACTTCCAGATCGAGAGCGATTTCATCGGCCTGATGGCCCCGGGACTGTACCAGTCGGCGAACCAGATCGCCTGGCGCGCCGGCCGCGTCATGAACTACGGCGACGGCATCTACGGCGGCATGTTCGTCTCCGGCATGTACGCCGCGGCCTTCTTCGAGAACGATCCGCGCAAGGTGGTGGAGACCGGACTGGCCTGCATCCCCGCGCGCAGCCCGTACGCCGCGCTGATCCGCGACCTGCTCGCCTGGCACAAGCAGTATCCGGACGACTGGAAGAAGGTGTGGCGCCTCATGGAAGACAAGTGGGACCGCCGCGACCCGTGCCCCGCCGGAGCGCTCCAGCCCTTCAATATCGACGCCAAGTTGAACGGCGCCTACATCGCGCTCGGGTTGCTCTACGGCAACCGCGATTTCGGCAAGACGCTCGAAATCTCGACGCGCGCCGGGCAGGACTCCGATTGCAACCCATCGAGCGCGGCCGGCATTCTCGGAGTGATGCTCGGCTACGACGGCATTCCGGATGGATGGAAAGGAGGTATCCCCGCGCTCGCCGACAAGAAGTTCGCGTTCACGGACTTCTCTTTCCACGGCATTGTGGACAGCACCGAAAAGCGGGCCCTCGCCCTCATCCAGCGCACCGGCGGGCGCATCGAGGGCGACAAGGTCTTCATCAAGGTGCAGCAGCCCAAGGCCGCCAAACTGGAAGTCTGGGACGATTACGGCTCGCCGGTGGAGAACGTAAAAGCCTCCGACGCGCGCTGGGCATTCAAAGGCAACTGGAACACGGCCAAGAGCGGCGGGCGCATTACCGCGGAGAAAGGCGCCGAGGCGGCGATCTCGTTCGAAGGCACCGGGGCGATGGTGATCGGCCCCTACCTGCTCAAGGGCGGCACGCTCGACGTCTATCTCGACGGCAAGCTCGACCGCACCCTCGACGTCTACTCGGACGAGCGCAGCGACCGCGGCACCGAAGCCGTGTGGCACGCCTTCGGGCTGAAGAACGCGAAACACACCGTGCGCCTCGTGGTGCGCGGCGAGCAGTACAAGAACTCGCAGGGCGCGGACGTGGGAGTGGACGGGCTGATCTACTTCAAGTGACGTGTGGGAGCGGCGGTCCGTATCGCCTCCGCGGCCTGCTTTCCCATGCGGATGCAGTCCGGCACGCCGATCCCATGATACGCGTTCCCGGCCAGGTGCAGGCCCGGGATCTCCGCCGCGCGTGCTTCCAGCTCCGCCGTGCGGCGGAGGTGCCCCACCGTGTATTGCGCCATGGAGCGCGGCCAGCGGTAGAGGCGCGTGAAACGCGGACGTCCGTGAAACGGCACGATCTCACCGAGTTCGTCCAGAACGGCCGCAATCACCGCGTCGTCGCCGGCATCCCACTCGTGCAGGAAGCAGCGCACCATCGCAGTCCCGGGCGGGGTGCGGAAGGGGAACTTGGTCCCGACCCACGTCGCCGCCATCAGCCGCCGGCGTTCCCGCTTGGGCACCAGGAAGCCGAAGCCTTTGAGGGGGTGCGGAAACGCGGTCTCGTCGAAACCCACCGCCACGGTCATCGACGAGGTGTACGGCACCGCCGCCAGCAACTCGCCGATACGCGCGTCGGGCGCGAGCAGCGCGGCATTGTGCGCCTCGCAGGCCAGCACCAGGTGCTCCGCTTCCATCCAGTCCGGGCCCACGCGCACGCGAAAGCCGGCTTGGGTGCGCTCCACCGCCTCGGCCCGCGCGCGCACCCAATCGAACCGGCTGGCCTTCACCGTCGCATCCACCAGTTGGCCGAGCCCGCCCTTGAGCGTCCGGAACAGCGGCGCCCCCGCGGCGGCGCGCCGCGCGGCCCTGCGCTCGTGCAGCACGCCCTTGGTGAGGCTCCCGTAGCGGTCCGCCAGTTCGGCGAACCGCGGCAGCACGGCCTGGATGCTTAACTGCTCCGGATCGCCGCCATAAACGCCCGAAAGCAGCGGCTCGGCGAGGTAATCCACCGCCTCTTTCCCGTAGTGGTCGCACACGAACTCCGCCACGGATTCGTCCGCGGCGGCGGGGCGCGGCCTGCGGAACCACTCCAGCCCCATGCGGATCTTGGTGCCCCACCCGAGCAGCGGCGAGGCCGCCAGCGGCATCACCTTGGTGGGCACCATCATCATGAGGCCGTCCGGCAGCGGCACCAGCCGGTTGCGCCGCTTCACGTAGGTCTTGCGCAGGTGGTCGTTCGAGCCGATGATCTCGCCGCCCAGCCCCAACTCCCGCACCAGTTCTAGCGCCGCGGGCTTGACGGAAAGAAAGCTGTCCGGCCCGGCCTCCACCACGCAGCCTTCCACGTGTTCGGTCGAGACCACGCCGCCCAGCCGCGGCCGCTGCTCGATGAGCACGGGCCGCACGCCGGCCTTGCTCAGGTAGTAGGCCGCCGAGAGCCCCGAAACGCCGCCGCCGATGATGATTACCCGAGGCATCGCTTGGAAATGTCGGCCAGCGCGGCGGTGAATTTCGCCGAATCGTTCAACGACTCCGGACGGCGGAGAGCCATCCCCCGCGCCGCGGCGTACTTGCGGAACTGTATGTCCACGTCGTACAGGATCTCGACGTGATCGCAGACGAAACCCACCGGGGCGAGCGTGACCTCGCGCACGCCTTCGGCGGCGCAGCGGTCGAGCACGGATTCCACCGTGGGACCCAGCCACGCGTCGCTGGTTAAGCCCTGGCTCTGATAAGCGAAATCGTATTGCGCGAGCCCGAGCCGCGCGGCGACCGCGGCCGCCGTGCCGCGCGCTTCGCTGTCGTACGGGTCCGCCTGCTCCAGCGCCTTCTCGGGCAGGCTGTGCGCGGTGAACACCACGCGCCCCACCGGCTTCAGGCGCTCGGCGAACGCCTCGATCAGCAGCGGGTGCGCGTGAAAGCTCTTGGCCCACACGATCCCGGCGCGCGCGCCGGCCGCCACCTTGGCTTCCTGGGTGCGCCGGAAGTACAGCCCCACGCTCGATTTCGAATACTGCGGAGCCATGCAGACGGCGGCCAGCCGTTCGATTCCGTCCGCAGCGATCCGCTCCATGGTCTCGCGGATGAACGGATGCCAGTTGCGCATTCCGAAGTAGACGGGAATCCCCAGCGCGCGCTCCAGGGCTTCGGCTTGCGCGCGGGTCCAGCGCGTGAGCGGCGAACAGCCCCCTATCTCCGCGTACCGGCGCTTCACTTCCTCCAGCACGCGCGCATCCACGGGACGGCCGCCCCGCACCCGTTGCAGGTATTCCGGAACGTCTTCCAGGCGCTCGGGAGCGCCGTGGGCCAGCAGCAGGACCGCCTGCTTCACTAGGGGCGGAACTCCCGTACCATTTGCACTACGGCCTTCACGTTCTCCACCGGGGTTTCCGGCAGAATGCCGTGGCCCACGTTGAAGATGTGCCCGGGCCGCGTGCCGGTGCGCTTGAGCAGCTCCTGCACCTTGGCCTTCAGCTCAGGCAGCGGCGCGAACAGCGCCACCGGGTCCAGGTTGCCCTGAATCGCCGAGCGGTAGCTGATGTCCATCCAGGCTTGGTCGATGTTGATGCGCCAGTCCAGGCCCAGCACGTCGCCCCCGGCCGCGTGCAGCTCGCGGAAGAAACCCGAGCAGCCCGTGCCGAAGTGGATCACCGGCACGCCGTTGGAGCGGATGCGCTCGATCAGCGCGCGCGAGTACGGCTGCACGAAGCGCACGTAGTCGTCCGGTCCCAGCGCCCCCACCCAGCTATCGAACACCTGGATGGCGCGGGCGCCGGCGGTGACCTGCAATGCCGCGAAGGGGGCCAGCACATCCACGATCTTCCCCATCAGCCGACGCCACAGGGTCTCATCGGCGTACATCATGCGCTTGGTGCGGATGAAGCGCCGCGACGAGCCGCCCTCGATCATGTAGCTCGCCAGCGTGAACGGCGCGCCCACGAACCCGATCACGGGCACGCGCCCCGCCAACTGCCGGACCACCAGTTGGATCGCCTCGCCCACGTAGCCGAGGTCGTCCGTATTGCCGGTGGTCAGGGTGTCGATATCCGAGGAGGTGAGCACGGGGTTGTCGATCACCGGGCCTTCGCCGGCCTCGTAGCGCAACTTGAGCCCCATGGGCTCGACCGGCAGCAGCAGGTCCGCGAAAATGATCGCGGCGTCCACGTCCAGCGCCTCAACGGGCTGCAAGGTCACCGTGGCGGCCAGATCCGGACGCTTGCACATCTCCAGAATGCTGTGCCGGGCTCGAATCTCGCGATATGGGCGCATGTAGCGGCCGGCCTGGCGCATAAACCACACGGGCCTGACGTCGGTGGGCCGTCGCCGGCACGCATCTAAAAAGCGGCTTGTCATGGGAGCCACGCGCATGGCTTTTCCGTCCTGTCTTCGCAGATGAAGGCGCGAAAGTCGTGGGGGAGGTGTTTGGCCGCCCACTGGCGGCCGTTGACGAATGTAGGCTTGGTCCACGCCTCGCTGTCCATCGTTCGCGGGGCGATTACCGAAACTTCCAGCATGCCCTGAGCCGGGTAGCCGGTGCGCGGGTCCATGATATGGCTCCACACGCGTCCCCGCGCCCGGAAAAACTTCTCCTGGCTCCCGGAAGTGGAAAGAGAGCGGTCCTTCAGGAACAATCCTGCCACGTGGCCCGCCGGGGATTTCGGATCGCGGATCTCCACCTTCCAGCCGCGCGGCTCGCTGGGAGGAGCCCCCAGCGCGTAGAGCGAGCTTGCGGAGCCGGAAACGAACGCCGCCGTGATGCCGTACTGTCTCAGGATCTCCACCATGCGGTCCACCGCGTAGCCTTTCCCTATGCCGCCGGGGTCGATCTCCACGCCTTCACGGTCGAACCGGACGGTCATCTGCCCGGGGTCCAGCAGCACGTGCCGGTAACCCACGCGGTTCATCACCGCCCGGATCTCCGCCCGGTGCGGCATCCGCCCGCTGCCCTTGTAAAACCCCCAGAGCTTCATGAGCGGGCCCACCGTGATGTCGAAGGCTCCCTCGGTGCGCCGGCTGTAATCCATGCAGGCCGAAATCAGCCGGAATACCTCGGGGGATACCCGTACGGGCCGCCCGGCGGCGTTCCGGTTCACCTCGCTCCATTCGCTGGACGGCTTGTAATTCGAAAGCAGATCGTCCAGCCGGTGAACTTCTTCGAACGCGGCATCCACGGCCTGCTGCAACTTCACCCCGTCGGGACCGTAGACCACCACTGAGTAGCTGGAACCCATGGCCTCCGTGCTCGCCTCGAAGCGAAGCAAACCGGTGGGCCGGGCGGTCCCTGCCAAGGCCGCCGCCAAAAACAAAACTACCACACATTGTTTGGCTTTAGCTCTGATTTTCCGTGCGTCCACGCGTTTTTTTTGCCCGCTTGAGCAGAAGATCGACGCGGCTGTCCACCTCGGCCCAGCGGTCCGCTTCGAAGTGCAATTCAGGCACCCGGCGCAGGTTCAGCCGGGAGGCCAGTTCGTGCCGCAGATAGTGCCGGGCGTGGTCCAGAGCCGAGAGCGCGGCCCGTTGCTCCTCCTCGCCGCCCGTCACCGCCACCTTCACGCGCGCATGCCGGGAATCCGGGCTGACGTGCACGTCCGTGACCGTGGTGGAGCGCACGCGCGGGTCCTCCAGCTCGAAGCCGATCAGTTCCAGCAGTTCCTCCCTTACGGCTTCCGACACGCGTTGTACCCGATGCTCGTCCATAAGTCAGGTGAGCCACTCCACGTTGCTGTCCGTCAGGCTTCCGCCCAGCAGCGCCGCTGCCTCCTGTTCCACCGATTGCAGCACCCGCTCGGCCTGCGCGTGATCGCCGGATACGGTCACGGCCGCCACAGTGGCGCGCTGCCACAGTTCCTGTCCGTCGATCTCCGCCACGGCGACGTTGAACTTGCGCCGCAGGCGGTCCTTCAGGCTCTTCACCACGTGGCGCTTGTCCTTGAGCGAGTGGGAATCCTCGATGCGAAGCTCCAGGGTCAGTACACCGATCACCGGCATTTACGCAAATACTTCCGTCGCTACGCGTTCGGTGACGAACGCCTCGATCACGTCGCCCTGCTTCACATCGCCGAAGTTCTCGAGGGTGATGCCGCACTCCTGGCCGGCGCGCACCTCGCTCACGTCGTCCTTGAAGCGGCGCAGAGAGCCGATCTTGCCCGTGTAGACCACCACGTTGTCGCGCAGCAGCCGCGCCTCGCTGTCGCGCGTGAGGGTGCCGTCCTGCACCAGGCAGCCCGCCACGTTGCCCACCTTGGTGATGCGGAACGTCTCGCGCACCTCCGCCTTTCCCCGGTAGACTTCGCGGAACACCGGCTCGAGCAGGCCCGTCATGGCGCGCTTCATCTCGTCGGTCAGGTTGTAGATGATGGTGTGCAGGCGGATATCCACCTTCTCCTGCTCCGCCAGCGCGCTGGCGTTGCGCTCGGGCCGCACGTTGAAGCCGATGATGACGGCGTTGGAAGCGGAGGCCAGCAGCACGTCGGATTCGTTGATGGCCCCGACGCCGGAGTGGATCACCCGCACCTTCACCTTCTCGTTGGAGAGCTTCTGAAGCGTATCCGTGAGCACTTCCACCGAGCCGCCCACATCCGCCTTCAGAATGATCGGCAGTTCCTTCACCTCGCCGGCTTCCATCTGCTTGTGGAGCTGTTCGAGCGTCAGGCGACTGCTCTTGGCCATGGCCGCATCCCTCGCCTTGGCTTCGCGGAACATGACGATCTGTTTGGCCTTGGCGGTGTCGGTCACCACCTGGAAGTCGTCGCCGGCTTCGGGCAGCGATTCCAGCCCCAGCACTTCCACCGGGCTCGAGGGCTCGGCCTCCCGCACCTGCATGCCGCGGTCGTTGTACATCGCGCGGACCTTGCCGAACACGTTGCCGCAGATGAAGAAGTCGCCGACTTTCAGCGTGCCGTTGCGCACCAGCACCGTGGGCACCGGACCGCGGCCGCGGTCGAGCTTGGCTTCGAGCACCGTGCCCGTGGCCGGCCGGCCGGGATTGGCTTTCAGATCCAGCATGTCCGAAACCAGCAGGATCATTTCGAGCAGCAGGTCGAGGTTGGTCTTGGTCTTGGCCGAGACCGGCACCATAACCGTCTCGCCGCCCCAATCCTCCGCCAGCAGGTTGCGGTCGGCGAGCTGCTGCTTGATGCGCTCGGGCTGCGCTTCGGGCTTATCGATCTTGTTGATGGCCACCACGATGGGCACCTTGGCGGCGCGGGCGTGGTCGATTGCTTCGAGCGTCTGCGGCATCACGCCGTCATCGGCGGCCACCACCAGCACCACCACGTCGGTCGCCTTGGCGCCGCGGGCGCGCATGCGGGTGAAGGCTTCGTGGCCGGGCGTATCGATGAAGACGATCTTGCGGCCATTCTGCTCCACTTCGTAAGCGCCGATATGCTGCGTAATGCCGCCGGCTTCGCGCTCGGCGACGTGCGCTTCGCGGATGGCGTCGAGCAGCGAGGTCTTGCCGTGGTCCACGTGGCCCATGATGGTGATCACGGGAGCGCGCTTGACCAACTCGGCATCCTCCTGGGCTTCCTCCACCTGCCGCATGGCCTCTTCCTCGAAGCTCACGGTGGTCGTGGAGGCGCCGAAATCCCGGGCCAGGTCGGTAGCCAGCTTGGAATCCAGCGTCTGGTTGATGGTGGCGAAGATGCCGCGGTCGAGCAGCTTCTTGATCACCATGTTGGCCTTTACGTCGAGCTTCTCGGAAAGCTCTTTCACCGTGATGCCTTCCGAGATAGTGATTTCGCGGTTGACCGGCGGCGGACCGGCCTCGGTCTGCCGGCGCGCGGAGGGCCGCATGAGCTGGCGCTCTTCGGGCTCGGCGCGCTGCTGGCGCGCACGCTGCTTATCGGGCGCGCGGCGCTGATCGGCAGGCGGCGCCACCGCGGGCTCCACTCGCGCCCGCGTGGGGTGCATGGGCCGCGGGCCGCCGGGACGCGCGGGGCCTCCCGGCCTCACGCCCGTGCGGGCCACCATGGGTTGACCGGGACGGATGGGACCACGGTAAATGGGCTGGCCGGGAACCGGCGTCGCGGGCTGCTGCGGCCGGGGCATGCCCGGGCGCGGCGGCGCGGCCGGGGCGCCGGGCGCCGGCGCTTTCTGCTGCGCCAACTTGGCCACCAGGTCCGGACGGGGCGGCACGACCGGACGCGCGGCGGGTTGCCCGGCGAGCGGGCGGGCGACCGGCGGCTTGGGCGCCGCGGGTTGAGGTGGCGCGGGCGCCGCGGGGGCCGCCGGCCGGGGCGGAGCCGGCGGACGTGGCGGCCGCACGACCGGCACTCCCGGCGCGCGGGCTGGCTCGCCCGCCACGGCCGGGAAGGGCTGGCGCGGTCCGGAAAGAATCTGACCCGGTTTCGGAGCCGTCGGCAGCGGCTTGGCGGCCGGCGGCGCAGGCCTGCCCGGAGCGATTACCGCTGCGGGCGGATGCTGCGCCGGGGGTGCGGCCTGCACAGGAGCCGATGGGGCCGCGGGTGGTTGCGCGGGAGGCGCGACAGGCACCCCCGCCAGCGGGGGCCGAATGGGGTGCGACGGCCGCAGCGGCGGGCGGATGGGGGACACCGGTTTGTCGGATGGGACTTCCTGCGGGCGAACTTCAGCTTCCGCGACGGGCTCTTCGGGCCCGGCGGCCGCTTCCGGCACGGGAGCCGGCGCGGCCGGCTCCATGGCCGGCTCCGGCGCCTCGGCTTCGAGCTCTTCCCGAACCGGTTCGGCGACTTCGGGCAAGAGCCCGTAACGCCGGCGAAGCTTGTCCGCTACATCCTCGTCAATGGAGCTGGAATGCGTCTTTCTTTCCGTGACGCCCAACTCGGGAAGGAGATCGATGATCTCGTGCGCCTTGACCTCCAGTTCCCTCGCCAGCTCGTTAATGCGAATCTTTTTCATAAAGTGGTAACGCTAGTTTCTCCCGCGGACCCTCCGCCTACTGCCGCCGGTCCTCTGGCACACCCGTATCCTCTGACTCCTGCCGGTCTTGTGTACCCGAGAATCCTATCCTATCAGACTCTTCCGCACCTGCATCAGCGATTGCGGCCGCAGAGTCCGGCTCGACACCCTCTTCCGCGCCCTCCGCGGCGGCCGGAGCCATGGATTCCGGTTCCGGCTCTCCGGCGCCGGTTTCCGGTGCAAGTGGCTCTGCCGGCTCGCTTTCGGCCTCGGCCGGCTCCGGCGCGGGCGGCGTCTCTTCGCCCATCTGCGCCAGGTCCGGCTGCTCGAACTGGTTGTAGTAGGCGTTGACGGCCTGCTGGATCTTCTCCACGGTCTTCTCGCCGATGCCGGGAATTTCCTCCAACTGCTCGGGCGTCATGGCGCCCAGCTTTTCCACCGTGCTCACGCCGGCTTCCAGCAGGCCTTCCACGACCTTCTCTCCCACCCCGTAGTCCACCAGCACGGAGACGGGCGCGCCCGGAGCCACCAGCGCCGCCATGGCGCTCTCCACTTCCTGGCGCTTTTCTTCCTCGCTCTTGATGTCGATCTTCCAGCCCAACAGCTTGGCTGCCAGGCGGACGTTCTGCCCCTTCTTGCCGATGGCGAGGGAGAGCTGCGAATCGTCTACGATCACTTCCATGTGCTTTTCGAGCGGATCGAGGATGGTCACGCGGCTGATCTTGGCGGGGCTGAGCGCGTGGGTGGCGAACGCCACCGGATCTTCGGAGTACTCGATGATGTCGATCTTCTCGCCGCGCAGCTCGCGGATGATGGACTGCACCCGCATGCCCTTCATGCCCACGCAGGCGCCCACGCTGTCCACGTCGCGGTCGCGGCTCTG